>JAIQFY010000021.1 GCA_020072965.1 Terriglobia bacterium | reverse complement strand
CTACTTTGATCGCTGTGGACTCGTCTCGCTGCGAGATCAACACTTCGTGCTCCAGCGGTCTTTCTGAACCGCCGGATACGGAACCGTACGTCCGGTGGTGTGGGAGGACGGCGGGGGTAACCCCGCCTCCTACCCGATGAGAGCAGAAACGGCAAGCTAGATGAGAATCCCATTCAGGGCGCAGTCAGGAACAATAACTTTGGGCCTCGGTCTCAATGTTCCTTGTAGTGTTTTTCACTCCGGCGCCGGGGGTCTCTAACTCTTATCTCCCCAGGGTGCAATAAAATACCTGCGCACAGAGGCTCGCTCCGACTACAATAGAAACCCTGAACCATTCGTTGTTGTTGAGGACACGAATGATACCGGGAAGAAGGGTAAATTATTTTTTGCTTGCAGAAATTGTGGAATGACCGTTAAAAGGTGGGTGTCGGAGTTAAGTACCTGTCCGCATCGCCTGAGACCACACCAGAACGATGACTTGCCGCCAGACCGGATCCCCTGACCTCAAACGGCTGGAATGGGAAAATCAAAGGTGAACCGGTCCTGATTTCGTTTAAATTGCTAAACAATTTCTTCAATTTAGCCGAAGAGTTCCATTGAACAGGGTGCCCGGCAATTTCACGGAAACCTCCTGGGTTATCCCTGCCTCGGGCGCTCGGTGAAGAAGTCTGTGCAGATTATTGAGAGCCGGTAAACCCGTGGGGACCCGGGAAGAGGAAGGAAATGCCGCCGGGCTCATTACAAGTGTCCCTCTGCTGCTTCGAGAGGGGAATCTTCATCGTTCAACTCTGTGAAAATACTCTTTGGCGCGGGAAAAAAGCCTCCGGGCGATTCAAGGAAACCAGGCGCCCGAAGCGCAGCGCTTCAGATTGAACTGCGAACTTCCATTCTCGTGTCTTTCCAGAGGGACAAAATCTATGGAGACAAAACTGAGTAACAAAGGAGCGGGGAGGAATCCCCATGCAGGCAAGTCGCCCGCGGGGCGGGTGTCGCGTCGGCTCTTTCTAGTTGTGATGTTGTGCCTGGGTCTTGGATCAGGCGTGTGCTCCCGGTTCGTCGCCCAGCCACGAACCCAGTCTGGGACCGGTATTTCCAAAGACGCAGCGGTTCTCAATGTGCAGGGGCAGCGGGGAGGTCGCCTCGTGGTAGGAATCACGGCGGCCCCACGGTCCTTCAACTGGGTGATCGCGAACGATAGTGCGTCTCGTCAGGTGACCTATCAACTTCTGGGAGATCTGATTCACCTCAATCGCGCGACGCAGCAGATTGAGCCCGCCTTAGCCAAGTCCTGGCAGGTCTCCAAGGACGGGCTTGTGTATACCATGCGCTTGCGGGAAGGGGTCCATTTCTCGGATGGCCATTCATTTGATGCGGATGATGTGGTCTTCACCTTCCAGGTCTACCTCGACCCCAAAGTCAACTCCACGCAGCGGGCGCTTTTGACCATCAACGGTCAACCCTTGAAGGTGGAAAAACTGGGGCCGTTGACGGTGCGATTCACGTTTCCACAAGCCCACGGGCCTGCCGAGCGGGCATTCGACGTTATTGGGATCCTGCCTCGACACCTGCTCGAGAGCGCTTATCGGGAAGGGCGCTTTGAAAAGATGTGGACGCTGGCCGAGGACCCCAAAAACGTGGCCGGATTAGGCCCTTTTCGTCTGCAGAAAGTTGTCCCGGGACAGCGCGTGATCCTGGAACGCAATCCCCATTACTGGAAGGTCGACGGCCGAAAAAATCCGCTGCCTTATCTCGATGAACTCCTCTTTGAGGTGCTGCCGGACCAAAATGCTGCCACCTTGCGGCTGGTCAGCGGCGATATCGACCTGCTTGATAAGGTGCTCCCCACCGATTATGAATTCCTGAAAAAATCGGAGGCGGACAAGGGAATCTCCCTCATCAATGCCGGGCCCAGCCTGCAATACCTTTTCCTTGGATTCAATCTGAACAACAGTGTGAACCCCGCTACGCAAAAACCCTATGTGGATCCGGAAAAGGAAGGCTGGTTTTCCAACGTCAATTTTCGGCGTGCCATCGCCTATGCGATAGATCGGTCCTCCATCATTAAGCTGGTGTACCACGGGACCGCGCACGAGATTTTTGCACAAACCAGTCCCAGCAATAAGTTCTGGTTCAACCCGAAGATCGTGCGGTACGACTTGAATCTCAGCCGGGCGCGGGAACTGCTCTCCCAGGCGGGCTTTCGCGTACCGTCCAGCGATGGAGTCCTGCGGTCTCCCTCCGGCGCGCCGGTCGAATTTACCCTGGTGACCAATGCGGACAACCGGGAGCGGACTAGGGTCTCCAGTCTCATCCAGTCCGACCTGCAGCCACTGGGAATCCAGGTGAAGCTTCAAGCTGTGGAATTCAACGCCCTAGTGGGGAAACTGACGCAGTCCTTCGACTATGACGCTGTCATCATGGAACTGGGGGGTGGCGATGATGATCCCGGGGCCGAAATGAATGTGTGGCTTTCGAGCGGGCCCCTTCACGTCTGGCATGTCGGCGAAGAGAAGCCCTCGACGGCGTGGGAAGCCCGGATTGACACCTTGATGAAGGAACAGATGACCACGGCCCAGCGGGCTGCCCGCAAGAAGGCTTACGATGAAGTTCAAAAGATCGTCTCCGAGGAATTGCCGATCATTCCCCTGATCAGCCGTGATGTTGTGGTCGCCATGAAGAAACAGATCGGGAATTTGCAGCCGGTGGTCATCGCGCCCTATGCCTTATGGAACTCCGAGCAACTGTATTTGAAACACTGAAATCGACGACCCCCGGATCGGCCGCGGACGACCAGGAGCTGATCCGGAGGTGCCTGAACGGGGAAGAGTTAGCATGGGAGTGTCTTGTCGAGAGGTATAAACGGTTGATTTACTCCATTCCCATCAAGAACGGCTATCAGTCCAGCGATGCCGCCGACATTTTTCAATCGGTCTGCCTGGATTTGCTTGAAAGCCTCGGCAGCCTGCGGGACTCCACCAAATTGAAGACCTGGCTGATTACGGTGACGGTCCGCAAATGCATCGATTTGCGGGAGAAGATGAGTCGCGAGGCGGTCACGCTCTCTGAGGGGGAGGCGGACCGCGTGGTGGATGGGCGATTGGATATCTCCCGGATTTCCCTGGAGGTGGAGCAGGAGCAGGTCATTCGAGAGGCGATGAAGAAACTCCCACTACGGTGCGCCACCCTGATCCAGCACCTCTTTTTTGATGAGCCCCGCCTTTCGTACTCTGAAATCGCCAAGCGGTTCGGGGTCTCCAGCAACAGCATCGGGCCGGCACGCGACCGCTGCCTGGAGAAGTTGAAGGACATCCTGGGGGGCGCGGGCCTTACGCTGGGCGAGGCGGGTGGATTGAAGAAATCAAGCCATGAAGATCTCAGTTAACAGCTCAATGTCTCCCTCAGAAGTCTCGGTTCCGGCCCTTTCGACCGATGAATGGGTAGAGCAGATTGTCAACTCTGCCTCCCCGGAAGAGATGGCGGACCCGCCGGCGCGTTGGCCGGACAAGATTGATCTTCCCCTCGTCGAACATCTCGCACAGGAAGTCATTCGATACAGCCGACGAGATTGTGAGGCGACGATGCGCCTTGCAAAGGCAGCCAGTGGCGCGGCCACTCGATTGGGAGATCCAAGAGCGATGGCCCTGGCGGAGCGTGCCTTGGGGAACGCCGAGCAGGTGAGTGGAAATTACGGCGCAGCGGCGGGCCACTACCGGGATTCCATTCAGAGGTTTGAATCCCTGGGAGACGAGATCGAACTTGCGCGAACGCTGTCCTCCTCGGTCGGGGTCGTTTTTTATCTGGGCGAGTACGCCATTGGTCTTCTGGAGGCCGAGCGGGCCAAAGAGATCTTTGAGCGGCATCACGATACCATCCGTCTGGCACGGCTCGAAGTCAACCGCGGCAATCTCTATCATCGGCTGGATCGATTTCAGGAAGCGATCGAGTGTTACGACCACGCCCTTGAAGCTTTGGGAAACGGCGATGACTACGAAGCGATTGCCGGGATCAAGAGCAACCGGGCCACTTGCCTGATCGTCTTGAACCGCTTCGAAGATGCTCTCAAGAGTTACCAGGAAGCGCGTGCCCTCTGCGAGGAGCATCAAATGCCTCTCCTGGTGGCGCAGGCGGATTACAATATTGCTTACCTTTATTATCTCCGCGGTCAATACACCCGGGCGCTGGAAATGCTTTCCGCAGCCGCAGTTTCTTTCAAGGAGCGGAACAACCTCCAGCACCTCGCCTTATGCGACCTCGACCAATCCGAGATCTATCTTGAATTGAATCTATCGCGAGATGCCATTGAACTGAGTGAGCGTGCGGCCGAGAGGTTTCTCCAGATCGGGATGCGTTACGAACGCGCCAAGGCCATCACCATCGCGGCCACGGCGCGCACGCAGATACAGGAATTGTTCAAAGCCCTCGAGATGTTTGACCAGGCACGGTCCCTGTTTGAGGCAGAAAACAACCTCGTGTGGATGGCGATGGTGGATTTGTACAAAGCCACGATCTTCTATTCGACGGGCCGTCACTTTGAGGCCTTGAATCTATGCCGGACTGCGCTGGAACACTTCGAGTCCCAACAGCTTGTGGCGAAGGCGGTTTTTGCGGAAGTACTCATGGCCAAGATCTCCCTGGGGCTCGGCGAGGCGCCCCAGGCCGAACAGTGGGCCCGGGGGGCCACGGAGAGGCTAGGAAGGGTCAACGCCCCCTGGTTGAATTATCAGAGCCATTACACGCTGGGACTGGCACAGGAAGCGGTCGGTGATCTCGGGCGGGCAGAGAAGAGCTACCTCCAGGCCCTCTCCGTCCTCGAGACGATGCGCGGCAACATTATGGCTGATGAATTGAAGATCATGTTCTTCAAAGACAAGCAGTCGGTTTATGAACGATTGGTGACTCTCAACTTGGACCGTCCCCGTGCGGCCGGAGTGGCTGAGGCTTACGGTTTTGTGGAACGCTCGAAGTCGCGGGCGTTGGTGGACCTGCTCTCCTCGGGAGTGGGCCAGGTTCGTCGGGCGAGAACTCCCAGCAGCGAAATTATTGATCACCTGCATCAACTCCGGCAGGAGTTGAACTGGTTTTACAGCAAGGTCAATCTCGAAGAGGCTCAGGGGAAGGCCGGGAACGAATTCAAGATCACCGCGTTGCGCGAGTCGATCCAACAGCACGAATCTCAATTGATTAAGGTCCTTCGTCAATTGCCCGCGGAAGATGAAGAATACGCCTCCCTACACTGTGCCGTATCTGTCCGGACGGAACGCATCCAGCAGTCGCTCACCGAATCCCAGACGCTCATTGAGTACTTCCTGGTGCGGGACCAGGTGGTTGCCTTCCTGTTGACAAGGGGGGGGCTGAAGGTAATTTCCGGGTTAGCGGAAGCTTCGGTGGTCAAGAATCAACTCGATCTGCTCAAGTATCAGTTCAGCAAATTCAACTTCGGAGCGAGCTACGTCTCCAACCATCACGCCTATCTTCAAAGGTCGATTGACACGCATCTCTCCGACCTTTATGAGTCCCTGTTTCAGCCGTTGGCCTCAGAGCTAACAGGGCGAGACCTAATCTTTGTCCCCCACGATTTCCTGCACTGTGTACCCTTCCATGCCCTCAAGGGGAGGGACGGTTATCTGATCGAAGGCCACAGTATCTCCTACTCGCCCAGTGCGAGTGTCTTCAAGCTCTGCAGTACCAAGCCACCCTCCGGAAAGACATCTTCTCTGATCATGGGTGTGCCGGATCCCAAGATTCCCCACGTGCTGGATGAAGTCCACGATGCCTCCGCGCTGCTGTCAAATTGTACTCTCCTCGTGGGAGCAGAGGCGACGGAGGAAAAACTCAAGTCCCTGGGGGCCGAGGCTTCCATTCTACATATCGCTTCGCATGGCGTATTTCGCAATGACAACCCGATGTTTTCATCGATCTACCTGGGCTCGTCTCATTTGAGCCTGTTTGACATCTACAACATTGAACTGGATGCAGACCTCGTGACTTTGAGCGGCTGCGGGACGGGGATGAATCGCATCGTCGGCGGTGATGAACTCGTGGGCCTGGTGCGGGGGTTCCTATATGCCGGGGCCCGCTCCCTGTTGGTCAGCCTGTGGAATGTCTACGACCGTTCCACGGCGGATCTGATGCAGGAGTTTTACAAGAACCTGAAACAGAACAAGAATATCGCCCAGAGTCTCTGTTTTGCCATGCGAGACATCAAGGAGAAATACACACATCCGTACTATTGGGCGCCGTTTATTCTGATGGGGAAGACAACTCTGTAATCGGCGTTTGGGGGCGGATGCCGGGCATGTGGGCCTTGAATGAGATCATGAGCCTCTTTAGATTGAATGGGTTGAGGGAAAGCTCCCGCGGTGCCCCCCGGGAGCCGTTCGGCCATAACGGTGCGGTCATTTTGACCCATGTAGGGTCAGGTTTGTCATTTACCGGTTCGCTCTGCAAAAAAAGTTTCCGTTTGCATGCACTGTTTTTCACATTCGAGCCACTTTATTAGTGTGGAGAGTGTGAAAGTGTTGTGGCAATCGAGTAGTAGTCTTGCAGGTGTAATAAGAGGTAGAAACCCGGAAGGGATCGAGGATGGACAATAAGCATTTCATGGAAGAGGTCTTCGCGCAATTTGTTGCCGGGTGCCTGGCCGGGAAGGAGCGCGAAGCGTTCGAGGCGCACCTCAAGGGGGGCTGTGAATCCTGCGAGGAAGCCATTCGCTGGTACCGTGGCTTGTCGACCATGCTTCAAAAAGATCGCGGCTTCGAACCGCCGGAATCGTCTGTTCGTGGAGTTGTGAAGGCATTCCGTCGGCAGAAATCCAAGGTGATGAGCCTGGTCTGCACGGTGGCCGACAAGCTGTTCGATAATTTTGTGGACCCCTTGCCGGTCGGAGTGCGCCAGCCCGCCGCCACGGAGCGCCAGATCCTCTATCAGGCCGATGAGCTGCAGCTCGACTTGAAGATTGACAAAACCAGCAATGAGCACGAGCGCATGATCATTGGTCAATTGATGCCCCGGCACTCCACACCCCCGGGGAATCTCACCCTCTCGAAGGTGATGCTGCGTGAGGGCAAGCGAATCGTTCAATCAACCTATACGAACGAGCTTGGAGAATTTATTCTCTGTGTGGTGCCCCGCGGATCATACGACCTGGAAATACTAATGGCGAACGCAAGGAAAATCCTCGTCCCCAATGTGCCCTTGACCATTCGTGCAAATACAGAGAAAGAGGCGCCACAGTAAGAACACACTCCCCACAGTAGAAACACACTCCCACAGTCACTGAAGCCTGACGTTAAACACAACCGAGATCATTACTTTCAAGCACAAGTTTGAGGAGGGGGATCACCATGAAATCCCAGAATGGACTTTTGTCGCCGTTTGTGATTAGTCTCTTTCAGAAAACCCTGTGTGTTTTCGCCGTGCTTTTCTTGTTGGTGAGTGTGGGGTATGCAAGAGCGGCGGCTGCGAACCAATGCATTATCGTGTTGGAAGCTAACGCTTCGATCGACACCGTGCTTGGATTTTGCCAAGCCCGTATTGTCAGACAAATCAATGATGGGTCAACTCTTTTGATAGAAGCGACTGACGGCGCCTCAGGTGATCAATTGACGACGCGGTGCTCCCAGGCCCCGGGGGTGGAGAGTGCCGAGCAGAATAGCGCGCTTACCCTCCCGCGCGGTTTGACAACCCAGGTGGGAAGGCTGGATCAATCGACCGTGTCTCTCCTGAACCAGTCCACCGTATCTCTCTTGAATCAATCCACCGTGTCCTTGTTGAATGATGCAACGGTGACCAATTATTATGGTGCGAACGTCAAGTCAAGTTATGCAAATCAGCCGGCGCTCGCCTTAATCGGGAATGACCAGGCCCATACCCTCTCGACCGGAACGGGAATCGTCGTGGCCGATATCGATTCGGGTGTCGACCCGGAAAATCCTATTCTTAAGAATGTATTAATGGCTGGATACAATTTCATCGATGACAATCAGGATGTGAGCGAATGGACCGGTCTGGATCAATCTACGGTGTCATTGCTCAATCAAAATCAGGCGATTGGTCTTGACCAATCCACTGTATCACTCTTAAACCAATCGACCGTTTCCTTATTGAACCAATCGACGGTATCCCTCCTGAACCAATCCACCGTCTCGTTGTTGAACCAGTCGACTGTTGCGTTGTTGAATCAATCGACTGTCGCCTTGTTGAATCAATCCACCGTCTCTCTATTGAACCAGTCCACGGTGTCGCTCCTGAACCAGTCGACCGTGTCGTTGCTCAATCAATTACCTCCCGACTTCGGACACGGGACGATGGTCGCAGGTTTAATTCACGTCGTGGCGCCAAATGCCCGCATTCAACCCCTGAAGGCCTTTGGCTCTGACGGGGCGGGGACTCTTTCTGACGTAGTACGTGCCATCAACTACGCTGCGGATCAGGGCGCGAACGTGATTAACATGTCATTTTCGTTTCCGGAGGGATCAAAGGTCCTGAAGCGAGCCATCCATCACGCCCTCAGCCATCAAGTGATTCTGGTTGCCTCTGTGGGCAACGAGGGCAAGGAAGTTAAGAAGGATGTTTTTCCTGCGGCTTATAACGGTGTGTATGGGATAGCTTCAACGGATGATCAGGACATCATTGCCCCGTTCTCAAATTATGGGAAGGACGTTTCCTTCTCTGCCCCGGGCGTCAATTTGGTGACGCTCTATCCTGGGGGACATTATGCGCTTGCCTCCGGCACCTCTTTTTCGAGCGCGCTGGTCGCAGGGGTGGCCGCATTGAGCGCCTCCGTCGGAGGATTGGTCCCCGGACAGATTAGTTCGGCCTTTTCGCTGGCCGCTGCCCCCATCGATTTCTTGAATCCGGGCTTTGAAAAGAAGTTGGGAGAGGGGCGCGTCGATGAAGCCCAGACCGTCCAACGCGCTGCCCAGACAAGATAAGGGAGGGAAGAGGAACACATGGGAGACGCCGCGTTCTCGAAGTTCTCTGAGTCAAAGTGGCCGGATAAGGCCCGCCGAAGTGCCAGGGTGAAATCAGAGTACTGCAGTGTGCCTCCTGGCGCATTAGAGGCGCGGCGTTTCCTTCTTTCTGCTGTGGACTCGATGGTGGCCTTGCTGGATTTGAAGGATCAGTGCACGGGCACTCATGGAGCCCAGATGACCAACTGGGCGCTGGGGATGACCAAGATGCTCGATTTGACTCCCCAGGAGATTGAAGATATTCAGATCGCCGCGACCCTCCACGATATCGGCAAGGTCGGAATCCCCGATGCCATCCTCCGCAAGGACGGGCCGCTCCAACCCGAAGAATGGAAGCTGATGAAGAAACATCCCGAGTACGGATGGGCTATCACCAAGGAGATCATCGGGATGGAAAAGGTCAGCCTGTACATTCTTCATCATCATGAAAACTACAATGGCAAAGGATACCCCGCTGGCCTGAAGGGAGAGGTTGCCCCGCTGGGCGCCCGCATCATAACCCTCCTCGATTGTTTCGACGCCATGACGCATGACCGCCCCTATCGCCGGGCAATGTCCCTGGATGAGGCCGTGGGAGAGCTGAAGAAGTTTTCGGGAAAGCAATTTGACCCCGGACTCGTCGAGCTCTTTACGGAATACCTCCACTTCACTTCCCAGCAAAACTGATTCCCCCGCAAACCCTCCTTTTTTGACGTTTCGCGTTTTTTCGATTGAAAAAGAATCCTTGCTGCGCCAGAATGAAAATCCTGGCGAGGGATCGGGAGAGGCATCCACAATTCGGGAGGGTCACAGCCGTTATTCTCGAGAAGTGTGACGTGTCTCCTCGCATTTCGAACCTTCATGGCCTCCTCTTTGAATGGAGCGGCAAAGGGGAGTGGGGTCGCCTTTTTGATTAGACCAGGTAGCCTTCCGAATAGAGCATGTGGCCGCTTTCAACCCCAGGCCACACCTTAGGGATGATCTTATTTCCCGTTAACGCTGCTCACCCTGCGGTGATTCGCCTATCCTAACGTCAACACACGAAAGTTCAGGGGGGGCATTGCGGGTACCCAGAGGGAAACAGTGACAGTTCCGGCAGCTGACAGAGGAACTGTGGGCTCGCAAGGCGCCTCACATTTTGCGAAAAAGATTGATCGGAATGCCGGAAAATTCCACGCGAGACGTGAGGCCATCCTGTTGGTGAATTCGGAGAGGTTCCTAATCGGATGACAGTCGAATTGAGCAATGCGGCAATGAAGTGGGAGGACTCGCAACTGGTCCGCGAGTGCCTGGCTGGAAATGAGGAAGCCTGGTCCGCCCTGATCGATAAGTACAAGAACCTGATTTATTCCATTGCCATAAAGTACCATGCGGCACCGGAAGACGCCGCCGACATTTTCCAGGCGGTGTGTCTGGATCTTTATTCCGAGCTCCCACGACTTCGAAAAGTGGAGTCTTTCCGTTCCTGGCTGATCACCATGGCGACCCACAAGGCGTTTCACTGGAAGCTGAAACAGCGGCGTCAGGCGAGCCGGGAGGTCAGCGAGGAGGATGAAACAGAACTTGGCAACGAACCCGCCGTCTCGCCCCAATTGATGGAGGATGTCGAGCGTGAACAAATCGTTCGAGAAGCGGTTGCGGGTCTTTCAGATCGCTGTCAGCAATTGATTCAACTTCTTTTTTACGAGCACCCCCCCATCCCTTACCGTGAGGTGGCGCAGAAACTCGGCCTCGCCACCGGTTCCCTGGGTTTCATCCGCGGTCGCTGCCTGAGTCGCCTTCAAAAGGCCCTGGAAGAGAGGGACTTCGAGGAATGAACCTTCCCGTCAGCCCCGAGCGCATGGAACAGTTCGTGACCCGGCTGTTGCGCCTCCGCAACCCATCTTCCCGCCGAAAGTTCCTGGAGAAGGATGAATTGCTTCATCACCGTGCGGTGGTGGAGCACCTCTATGAAGAGGCGCTGAAACGCGCTCACGTCGACCTTCGACAGGCAGACCGGTTGGCGAGCGCGGCCCAGTGGATCGCGGAGCGGCTCAATGATGACATCGCGCGCGCCCAGTGTCGGCGAGTCATGGGCCATCTTCGGTACTTTGGCGGAAATTACAAACGGGCCCTGGTGGATTATAAGGCGGCCCTGCGTATTTTTCAGCGGCACCATCGAGAACTCGATGTGGGACGGACGCTGAGCGGTGCGATGCAGACACTCATTTACCTGGGCCGATATGACGAGGCTTTGGCGTGGGCACAGAAGGCTCGGACGATTTTCAGGAAGCATGGGGATCGTGCCCGTCTAGCTCGCCTCGAAGGTAATATCGGAAATATCCTCTACCGACAGGATCGGTTCTCCGAGGCACTCCGGTTGTATCAGCAGGTTCTCCGGGAGTTTCGCCGGCGGGGCGAAAAAGTCGATGTGGCCGCGGCGCTCAGCAATATCGCGGTGTGCGAAATCAGCCTGAATGATTTCACCCGGGCGGAGCAGATCTATCAGGAAGCCCGGACCTATTGCGAAGAGAATCGCATGCCCCTGCTGGTCGCGGAAGCGGACTACAACATCGCATACCTGCACTACTTGCGGGGCGAGTACACGCGGTCCATTTCGATGTACCAGGCGGCACGGGAACATTGTGAGCGGGTGGGCGATGTCTACCACCGCGCGCTGTGCGATCTGGACCAATCCGAAATGTACCTGGAACTGAATTTAAGCGAGGAAGGGAGCCAACTGGCGGAGCAGGCCTTCCTGAGCTTTAAGAAACTGGGAATGGGTTACGAAGCGGCCAAGGCCATGACAAATCTTGCCATCGCCGCAAGTCATCGAAATCAGTTTTCTGTCGCCCTGCAATCATTCATGAAGGCCCGCCGACTCTTTTTGCGCGAACAAAATCATCTCTGGCCCGCCCTGATTGACCTCTACCGGGCCCTGGTCCTTTTCCGCGCGAATCGGCCCTCCGAATCAGAACTGCTTGCCCAGTCCGCCCTGAAATTCTTTGCGAAGAGTGGTCTCTCGGCGAAGGCGGTACTGTGTGAACTGCTCCTCGCGCGCCTTTATCTTCAGGCGGGTGAATCCCGCCGGGCCCTCAAGATGTGCCGCGCCGCCCTCCGAAGGATAAAACGGATTGAAACTCCGGCCCAGGGATACCAGGCATACTTTGTGCTGGGGCAGATCCAAGAGGCGCGGGGAGATCAGAAGGCGGCGATGCAGGCGTACCTGGAAGCCCATTCCCGACTGGAAAACCTGCGCAGTCAGATTCGGGCTGAAGAGCTGAAGATTGCATTTCTTAAAGACAAGCTCTCGGTGTATGAAAGCCTCGTCTGGATGTCTCTTGACAGCGGCCGGCCGGGTGCTGATCCGAGGGGGGCTTTTGCCTATATCGAACAGGCAAAATCGCGCAGCTTGGCTGATTTGATCGCTTTTCGAGCCCAGTCCCTGCCCGCCCCGAGAACTTTCCATCTTCACCGCGTCGAACAGGCGCGTCGCCTCCGCGAGGAGCTCAACTGGTATTATCACCAGATTGATTTGCAGGGGATGCTTCAGGAGAAGCGTGGCCGCCGGGGCGTTGAACAGTTGAGCCGGCACGCGCGTGATGTGGAAAACCGGTTGCTGAAGACCTTATCGAGCTTGAGATCGACGGACATGGAATTCAGCTCTTTGCAGGACGCCGGGTGTGTCAGTCTGGAGGACATCCGCGCCCAGATTCCCGCGGACACCGTCCTGCTGGAATACTACGAGGCACGCCAAACCATTTATGCCTGTCTCCTGTCCCGGGAACACTTGGAAATTGTTGCCGTGGCGTCTATTTCCAAGGTCCGCGATCTGTTCCGTCTGTTGCAGTTCCAGCTCTCCAAATATCGGCTGGGGCCGGAATACGTCCGGACGTTCGAGGAGCTCCTGCACGAAGCCACCCGGGCGCATCTGTCTGAGCTCTACCAGGAATTGCTGGCTCCGGTTCGAAATAAGCTCCATGCGGCGCATTTAATTGTCGTCCCGCACAGCTTTTTGCACTACCTCCCTTTTCATGCCCTGTTTGATGGAGAGCGTTATCTGGTGGATGATTTCACCATTTCCTACGCGCCGAGCGCCAGCGTTTATTATCTCTGTTGTTCCAAGCAAACAAGGCCGGAAGACTGCTCCCTTATTCTCGGCATTCCGGATGTTCAGGCGCCTCAGATCCTGGATGAGGTTCAAGCGGTGGCTTCAACCCTTCCGAATCCCCAGCTTTACCTGGGAGAAGAAGCCAACGAGCAAAGATTGCGCGGTGTGGGTTCAACCTGCCGCTTCTTGCATATCGCCACCCACGGGTTATTCCGTCAGGACAACCCCATGTTCTCGGCCATCCGGTTGGGGGACTCCATGCTCAGTTTGTTTGACCTTTATCACCTCAACCTCTCCTCGGAACTGGTCACTCTCAGTGGCTGCGCCACCGGTTCAAACGTGGTAGTGGGCGGAGACGAACTCCTCGGATTGGTCCGCGGCCTCCTTTATGCGGGTGCGAAGGCGGTTCTTGTCTCCCTGTGGGATGTGAACGATCAGAGCACCGCCGATTTCATGAAGTCCTTCTACTCGCATCTTCCGAACTGTTCGAACAAATCCACAGCCGTTCAAAGGGCGATCCAGGACCTTCGACAGAATTACCCACACCCTTACTATTGGGCCCCCTTTGTGATGATCGGCGATGTGATTTCTCCTGAAGGAACGCAAAAGAGGGACTTGCCCGCTGGATGATCGAAATGCGGAGCACGGTCTTTGCACTTCCTTCCCCCTTCACGACTGTCAAAGACGCTTTACAGCAATCCTTTTTCCCCCGCCCTTTTTCCCCCGCATTCGAATTGAATCTGAAATTGCCGGCCACCCTTTGGTTTTTTGTCTGCCAGGGGAGCGATTAAAACGAATTTACCGGCAAAGACATGCCCTCGTGAGCCTCGCACCCAACTCAATTTCGTTGGCGCAGGGTATATTTTCTAAGCGGCATCACACCCTTTAATCAACGAGCAGAAGAGATCGAACCGCCGGTTCCTGCCATGGGGAAATCCTGGAGTGGAACCACCAATTGAGAATCCATTAGACAGTCGAGTGAGCACCTCCATGGTCTCACCTCACGCGCGGGAGAACTGCGGCGGTTCAATCAAAAATCTCATAACACTTTAAACGAGGAGTTGAACATGAAGAATCAAATTCGCCGGGGGAGTACTCTTAAGATCGCCATTTTCGGGCTGATCTTGAGTTTCGGACTCGCCTCACAGACCGCGGTATTTGGCAGTGACAATGAAATTGAATTCAAGGGCAGAATTACGCAAATTGAAAGGACGTCTTCGACCGCTCGAAGACTCACGGTTTCCTTGAGCACGCCCTCTTCGGGGGGACCTCAAACAATTGTCTTGGTGGATGATCTGACGAAGATCGTGAGAGCAGGTGACGTCGAGAGGTCCCTGGACGACTTGAGTTTGGGGCAATTCATCGAAGCGAGAGGCATCTTCACATCCAAGGGCATCGATGCGCGCAGGTTTGAAATTCAAGCGGAGAACGAAACCGAAAATGAGTTTCGCATGCGTGGTGAAATTGAAGATATGGACTTGAGCGACGGCACCGCCAAACTGACCATCGGCGGGTCGAGTATCTCGGTTACCGCTTCCGCCCACATCCGGCATCGCGGGGACAATCACGAGCTCCAGCCGGGCGATCTGCGCTCGGGTCAACCCGTGGACGTGGATGGCTTCATGCAGAACGGACAATTGATCGTCACCCAGGTGGAAGTGGGTCAAAAGATGGAGGATCAAGCTGAACTCGAACTCCACGGGACCATCACCGCCGTCAACGGAAATATACTCACTCTCGAAATTGCAAAGCAACCCTCGATCAGTGTCGCCATCAGTAAGACTGATGCCACTCGGGTTGAGGGAACGCTGTTGGTTGGAGCGGACGTCGAGATCAAAGGTATGATGGCCAGGGATTTTAGTATTATCGCTCAAAAAATTGAGGTGGAAGGTGCGGCAGAAGCAGAGATTGAGCACGCTGGGGGGGATGACCATGGCGGAGCAGGGGGTGCCGCCAACAGCGCGCCTCAAACCGTTTCGCGTGAAATTCAATTGAGCCCCGCCGGAAATGCCCCAAGGGAAGCTGAGGGAGATGCCGAAGTGGAATTCGAGTCGCAAGAGGGGAGTGTCGCACAAACGCTGAAGGTGAAAGGGGATAAGCTCGCTCCCACCTCGACTTTCAGTGTGGCAGTCACCGTCAATGGCGGCTCGGTCAACGTCGGGTCCTTCACGACGGACAATCGGGGACGAGGTGAATTACGACTGCAGTGTGGTTCGGCCTGCCCGGGTTTCTCGTCAGTTCTTGATATACACGCTGTCCAAGTCTTGAGTGGCAGCGCGTCGGTCCTGCAGGGATCGTTCTAAATATCGGGAAGAATGGTGGGGCTCCAGGTTCCTCTTCGAGGAACTCGGGGGCCCCACCAGGCTATCATGGTTGAGGCTTCTCTAAACCCCTCCTTTGGACCCCAAACGAGACCTGCCATTTGAGATCTTAGAACGGGCTGAGACAAAGGCTGCTCCTGAGGGGTGTTCCAATGTTCAAGACAAGCTGGGTGGCTGAACTTAGGAAGGATGAGTTCCCCATGTTGATGTCCATAGATTCATTATCAATTTTGACCAATGAAACGGGGCCAGGGGCGAAATTTAGGCTTAACATGGAAAAAATTCTTGCATTGGGTATATTTTTGTCTCTCAATCGTAACCCTCATTGGTTGGAGGCTAGTGCGTTGACTTCCCAGCAAGAATCGGCCTTCAGATGGGTTTAAAGGTTGCGAGGGTTCAAGATACGAATGCAACGCGTTACACTACGGAGCAACCCCCAATCGACAATAATGCACTGATTCTAAACATGTTAGATTTGATTGTTTCAGGTCTGATGGAGCGAGCCGACCAATGAGTATTATGACCAAGGACAACGATTTTATAAGTATGGCTTGGCTTACAGTTCTTCCCGCAAAAATACTGACTTCGACTGCAGATACACGGTTGTTGAGGCCAGAACTTGTTGAGAAACAAGCCAGGGGTGGCCAATGAAGCATTATGACATCACTGAATGGAGCGATTTTGCTCGCGGCTTGACAGAGGGAATCGATCGCAATTCCATGGAAAGGCACTTGGAACTCGGTTGCAGCAAGTGCCGGCGCACGGCGCGGCTGTTCCTTGATTTGGCGAGGATTGCCAAGGCCGAGCCACAATTTCAGGTTCCTCTCTCCGTCGAGCGAGTTGCAAAGGCGATTCTTGCCATGAACCAGCCGGAAAAGTTGAGACGTTTGCCCCGGTTTGTGCCGCGCTTGGTCTTTGACAGTTTCCGAAGCCCCTTGCCCGCAGGCGTGCGTTCCCGTCAGGGAATGACCCGGCAGGCACTTTACAGGGATCATGCCGCCAATTTCTCACTGGATCTGCGACTGGATCACGAGCCGGGTTCTTCACAAGTGGTTCTGGTTGGTCAAATTGCCAATTTCAAGGAACCTTCCAAGCGGCACTCGCATGTGCCGGTTTTCCTCCTGGCGGGAAAGGACATTGTAGCTCGGACTGTGAGCAACCAACTGGGCGAGTTCCAGTTGGAATGCGAGGCGAGAAAGCGCTTGCGATTGTGTGTGCCTGTCAATGATATGGAAATCACCCGGCTGATGGAGATTTCCCTGAATCAGCTCGTGAAGGGGCATCACATGGAACATTCGGATTTGAAGCCGAAGCGGGTGAACAAGAAGGACAAGAAATAATGGAAGCGCCCGGGCCGGTGTACATTTCGGCCCGGCCATTTCACCGGGTTGGAGGGTAGCATGGAACAAGCGATACGAGAGTGTTTGGGAGTTGGTCTGTGCCTTGCCATCGTTGGGGTTGCCAGGATGATGGATATATCACTCAGGCAACTCTTGGGGGAAGGTTCTCCTGAGAGAATGCTCTCACGACCCTTGAGCGTTCCACCCGAAGATGATCGGGGTTAGGTCCAAGGGTTATCAAAGAATAGCGGAGTGCTCATACGCAGGTTTTTCCGATATGGGGTTAGGGGATGAAGTCCATCATGAGATTTAATGCAAAACGGTACGTCTGGCTTCCCTTGTTCATGCTACTCTGCTGGATTGTTTTTCCGCAGGGATTCTTCGGTCGTAGCGCCTCCCCAGCCACAACCGCTCAATTTCAGGCAGTTGCCAGCAATTTATTTATTCTCAGGACTCCGGCTGCAACTCGCGATACTGTATGCGATAAGAACGGCCTGCAAGTTATCCGGGGTGTGGACACCCCGGGCCACGACGTCTTCCTGGTGAGTGGACCGGCCGGATCGGATCCGGCGACTTTGGAAGACCATGTTAAGGCTGATGATTCAGTTCAAAGCTTCGAGCAGGTAGGTGGCGTATTCGTTCCCGAGGCATTAGCAGGAGCAAGTCTGAGTCAGTCGACAGTGGCTTTCCTTGATGCCCTGAGTAACACAAGCACTACCTCATTTTCGGGAGACATCGTCAGGACCAGTTATGTCAATCAGGCAGCAGCCACGATCATCAACCTGACAAGCGCTCAAGGCATGGCAAGCGGTTCAGGGACGATCGCCATTATTGACACGGGGGTTGATCCCAATCATCCGGCGCTGAGGCGATGGCTGGTGCCGGGTTTTGATTTCGTCCACAATGTTGCAGGAGTCGCCTCCGAGTGGAGCGACCTCGCACAATCGACTGTGGCCTTTCTGGATCAGTCCACCGTGGCTTTCCTTGATCAAACGAACTCTGCGGTTTTGAATCAATCGACGGTGGCTTTCCTGGATCAATCCACTGTCGCCTTTCTGGATGCCAACAAGCTTCCTGCGGCTTTTGGTCATGGCACCATGGTGGCTGGGATCGTACATCTGGTGGCCCCCACCGCCAAGATCATGCCTCTGAAGGCCTTTCAAGCCGATGGCAGCTCAAATACGTTTGACATCATTCGCGCCATTTACTATGCGGTCGATAATGGCGCTAACGTGATTAATATGAGCTTCAGCCTGGCGGGTTCTTCCCAGGAATTCGTTCGAGCGATTAATTACGCCACTGATCATGGGGTTATCTGCATCGCCTCGGCCGGGAATAACGGGACGGATGATTTGAGGTATCCTGCGGCTTTGCGAAACGTCATTGGGGTGGCATCCACTTCCAATCTCGACGTCCGCAGCACGTTCTCGAATTTTGGATCGGGTCTGATCACCCTGGCTGCCCCCGGGGAGGGAATCATCACGACTTATCCTGGCGGTCATTACGCGGCTGCCTGGGGTACCTCCTTCAGCGCTCCATTTGTGGCAGGGGCTCCTGGTCTGTTGCTCCAATTTGATCCCAAAACAGATTTCTTCGGGGGTGTCGATGCACTCTCACACGCCAAAGAACTCACCAGTGATTTAGGGTATGGAAGACTTGATCTCTACCAGGCCCTGACCTCCAGACTCAAAGCTCTTCGCCAGGCAAAGTTCTAATTTCATTCACGAATTTCGGGGTTGTGTTCACTTTTGAACCACCACCCATTGCCTTCAAGGAGGCGCACCAGAGGGGCGTCTCCCGTGGATCTTTTCCACAACATTTTTCAAGCAACATCGATTCAGTTGTTTAATGAGGATTTACCATAGAAAGGACATTCTTTCGTGCGAAATTCTTCGCGACGTTTAACACTGGAACCAAGATTGCTCGGGTCTGACCTGACTCAACAATTGCACATTTGACCGCCGAGCAGGTGAGAATGTGCAATTACAAATCTTTCCATAGTTTCTAGGGACTGTTCTAGATTGAATCACGACTTGGAATACAACGGGTGATTCCCGAAGGAATTGCTCCTAGGGATAAAGGCGAGGCGATCGAACGCAACGCGTTATTGGATAAAGGTTTAACTTTGAATTGAGATGTCGGCCGGAAGAGAAAAGTTGGGTTCGAAACAGGGTAATGTTTTTGGATTAACAATTGCTTTGATCTTTGTGGTTAATCTTAACGTGGAGAAGGTGTCATGAGACAAAATGTAAGGCGGCATTTTCAGGTTGCACTTATTTTGGCAATTTTTCTTTTCGCACTTCAACTTCAGGCCGCAACTCCTGATATTTGCATTCTGCGGACAAGCGCTGCTTCGTTGCAGGGCGTTCTGGACAAGTACAACTTGCAACTCCTGGGCTCGGTGGACGGAACCCACGGTCTCTACCTGGTACAGGAGCCGGCGACCGCTGATCCCGGGACGATGGACGCGATAGTCAAGGCTGACCCGGCAGTCCAAAATTTTGAAGAACTTATCCCGGCGGTGATTCCCGAAAACCCGGCAACTCTCCAAGCCGGGAGCATGACTCCATCAACGAGTTCACTTTCCACCCTTGCTTCCAGTCAGGCGTTTGTCTCCTATGCGGGTGATTCCGTCTGGAACAGTTATCTCAACCAGCCGGCAGCTTCTATCATCAATCTCTCGGGCGCCCATCAATACGCGACCGGTAAAGGGATAGTTGCTGTCATTGATACGGGAATTGATCCCAATCATCCGGTGCTCAAGCGATGGATTACGCCGGGCTATGATTTCGTAAACAATGTTCTGGGGTCCGCTTCGGAGTGGGTCGACCTGAACCAGTCCACGGTTGCATTTCTCGATCAATCCACAGTGGCGTTTCTGGATGGCAGCAACCAAGCCATCCTCAATCAATCCACAGTCGCTTTCCTGGACCAGTCTACGGTCGCATTTCTCGACACAAACAATCTCCCAGTCGCTTTTGGACATGGCACTATGGTGGCTGGCATTATCCACCTGGTTGCACCCACTGCGAAGATCATGCCATTGAAGGCCTTCCGGGCGGATGGAACCTCAAATAGCTTTGACATTATTCGTGCCATCTACTATGCCGTGGACAATGGCGCTGATGTCATCAACATGAGTTTCAGTATGGCAAGTCCCTCCGCGGAGCTTGTGCGGGCTATCAATTATGCCGCGGATCACGGGGTGATTTGCGTGGCATCGGCGGGAAATGCAGGATCCGACAATCTTAGCTTTCCTGCCGCCTTAAGGAATGTAATCGGGGTTGCATCCACTGCCTGGAACGATGCGCGCAGTACGTTCTCCAATTATGGCTCAAGCCTGGTGGCCCTGGCGGCACCCGGCGAAGCCATCATCACCACTTTTCCAGGCAACCACTACGCTGCGGTCTGGGGCACTTCCTTTAGCGCGCCCTTTGTGTCCGGCGCTCCAGCCCTGATCCAACAAATCTATTCGAATACCAATTACAACAACAGCATGAACACGCTCTCCCATGCTAAACAACTGACCAGCGATCTTGGATTTGGGAGACTGGATCTCTATATGGCTTTAAATTATCTCCTGAAGGATTGAACGACACTGATTCGTTGGCAGATACCTGCCGAATCTCAGGGAGGCAGTTTCATTCTCAGGGATACTTGAGTCCCAGCCGTTAGCTGATGTGAATTGGGGAGGTTGATGACTCGGGTGCCGGTGCCAGCTTTCCTCGGTCTTTAATCTCCCCGCTTTTCTGCTTTGCCCCCGGAATTCTGTAATGACAGTGCATTCATTCCCCCTTTCCAACAGAGGCCTCTCTTTAGTTCCATTGCAGCGAGCACTTGATCCTTAATTGACGATGCGCTTGCAGAAACACACTTGAATAGGGAGCGGGGCTGGGCTATTGGCGGGATAATTGCAGGAATCGAATACAGAGGCAGAGAGGATTAGAGGTGAGCGGACTCTGCCTTGGGGTGTGGCGGCAAGTGGGGGTAGCGCCACTCGCCGCCACCTTTCTGCACCGCGGGAGAGGATGGATCAAAAGGAGATCCTCGCGGGCAGAACCAGGTGTGGGAGAGCAGTGCAGCGTGCTCTCCCCACTGTTACTCAATCAGGAAACCCTTTGTACTCACCCCGGATCTGAAGGGAGTGTCCCCCTCAACCTCGGGTTCGGACCATCCCTCTGGCCGGGTCCACCGGTGTCAGTCAGGTCCCTGAACTCTTCTTCGCCCGTCATCGAAGGAAATCAATTTTGAATGACAAGCGGTTCTTACTTTCCTCCTAAAGCTCTACCTGTCTTCCATCCCGTTGAATCCGGAGACCTCATGCCTCCACAACTCGTCAGTTTGTCTTCCGGGTGAGAGGGAACCTAATCCTCAGCGCTCTCATGAATTTCGGATCCCTGTCAGATTAAATAGGGTGCGTCCGCGCCTAAAAAATATAGTGTCGCAACAAAGGATGAAGTTTGATCAAACGAGCAGGGCATCAATGCTCTGCCAATTCGTGGAGGAGGGGGATTCTCCTGGGCAAGTCATGGTGATGCATTCGAAAAAATGCGTTAATCGCGCAACTCTGGACAGATTCTTGCCAGGAAGGTCCTCCTTCACAAAATACTCTCATTTGATGCCCAGGGTGGATTTAACCGGATTAGAATTAGAAGATGATGTGGTTGATAGCATGGATATGGATAATGATATAGAAACGACAGGTTGTCCCTCCCTGAAGCTGCTCCCGAGTGATGGGGCAAGATTTCAGCACGGGCCGCTTTCCCGGCCCCATGGTTCAGCAAGACGGATGAAACCATCACCTTCCTTGAAATCCGCAACAGAAGTTGAGTCCATTGGACCCCATTTCAGGTAATTCCCTGAAAACCCTATATCTATTGGTGCGCTTGGAACCCTATATAAACTCCAGGGTAATTAAACCGCCCTTGAGCTGTAGTTCAATTATGGGCAAGGGATGGAGAAAAGCGGTGCATACGAGGTTTGTGAGGACGACGGTTGTAGAACAGGGAGGGAGAACCCCTTCACTATCGATTGGGGTTCTTGGAAAGCGGGGTGCTGGCGGCTTTTGGTTTTTTCAATATTTTGATTCTCAGCACGTTTGGAGAAATCTATGAAGCTTGAGCGGGAAATCCAAGTCGCCACAAGTCTGGCTATGCAGGCCGGAGAGGTCCTCTGGCGCCATCAATCACGGCATCCCAAAGTGGAGTACAAGGCGAAGGGGGAACCGGTCACGATGGCCGACATCCAGGCTGACAGTATCATCCGCGCGGGACTCAATGCCGCCTTTCCCAACGACGCCGTATTTTCAGAGGAGTCGGCAGATTCCCAATCCAGACTTTCCTGCTCGCGTGTTTGGGTTGTCGATCCACTCGATAGTACCAGCAATTTTGTGGAACTGGGCGACGAGTATTGTGTTTCGATTGGCCTTTCAATCCAGGGCCAGGCCGTACTGGGTGTGATATACAATCCCGCCCGGGATGAATTGTTCACGGGATTTTCCGGTCGCGGCGTGATGCTCAATGGTTCTCCCGTCGAGACCAGTGAGGTCAGTGATGTGGAAAAGGCGCGCATCACGGTTTCGAGAAAAGAATGGCGCCGTGGCATCGTCATGCTATCGACTACCCTGCGGATCGAGCCTATGTCCAGCATGGCGTACAAGCTCGCGCGTGTCGCCGCGGGCATGGATGATGGCATGTTTTCGTTAACCCCTCGGAAGGAGTGGGGGACGTGCGCGGGGGTGGCCCTGGTCCAGGCAGCAGGTGGGCAAGCAAGCCTGCTGGATGGACGCAGGATCGCCTTCAACCGGTTTAATCTCCGGCAGCCACTCGGAATGGTGGCGGCCGGTTCCCCTTTGCATTCCCTGTTGATCGAAAGAGTGCGCAACCTCTCCCCAGCTATGTGGGATGAATGCGGCGGCGTCTGCCGGAAGAGCGACGATCCCTGGTCGGCCATCCCAACCCAACAGGACCCCACAAACGAGGGCAGGAATGGCCTATGAGGCGGAAGCACCACATCACTTTACCGGTCCGCCGCGATTGTGGGCGAAGGTCCGATCTCTCGCCTTAGCTTTGGTTCAAGGGCATGCAACCTCCTGGAAGCCATCGCATAATCCTTTGTTGAGGGTATATCTTTCAGTCCTCCCACTCACCCTATAAACAATGAAGGAAGGACCTGACTCGACCCCCATCGATTCCTTCACATGGACGACGGGATAGCTGAGAACGAGGGGAGAAGAGTCTGGCGAGACAGGAATCGGAAGTTGCACTGCAGATTTTGAGTTGTTTGGAGACAACCCGGCGAAAGCGAGCCTGGCCGGCTTGGAATCGGTGAGGAGGCTGACGATGTGGGAAAAGACCCTGATAAGGCTTGCTGCGCTCTATTGGGCATGCGGAGTCGCTTCCTTGTTGCTGGCTGGAACGATGTTCAAGGAGTTTGTTCAAAGGAAAAAGTTTGTCGGCAAAGCGACTCCACTTGAGAATCGCCGCCCCCTCTCCCGGAACCACTCGGGCGCTGGACGATTCAGCGCCATGATCGGACTCCAAGGGCGAGATTGAAAACCTCCATGGCCGCGATGAAAAGGCATCGTGATTGTATAGCTGATTCGAAAATATCTCATGAGTTGACCTATGGCACGGATATCAATGCAGAATGAGGCACCTTGGGCTGGCAAAATTTCTGAGGGAGCAAACCAATGACCGTAGGAAAACTTTTGAGATTGAACTCCGAGGTTTCTCGACTCGTCGAGTTTTTTGGCTATAACGAGGAATTCAGACGTCAGTATTCCGCCTGGCTGTCGAAGCTGGGCGAATGCATCGTCAATGAGTGTATTTCGGAACAAATGGATCTGGATATGCCCCTCGGAGAATCAGCCGAAAGGGTTTTCGCGGAGTTTAAACAATGGCTTTCCTCACTCCCGGAGCTGCAGGGTGTGTGCGATCTGGGCTCAGGGGGAACGATTGAAAAACAGAAGATATCCCAGTACCTCCTGAGCCAGCTCCCGGAAGATGAGCACAAGAAGATGGAAGAGCGGGTTTTCAAAGACGATCGAATTCTGGAAGACCTCGAGGTCTTAGAGGATTCGATGGTCCGCAAGTACATCCACAAGGAACTTCCTCCGGGCGAGTTGATCCGGTTCGAAAGAATCTACCTGGCCACCGAACGGGGTAGGAAGAAAGTGTGGCTCGCGCAGGCCCTTCATGCGTTTGCTCAAGGACGACCCCAGATTGACCCCCCTCGCGGTGAATCGGGGAAGCAGTGACCCTCCTCTGTCAGCTCCCTCCTCCTCATCCTCATATTTGAGGTTGAAAAAGAAATTCTACTGCGTCAAAATGTATCCCTTCGCAGATCGATCTCTGTAAACGCCCACACGAGCGAATCAGGAAATTCAATCCTGGTTTGAATGAGCATTGTTATTCATCCCCATCCGGGATATCCCGCGCTTGAAGGAGTCCTCAGCCATGAGTGAGATTAAGAGTTCCCAGGAAGCCCTCATACCTCCGGTGTCGCGCCGTGAATTCATTGCGACGGTGGGCGTCGGTGTTGCATCAGCGACAGTACTTACCACGGGGGTAATGGAAGCTGAGCCTGCGGCAGAAACCCTCGCCCACGAGCCCACCGAGGGCAGTGCTCACCATGTTCCGATTTCATTGTGGGTCAATGGGACCCAATACGAGATTGGGGTGGAGCCCCGATGGACGTTGGCGACGGTCCTTCGGCGGGAGCTGGGCATGACGGGCACCAAGATCGTCTGCGACCGGGGGGAATGTGGCGCGTGCACCGTTATCCGCAATGATCAGTTGATTTATTCCTGTATGACACTGGCGGTGGATTGCGACCGTTCCCGGATTGAAACCATCGAGGGCGTTGCCCTTAAAGAAAAACTGCATCCTCTCCAACAGGCGTTTATCGACAACGATGCGCTGCAATGCGGTTACTGTACTCCAGGGATGGTGATGGCCTTGAAGCATTTGCTGGATCACCAGCCCCGTCCCGCACTTGACGATGTAAAGGAAGCCTGCGCCGGCAATCTCTGTCGGTGTGGAACATACCCAAATGTTTTTAAGGCCGCGCTGGAAGCTGCACAGAAGATGAGGTAGGCGTAAAGTTCTGAGACGTGGAGCAGACGTCTCGTCTGCCCACCGGGGTTTGGACCGTTTAGGCCCGGAGGGCTGCCAGATTGTAGCCCCGTCTGTCGAAGATCCGCCGTGGCGGGAGCGCCGCGCTTCTTCTTTTTGCGGGGCGAGGGCGGGGTCAGCATAAGAGAGAAGGTCAGAGCCCCGGCGGGGCGACAGAGATCGTTCGGTTGAATGAGGAGGAGTCTGCGATCCCCGCTGAGGATATTAGGCCACAGATTCCTACGGAGAAACTCACATGCCAAAGAAAGTCAAGACCACGGTCGAGTTCGAGGGGCGCGTCAGCGAAATCCTCGTCGACATTCCCGATATTGAGACACCCCTCTGGGGCAACGATGCCGAATTGGATATCGTGGGTCATCCTATCCCCCGGGTCGATGGGGATAAGAGAGTGACGGGCGCCGCCAAATACACTTCGGATATTCTGCTTCCCCACATGCTGTACGGGCGCATCCTGCGCAGCGCCCATCCTCACGCCGTTGTGAAGAGTGTCAATTCATCAGAGGCCGAGAAGTTGCCGGGCGTCAAGGCCGTCATTTCTGCGTTTAACACGGATCCGATTCGATGGCATGGGTCAAGTTCCTTGTTCGACAAAACGGCGCGTCTGGTGGGGGATGAGGTCGCCGCCGTCGCTGCTGTCGACGAAGAAACCGCCGCAGATGCACTCGAGTTGATCAAAGTGGACTACGAGACCCTTCCCTTTGTCACCGACATGGAAGAGGCAATGAAGGACACCGCGCCCAAGCTTTGGCCCAACGGGAACGTGGTGGGAGGGAAGCCATCCATTTATGAACGGGGGAGCGTGTCGAAAGGGTTTGCCGAGGCCGACCTGGTTATTGAAGAGACCTTCCGAACCCAGACCGAGCTGCACACCTGCCTGGAGACTCACGGGAGTGTGGCTTTCTGGGAGGGAGACAAGCTGACGGTATGGGACTCCACCCAGGCCGTGTTCAACGTCCGCGATGCCCTGGCCGCCGCCTTGAACATTCCCTCCAACCACGTGCGGGTCATCAAGCAATACATGGGCGGCGGATTCGGGAGCAAACTCGAACTGGGAAAGTACACCGTGATTGCAGCGTTGCTGGCACGGAGGACCAATCGCCCCGTGCGGCTGATGCTGACGCGCGAAGAAGACCAGATGAATACCGGCAATCGTCCCGCGACCCTCCAGCACGTCAAGGTCGGCGTCAAGAAGGACGGAACGCTCACGGCGATTGAGTTGAAGTCCGTCAACGCCAACGGCGCTTACCTGGGAGGCGCTGGGTGCGGTGCGCCTTACCGGGAGATGTACTTGTGCGCCAACGTGCGCACTGAGGAGTATGCGGTGTACGTCAACACGGGGCGAAGCCGGCCGGCGCGTGCGCCGGGCCACGTCCAAGGGACCTTTGGCCTGGAGTCGATGATGGATGTCGTTTCAAGGAAGATCGGCATGGATCCGCTGGAGTTTCGAAAGAAAAACTACGCCACGGTCAATCAAGCCCAAACGAATCCGAAACCGTATTCGGCGAAACTCCTCGACCAACTTTACGAAGCGGGCGCGAAGAAGATCGATTGGTGGAATAGAGACAAGAGTAGAAATTCCGGCGATTTCCACTCGAGAAAGCGTGGGGTGGGGATGGCAAGCCAGATTTGGGGGGGTGGCGGAGGACCACCGGCCTACGCACTTGTCAAAATCAATCGGGATGGTTCGGTGAACGTTCTTTCGGGAACGCAGGACTTGGGAACAGGGACGAAAACCATCATTTCACAAATTGCTGCCGAAGAATTGGGGATCGCCCTTGCCGATGTGGCCGTCGACTTGGGTGACACCGAGACCTGTCCTTTTTCCGGGTCGAGCGGCGGTTCGACGACAGCAGCCTCCGTGGGTCCAGCGGTTCGAACTGCAGCCGCCGATGCACGCCTCCAGTTGTTTGAATATGCCGCACTGGAACTCAAGGTAAAACCGGAGGAACTCTCCTCTCGCCGTGGAAAGATTTTTGTGAAAAGTGATCCGCAGAAGTCTCTTCCTTTTAAAGAAGCGGCACGAAAAGCGGGGAACAATATGATCATCGGAAAGGGTTTTCGAGGGCCTAATCCCGACGGCTATTCGCTCAATACCTTCGGCGCGCACTTTGCGGAAGTCGAAGTCGACATGGAAACAGGAAGAGTGACCGTCCTGCGCCACGTGGCAGCGCATCACAGCGGACGTCCGTTTAATCCCTTGACCATGACCAGCCAAATCGAAGGGGGTGTGATCCAGTCGATGGGCTACGCGCTCTCCGAACAACGGGTCATCGATCCGGCCAGCGGCATTCCTTTGAACATGAATATGGAGAACTACAAACCGATGACGGCTCTGGATGTCCCGACGATTGAGCCCATCCTGCTGACCCAGGTCGATGAGCACTGCAATACCCTGGGTGGAAAGGGGATTGGCGAGCCGCCCCGGATTCCGGCTGCCGCGGCAATCGCCAACGCGGTCGCCGATGCCATTGGCATTCGCATCAGAGAACTGCCGATCACGCCGGACAAAGTACTGGCGGCGCTCAAGTCCTCGGTGCCAAGTCATAAGGTGTAGACGATGTGGAAAGTTAGGGACAGACACCTTCTCTTAAAAGAGTTCGCAGGATCGACACCAAGGCCGGTGTCTGTCCCTTTTGTTTCGCGATGAGAGCCCGATCTACAGAAGCCCCGGAGGGGCGCCAGAATGTAGCCCCGGGTGAAGCGCAGCGGAGCCCGGGGTCAGGAAGGTGAAGAATCGACCGAGCCCCGGAGGGGCGACAGATGGGATTGCTCAAGGAATCCTATCTCCCACGATTCTTTACCATTCGTAGAGACATTTGAGCCCGATCCGCAGTATCAGGGAGGATTCAATGAGAAACTTTCAACACTTCAATCCGGCTTCGTTGGCCCAAGCCACGACGACGCTTTCTTCAAAACCGGATGCCTGGGTGATCGCCGGTGGGATCGATCTGCTGGGAGAAATGAAGAACGGGATCATTCAACCCGGAACGCTGGTAAATCTGAAGACGCTTCCGAATCTCGATTACATCAAATTCAGCGAGAGCGATGGCCTGCGCATCGGGGCCATGGCCACGCTGGCGAAGATCGAAGCACATCCGGATATACGAAAACATTTTACTGTGTTGTCGCAGGCCGCCCACTCCGTCGCAACACCGCAGATTCGCAATGTCGGAACTCTCGGAGGAAATCTGTGTCAGCGTCCGCGTTGCTGGTATTACCGCAATCCGGCATTCCATTGTTTGAAGAAGGGCGGCAAGGAATGTTTCTCAGTCTCCGGCGAAAACAAATACAACGCCATCCTGGGAGGCGGCCCGGTTTTTATTGTCCATCCCTCGGACTGTGCACCGGCCTTGATATCCCTGGGCGCCGAGGTCACCGTGGCGGGACCCCGGGGAAAGCGGTCCATGCCCCTGGAAAAGTTCTTCATCCTGCCGACCGAGAATCCGCTTCGGGAAAACCGCCTTCAAGCGGGGGAGGTGGTGACGGAGGTTCATGTTCCTCCATTCCATGATGCGGGTTCCTCCTCCTCGGCCCATCGCAGCGTTTACTTGAAGGTGAAGGAGCGGGGTGCATGGGATTTTGCGTTGGCGAGTGCCGCGGTGAGCATGGAAACAAATGCGGGGATGTGCAGGTCGGTCCGTGTCGTGCTGGGAGGAGTAGCGCCGATTCCTTGGCGCTGTCCACAAGCTGAGAAGACTTGTATGGGAAAACAGATCGACGAAGCGCTTGCCGCTGAAGCGGGAAAGGCTTCGCTGGCCCAGGCTGTTCCATTGGGCAAAAACGATTACAAAGTGGAAATGGCCGCCAACCTGATCAAGCGCGCGTTGCTTATGTGTTCGGCGTCCTCAGCGTCTCCGCGGTGATTTCCCTTTGAACTTGCCTCAAATCTTGCAACGACGTGCTAAAATCTCTCCATGATCATTGGCATCATCCTCGCCGCCGGGGAGTCCAAGCGCATGGGGACGCCGAAGGCCCTCCTGAAGATTGGCGAGCACCCCTTCATTAACCATATTGCCAACCAGCTGGAGGCTTCGCAGCTCGATCTCATTTACGCCGTGCTCGGCGAGAATGCAGACGTCATTCAACCCGTCCTTGCCCGCAACATCACCGTCATTCACAATCCGAACTTCAAGGAAGGCCAGATTTCTTCGCTCAGGACCGCGATTGACAAGGTCCAGTATGAGAACTGTGATGGCGTCATCATTGCCCTGGTTGATCATCCGCTGATCTCGACTTCCGTCGTTTTGAAGCTCATCGAAACCTTTTATCAAAGCAAGAAACGCATCATCATTCCCACCCATTCAGGAAAACGCGGCCATCCCGTGCTCTACTCGCGCGAGGTGTTCGCCGAGATCCTGGAGGCTCCTCCTGATCGCAACGCCAAGGCCATCCGCTTGGAGAACCTCGAAGAAACCCTCGAAGTCGAAGTCGATGACCCCGGCATTCTTGTCGACATCGATACCCCCCAGGACTACGAGCGGCATATTGCGCGAGCGATGGAGGCCGCCCCCAAAGATTAGAAAATACGATTATCACTCTTCCACAGGAATTGAATACGATTCAATGGCATGGTAAAGGACGCACTATTACTATTGGAAAGGCCCCTTTCGTCCTTACTTGCTTGACTTTCCATAGACCGACGAATAATCTATGCCAAGCAAGGGAACGATAATTACTTTGACTGGATTTCTCGGCCCATCCCGGAAGTAAAATTCAATTCACAGACTCGTCTTTTACCAGAGTCATCTTCACTTAGATCGGCTTTCTCCTATGTGTGGGATATAACGATGCCACCCTTGGGGACTCCATTCCAGACTCTCAAAATACCACTTGGCAGAAGAATAGCGATTGCCACAGTTGTATTGGTTTGTCTGACCGTCTCGCTTGGCTTCAGCCTGCAGGCTCCCGCAATGGGTGTTCGTTCAACTACTCAGCATGAATCCGCGTCTTCAACCGATCCCGCAACGCAAATGGCCGCACGTGCATTGCAGGTTGGAAAAAGAATCGAAAGCAGGCTTTCAAACGACGAGTGTGATTCCTTTCAATTCACGCTGTCAGCGGGTGAGTTTGCGCATGTGCGCGTTCATAGTCGCGCCATGAACATTGGCGTTCGCCTTTCTGAACTTACAAATGGAGTGCTCTATGCCGCGGGGAGCTTCGATTCTTACGAGCCTGAATACCCAATTGCCGTCATTGCAAGGGAGCCCAGGACTTATCGACTGGAAGTGTGCGCACGAAGAAATAAGTCCGCTGGAGATTACTGGATAGAAATGGATGAGCTCCGCGGGGCTACAACACGGGACGCCGATAGCAGTGAAGCGGAGAAACTCCTGGATGAAGCTTTTGTATTGGATCGCCGAAATGACGCGGAGCTTTTTCCGAAGATTATTCAAAAGTTTGAGGAGTCGCTGGCACGCTGGCGCGCCATTGGTGATCGGTTCAAAGAAGCCATGGTCCTTCATCACTTTGGGAATGTTTATCATTCCCAGGGAGAATACCAGAGAGCACTCGATTACTTTTCCCAAGCGCTTCCCATTTTCCGATCGGTCGGAGGCCAGTACATGGAAGCGGTCATGCTTACTTCGATTGGTGAGGAGTATTGGTTTCTGAGTGAATATCGTCAGTCTCTCATCTATCTCGATCAGGGCTTGGATCTTTATCGGCAACTTAAAAACAGCATGGGTGGCCAAGGGTGGGCCCTAAACGATATCGCCTCGGTGTACAGCGCCATAGGCGAGAAAGAGAAAGCGTTGGACTTCGCCTTCCAGTCCCTGCGGACCTATGAGTCCTCAGATTATCCAGGTGATCTTGTTCGGGGGCGTGCCATTGCAAACACTGCGATTGGGAGGATCTATGCATCTGTCGGCGAAAAACAGAAAGCACTTGATTACTTTGAACTCGCCCTGCCGTATTGGCGGGCCGCCAAGGACCTCATGGGGGAGGCACGTGCCCTGCATCAGATTGGCGAAGTTTACGCGTCCTTAGGAGAGAACCACAGGGCTTTGGACTATTACAACCAGTCCTTTTCATTGAATCACCAGGTTGGGTACCGCTATGGTGAAGCCCTGGCTCTCCACAGCCTCGGCACGCTCCTGATTTCATCCAATGAACTTCTGGCGGCCGCAGAAAACCTGCAAAAAGCACTTCAACTTCGGAGGGAGATGGGCGAGCGTCGCGGTGAAGCATCCACTCTCACTTCTCTGGGCCTTGTTTATCAGAGGTTGAAGGATGACCGAAAGGAGCTCGAATACTATGACGAGGCGTTATCGCTCTGGCGGCAGGTGGGTGACCGCCCGGGTGAGGCGTCTACGCTCACCTACATCGGCGAGCTCTATTACGCCAGGGACGATCAGAAGCGAGCTCTTGAATACTTGAATCAAGCCCTTCCAATCCGCAAGGCCGTCAGTGACGTGGACGGTGAAGCCGTGAGCCTCTATGACCTGGCTCGAATCGACCGAGACCGGGGCGAGATAATCGCGGCGTGCGAGAAAATGAAACGGGTCATTGAGATTGCTGAATCCATTCGCGGCAATCTTGGAATTCAGGAGGTTCGAGCCACTTATCTGGCTTCAGTTCATGACTATTACGAATTCTATGTTGATCTGTTGATGAAGCTTGACGAGAGGAAGCCTTTAGGCGGATACAGCTCCAAGGCGTTACAGATAAACGAGCGAGCCCGCGCCCGAAGTCTTCTCGATACCCTGGCCCAGGCCCGGGCCAAGATCAGGCGTGGCATGGATCCGTTATGGGTTGAACAAGAGCGCAGCCTGCGACGGCGATTGAACGCCAAGACGGAATATTACAGGCAATTGACTCTCAGCAAGGTGAGTCATGAGGAAACCAAGGGACTTGAAAAGGAGATTGAGGGGCTATCAAAGGAATATCAGATCGTCCAGCATCGCATCCGGTCCTCCAATCCAAATTATGCCGCATTGACACAGTCCCAGCCGCTTCGCTTGACGGAGATTCAGCAGGGTCTAATTGATACTGACACAGTACTTCTTGAGTATGCACTGGGAGAAGAGCATAGCTACCTTTGGGTAGTGTCACCGACATCCCTTGCGAGTTTTGGGCTTCCCAAACGAGCCGAGATCGAGGCAGCGTCTCGACGCGTTTATGATCTATTGGTCGCACGCAACTCCCGGGACAAGGATGAATCGATCGAACACCGGGGAAGACGGTTGAAGCAGGCAGAAGATGAATATCCTGTAGCTGCGGCCGTTTTGGGGAGGATGGTTCTCGGTCCGGCCTCCCATCTTCTCGGCAACAAACGACTTTTGATTGTTGCAGATGGAGCCCTACAGTACATTCCTTTTGCGGCACTCCCTGACCCTGCGACTCTGCACTCGCAATTCGACGATCCATCCGATGGACGCCATGGCGGTTGGACACCTCTTGTATCAAACCATGAGATTGTCAATCTTCCTTCGGCGTCGACTCTTGAGGTTTTGCGTCGTGAGATGACTTCGCGTAAACCAGCAGGAAAATTGGTGGCAGTCCTCGCTGACCCGGTGTTTGAGAAGGATGATCCCCGGGTCAAAGGTGCCCGAAGGTCGCAAGCGGGATCTACATTGGGCAAGTCGAACGCCTCAAACTCTGCAATAGAAAACGAAGTTGAACGCTCGGCCGTTGAATCGGGCGTGACACAAGGTGGGGCGCACATTCCTCGTTTGCCTTTTGCCCGCCGTGAAGCGGAGGCCATTCTGGATCGTGTTCCAAAGGACCAGCGCAAGGCCGACCTCGATTTCGAAGCCAATTTGGCCGCCGCAAAAGGCCCGGAATTGTCCCGGTATCGAATTGTCCATTTCGCCACGCATGGATTGTTGAACAGTGTGCATCCCGAACTCTCCGGCCTCGTGTTGTCCCTGGTCAACCGGCAGGGGCAACCGCAAGATGGCTTTCTGCGGTTGAATGAAATTTACAATTTGGATCTTCCGGCTGATCTTGTGGTCCTCAGCGCCTGTCAAACCGGGCTGGGGAAGGAGATCAAAGGAGAAGGGTTGATTGGCCTGACCCGTGGATTTATGTATGCGGGAGCGGCTCGCGTCATGGCAAGCCTGTGGAAGGTCGACGACCGCGCCACCGGGGAGCTGATGGCGCGCTTCTACGACGCCATGCTCGGAGAGCAGCACCTGACGCCCGCCGCAGCCTTACGGAAAGCGCAGATGTCCTTGTGGAAAGAAAAGCAATGGGCATCCCCCTATTACTGGGCGGCGTTCACTCTTCAGGGTGAATGGAAGTAAATGCGGCTCCGGAAGGCACTAGACTGACGAAAGGGCATCAAGGCTTTCAAATGGCTCCCCCAACTGTGATCTCAACGAGGACAATCTTTTGACTGAGAAATTGGTGCAGAGAAAGACTTGGATTCTCGACCAAAAGGCCTTTGATGGCCTTCTCCGGAGGCTCGATCCGGATCCGGACCGCGCGGCAAAAGTCTATGAGAGTACTCGCAAAAAAATAATGAAGTACTTTGAGTGGAACGGATGTATGCATCCGGGAGAATGCACCGACAAGACACTGGATCGCCTAGCCAGGAGAATTATGGATGGGGTCGTCATTGAGGAAATTCAGAGATACATTCGGGGCGTCGCTTCCAATGTTCTCATGGAGTACTGGAAAGAAAGTCAAGTCACAGTGGTGTGCGAGGAGAGTGCCCTGCCGGACACAAACACCTTGGATGATCATGGGGGAGGAAGGCTGGCTTTAGAGCATCTAGAGGAATGCTTGTCCGAATGTGTGACCAAGTTGCCGTTGAAGAGCCGCGAATTGATCCTGCGGTATCATCAGGTAGAAAAGGCTGAAAAGATAAAGAGGCGAAAAGAAATGACAGGCACCGAAAATATTTCCTCGAACGCCCTGCGCATTCGAGCTCTCCGCATTCGGAGGAAATTGAAGGAGTGTATCGAAGATTGTCTTCGCCGGAAGGCGAAAATGGTAGTGGATTCAAGCACGTAATGAATGGGCCGGACTTTCTATGCTAATGCTTTTTTGCGATTTGCAATAGAAATCCGGCGAAATGTATTTTATTTTTGGGCCACAACTATATGGAGAGAGAAAAACACGGCATCCCGCGGAAAGCAGACGAACAAAGAATGAAAGAGTACCTGCTCGGACAAATCCCTGAGGAAGAGAAGGCTGCACTGGAGGAGGGATACTTTGCCGATGATCGTCGCTTTGAAGACCTGTTGATGGTGGAAGACGAACTCATCGACGACTACGTCCTTGGCGCGCTCTCTGCCGAGGACCGTGCTCTCTTTGAGAAAGCCTATCTCACGGTGCCTCAAAGACGGGAAAAAGTGGAAATTGCCAAAGGATTGATTAAAGCTCTTGGTCCCGGTACCCGCGCGTTGAACCCGGAGGGATCTTCAAGTGCCGCTCGATCTTCTTGGGGCCAGAATTCGCTTCTCGGCTTCTTCCGGGCCCAAGGGCCGTTGGTTCGATTTGCAGTGATCGCGGGGGGGTTGATCGTCGTGGTCGGAACGTCATTGCTTATTGATGAAACCATTCGCCTTCACTCTCGGTTAAACAATCTGCAAATCGATCAAGAAGCATTGAAACGACAGGCACAATCAGAACGGGAGAAATTCATCGAGCAGCAAACGCAGAGCAACCAAATGAAGGTTGAACTGGAACGTGAACGGAGTCGTCGGCTTCAACTGGAAAAAGAGCAGAACCGCTCGACCCCGATGAGCGCTTCGATCGTGTCGTTTGATCTGTTCCCCGGCCTCAGCAGGGACATCGGTGAGTCGAGAAGGCTTATCGTCCCCAAAAGCGCTGAATGGGTTCGATTTCGGCTTGCCCTGGAAGAGGAAAGCAGGTTTGAGACTTACAGCGTTGCGCTCCAGACAGTTGAAGGAAAAGGTCTTTGGAGCCAAAATGAGTTGAGGCCGATTGCATCCAGGCGTGGCAGGGTGATTGTCGTTCAATTACGTCCGGCCCAGTTGCCTGAAGGTGACTCCATTCTCATGTTGAGTGGGACCCTTTCTACCGGTGAGCGTCGAGAACTTGCTGATTATGTATTTAGCATCCTGAAAAAGTGACTTCCCCGTCAGTTTTGGTCGTAGGTGGCGTATCGAATCAACGTGGTTGAATTGTCTTCCCCCAAATATTCAGAGAATTTCTTGGAAATGTTTTGAGGAAAGCCACCATTAGGAAGTGGAGGCTTTCTATCTGCGTTCTGGTCTGGGCCTATCATCACGACCCACAGAGTAATGGCGAGTTGAGCCGGACCATTCTGAATTACCGCATCAAAACACCCAAGCTCCCCTGGAGCGACTACAGCGCTGAAGGCGATGTCAAGCCATTAAATAGCTACACGCCAGCGGGCTCACAACTGAACATCCGCTATCAAAATCCGACCGACAGATACATCTGTGCCTTGTTTAAGTATGGCAGCAAATTTCTCTACTCCTGAGGGTTTAAACATCATGAACAATAAAAACAGGGTCATTCAGGGCTTAGTCGTTCTAGCAGTGAGCTTTATAATGCTTGCAGAACCCACGCGAGCATCTACTGGTACATGGACTGCCCTTGATATGCCTGGAGCGACATGGACATCACCATCAGCTATTTCCGGCAACAACATTGTTGGCATTTGCTCCGCGGGTAATTTCCTCTTCAATGGGGCAACGTGGACAACGTTGAATAATCTACCTGGAGCCCCGCGAAGCATCGACGGCAACAATATTCTTGTTGCAGGTGGCTCTCTTTACAATATATACAATATAGCAACGAACCTTTTAACCCCCCTGAGCAATCTGCCTGGAACACCAAATGCTATTTCCGGCAATAACATTGTTGGTTACTACATTACCGGCAGCTTCCTCAATTGGCAATTTCATGGATTCCTCTACAACATAACGACTGGAAATTGGATCACCCTTGATAAGCCTGGAGCGAGTGGGACGCAACCACAAGGTATCTCAGGCAACAGCATTGTTGGTTGGGCCGGGAGCAGTGGTTTTCTTTACGATATCACGACTGGAATCTGGACTGCTCTTACCATGCCCGGGGTGATGAGTACATCCCCAGTAGCCATAGATGGCAATAATATCGTTGGTTATTACATTGACGCCTCCGGACATGACCAGGGATTTCTATACGATGGGACAACTTGGACCACCCTGACTGAATTTCCCGGGGTGAACTGGCCATATCCAATAGGCATCTCTGGCAACAAGATTATTAGCAACGGCGGCATCTCAGGAAACACTGGGCACGGATACCTTTACACAATAACCGCATCCGCAAACCCAGTTCCATCAATTGCATCGATCTCGCCAACCTCAGGTGCCCAGGGACAAACCATCCCTAACTTCACTGTCACCGGTAGCAATTTTGATACTAATGCCATGCTCTCCTTCAGTTGGACAGGGATCACTGTAGATTCGTACAGCTTGCGGACGAGCGCTCAGATCGTTGCCAATATCAATATCTTACCCGACTCTCCTATCGGGTCCCACAATGTGATTGTCACCAACCCCGACTCCCAGCGAACCACGCTCGTGGGCGGGTTCGCAACCCTGGCTGAGAACGCATCGCAGGAACCAAGCTGGGCGCATACGTGGGGCGGAAGCGCAAGCGATTCGGCGTCTTCCATGGCCATTGATGCCGGCGGCAGTATTTATTTAGCTGGTTCAACAAGCAGCTTCGGTGCAGGAGGATCTGACGTTCTGCTTTTGAAATATGGCAGTTCGGGGATTTTATTGTGGAGCCGGACATGGGGCGGACCGGGCGAGGATTATGGTTATGCTGTTGCCGTTGATAACGCGGGCAACGTGTATGTTGCTGGGGGCACGGCAAGTTTCGGCGCTGGATGGTACGATGCCCTCTTATTGAAGTTCGATAGCTCCGGAAACCTCCTCTGGAGCAGAACGTGGGGTGGAGGCAGTTTTGAACAGGCTTACTCGATTGGTTTCGATTCCAGCGGCAACGTATATGTAGCGGCGGAGAGCTATAGCGTCGGAGATGCTGCCGTTCTGTTGAAGTACAGCCCGAATGGCGACCTTCTGCTGAGCAAGGCGTGGAAAGGGCCAGCTACGTATGATACCGCATACTCATTGGACGTGGATGGGAATGGGAACGTTTATCTTGCGGGGATAAGCTGGGATTACTGGGTCTCTCCGTACCACAATACCATCCTTGTGCTCAAGTTTGACAGTGCCGGCAATTTAGTTTGGAATCGCAATTGGGCGGGCCCCGGCCAAGATGAGGCAGGGAATCCGAAATCAATCAAGGTCGACGGTGCTGGCAACGTCTATGTTGCGGGGCGGATGTCCAGCCACTGCCTCGGCGACCACGGTGCCTGCGACTTTGACGCTCTTCTGCTCAAACTTAGTGCAGATGGAAACCTGCTGTGGAACAAAACCTGGAGGGGCTCGTCAGGATACGACACCGCCACAGGCCTTGCATTTGAGGGAAACGGCAATCTGGTTGTCTCCGGTGTGGTTGATATGAGTAGTTCTTTCTCCACTGCGATGTTCCTGCGGTACGACCCCAACGGCAATCTACTTTCCAGCAAGAGTTGGGGCGGAAATGTCGGCGTGAACAGTTCATCATTGGGATTGGATCAATCGGGAAATATCTTCATCGCGGGGTCCGGTCCAAACAATGTTGGTGGCTGGCAGGACACGACCGGTTCGTCTGCCACCGAAGGGGGAATTTTTAGCTCACAGAGTGCCACAGTCGCGTCGGTTGTCGGTACGTTGGGATCACCGACCGGAACACTCACGATGCCCACCGGCATTATAGACATTGGAGGTGGCGGGGTGGACGCCTTCGTCGCCAAGGGCGGGACCTCCACGGCACCTCAACCTCAGATTAGCATCACTCCCGCTTCGCTCTCGGTTGATTTTGGCAGCGTGGCAGTGGGTGGAACAAAATCACTGCCAATCACGATCCAGAATACGGGTACGGCAGATTTGAACATCACTGGAATAACAACTTTAAGCGGACCCTTTACAGTCTCGCCTCAAGCATTTGCCCCGATTTCACCGGGAAACAGCGTGCAGCTTTCTGTTACGTTCAACGCCCTGTTTGGCGGAGCCGCTAACGGCACGCTCACGATAAGTAGTAACGCGCCCACTCCCTCCACTAACGTCAGTCTCTCGGGGACTGGGACTGTGCCACTATTAACGAATATGGGTCCGAGCGGCAATTCCGCAAAAGCGTCTGACCCGGTCAACACCGCCACAGGGAATTATTTCTACCAGCATACGGACTTGATGATCCCTTCTCGCGGCCTGCCGTTTGTCTTCCAGCGCACCTATAACGCACTAAACTCCAATTCTGGTCCGCTGGGCGCGGGCTGGACACACTCGTACGACATCTCCCTCTCGACAAGGCCAGATGGTCTTACGACAGTCGAGTGGTCCGATGGTCACGATATCTTCTATGTGCGGAATAGTGACGGCACTTTCACCCCAAGCCTTGGAGGAACATTCGATACGCTCGTACAGAATGCGGACGGCTCTTTCACGCTCACCCAGAAAAATCAGACCCAGCTGATTTTCACTCCCGCCGGAAAACTTTCTACCATCACGGACAAGAATGGAAACTCCCTTGTCCTTAGCTACGATGGTGTTGGAAATCTCTCGCAGATCACCGACACTGCGGGTCGTGTGAACAGGTTTGGCTACGATTCTTCAAACCACATCGTGTTGCTCACCGATCCGGTCGGGCGAGTGGTCGGGTTCGGATATGACTCTGCCGGGGATCTTATCTCGTCCACTGATCCTGACGGAGGAATCACATCCTACGCCTATGATGCAAGTCACCGCGTAACTTCAATCACCCTGCCGAACGGCAAACTCCTCCTCCAAAACACTTACGACAGTGCGAGCCGTGTTGTCTCACAAACCAACGGGCGGGCGTTTGTGACGACCTTTGCCTACGACACACCCGGGTCTGGACAGACGACAATTACCGATCCTCGCGGTGGCAACACCATTCACACGCATGACAGTCTGCTGAGACTACTCCAGATCACAGACGCCCTCGGTGGAACAACCGGTTTCACCTATGACGCGAACAACAACCGCACGAGCGCAACGAACCAGAACGGATCGACGACGAACTTCACCAATGATCCTCTGGGGAACGTCACAAGCATTACGGACCCCTACGGGAGAACGACCTCTTTCACTTACGACGCGAAAAATAACCTCTTCACCGCCACAAACGCCAAAGGGAAAACCACCTCATTCACTTACGATGTAAATGGAAACCTGAAAACTATCCAAGACGCCCTGAGCAACACGACCGCCTTCGCCTACGACGGCGTCGGCCAACTCACTTCCAAGACTGACGCGAGGGGCAACGTCACGACTTTCTCTTACGATTCCTTCGGGAACCTCTCTCAGATTACCGATGCCCTTAATCACAGCACCACTCTGGCCTGCGACGGCATCGGTCGGCTGCTTTCGATCACCGATCCGAACGGGCACAAGGCAACCGCGACTTACGACGCGCTGAGTCGTTTGGAAAAAATCACCGATCCGCTCTCCAGTCAGACGCGAATCGTCTACGATGCCGTGGGAAATCTCCTGACAATTACTGATGCCAATGGGAATGCGACGAATTACGCATATGACGCCAACAATAATCTCGTGAGCGTCACTGATGCGCTGGGGCACGTCACGCAGTACGGCTACGATGCGAACAACAATCGGGAGACCTTCACGAACGCCAAAGGCGACACAACCTCGTACGCCTACGACGCGCTCAACCGGCTCATGAGCGTTACCGATCCACTCTCCTTTGTGACCTCGTACGTCTACGATGCGGTCGGGAACGTGGTTGCCGTCACTGACGCGAAGGGACAGACCAATCGTTTCCACTATAATGCCCTCAATCGGTTAGTGAATATCGCATACGCTGACGCAAACTACGTGACGTACTTCATTGACGCCAATGGCAAGCCCACGAAAATGCTTGATGTCCACGGCTATACCCTCTACAACTACGATGCTCTCGACCGGCTGATCTCTGCAACCTATCGGGGAGGTAAGGTGGTTACTTACGCGTACGACGGCGTCGGGAATCGGCAATCGGTAACCTATCCAGACGGAAAAGTGGTGAGCTATTCATTCGACCCCGCAAACAGGATCGCTGGCGTCACGGACTGGCTGGGGCGGGCCACGACATACAGCTACGATGCGGCAAATAATCTGACACGCACATCCTATCCAAACCAGGCAGCTTTGGCATTTGCCTATGATGCGGCCAATCGCTTGGTCCAAGTCCGAAATAGCTATCGCGGAAGTGTGGATAACCCAGTCACGAGTTTCACTTATGCGTTAGACCCCGTAGGTAATCGGCTCCAAGTCACCGATGGCAGCGGAAAAACTACGTCTTACGGATACGACCCGCTCTATCAGCTGACCTCAGTTGCCGTGGATACTAAAGTGACTCGCTTCACTTATGACTCTGTGGGGAACCGGCTGAGTCTCACAGCGCCGGGCACCTCGATCAATTACACTTATGATGCAGCAGACCGGCTTCTGACCGCCGGCACTGCCCTCTTCACTTACGACGCAAACGGAAACCAGACTTCAAAGACACAGACGGGCACGGGGAATTCTTTGATTTACAGCTATGACGCGGCCAACCGGCTCACTTCGGTAACCGGTGGAGCGGTAAGCAGCGCGTTTGCTTATGACGGGGAGGGAAACCGGATTACCCAGTCGGTCGGCACCGGCACATACAGCTACTTGAACGACGTGGCGACGGCCTTGCCCGTGGTTTTGCAGGAATCCGGGCCTGATGGCGATATCTCCTATGCTTACGGCCTTGGGCTCATTTCTGAATCGGGTCCCGCGTTCGACTTCTTCTATCACTACGACGGGCTCGGAAGCGTTGTCGGGCTAACCGATCCCGCCGGGAAACTCGCGGGAAGATATGTGTACGACGCGTGGGGTCAACCGGAATTGTCCGCTCCCGGCCCGCAGCTCGGCACGAGAAACAAGTTCCGCTTCACCGGCGAGGCGCTCGATCCGGGGACGGGGCTCTACTTCTTGAGGACGAGGTTTTACGACCCGAATGTCGGCCGACTGACTTCGAAAGACCCCTTCCGCGGCTTAGTCATCCTTCCCTTAACCCAGCATCGCTTCCTGTACGCGCATAACAATCCTGTCCTTCTTGCTGACCATTCAGGTCTTGCCCCTGACAGCAATAGCCCACAAGTTGCTTTTCTGTGGTCCCCCACGGTTCCCCGTCCATTGCCTACTACAAGTCCTGCCACGGGCGAAACGCCGGGGCAGGAGGCGGCCAAAAACGCATTCAGTTGTATCATCGGTTTAGTAATTACAGGTATTCCTGCGGGGTGCGTCGAAAATCTACTCGAAGATAAGGCCCAGTCCATCGCGATCAACATTTTTGTAAAAGATCCTCAGACCAGATCTGATATCAATATTCTGATGGAACCTTCGTTCTTTAATCCTCCTTCGGAAACAGTTGCTGCACAACTGAGAATTCTAGATAAGGTGAACCGATTCATAAATCACTATATCTTCGGAACTGAATAATTGTCGGGATCACGTAAAGAAATCGAGGACACAACCCGGGTCTGGGTGTGCCTATTCTTCAATTGGGAGCCAATCTGTTGGATTGCCCCATCCAGGGTTGCAAAAGAGAGAAGGGTGGCGGTAGCGATACCCATCGCCGGGCACCCCCTGCACAGATCCGTACGGGCGCAACTATAGAAAATGATAAAATATAGAGGACAAAAGGGGCCGGGCTGCGACATTCGACAATTGGATGACCAATCGTACAGAGAACAATCCCGCCCGATCATCCTCGTCCGGTTTTGTCGATTGTCGCAGCCCGACCCCTTTTGGTCCTCCGTGATCTTTTCTATACTCAGGTAAGATCAATCTTTACGTTGTTCGCTACCCCTAAATCCTGCAAAGCCTGACGAAGTTCCGTGATCACCGATTGCGCCACATCTGGGGCTAAGGTAACTGTAAATTCGATGCCAACTTTCAGATCTGTCCCGGATCTGAGTTTGGGGATGATCTTCGTTCCGAGTCGATTCCAGATCTCGGGTGGAACTGTCCCAGTAATGCGCAGTGTCTTTGGCAGGACGGCGATCCGCGCATTGGGCGCGGCCGTTGGCTCGAGCACCAGCGGCTCTTGCGAGGGATGTTTCATGTCGCCCGCGATCGCCGTGGGGGGAGAGGACGGTTTTTGGATTCCACTCCTCATCTCTTGAGCCTTTGATTTCTTCAACAGAAAGATTCCGGACTCGAACATCACCTCTTCGGGGGCAATGAGTTCGTTGAACCACAGGCGGTCGTACGAACCGTCGGGTTTGAGTCCGGAGACCAATCCGAAGTCTCCATGGCCGACGAATTCAACAATCTTGGAACGTAGTACGGTGTCTGGATCCAACAAGCGGGTCAGCGAACCGTTCAAAAAACTTTGCCTAAGGCTGCTCAATGGCCATGCGCCCGACTCTTTCAAGGCTGGAGGCCAGTGGCGGTCGATAAATCCTGCACCGACCGATTCGTTAAGCAGCGAACTCGATTTCATGGCGCCGATAACCCTTCCGCACAAACTTTCAGCAGCGCTCGCATGGCCGGCGCCCAGGTCGATTGTTTTTAACCCGTCGGGTTCGTTGCTGTCAGTCAAAACAACATAGCGATAACCGGCCCACACTTCATCGATAGCATCGTCTTCCGCATCACTCACTTTCGACTGAATGTCAGACCGCTCCGCGCGATCAAACTCTCCTCCCAAAGTACCCTCAGCGACTTCCCTGGCTACCCGCTTCCACGCGAGCCACAATTCCACTTTGTCTCGAAGTTCCCGTCCCGGCTTCTTAAGACAAAAGACCAGTGCACCAGGATAAAGCCTTGGTGATTTTCCTCGTTCTTTGCTCCATTCCGCGATCTTCAGTCGCAAGGCACCGTTTCCAGCCCATTCCAGTTCCGGATCCATCAGGACAAGAGTCAGTTTGGGCGAATCTTGAATTGAGGAACTATCATTTGGAAATCGGACCATGGGCAGAGTTGCTCCCTGTTGAAATTCTTTTTCCACGAGAGTGCGCATTGCCGGTTTGATCTCGCCATCTTCATCAAGTGAGGCGCGACGGTCGCTGACAACCTTTTTCAAGGTTGGCTGATGGCGGATCAGAAATCCGTCGGAACCCACCCGACGTATGAAGAATGATTTCGACTCCAGGGCCATGGCGGCGTTATCGATTGAGGTGGTATCGAGCTCGACCTCACCAAGCGCAAATCGCAGTTCGGGAAGATGAGCCACTTTGTCCACTTGACCACCTGAGGATTCGAACAAAATTGTTGTCCCCACGCGGCGATGGATGTCCCGTAACGGCCCGCTCGTATCCGCATCGATCGCTCGTGCGTGTGATTGTGCTCCGGAAATATCAGCTTCGATCGCTGCCTGCAATTTCGGCTCCCCGAGTTGCCCAAGGACACCACTGCGAAACTCCATCACATCTAGTGGAGCAGAACCCAAGGTGATCAATGGCTCCCTGCGCGCCCGCTGATATCCCTCGCGGTAGGCCCAAGAAATCCATTGGGCCAGCATGGCCAATGTTCCACGCGTTTGCTGATACTGTGGCAGCGCCTGCCACTTTCGTTGAAACACTGAAAGCGTTGCGGGATGGAAGGGATAACAAACTTCGAAGCGACTTTGCAGGAATTCCCTGGATTTCGATTCAGTTGTTGCCGTGTCCACGGCGGTCCACTCAGGCGGCAGCTGCGCGCGCCGTTCAAAGCACCAATCGGCATAGGCTTTAGCCACGTTCTTGCGGATTCGCTCACCCCCCAAGTCCTCAAACAACCGACGTCGAACAACTTCGCTGATTTCAGCTTCATCATTAGCGATCAGATCTCTGGCGACACGCCGAACTACCTTAGTGATTTTCTCCTGCCACTGAATGTCCCAATCAGTCATTTCCACTTGGCTGCGGGGAAGACTCACGATTGCCGCGCTGTGGGAAGTTCCGGTCGTTGCAACAGTAAGGTTTTGTATAAAGGAGTGAAAATGTTCTGCCATGTTCCGGTGACGATTCAAGAAATTTAAAACCTCATCACACAGGATGAGTACAGATCCTCCTGCCAGAGCGAAGACTTTGCTCAGGGATTCAGTCCCGGGTGGGACAGTCTTGGCAATCGGACCCAGCGCAGCGACCCCATCATTCCCGGCAAGCTGTCTGGCGAGATCAATCCAAGGGGTTTCGCGCCCTTCCTGTGGGTCCCATGCATTGCCGACGAACACTCCCACTTTCGCCTTAGGGACAGAGGACAAACCGGCGGCTTGGAGGAGGCCTGAAACTCCCTGATAATCTGTAGCCTTTGCGCCACTATTAGCCAGGTGGTAGAGAGTGGTTAAGGTGTGCGTTTTGCCACCACCAAATTGAGTAATTAATGTCAGAACAGCAGCCGTGTTAGCGGTTTCTCCGGAGAGTCGGCGGAGCACCATGCCTGTGTGTTCAGTGAGGGCTCGTGTGAAACATGTCCGAGAAAAGAATTTTTCGGGATTCCTATAGTCTTCCGGCGCCGTCCCGGCCAGCACTTGTTCAAGATGGATGGCAAATTCGTTCGGATCGAATGACCGGCCTTCTCGGACTTCCTTACGCGGTGTCACCACTTTGTACCATGGTTCAGCGCTCATGTGCGTCCTCCTCTAAGATCTCTTCATCCGCTCAAATAGCCTCAGTGCCGACGACTTCAAATAGGTCAGGTTAGCATAAGCGATAGGGATAAAACCGTGGAGTGCGTCATACATGCGGTATCGAATTCCATCGGTGACTACGACATCTCGCGACACTCCAATCTCTTTGAGGTAGCGTTTAGCTTGTGCGAGCGCCCCTTCGATCCCTTGGCCCATTCGCTTGGCTTCTATAATAAAGACGCTGTTCTCCGCTGTACGCGGCAAAGATTGAAAAACACAAACATCAATGTGTCGCCATTTGACGGCGATGCACTCGACTGGCCAGTTCAACGCACGCAAAAATGGCACAACGTAATGGGCAACAAACTCGTCTTCTCCAGGATGTTCTCCAAAACGTCTTCGGTCCCAGTACAAGCTGGAAAGGTCCTGAACTTGGGCAACGAGGCCTTGCAAGAAATCAGGGACACATTCGATAAACGGTTCTTCCTGGGGCAGGGTGGGCAAGTCAGCTGTTTGCCATCGCGTTGGCGGGGACTTGACGTAGCGTTTGGCATAGTCTTCGACACCCAAATGATTTACCCGTGAAAATCGCGATGGGTAGCTACCAAACACACTCACGCCGAAGTTGTACTCTTCAGGCAGAACACTCCAACGGATGCGAAGTGCATGCTGCAGATCCCAACCGTTCACATCGTCGAATTGAGGAAGATACTGATATGGACTAGCAACAAGCCCAATTGCTTTAACCACAGAGACACCTGTTCTGAGGAGAATTACATCACCTATCTGAGGCAATGTGGCAAACCGGCGAACGTAACTACCTCCGAACTCTTTATCGGGCCGGTCTGGACGCCATGGCCCGGGATCCCCCGATCCGATCAGCCCCACGCCGAACCGAAGAAAAACATCTGAATAGGATCGATTTTTCGGCCCACCGGACACTTGCCAAATGTTGAGAGGAATCTCTTGGTCAGGCAAGGATTTCACCTTGGAATAGCTACAAGCATTGCGTCCAGAAGTCGTTTTTCCTCACTCTCACGTGGATAAAGAGCTGACAGGGCATTGGCCAGCCTCAAAAAATCCGGACCCCGTTCCTGCTCAGCTTTCAGAAGCGCCCGCAAAGCATTGGCTCGTCCACTGGCTTGGAGGATCATTGCTGCATGAACACGATCCAGTGTTGTTGCCCCCCGATGGCTTTGCAGTGCCTCATCGGGAACTCGAATTCCCGCCCGACGCCCGCCTCTACGGGGTCTAATCTCGGGAGCACCGGCGGTCGGCTCCAATCCTGGCAACCAAGCTGTTAATGGAAGACGCGGTTCCAACTCAATTCGATCCGCCACCGCTTGAGCGCCCTCCTCACCAAACAATTGCCGGGCTCGTTCAATTACCGGGAAAAGGCGGACCACGCCCTTCTTCGTTTCAATAATTCGCCCTTCCCATTCAGGCAAGTGAATTCCCAACGGTTGGGCAAATCGGCGCACCACATCGAAGATCAAGCTGAAACCCTTCTTGGGCTTTTGGGGACTCTCCTCGCTCTCTTCGTCGTCTGACACTTCCTCGTCAGGTTCGTCCGCATTCCCATTTCCGGATTCTGTCTCAGTGCTCTGAAGCGCCCAAAGAAACAGTGCCGTTAGGCGTGCATCTTCCTCAAGTGAGCCCGCAGCACTATTCCGCGCCCGCGCTTCAGCAGTACCTAAGATTTGCTCGAGAGCAGCACGCCCGACCGCTTCCCACACATAAGCTAAGAAACCCCTGCGATGAGGCTCACGAGCCTCTGGGTCTCCACCCAGCGGGATCTCTCGTTCTTCGGCATCCACGACCTTCGAATAGCGACTATAGATCTCTAGTGCTGGTCCGATACAGGCAAAAACCAAATCTGCACCGCGAATGTGTTCGGATTCTAGGCGCTCCATCCAATCGCTAACACGCTTCGGTAACTCGCTCAACACATCGGCCCAGTCCCCAACCGGCGAGTCATCTTGGCGCTGACGGCAGACGAGGTGCACGCTTGTAGCAAGCGCGGCAGAATCCCTCGCTCGCAGACGGTGCGCCATTTCAGTGGCAATAGGCCACGAAGATTTGATCACCCACCCACCCCGAATCATCCCAGACAACAAGGCCTCCCACCCTTCAGTCGTCTGGTGTGCAAAGACAACACATCCAATACCGTTTTTCATTAGAATGCGGCACCCTTCTTTGAAGGCTGAAGCCATGTTGACTTCGAAGAATTCACGATCCTTGACTGGAATCCCAGCGGCTTTGGCTTTGTCCTTCCTTATGCCACGTAACAACTCAAGGTTGTCGATGATCTCTAAAGACTTTGGTGTCAATCCTTCTTCGCCCTCCGTCTTGAGTTGGAGTAATCCAGGTTTTGGCAAAGCACGCTTTATCCAAACCCAAAAGGCATCCGAAAGAGCTGCATACGGAATGGCATCATAGTAAGGCGGGTCCGTGAACCATATATCAGCGGAGTGGTCTGGGAGGGGAGAGTGCTGGGCAGTGGTTTGTTCAACACTCCCGGGATGCACATTGACAATCGTGGCAGTCAATCCGGCGACAAGATTCTCGATACATTTTTCAAAACTAGCACTCGAAGAACTAATCGGTACTCCCTCCGCATAACTCCAAGAGGGCTTAATCCGACCATTTGACAGCACATTCCGTGGACACTCGGCAATAGGCTCCCATGGGCAGACGGTATTCGCCAGATCAACAAGTTTGCCTAAAGCCAAAACAAGAGACGGAATGGTCTCAGAATGCTCTCTGATGAGATTTGCAAAAACTGCGAGGGACAGTTTTTGTCGAACATTAAAGAAGTCACCCCATGTTTCAAGGCCGTACCTAACTTGCGGGAAGAAATTGTAGTAAAGCCCATCCACTGAATACTTATTATTTGCGGGCGAAGGCAGGTTTTCTGTGGGCAAAAGGGAGTTACCCTGGTCTGTCACTGTGCCAAGAATCTTTTTTATCTTTATACAAGCGTCTTGAATACATTGGTAATCGAAATTCCGGGCCAAGCGGTATTGACGTCCTTGCTCTCCCGGCTTCATGCCGACGACAGCCAAGAGAATCGCACCCCCTACCCTTTGACCCTTGTCATTAAACACGACATCAGCGCCGCCGCGTTGAGCGGCCAACTGTGCACGTACTCGATCTCTGGACAGGATACTGCCACATGCTAAGCAGGTTGCGTGACCTTGCTGAACAGTTCTCGGAGGAACGTCGCCCTCTCCATGTGGTTCGAAAATTTCAAAATCTATTCTGATGGAACGCCCTCCCGACCGAAAGATCTTGTACCGGAGGGCTCGCTTGCGATCTTCCTTCTTGCATAACCAGAATGACCTTACAAGGGGGGTTTCTGCTCCGCAATTCGGTGCCTCGCACTTCACGGTTCGCGCCCAAAGATAAGCAATAGGAGCGGCACCATCCAGATCCTTGGGATAGAACTCGGCCAGCTCCTTCTCTGCTTTTTTCTTGATTTCCATCCCGATCCGACGGAGATCTTCAGCGAGTTCAGGCCCATGCCGTGGGATGTCCTCCAACATGACTTTGAGAATGAGACACGCGACGGGATTTAGATCACTTGCAAAAGCCTCGCAGCCCAAGCGCAACGCCTCAAGTGGAATCGAACCCCCTCCGGCAAAGGGATCGACTACCAACGGCATCTCTTCATGAGCGGCTTTGACCAAGCTCCGCGAAACATCAAGGTAAGTCGGATCGGAGGCAAGATCCCAATTGGAGAAATCACCGATGAACTTGAGAAGCGCCACCCGCAACTCTTTCTCGTCAGGACCAACCTTCGGATGGACTGGTGGTCGCAGCAGCTTTCGTGCCTTCTCCTTAAAATCCTGCGGGCAGTGATCGTCACATGGATCTGGCAACAGCAAAGCGAGGAGCATCGCCCGACACGCTGCCAACGGCCGCCGCGCCCACCACAAATGAAGCGTCGACGGATGCCCATGCCGAATCGACTTCTCTCGAGCAGAATGTTTCGAGACCACTGCTATGGGAAAGTCAACTTCGGCAAGGCGCTTACATTCCCTTGGGATCATCCGCATTTCATCTCCAAGAGTCGATCTCTCCCTTCCACCACTTGAGCATCCGCATACGATCCCTACCCATGAGAAAGGGATACAGAACTGCCACTGAAGTGAAGCCAAGGGCCAGCCAAGGCCAAGCACTGGTGAGCTTTTGAAACAGGTTGTGACCTTCTCCATAACGCCATACAAGCAATCCGATGACTGCCTCGATAACAACCAAGATAACAAATGCTAAGGCTGCCCTTCCAATCGCAGACCTAACGAGCCGCTTGTGCGCCTCCATTTTTTCCCAGTCTCTCGCTGACTGCTCAAGCTTCTGAATACACGAATTAGCTTCCGCAAGGTTGTTGTGCTCAATCTCGAGTTGTTTGGACACTTCGATGCTGCGCATTTCGACTCCTGCAAGTCGTGTCTCCGCATCGGTACGCAAATGCTTCTCCTCTCCGACCTCGAGCTCGGCTCGTTCCTTTTCGGCCTTCAAGGACTCGACTTGCTTTGCCAAGGCCGCCCGCTCCTCGAGAAGAACTTGATTCTCGGCTGCGATGGCAGACTCCACCTGTTCTCGGAACTGCTCATCATCTTCGACAGTACGCAGCGAATTTATCAACATATCATTCGATAGTAACCTTGCCGCTGTTTCCTCGGGAAAGTCTTTGTATGCAGCAAGGAGGCCTAACATTTTCGAGCAGGCTTTGGATGCGTCACTCCCAATAGTTCTGAATTCTGGAATGGCGAAAGTTTCAGCAAAAGACCGGTCGAAATCTTGACTGGCTGGGATAAAAGGCCGAAGGACTTGCCACAAGACATTCGGCAAGACAACGGATGCCGAAGTCTTTGCATTGCGACTCGACTCGCTGTCGAATCGGTATAATACATAGTCGCAGGTCACGAGCAGTGTGCCAGCTTCGAGGGTCGACTGAAGAGTATTCCGTAGAGAACGGACGCAGTCCAACACAGCAACATCGTGAGCTATCAATATATAAGGCTTGTCCTTGCGCAGTCGATGTAAGAATTCCTTGTACTCAGCTTCGAGGGTGGCACGTTCCATCAGTCTATTTGTTCGCGGATTGTATACATTAATGCTCCGCTCCCTCAGAAGCTCATCTACGTGTTGATAGGGCCGTAGAAAATCGTCAACATCAATCCCTGTTTCCACGTTCTTCTGGTGGTATTTAAGTTCAACACCTGACATAAAGTGAGATGTTGTGGCTGCCCGGCTGAGTGCTCTTGACCACTTGTGTCGGCGGAGGATGTCTCCATAATGTGATATCGAAGAGAGGAGCTCGTGAAACGTCTCTGTGTGATATTGCAGTGTAAGGGGAAGTGAATGTTTAGCAATTGCGCCCAATAACTCATTTGAAACCTGTACAAGAGGATGCACGTGGAGGTCGAGAATACCAAAAAGGAAGTTTGTATCGCAAAACAGCGTAATTGCGTTGAGTTTCTCCCGGAATCGCGTCGCAACTTCCGGCGATACGGCTAACGAAAAAAAGTTGGCCGCACCATCGGCGCATTCTGATATGAACAGAGCCCTTTCCAAATTCTTTCCAGCGTTCGCCAAGAAATTCGATAGCGCATGCGTCGCGCCTTGATGGTGAATCAGATCAAATTTAGATCGCACGGCATCAGCAAGAAGAGTTGATAAGCTCGTTGCGTATTCTTCTGGAATCCCAACAGAGGGATCGAGAAATGCTGCAACTTGAATTCCATGCCGGAGAAATGCCGTTGCAAGGTAGTCCCTCAGAGCTTCCCATGCCATGTCTAAGTCTAGACCAGGGAATTGGCCAACAATTTCGGCCAGCCACTGCATCTTAACCTGTTCCTGCAGTTGAGACGCTCGATCAATTCGTTCCTTCACTTCTTTTCGAACGTCTTGCGAAAGGACGTAAGTTGTGCCAAAGGGTTCTTGAATCTGTCCTGTGAATTTCAGATTATCAAAGGCTTCCTGAACCTGATGATTAGGTATTGCTAAACCGAAAATTGTCTCCAGGATAGCGGCAACCTCCTGAATAGTTGATGCTTTCTCCTGTTCGAATGTGAACAGCGTATGAAGGATCAATTTTCGAAGGACTTCTGGCTGATTGCTCGTCTCGGCAATGGCGACAAAGTTGGTCATCTGCTGCAGGGATCTGCCCGGCAAGGGAATTGAGATCTTCGATTCTGAGGTAATGGACATAAAGCAAGCCTCCTTCTGACCTTCGGTGAGTCCGTGACACTGATTTTTCTGGCGATTCAGGATCTCGTGTGCGCCAGTTGTAGGCCGTCCGCCTCGGCGCGATCTTGCCAGTTTTCAACAGCACCGGGTCGGGGGACCCGGCCTACAACCAACCGTTCATTCATCTAGTATTACCCTCATTATTACCCCCATTTAGGAGTAATACCCTCTTTCCTCCTCCAAGAGGCCCCGGGGCCAAACCCAAGACACTCGACCTTCCCCACCTTCTGAAGATTCCGCAATACCCTTCTCACCATGTCACGACTCACGCCCGGGCAAGCGCATTCCAGTTGCGATAAACTGAAACTATCGGTGAAGCTCTCAATAGCCGCTTCGACAAGGGCTGTTTTTGCACCGCGAGGGCTCTTGATCTGTCCAACGCGTTCTTCAAATTCCCGGTAGGCGTTCTTGAGAATGAAGAGGATGTAATTGATGTAAATCCAGGGATCGTGCTTTCCCTCGTGCCAGCCGTGGGAACTTTGCTCCAAGGTCTCGTAATAACGCTCCTTGTTCTGCTCGATGAGACGCTCCAAGCTGATGTAACGGCCCACTTCGTAACCCAGATGGTAGCATTGCAGCAGAAGCAATAACCGGGAGACACGGCCGTTCCCGTCGCGAAAAGGGTGAATGCACAAAAAATCGAGGTTCATGGCGGCTAGGGCGATGAGAGGGTGAGCCGATCGCGCCACCAGACATTCGTCCCAGTTTTCAATGAGCTCTTGCACGAAAGAAGGCGCTTTTGCGGCGGAGACCGTCTTGAAACGGATACGCACACGGCCATCGGGATACTTCTCACTAATGTCACCATCTTTCTCTTTGTACTTTCCTGCGTCCCCAATGCTTCCGCGAGCAAGGGCGTGGAGCCGCAGGATTGTCTTTTCGGAAATGGATAGCTTTGCGCCTTTTTCATGTATGAGCGCGAGCGCATCTCGATATCCGCGAACCTCCTGCTCATCGCGGTCTCGCAGATGTGACTTTCCAAAAAGAATTGTGCCGATGCGCTTCTGGTCCACCTCCACCCCTTCAATGCGGTTCGAAGAAATGGCACTTTCGATAAGAGCATGCTCGCGCAAGATTTTCAGTTTTTGTGGGGACTGTTTGACGAACAACTCCTGCTTTCCGCGGGCTTCTCCAAGGTCCGCCAGATACCAAGCGGTCGTTGCAGGAATTGAATCGAGCCCCTGCGTCAGTTTTCGAAGTGTCATCATTTCTGCGCACCCCCAAAGGGCGGGGACCCCTCTCGAATTTTCATTGGCCTGGTGATGGCATCAACCTCCAACCAATAGTGATCGACCTTCTTCACTTCGTGCCATTTAAAGCGGGCAGGGTCGCCAATCGGTTCCTGAAGTTGAGGCTTTGTATTGCAGTTGGTGACGACGTACAACCAGTAGCAATCACGCCGATCTTCAGCGACTCGCCGTTCGTTTGGAGTCAAGAGCACTGTCCCCGTGGCTTCACCGATACCTTTGACCTCAATAAGTCGTAACTCTCCAGAACTCATATCCAAACTTGTGATGTCGTATCCCAAATTCTTCTCATGAACATCACTGACTTGCCGCCCGAGGGATTGCTCGTGTTCGATAGCCACCCGCATAGCTGTAGCTTCAGTCTCGTAATCGGGTTGCAGGCGTCGAATCTCCGGAGCATCGCGGTCGGGATGCGGAAGGACGAGCACGCTTGCGATGCGTTCGACCGCCTGTAGTGATAGGGCGCGTTGACTGGCCAATTCCTGTCGCCGCTTTTCTCGCCGCGTCAACAGTTCCGCGTGGCGCGTCTCGGCTTGCGCGAGACGGCCTTCTGAGCCTTGTAATTTCTGTTCCACATCGCCCGCAGCTTTACCGATTTCTTCATCAGCTTTTTGCAAGAGTTCCGTCAAAGAGAGTTCAATGTGTTGACCAATTCGGTCCACTTCGGCAACTCGCTCTGAACGAACCTCTTCCAAGAACGGGTTCAACGCGTTCACATTCAGCCAATCGATGTCCTCGGGCAGTGAAACAACCGGTGGGAGATCGGCATCAGCAGAAGCGGGTGTGTAATTTCCAATGATATTCGGCTCTTGAAGCCGAATTTGCCCATCAGCCAGTTCGACTGCGAAAAGCCGCTCATGAACCACTTGTGCCAAGCCGTCAATCACCCGCGCTCGATAGTAATCAAGCCGAGCGGGGGAAGAATGTTGCAGGGAGTAGAAACAGGCCCCCTTGGAAAAAGCTTCTTGGGCAAGACCAAGGCTGTGCCTGCGTAGTGCTTCAAAAAGGGGGTGCCCCGGCGTCACCCATTCGAGGTTGTTTTTCTCCGCTGTTTCACGATCGGTTGAAAAGCGTGGGTAGCGCGTAGCGAGTGCCGACAGCTTCCAATCTGGCTGAACCTCATAGTTATGCAAAACCGACGGGGTCTTCGCAGGCTCAAAGGTGTGAGGCATGGCAGAAACCGGTTTCAAGGCGAGAGGCACTTGTTCTGCTGAATCTCGAATAAAACGCGCGATGGTTTCGGGAACTACCCGGCGTTCCTGTGCCCGGGCTCGGCGCTCAATGAGCATTTCCAAGTTGAGCTTTTTGGTGGCCAGGCCTTCAAGCGCGTTCTGGCAGATGGCACGGAATTGGTTGGTATCCACGTTCTTCAACAACCGGTCTTCGAGGTCATCGTCTCCCAGCTTTCCGGCATAGTAATCACGAAGAACGCGCTCAATGTGAGCGGCGGGCAAAACTTCTCCGACCACATTGAAAACCGCATCGTCTTCAAGGGCATTGCGGATTTCCTGGAGCTTTTCCAGTAACCGCTGCAGAACGCGACCCTCGATGGTGTTGGTCGCAACAAAATTAAAGATCAGACAATCAAACTGCTGGCCATAACGGTGAATCCGCCCCATTCGCTGTTCCAGACGATTGGGATTCCAGGGGATGTCGTAATTGAAGAGGATATGACAGCATTGAAGATTGATCCCTTCACCAGCCGCTTCTGTTGCCACGAGGATCTGGATTTCACTATCCTTGAATTGCTGTTCTGAATAAAGCCGTGTGTTCGGTTCGTCGCGTGAACCGGATTTCATTCCGCCGTGGATGCAGCCTACGCGGAAACCCCACTCTTTGAGGCAATCCATGAGGTAGTCCAACGTGTCTCGGAATTCCGTGAAGAGGAGAAGACGCTTTTCGGGATGATCGAAGAATCCCTCTTCCTGCAAAAGCCCTTTGAGGCGAGAGAGTTTCGCTTCGGTCGCTGACTCCTCCACATTCTTGGCGTCCTGCGCAAGGGTTTTCAATTGCTGAATCTCTTCATGAACCTGTTCGGGATTGCCGGCTAAAGTGATTGCCTCCAGCATCTCCTCAAGGCGGTCACGCTCAGTTTCTTCCATTTCTTCCAGTTCTTCGGGCGACGGAAGGTCAGGCGGCGCGAGGCGGGCTAATTCTTGGGCCTTTTGCAAACCGGTTTGGAGTCTTCGGGCGCGATTCTCCAGGGAGTGCCACATTGCATGGGTGCTCGAAGCGAGACGTCGCTGATAAAGAGACATCAGAAATCCAACAGCGCGGGCGCGAGGATCGTCTCCATGAGCCGCGGCCTTGGCACTCTGTTGCTTCACGAATCGGGTGACTTTGCGATAGAGCTCGAACTCCACACCATCGATCTGAAAGTCGACGGTCTTAGGGATGCGTTTAGTGAAAATCTTCCTCGCCACCCAGGTGCCGTCGCTCTGTCGTTCTGGAAAATAGACCATTGCTTCTTTCGTTCGTCGCAGATAAAAAGGCGCGCGTCGACGCTCCATCGCTTCGTGAATCGATTTCACATCGGCGTAGGCATCGTAATCTAACAACTGAAGGAACAATGAAAAGTTGGTTGGGTCCCCTTTATGGGGTGTTGCTGTCATCAGCAGCAGATGATCCGTTGTCTCACGAAGCAACTCACCCAAGCCATAACGGGCAGTTTTTCGGGCCGGCGGAGTCCACGACATCCGATGAGCTTCGTCGACAATCGCCAGGTCCCAGTGGACTTGGCGCAGACCAGGTAAAATGTCGGTACGCTTGGCCAGGTCCAGGGAAGTGATCACGTGCTTTTGTTCAATCCACTGATTGACCCCAAATTGATCGCGGATGGAGTCGCCCTTCAGGACCTGGAATTTCTCGTCGAACTTTTCTCTAAGCTCACGTTGCCATTGGAAGGTGAGGTTTGAGGGACAAACAACTAGGATGCGATCGGCCAACCCGCGAAGCTTAAGCTCGCGGATAAGCAAGCCTGCCATGATCGTCTTGCCGGCACCTGCATCGTCAGCCAGCAAGAACCGTACACGAGGAAGTTTGAGAAGGTAGTCGTATACGGCTTCGAGCTGGTGCGGTAGAGGGTCAACGCGAGAAATGGAAAGGCCGAAGTAGGGATCGAACTCAAAAGCGATTCCCAGCGCGTAAGCCTGGAGTCCCAAGCGGAGGAGGGAAGCATCCCCGTTGTAGGTTGCAGATTTATCGAGAATTGTCAGGGTTTGAATATCTTTGTGGGTGAGAGTCACATTCCGGAAGCGATCTGAATGCGTCCCAACGAGCCCCAATGTCCAGCTATCGTTTCCACCTGGGCGAACGGTCTCCACCCGCATCGGTTCGTTGAACAGCGCGCCTTTAATGACTTGGCCCACGTGTACGGGGGAAGTATCGCTCATCAGAAAAATGAATTCCTTGCCTACTTCGTTCTGAGAGAATCAAAAGGTGCAGAATGCGGAGCCTCGGGGAATGGTCCTGTTGTTACTTCAATGCGAGAAAATGCATTGAAATTCAACACATATGGATTATACACCGTAGATTTGGTATCGCAACGAGAAAAGCCCCCAAACAACCCATTCTTCAGATGGATTCACAGAAAGGTGACAAGGACAAATAGGAACAGTCGCGGATTTTGGTCCAAACCGGCGATGGGAGATTGGTGACCACATCATCGGGTCGGACCACTCTAAGTTGCATTAGAATAAGAGAACAAATCCCCAAACCGGGTATTTTTGAGGCTTAAACGCTACTTTTCGCCCTCAAGATTATCCCAATAAGCCGCTTCGTCCTCCCGCAACTGGCAACCCGCCTAGGCGGACATCACGTCCCTTCCTTTTGCTCTCGGTTCCAACTGCTACCGAACGGCTTCGACATAAACGGGGCTACCCACTGCCAGCCTTTCGCTTGTCATTCTTCAGGCACCGACATTCGACATTTGTTTTATCCACAGATTTCGCGGATTACGCAGACGGATTCGGGGAAAACGAATCGGCAAGTCGGCTATGCTCAATCCGGAATGAACTCGGTTGAATCTCTGGGGGGGTGGTGTTGTGGCTCTCCTCTCTCCATCTGATCGCAGGCATGCAAAGAACGCATGCCTGCGGCACCCCGGGATCCTAATACGCGGGATTGCAGATGAGGACTGCTCTGGGGTCAGGCAACGACACTCGACAATTACTGACACATCGCAGGGGCGTGAAGGACGCAGAGGTCGTAGGATTTAGGTGATGGGGAACAGGGAAGTTCAAAGTCTAATATTCGGAGCTCCAGAGCTTGTTGTGGGTAAAAGCAAACCGCAAAGTCCGCCAAGCAGGCGCGGAGAGCGCAAGAAGAAGGGATGTCCGGTGAGAGATGCGTGGTTTCTTGCGGCCTTTGCGCCTCCTTCCCGGTCTTTGCAGTTAATCGCGTCTTCTAAAATCTCACGAACCCACACCATTTACGGATGCGCCAAATTATGAAAGCACGAGTGATATGACAAGGGCAGACGGGACGTCTGCCCCACCGCGGACCGCTATCGCCGGAACACCAACATGGAGAGCGTCATTACTAATCCAACGGTGACGACGAAGTAGCGGACGGCGGGGCGGCCGACGCGGCGGGCGAGGCCGGCGCCGGAATAACCGCCCAGCGTGGCGGCGATCATCATCAGGATGGCATCGGTCCAGAGGACGGCTCCTGAGGCGATAAAGTAAACGGACGCAATCCCGTTGATGGAGAAGGCGAGAAAGTTTTTCACTCCGTTCATCTGGTGAATGTCGGTCAGACCGAGCAGTCCCAGCGCCGCCAACATGAGGATCCCCATCCCCGCGCCAAAGTAGCCCCCGTATACCCCCACAAGAAATTGAAAGAGGACCGCTCCGATCGTGCCGTGGCGGGATGGCTTCCCCCCTGCGTTGGCCTCGCGGTACAGCCTCCGGGTGATCAATTCCTGAGTCGCCAGAATCAAAGTCGCCAGCAGGATCAGGTAAGGCACAACCTTCGAGAAACTCTTAGAAGGAGTGTGCAGGAGAAGAATGGCCCCGAAAACGCCGCCCACAAGGGAGGGTGCAATAAGCAAAAGGAACCAGCGGCGGCTTCCCTTCAACTCGCGGCGAAACCCGACCATCCCGGCAAAGGAACCGGGCCAGAGCGCGACGGCGTTCGTGGCATCCGCAAGAATGGGATTGCGCCCCAGCCATACCAGCGTCGGAAAGGAGATGAGGGTGCCTCCGCCCGCGACGGAATTCACCATTCCCGCGGCAAAGGCAGCAGCAAAAATGATAGGCGGTTGCCATAGATGCATGAGAGTCAGTTTGGACTCCGATCCTTCGAATTTTTATTAGTGAGGACAAGGAAGTATAGTGACAGAAAAGCCTGTCGAATGGGAAATCAGCACACTTTGCGGCTTGGCCCCTCCCACCTTGCCGGGCCGAAAAGCTTGGCCTTGCCGAGGGAGCTTGATCTTCCCCTAATTATTCTACGCTGGGGCCCGCCGTCCCGCCTCGCGGGACGGCGGGCCCCAGCGCCCCATTCAAAAAAGAAAAATAAGGTCCAGTGACGGTAAGCCGAAGGCTTACCGCAATAATGAGCGGCATAGCCGCTGACTCTCTCCGGATCTCTGGACAACGTCCCGATACTCTATCATCATCAATCGTTCAAACGGAGAGACAGGCCAGTGAATCATGAGTCTCTTCAGTTCCCCCAGACGCCCTGCCGCCACGGCTGGATGCGGCCGTCACCCTATTTTGCATGCCGCTCAAAGCAAATCCCCCGCGCCTTGAGTTCATTGAGAAAAACCGCGGGCGGCAGGGAATTCTCCTGCCGTAGGACGCCGTAGCGGCCGTTGTTGACATCGCCGCGGCATAGCATTTGGGCGACGATGGAGACGGGGAATGCCGTGGTGCGCATCATGGCAGTCAACTTGGTCTTGGGATCATAATAATCGATGAGCTGGTAGGAGATCTCGTGCAGGGGACCCCCCGATCGGGTCACGCGCGCCTTTCTCCCCCCCCTCGGTGCAGTCAGTCGAATGGGTGTTCCCCGCAAGGTCACCCGAATCAGAACGCAATCCGGCTCTCCTGCGGGGAGTCTTCGAACGAGCAGGCGCTCCAGAATCTGTCTGGGAGCGATGGTCCGTTCTTCGATCCGGATGGAATTGCTTGAGGTTAATCCCAGGTCGATCAGGGTCTTGAATTTTTCGCAGTGGCCCGGATAGCGGATGGTCTTGTAATTGAGTTCTCGGACGCGGCCTTTCAAGGTGAGGGGCAAGGTTGAAGCCCCGCCCGAAGTATAAAAAGCCTCCAGGTTTCCAAAAGGGGGTGGAAAGACCAGAGTTTCAAGACCCGTCATCGGTTCTACCAATGTAATCTTTCCATTCTCCAAAACCCGCGCCTCCTCGACATACTCATTAATGAGTCCCCCCACTGAAAATACAAGTTGGTAGTTGAGCGGGGGCTTCGGATGCAACGGCAGCCCTCCAACCCGGATTTGGATGTAGTCGACGCGGGTAAAATGCCGGAGCCCCTCGGCGACGACAATCGACACCATGCCGGGGGCAAGGCCACAGTCGGGAACGATCCGGACGCCCTTCTTCTGCGCCGACGCATGAAGCGAGAACTCCTTCGCCACAATCCGGTCATTTCCGCCCAGATCACAGAAATGACATCCCGCTTCGATGGCGCATTGTGCCAGTTGGAAATTGTGATGGTAGGAAACCGCTCCAATGGCGGCGTCGTAACGGTGCATCAGGGCGGTGACCTTTGGCCAATGGGTGATGTCGAGCCGATGCGTTCGGACCTTACTCTTTCCAATCCGCTTCACCGCCCTCGCCAGTACCGCGCCATCAGCGTCGGCGATGCCCACCCGCTCCACACCCTGCGAGCGAGCCAAATCCCATGCCGCCGCGGTCCCCATCATTCCTGCGCCGAGTACCAGGATTTTCATTGCGATCTCCCTTGCGATTCGATGATCGCCTTTTTAACACGAAGACGTGAAGAGTGACAAAGGATTTAGGTGATGGGTCTTAGGTTATAGGTAGCGTGAAGGAGCAGGTGTCGGGTGCCGGGTGTCAGGTGCCAGGGAAGAGCAGAGGCCTTCTGTGAGTGGTAACTCATCAACAGAATTTGTACCGACAAGAGCAAGGAAATTCATCATTAGGAGGCCAGGAATAGAGGAGGTGAGAAATTTTCAATTGCAAGAGAGTCTGGTGATCCCTCCGCAGAGGAGTCGATCCACAGCCTGTCCGCCGATTTCCTGGCTTCCTAATAATATTTGGGTTTTGTTCCGACTCGTTCTACTAGGGAGCGTTCAGCAGCTTCTGCTTGTTTTCGATGATGTAAGCGGCACAGCGGTCGGCCAGGGCCATGATGGTGATCATCGGGTTCACACCAATGGAGGTAGGGAAGACCGAGGCATCACAAATGAAGAGATTCTGAAGGTCGTGGGAGCGGCAGAAACTGTCGACCACGCCACGGGCCGGATCGGCTGCCATGCGGCAGCTCCCTTGCGGGTGGGCGGAGAAAAGGGCGAGATCATTTCCGCGAGTGGGCGTATTGAGAATCTTTTTGACCTCATCTGCGTTCTGGAGAATCAAGGAGGGATTGTGAGTGGTCATTACGGACTTGGCTCCGGCGGCAAAGAAGGCTTCCGCAATTCTGCCCAGGCCCTTGAGTCCCGCCTGCAAATCGTTATCACTTATTTTGTAGTCCAGGACCACGTGGCCCCATCGGTCCACAGTCACCTGGCCGTTGGACCCGTCCTTCACTTGTGTATAGGCCGCGGCATAATGAGAGTACTGACGCATTAACGACTGGTGATTGACCCCGAATGAAGCCATTGAAGCCGCAGCGACCGTGGGATGGGCAAAGATTCCCTCCAGAACAAACCCTTCATCGCGGAATTGATCGACATAAATCGATTGAGGGATGCCGCGGTAAGACTTGAGTTCCTCTTCAAACAGACCGAAGGCTGCAAAGAGGGGATGAAGAGCAAGGTTCTTCCCGACCTGGCCGTTGGAATTAGCAACGCGGCTGTTCAGGAGAAGCTGAGGTGAATTGACGGCGCCTCCCGCCAGAATGAAAAGTTTGGCATGAATGGTGAAACGTCGCGGCGGTTCCACGCCGCGGGCATCGCTGCCTTCCAGGTAGACCGACGGAGACATCGACTGCGGGAGCCGGGGGTTTTCGACCACGGTTCCCGTCACGGAGGAAACCCGGCCACGCCCCATTCCGGCCGCACGGATTCTCTCCACCCGGAATTGCGGGTAAATTCGCGCCCCGAGCGCCGAGGCCTGCGGGATCCAGACGGTCATGGAATTCCGCTTGGCATCAAAAGGACATCCCAGCATACAGCAACCACACTGGGAACAGTTGACTCGGTTGTGGTGGATGACGCCGTGTCTCCACCCCAGTTTTTCGGCGCCCCGCAACAATTTGCGGTTGTTGTCATTGATTTCATAGTCCTGGATCGGACTCACCGACATGGCCTTCTCCACACGCTCGAAGTGGGGCTCGAGGGAACGCGCGTCGATCTGATTAACGCCGAACTCCCGGTGCCAGTGTCCTAGGACATCCTCGGGAGTCCGAAAACAGATGCAATTATTCACGACCGTTGTGCCGCCCACACATTTGGCATGGAGCACCGTGATGGAAAGGTCCTTCGTCGCGCGGCCGCCTGCCTCCTGGTAGAGCATGGGCATCATGTCCGCTTCGCGCTGGTTGAAATCCTTGGAAGAAAAATTTCCACCTTCTTCAAGGACGATGACACTCAATCCGGCTTCGACCAGATTCTTGGCGAGGACACTCCCTCCAGCGCCACTGCCGATGAGGCACACATCGGCGCTGTCGATGAAGCCATCTCTTACGGTTTGGGGATCAAGATACATAATGTTAAGCAAATTCCAAAATCCAAATTCCAAATAAACTCCAAATCTCAAGAAGCAAATTCCAAACTATCTCGAGAGCCATAATGTTAAGACGGCAGTTCCCATTCCTCATCGATCGCGGGCCTCCATTTGGGAATTGTTCATTTTTTGGATTTTGGACTTTGGGTTTTATTTGGACTTTGGAATTTGGATTTTGGAATTTTCATCCATAGGGTCCATCATACCCAATTGTCTTCCATGACCCCTCCTGTCCATAATACCCCGCCATGGAAAGCCGCCGGAGCGCTTGAAACCCGGTGCGCCTGAACTCGAAGCGGCTCGTTGCCCAGGCGCGCAGGACTTCATCGCGTTGAGCCGGGGTGAGAGAGGTAAAACGCGCCGGTTTGAAATCGAACACCAGGGGTGACCACTCAAACACATCGAGCAACTGCGCGACCTGTTCTGCAATGCCCCGATCCATCGTGGAGAGATACACATCGAGATGAGCGGCCACCTTGAGGTCCGCTGCTCCAGGCACACCCTCACCCGCAGGAACCATCCGGTCGCAAATTGCTTCCAGGACCCGGATTTGTTTTGGGGTTAAGAACCAAAGGCCAGCCTTGGCGGAGGATACCCCGTTGGCTCGAAGGGAGTTGGAGAAAGCAACGCGAGCAAAACTCAGGGCCACTAAACCCAGCGTTGTCTTTTTCAAGAATCTGCGGCGCGAGAGATCATCGGATATAAGAAATGGATTTTCACATCCGTTTGGGATCATGGTTGAACGTTCCGGTGATGCCCTTGAACGAGGACTCCCGATTCGAGAATGGAGGATCTAAATAAACAAAAACCGCAATTGAAAAACCCATACTACTGGAGGCGATTTGGATGCGTCAAAAAGTGCGGTAACTCTCAATTACGGACGGACCAGAAAAACTCTTGACACTGGCCTAAATGATTCAATATATTGAGGCTGCAACATTTGTCGCTCCACCAGAAAAATGGCTCCGACAAAGAGCCGGCACAAAGTTTTCATCGCTCCGCAACCTGCCGCCCCGGACGGCCTGAGACCGTGAGTTCCAAGCGCTGTCATGTTCCCGCTCAAAATGACCTGATCAGGCATTGCTCACGGTAGGTCCTGAAAACATCCTCGGAGGCTTTAGATGGTTTGTTTCCCTGCAGATTTTTCCGGGCATTGCAGGCGGAGTTGCTCTGGCAGGTGGTTCTGGAACCCAAGAGCCACTATTGGGGTTGCTCCCATCTCATTCCCGCCTCTGGTAACCACTTGGATTCTCTTCTAGGAGGAAATTTTATGACCGGCAGGACGCGAAGGATGTTGTATTTATTCATGGCTGCGATTCTTTTATTTTCAAGTGTTTCAATGGTTTTTGCGTCGGGTTTCACCATCTACGAACAAAGTGTTCGTGCCATCGGCCGCGGCGGTGCTTTCGCGGCGACTGCGGACGATGCCACCGCGATTTTCTACAACCCCGCGGGAATCGGGCAGTTAAAGGGCACGCATTTCTCGTCCGGCTTGAGCGTGATCCAACCGGCCCTGGTGCGTTTCCACCCCAACCCGGCGCTGCCTGGTCCCACCGAGCGGTTTAACAATACTACGCTGCTGACTCCGGATCGTGGATTTGATGGCGAGATTTCCAACAACTTCTTTTTTCCTGCCGCCATGTATCTGACGCAGTCCATCAAGGATCGTGTGACGATCGGCTATGGCCTCTATTTTCCATTCGCCCTTCAGACCGACTTCACCAATTTCCGGAACGATGCTCAGCCTGTGGTGCTGATTCAAAACGGGCAGAAATTCAGTTACCGGTATCCGGGCCGTTTTGCGAGCACTCGCGCCATTCTCAATGTCACCATGCACAACCCCACCATGGGGATCGAGGTCACCCCAAATGTCTACTTGGGATTTGGTTTTGACGTCGCGCATGCGGATGTCACCCTCGAGCAGAGCTTTCTTCAACCGGACGATCCCGGGACGCTAGCTCTGGGAGCGGCTTTTGCGAGACAATTGTTTCCGCAGGATTTTGCGACGAATCCTGCCGCTGCCGCGCGGGCAGTAGTCGCGCTCCTTCCAGAGGGCCGTGCGAGGTTGTCAGGCGAAGCGACCAACGTCGGCGGCAACGCGGGCATCCTGGTCAAGATTCCAAGTCATAACACCAATCTCGCCTTCAGTTATCGCTCCCCTATTACTCTGCACATTGATGGAAAATCCAATTTTGCTTTTGCACCCGCGACCCCCATTACTCCTTTCGTCGGTGGAACCCTGACTCAGCTGTTTCCAGCAGAGGTCGCAGCGAAGGCTGTTTTGAAGCTTCCACCAACGTACATCTTCGGAATTTCCAATCATTCATTTAAGAACACGGAGTTGGCTTTCGACTTTGTGATGCAGGACTATCGCACTGTAAAGAATTTTCCAATCAATTTCGGGACGCACACCCTGGCGTTACAAGACCGCATCATTCCCATTAACAATCGGCCATCGCTCCAGTACCGTTTCGGCTTGGAACACAAACACAGCGATTCCCTGACCTATCGGCTTGGTTACTACTACGATCTCTCCCCCCTGCCGGCGAAGGACGTGGGGATCCTGCAACCGGACTCCAATCGTCATGGGTTGACCGCGGGCGTTTCGCTGCCCATGCCCAGTCTTCTCCCGGGACACACGACGCTGGATCTGAATTATCTGGCTGTGTTCTTCACTAAGCGGACGGTGACCACGGCGACCAATGTGGCCCTCGGATTGGCCGGCCGATGGGATGGATTTGCAAACGTCTTTGGCGTGGGATTTAACATTAACCCGGCGAAGGAAAAGGTGGCGCCGGTGGTCTACCATCCGGCGGCGACGTGCACGGTGCAGTCCTCTTCGATCATGCAGGGAAAGACGACCCAGGTGACCGCCCTGATTTCCGATTTTGATCTCGATTCAGTCAGTTATGACTGGTCCTCTAATGGGGGCAAGGTCAGCGGGACCGGTTCGAACGTGGTGTTTGATTCCACCGATGCCGCCCCGGGAACGTATGTGGTGACGGCGAAGGTGACCGACAAGAAAGGGAATCAGGCGATGTGTTCGGCCAACGTGACGGTGGAAGCCCCACCCAAGCAGAACCAGAACCCGACGGTTTCCTGCAGCGCTGACCGGACGACCTTGATCGAAGGTGAGTCGACGAAAGTGCATGCGAGCGCCAGTGATCCGGATGGGGATCCCCTCACCTATGCGTGGTCGGCCAGCGCCGGCCGCATCGTGGGGAGCGGGGCCGACGTTACGTACGATTCTGCGGGTGCGCCGGCCGGCTCTACGGCGACGGTCACGGCCGAAGTGAGTGACGGCCGCGGAGGGACCGCACGCTGCTCCACGGCAATTCAAATCAACGCCGCGCCCAAACCGAAGCCGGAGCCGGTCTCCTGCTTGAGTGCAGGGTTCCCCGGCAATTCGTCGCGAATCAACAACGTCGACAAGGCATGCCTTGACGATGTGACCCTGAAGATGCAGAATGATCCGGGTTCCTCGTTAACCATTACTGGCTTCTCAGATCTTTCGGAGACGGCAGCCAAGGCGCTTGCGAAAAGGCGTTCCGAGGCGACCAAGGCCTACCTGGTCAAGGAAAAGAAGCTCGATGCCAACCGAATCGAGGCTGTGGCGGCGCCGCCGGTGAAAGGGACCACGGATGATGAAAAGAAGAAAAACCGGCGCATCGAGATTATGTTCTATCCCGAGGGAACGAAGCCGAAATGAGTCCCATCGTTCCTGACATGGATTCTTCTGGTCGACCCCCTCGTCACTGAGTCACCCTGGCGGCCCCGATTCCGAAATCGGGGCCGTTTTTACTTTTGAAGTATCGACCCATGACATCGGATATGAAGGGAATCCTAACCGGGGAGTGAATGAATGTTCACTCACTCCGATTCCTCCCCGCACGAAAACTCCTTGGAGGACAAACGATGCGTAAGCAAATCGGGCTTTTGGTCTTTGGGATGATGATGTGCGTGGCCTGCCTTGCCTTCGGACAGATGCCCGACACCACTCACGGGGCGCTCGATCCCCGGCTGGTGCAGGCCGACAAGCTTTACACTGAGCGGGGGGACCTCACCAAGGTCAAATTTGCCATCGGCCTGGCGAGTGACGTTATTAAGAGCGATCCCCAAAGCTTCGAGGCCGCATCTCGATTGGCGGAGTATTACTATTTTCTAGGAAAGCGCTCTCCCCAGAGCCAGCAGTTGGACCTGTTTCAGCGGGGGATCGACTTCGCAAAAAAAACCGTGGAACTGAAGCCGAATGATGCTGCGGGTTTTTTCTGGTTAGCCACCAATCAAGGGATGTACGGGGAAACGAAAGGCCTATTCTCCAGCATGGGGATGAGGAAGGAAATTCGCGCCAACTTTGAAAAAGCGGCTCAACTCGATGGGACCTATTACGGAGGAGGACCCTGGCGCGGGCTCGGTCGATGGGATTACCGGGTACCCGGCTTGATGGGAGGGGACAAGAAACGGTCCGTGGAGGAGTTGGAAAAGGCCCTCAAAATCGCCCCGGGGAATTCGTTGACAAAATTGTATCTGGCGGAAACCTATCTGGACACCGGCAGAAAGGACGACGCCAAGGCCCAGCTCAATGAGATCCTGACCATGCAACCCGACCCCCGCTGGGATGTGGAACATAAGGAAAACATCCAGGAGGCAAAGAAGCTCCTCGATAAGAACTTCAAGAAATAGTAGCCCCGGGTCTGCCTACCCCGCCTTGGGCAACCCGGGAGAGCAGGTTACAGAGGCGTGCCCTGTGCGTGGAGGAAACCGATCAGTGCTTGTCTACTCTGGCATCCACGGGAAGGGCGGGTTCCAGTGACTGCGGAGTGAGAATGCCGCGCAAAGAAAACGATAAGCGAAGGGAGATTCTCCGGGCAGCCGTGCCGGTTTTTGCCCGGAGCGGCTTCTTCAATTCTAAGGTTTCCGACGTGGCCAAACGGGCCGGAGTGGCGGACGGAACCATTTACCTTTATTTTCGAAACAAGGACGATCTGCTGATCTCCCTGTTCGACCAAATCATGTCGGAGTTCGTGACTCGGGCCATTGAGACCCTGGCGACGACCCGCGATGTGGTCGAAAAACTGCGCCGGCTGGCGGCCCTGCATCTGAACAGTCTGGGGCGGAATCGAGAGCTGGCGATCGTGTTTCAAATTGAGCTTCGTCACAGCTCCAAGTTCATGTCCCGGTTCTCCAGAACCCGGCTGGCGGATTACTTTGATCTCATCCGGAATGTCGTGCGGGAAGGTCAGCGCGACGGCCGCTTTCGAAGGGAACTCAACGAAAAGATCGTCACGAAATGCTTCTTTGGGGCGCTGGACGAAATGGTGACGAATTGGATTCTCAGTCCCCGTTCATACAATCTCGGCGCGTTATCGGATCTGGTCGTCGACTTGTTTGTCTGCGGTCTGGAGAGACCGGGCTCTTCCGCACATGCCATGATGAATCGCGCACCGGCAGGCGGGCGCAAGGTGTCACCTAATCGAAAGGCTCACGGCAATAAGCCTCGGTCAGCTTGAGGCGGAGGGATCAATGCCCATCAGCACTCTCAATGATCTCTTTCTTCACACCACGTCCACGATCCCCAAGTCAAACCTGCTGAAGCACAAAGTGGGGGGAGTATACACCCCGCTGTCGACACAGGAAGTTCGCCAGGCGGTGGAAGAACTGGCCTGCGGGCTGGCCGCCCTGGGCATTTCGCGAGGCGACCGGGTTGCCCTGCTCAGTGAAAATCGGCCGGGGTGGGCGATTTCTGATTATGCAATCCTCGGGATCGGCGCTGTCGGCGTGCCGATCTATCCGACCCTTCCTCCCAGGCAAATTCAGTATATTCTCGAGGACAGTGAATCCAAAGCCATCATTGTATCCACCGCGGCCCAGTTGGAGAAGGTCAAGTCCATCCTCAACACCGTCCCATCCCTCCAATGGATCATTCCCTTGGACGAGGTTGCCGGGCGAGACGAGCCTATTCGAACCTATTCGTCGGTGTGTACCCTCGGGAGAGACAAGCTCCGGCAGGAGCCGGATCTCTTTGTGAAGTTTTGTGGGGAGGCAAGGCCGGAGGACATGGCAACCTTGATTTATACCTCCGGGACGACAGGTAGTCCCAAGGGAGTCATGCTTTCCCACAAGAATATTGTTTCGAATGTCAAGGCGTGCGCCGGCCACATCGACATGGGACCTGACGATGTGGCGCTGTGCCTTTTGCCCCTGTGTCATATCTACGAGCGGATGATTGACTACCTGGTCTTTTTCAATGGCGTGACAATTGCCTATGCTGAATCCATCGACGCCGTGGCCACGAACTTGATGGAAGTCCGTCCGACGTTCATGGCAAGTGTGCCGCGGCTCTACGAGAAAATGTATATGCGCCTCCAGGAGCGGGCGGCCGCCGGTTCGGGGATCCAGCGGAAGATCTTTGATTGGGCGGTCGCCACCGGACGGGCGTGTGCCAAGCAGAAGCTGGCAAAGAAACCCGTGGGGAGATGGCTAGAAATGAAGCATCGTTTGGCGGACCGCCTCGTTTTCTCCAAATTCCGTGCGCGCACGGGCGGTCGCATCCGGTTCTTTCTTTCCGGAGGTGCTCCACTCCCGCGCGAGCTGGGCGAATTCTTTTATGCCGCCGGGCTGCTTATCCTTGAAGGTTATGGCTTGACAGAAACCTCACCGGTCATCACGTTCAATCGGATTGACCGATTCAAGTTTGGAACGGTGGGACAAGCAATTCCGGGAGTTGAGGTAAGAACCGCCGAAGATGGGGAGATCCTGACCCGCAGTGATTCCGTCATGATGGGGTATTATCACCACCCCGAGGCAACAGCCGAGGCGATGACGGACGGCTGGTTTCACACGGGCGATATCGGATTCTTGGATGATGAAGGTTTCCTCCGTGTCACCGATCGCAAAAAGGATTTGATTGTCACGTCCGGCGGAAAGAATGTCGCTCCGCAGAATATAGAAAACCAGCTGAAGACCTGCAGTGCGGTCCAGAACATCGTGGTCGTCGGAAATCGGAGGAATTACATCAGCGCCCTTGTGGTGCCCAATTTTGAGATGATTGAGGCCTTTGCCCGGACGGCGGGAATCCCGTTCCAGTCACGGGAAGATCTGGTCAAGAATCCCGAAATTGTGGATTTTGTGTTTAAAGAGATTAATGCCGCCACCCCCGAACTGGCCAGTTTTGAACGCATCAAGAAAATCGCGCTGTTGCCCAGCGATTTCACTATCGAGTCCGGAGAGTTGACCCCCACGATGAAGGTCAAGAGGAATGTGGTAGAGGTGCGTTACAAGGAGCAGATCGACCGCCTGTATGGGTAGGTCGGAAGGGAAGGTCCGCCCTCTGCGGGGGCGGGGTCTGGCGATTTGTGAGGTCTTATGAGAGAATGAATGAGCATTCATTCATTTGGGCAGGATTGTCGGCTGGGACAATAAGGACGTGGAAGAGGAACCCCCATGCATCGTCGAATACTTAAGGTAGCGGTCCTGGGAGCGGGCACGATGGGATCGCAGATCGCGGCCCATCTGGCGAACGCCGGGATAGAAAGCGTGTTGCTCGATATGATTCCGGTTGAACTGGAGGCTGACGAAAAGTCCCGCGGTCTGACGCGGGAGGATCCCGGGGTGCGGAACCGCCTGGCGCGACGGGGACTCGAGATGGCGCTGAAAATGAAACCCGCAGCCTTTTTCCTCCCCGAAAACGCGGCCCGGGTGCGCACGGGGAATTTTGAAGATGATTTGGCTTGGTGCGCGGAAGCGGACTGGATCATCGAGGCGGTCGCCGAAAATCTGGACATCAAGCAACAGCTGCTGAGGCGAGTGGAAGCAGTCCGCCGGCCGGGGGCGCTGATCAGTTCGAACACTTCGGGCCTGTCCGTAGCGAAAATCGCGGCGCCCTTTTCAGAAGATTTCCGTCAGCACTGGTCGGGAACCCATTTCTTCAACCCGCCTCGATACATGAAACTCATGGAACTTATCCCCACTCCGGAAACCAAGCCGGAGGTCGTCGAGACCCTCACGGCATTTTGCGACCGGGTCCTTGGCAAAGGGGTCGTCCTGTGCCACGACACACCTGCCTTTATCGCCAACCGGATTGGGACCTACGGAATGATGCGCACCATCCAGGTCATGCTCGAGGAAGGGTACCGGATTGAAGAGGTCGATGCCATGACCGGGGCCGCTTTGGGACGGCCCAAAAGTGCCTCCTTCCGCACCTTGGACCTGGTCGGACTCGATGTCTTTGCCCACGTGGCCCAGAACATGTTCATCAATGCGACCGAGGACGAGGCCCGGGAAACGTTTGTTCTCCCCCGGTTTGTGCAGCAGATGCTGACGAACCGGTGGTTTGGCGACAAGGCCAAACAGGGCTTTTATAAGAAGAAAAAATCTTCCGAAGGCGACGAGGTGTTGGCGCTGGACTACAAAACGATGCAATATGTTCCGCGTGTGAAGGCGAGGTTTGACTCCCTTGAAGCGAGCAAGACTATCGAGGATGTGGGAGAGCGCCTGCGGTCCATCGTTTCCGCCAGAGACCGCGCCGGGGCATTCATCTGGAAGACCCTGAGCGACACCCTGCTCTATACCGCCCGGCGAATTCCCGAAATAACCGACGATATCGTCTCGGTTGACAATGCCATGCGCTGGGGATTCAACTGGGAGCTGGGGCCGTTCGAGGTCTGGGACGCCATCGGGGTTGAAGAATCGACGTCCCGAATGAAGACAGAGGGGAAGCAAATCCCCCCGCTTGTGGAATCGCTGCTCTCCTCCGGCCAGCGACGCTTCTATGAAGTCCGCCAGGGGCAACGGTTCTATTTTGACCTCGCCTCACAAAAGCAGAAACCCATCCCCGAAAAGCCCGGCATTCTCCTTCTTCGTTCCCTGAAAGAGCATTCCAAAGTAATCCACACCAATCCCGGCGCCAGTCTCATCGACCTGGGAGAGGGCGTAGCCTGTGTGGAATTCCACTCCAAGATGAACGCGATTGGCGGGGACACGGTACAGATGATCCAGCGGGCGCTTCTCGAGGTGGAGAAGAACTTCACGGGCCTGGTGATTGGAAATCAGGGAGAGAATTTTTCGGTCGGTGCCAACCTCATGATGCTCCTGCTGGCCGCCCAGGAGGCCGAGTGGGATGAGATAGATCTGATGGTGCGTGCCTTCCAGAATGCCAATATGTCGCTTCGCTATTCGTCGAAGCCTGTTGTGGTGGCCCCGTTCGGGATGACGCTGGGCGGCGGATGCGAGGTGACGCTCCATGCCGACCACGTCTGCGCTTCAGCGGAAACCTACATCGGCCTGGTGGAGGTCGGAGTGGGCTTGGTGCCGGCAGGCGGCGGGGCAAAAGAGTTTTTGATCCGGCATGTCGATCGCGCCGGACGAAGCGAGGACGTCGACTTGTTTCCTTTTGTGAAACAGGCGTTCGAGACCATCGGGATGGCCAAGGTGGCGACCAGCGCGGGCGAGGCCCGGCAGATGGGTTTTTTGAGGCCGAGTGACCGCATCGTCATGAACCGCGACCGGGTGATCGCCGAAGCCAAGCTAGCCGTTCTTGAAATGGCCAGGGAGGGTTACATTCCTTCCAAGCCGCGAACCGATGTTCCTGTGCCGGGCAGCTCCGCACTCGCCACTCTGAAACTGGGACTTTATCTGATGCACCAGTCGGGATATATCAGCGAGCACGATGTGAAGGTCGCAACCCGGTTGGCCACGATCCTTTGCGGGGGCGCCCTCAGTTCAAAGCAAAGGGTGAGCGAACAATATCTGCTTGACCTGGAACGTGAAGCCTTTTTGAGTCTATGCAGCGAGCGGAAGACCCTCGAACGCATACAGCACACGCTCAAGACCGGCAAGCCGCTGCGCAATTGACAGGATTGCAGGAATCAAGCACACCGAGCGCGGGGAATGACCGCAAGCCGCGGGGTGCAGCCGATGAGCTGCTTTGGTAGCCCTGGCGACCAGCCGCGGCGGAATCCAACGGGGGTCGAGAGAAATGTAGAAATGGTCCCCGGCGAAAAGGACCTTCTCCGGGAGCGCCTTGGATGGATTTTTTTTGAAGGAAACGGCCAAACCGTTTTTGGGAGTCGGCGATCATTTGGCGGGTTAGAAAGCTGGAGAAAAACCTATGAACGAAGCAGTGATTGTTTCAGCGGTGCGGACGGCCGTCGGCAAGGCCCCGCGTGGAACCCTGAAGGACACACGGCCGGACGACATGGCAGGCGCCGTGATGCGCGAGGCGATGGCACGCGTGCCGGGATTTTCTGCCGAGGAAGTCGATGACGTCATTCTCGGATGCGCCATGCCCGAGGCAGAGCAGGGGATGAACGTTTCCCGTGTCGCTTCATTCCTCGCAGGTCTTCCTGATTCAGTGCCTGCCATGACGATCAATCGATTCTGTTCCTCCGGCCTGCAGTCGATCGCTTTGGGCGCAGACCGGGTCCGGACCGGCGCGGCGCAGGTGATGATCGCGGGGGGAACAGAAACCATGTCGATGATCCCGATGGGCGGGCATAAGATCGTCCCCAATCCGACCCTGGTGGATACACGTCCCGGCGTCTATCTCTCCATGGGTCTGACGGCGGAAAACCTGGCGCGGCAGTACGCCATCTCGCGGGAGGCGGCAGACCAGTATTCCTACCACAGCCACATGAAGGCCCTCAAGGCCATCGAAGAAGGGAAATTCAAGGAAGAGATTGTTCCTCTGACGGTTACCCTGGTGACGGCCTTGCCATCCAACGGGACGATGAAGAAGGTGGTCCGGGAAATCAAATTTGAGACCGACGAGGGGCCCCGTCACGACACCTCGCTGGAATCCCTGGCCAAGCTCAAGCCGGCATTCCACACCCACGGGACAGTGACCGCCGGAAACTCGTCGCAGATGAGTGATGGGGCGGCGGCGGTGGTGATCATGTCCGGTGACAAGGCCGCCCTAATGGGACTTCTGCCCCTGGCCCGTTTTGTGGCGTTTGCAACGGCGGGAGTGGATCCGGAGCGGATGGGCATTGGACCGGTCACGGCCATTCCGAAGGCGCTTGCGCTGGCTGGACTGAAACTTGCCGACATCGATTTGATTGAACTCAACGAGGCCTTTGCGGTTCAGGCGCTGGCCGTGATCCGGGAGGCCGGACTGGACCCGGCGCGCGTAAACGTCAACGGTGGGGCCATCGCCCTCGGCCATCCGCTCGGATGCACGGGGGCGAAGTTGACGGCCACGCTGTTGTATGAAATGAAGCGCCGCCGCTCGCACTACGGAATGGTCACGATGTGCGTTGGCGGCGGGATGGGGGCAGCGGGGATTTTCGAGAACTTGCAGCGATAGGGGAAATTGGCGGGCGCACCGCCCGGCCACCTGATTCGCGTTGTCTTTTTGACATGAAAGAGAGGAGCCCATGAGTACCGCAGCACATTCCACATTGACCTATGTGAAGGGGGGAAGCTGGTTGCTCGGAGAAACTTCACCCGGGGAAATTTTTGCTCCAGAAGATTTTTCTGACGAACAAAAATTGATGGCACAAACCGCCGAGCAGTTCATGGATCAGGAGGTGGTGCCGCGCGCCCGGGACCTGGAAGAAAAGAAGATTGAGACAAATGTTGAGTTGCTGAAGCGAATGGCGCCGCTCGGCCTGCTGGGCATCGATGTTCCTGAGAAATTTGGCGGCATGGAGATTGACAAGGTGACGGGGATGATCCTGGCTGAAAAACTTGCCCACGAAGGTTCATTTGCCTGTTCCCATGGCAGCCATACCGGCATCGGCTCCTGGCCGATTGTCTTCTATGGCTCCGAAGCACAGAAACGGAAGTATCTTCCCCGTGTTTGCAGCGGCGAATTGATCTCTTCTTACGCGCTGACCGAGCCTCATTGTGGCTCCGATGCCATGGCCCTCACGACGCGTGCCGACTTGAGCCCGGATGGCATGACCTACACGCTGAACGGGACGAAGATGTTCATCACCAATGCCGGCTTTGCCGACCTGTTCATCACCTTTGCGAAAATCGGCGGAGAAAGAATCACGTGCTTCATTGTGGAAAAGAGCTTTCCCGGAGTGACGACGGGCGCCGAAGAACATAAGATGGGGATCATGGGTTCCTCCACCCGAACGCTCATTCTCGAAGAAGCCAGGGTTCCAGTCGAGAACGTCCTGGGAGAAATCGGCAAAGGTCACAAGATCGCCTTCAATTGCCTGAATATGGGCCGGCTCAAGCTGGGCGCCGGCGCCGTGGGCGGCTCCAAGTTCTGTATGGCGCATGCCATCCGGTACGCCAAGGAACGCACTGCCTTTGGCAAGGCCATTGCAGAGTTTGGTCTGATTCAACAGAAGATCGCGGAGAGTTGCGCCCGGATATTTGCCGCTGAATCGATGACCTACCGGACGGCCGCCCTGATCGACGCCCTCTTGTCGGGGGTCTCGAAGGACTCCCCGGAGGGCGCGGAGCAGGCGTTAAAGGGGATTGAGGAATATGCGACGGAGTGCTCCATCATGAAAGTGATGGGGAGCGAGTATCTCGACTATGTGTGCGATGAGGCTGTCCAGATTTATGGGGGCTACGGCTACAGCAAGGACTACCCCGTAGAGCGGTTCTATCGCGACGCCCGCATCAATCGAATTTTTGAGGGGACCAACGAGATCAACCGGTTGCTCATTCCCGGGATGCTACTCCGTCGGGCCATGAAGGGGGAATTGCCGTTGATCTCAGCGTCGGGACAAGGTCGGGGACCAGCAGGAGGTGATGGGTCACGTCTCAAACATCATCATGGAGGTTTACGCCTGCGAATCTTCGCTGCTCCGTACATTGAAGGTGGTGGAGACGCAAGGGGGCGACAAGGCGCGATTGCATGTTGCCATGACTCAGCAATACATCAGTGGCGCTGCGGCACGGGTGGAAGCGGAAGCCAAGGCGGCCCTGGCGACAATCGCCGAAGGGGACCTGCTGCGGACCCAGCTTGCGGCGCTCAAGCGGTTCAGCAAGTATGTGCCCGTCGATACCGCGGCAACCGGCCGGTTGATTGCACAGGCCGCCCTGGAAGCCAGTGGCTGGCCCCTCAAAACGCACTGAGGACGATCCAACGCTCCTGCTACAGGTGACGGGCATACGCGCAATGAAATTGTAATCGGACGGGGCTGAGAGGATGGCGGATCAGGACGGGGTCCGCCTTTTAATTTTTAGAATGCAATTGCTGAACCTCCCGCTATACAAAATCGTGGTCCCCACGCCATTCCATGTGGGACCAGTTAATGTCTATCTCATCACGGAGCCCGAAGTTTCACTGATCGACGCCGGCCCCCATACGCCGGAGGCTTATGCCGCCGTGAGGCAGGGCCTCGGCGAGCGATCCCTGAGCCTGCGCGATGTACGGAAGATCCTGATCACGCACGGGCATCCGGATCACTATGGGCAGGCGGCCGTGCTGGCTCGCGAGACGGATGCTATTCTGCACGCCCCGACATTTGACAGCCCCGATTTTCAACACCGGATCAATCAGGATTTTTATCTTCGCATGTACGAAGAAGCGGGGGTTCCCCCGCAAGTCGTCAATCAGTTTGTGGAGGAGTTTCATTTCATCCAGCAAGTGGCAGAACCTCTCACCGAGTACACACCGATCCAGGAAGGTGACCCTCTCCTGTGCGGTGACCTGGAGTTCGAAGTGCTCTCCACCCCCGGGCACACCCCGGGCAGCGTCTGTTTTTACTCAAGAGAGCGGAGATTGCTGATTGCCGCGGACACGGTGATCAAACGAATTACGCCCAATCCGGTACTCAATGAGGATCCCTTGAGGCCGGGCAAGCGCTACCCCAGCCTGAAAAACTATCTGGCCTCATTGGAAAAGCTCCGTCTTCTTGGCCCGGAACTGGTGTGCTCCGGACATGGGGACGATGTGGACGAGTTTCCGCCTCTATTCGCGAAGATGATGCGACATCACGAGGAGCGACAAGGAAGAGTCCTCGCACTGCTTCAGGGTCAGCCAAAGCCTCTGTGGACGCTCGTCAGTGAACTTTTTCCGGGCGTGCGCGATGACGGAAGGTTCCTCGCCCTTTCCGAAGTGTTTGCACACGTCGATTTTCTGGACGATCGTTCGCTTGTTCGATGGATTCAAAGGGATGGGATGCGGATGATTGAAGCCGTCAAGACATAGCCTTCTGCCGGGATTGAGGATCAACTGAAGTTGGGGATCCCAAGACCTGCATCTCGGCGCGAGGTCCCTTGATCAAGCCACTCACAGTCGGGAGTTGAGCATGAAGGCCACCATGCGGTGGGTTACGCCGCCTTCACTGCGGGGAGCGTGAAATGGAACCGGCTGCCCTCGCCGAGTGTGCTGTCCAGCCAAACCCGCCCTCCATGCGCTTCGACCAGCAACTTAACGATATATAATCCCAGCCCGGTTCCTTCGATGGTCCGTGTTTGTTCGGTCCGAACCCGGTAATAACGGGAGAACAATTTGGGCACTTCCTCCGCCGAGATGCCCATTCCCCGATCCGTCACCGTAATCTGGACCTCGTTTCCTCCCTCGGCGGGCTGCGCCGCCAGGGTAATGGAGTTTCCCTCGCGGGTGTATTTGATGGCGTTGCTGACGAAGTTTTCGAGGATCTCCATCACGCGCAGCTTATCGCCCATGACCGGAGGCAGATTGGGAGCGACCTGCCGTTCGATGGGGCACTGGTGTGCATGGGCGGCGATTTGTTCGTCGATGAGGGTCTCAATGGCAAGGGGGCCAACTTTCAGCGTGATTTCCCCCCCTTCAATCCGTGACACGGCCATGGTGTCATCGATAATGGCAACAATGCGGCGGACGTTCCCCATGATGATTTGAGTCGCCTGCATCAGGGTCGGATCCGTGGGGGCTGCCTCCTGCATGAGCTCCGCGAATCCGTGGATCCCATGCAGGGGTGATTTCACGTCGTGAGACAGGATCGACATCAGGTTCGTTTTCAACTCGTTGCTCTTGGCCAGTTCCTGGTTCACGTTCTTGAGTTCCTCAATCAACAGGGCGTTGCGCAGCCACAGGGAAATCAAGTTGGATAGGGCTTCGGCCAGTTCCACCTCGTGCGCTGCAAATTGAGCGTTCAGTCCCATCCGGTGGACCACCACAAAGGCGAGTGCCTGATCCTGGGGAATAAGCGGAGCGATCAAATAAGGGGACGATCCGGCGGCGTGTATTTCTTCGGCGACGTGACGGGGAAGGACGCGACTCGAGGACGAGGAAAGTACACAGACATGCTGGGTCCGTACAGCTTCCTTCAGCTCCACCAGGTCGCGAGTCGCCAGGATTTCCTCTTCCGACTGGTTTCGTTTCAACGCTTCCGGGGAAAAGAACCGCCGGATCCGGGCGGTCTCTTTGTCTTCGATTTCCGTTGTCGAGGAGCGATGCTGTAGTTCCACCAGAGCGATCCTGCTGTCCGGAATGGCATCGAAAAGATAGCCCACCAAGCGGCGCAATATCTCCTCGCGGTCCATCACGTTAAACAGATCCCGGTTGGCGTGGAGCAGCGTTGTCAGGGCGCGGTCGTGGGAACGTAACGAGGAATGAATCCTGGCGTTCCCCAGGGCCACTCCGACGTGTTCGCCGAATCGTCGAAGGGCCTCGATCTCGGGGTCCGAAGGAACCACCCCGGGAGGAGCGGCCAAGAGCAGAAGGGCGTCAACGTTCCCTCCGACGAGAATCGGAACGGTGATCTCCATCGCGCTGGTGTGCAGCAGGGAAGCTTTGGGATGGCGTTCCTCGGCAATAACAATCTTGGGCTGCTTGGTCCGAACCACCATTCCCAGGACGCCCTGGCTGAATCCGGTCTGGTAATTCCGGGGAATCGGGGTCACGGCATCGCCGGATTGCGCCCGCAGAAAGATCATCTTCTGTCGGGAATCCACGATAAACAGCGCGACGTGCAGGTAGCCGAGGGCGAAACGCAGACTATCGGCGGTAATCCGGAAGATGCTGTCGAAATCGAGCGTGGTCAGCACCACGCGGCTGACTTCGCCCAGGGCCTGCGCAAGGTCGACGCTTGATTTTTTTGGGGCTGGACTTTTGTCCATGTTGACGCTGCGAATGGGGTCTGAACCGACTGACGGAGCTTATTCCATCCTTCCGGAAACCATGACCGCCCTGAGGGTGGGGGCATTTACCCTTTTGGGATTCCCCCGCTGATCGACACAGGGTGTTCTTTATGCCGGGCCTGAGCGCACAAAAGAAAGTGACAAACTGGTCCCTTCTTTCGCGGCGCTGTGACGGCATTGTAAGGCGAGCAGGAAGATTGAATCAACGGAAATCTCTTTGTTTGGATCTGAGAGCCGGTTTGGGTATTCAAGAGGCTGCACAGTTTTTGAGGGAAATGCAGACCTGGCAGATCCAGGGCTGGATTCTTTTACGAGGAAGCACCTCCTTACGGGCACGATCAAGGCACCTTCAGGAGCTGGCCATTATCATGTGGGGCAGACGTCCCGTCTGCCTGGCGTGGATTGCATCCACTCTTCGAACCGGCGGAGGGCGCAGGAGACGGTGACCCAGCCCGTCCCACCCGCAGAACCCCCTATGCAGTGATGTGATATCATGCGCCTACACAGACGACAGGCAGCGCTCTCGCCATGGACACATCGCCAGGTGGGAACGGGAGGGCAGCATGATCGAAGATTTCGGAAGTGACCTGCGGTACGGCTTTCGAATGCTTTGGAAGGCCCCCGGCTTTACGGCCGTTGCGATATTGACGTTGGCGCTCGGAATCGGGGCGAACACTGCTATTTTCTCAGTCATTGATACGGTCTTGTTGCGTCCGCTGCCCTATGAAGATTCAGGGCGGCTCGTTTCCATTCAGGGGCTTGAGCTGAGAACACTCCGCCCGGGAATTCCGCTCTCATACACCAAACTTGCCCTGGTTCGAGACCAAAACCGTTCTTTGGAAGAGGTGGCGGCCTATTTCACCCAGAACATGACGCTGACAGATCGAAGCGAGCCGGAGCAGATTCCCGCCGGTCTGGCCTCGCAGGGTTTCTTTCATGTCCTCAAGGTCTCCCCGGCGCTGGGCCGCGATTTCCTGGCACAGGAGGATCAACCGGGCGGCGATGATGTCGCGTTGATCACCGATTCCTTCTGGCACAGCCATTTCGGTGGCGATGCAGGGATCCTGGGAAAATCACTGACTCTTGAGGGCCGTAGCGTAAGGTTGGTTGGCGTCCTTCCCCCAAATTTCAAATTTCCTTTTCAGTCCCCGGAGCCGGACCTCTGGCTCCCGCGCGTGTTCGAAATCGCCAGTCTGACACGCGAACAGGTGAGGCGCGGGGCCGGATATCTGAGTTGGGTCGGCCGGCTCCGGTCCGGGGGATCGCTCGCCGGAGCCCAGACAGAGCTCGACACACTGAACAGCCGCTATCGCTTGGCATTCCCCGGCTTCGTTGACGCCACACTCTACGGCCTTAAAGTGAGCTCGCTCGAAGAGAGCCTGGTCGCTAACTCTCGGCGATCTTTACTGACCCTGATGGCGGCGGTGGGCTTTGTGCTTTTGATTGCCTGTGCCAACGTGGCTGGCCTGCTCTTAACCCGGGCGACGACACGTGAAAAAGAAATCGCCATTCGACGCACGTTGGGTGCATCGCGGCGGCGACTGCTGCGGCAGCTCTTGAGCGAAAGCGTGCTGTTGGCATTGTTGGGCGGCGGGCTGGGGGTTCTCCTCGCCACATGGACTCTCCCAGTCCTGCGAAAGATTAGTCCCGGCACGATTCCACGAATGGATGAGATTGGCGTGAATGGCATCGTATTGGCCTTCGTCCTGGTGATGTGCGTGGTGACAGGTCTCGCATTTGGTTTGGCTCCTGCTTTACAGGCGGCACGCACAAATTTACAGGACGCGCTCAAAGAAGGCGGCCGAGGAACTTCGGGAGGGGCGCGAGGGGGACATTTTCGGCAGATCCTGGTGATCGCCGAAGTGGCCGTGGCCCTGGTGCTCATCACCGGGGCGGGGTTGCTCATTCAGAGCCTGGTGCATTTGCTTCGCGTCAATCCGGGTTTCGACCCGCAAAATGTGCTCACTTTTCCTGTCTCCCTTCCACTCCACCGTTATTCACAGAGCGCACAGCAGGCGGAGTTCTTCCGTCGCCTCGTTGAGCGAGTCGAACGCCTTCCCGGGGTAGATGCGGCCGGCGTGGGCAGCTCTCTGCCCCTCGAGGGCGGTGGCCGGTACGTCTTCTTTTGTCCAGAAGGGCGCGTGTGCGAGGGGATTGGGAAAGACCCCCTCATCGCCCATCGCCAGGTGAGTCCGGACTATTTCCGCGCCCTGCATATCCCGTTGCTCAAGGGGCGTGGATTCACCGACCAGGACACCACGGAAGCCTTGCCGGTCGCCATCATCAACCAAATGACAGCGGACCGGTTTTGGCCCGGCCAGGACCCCATTGGAAAACATATTTCCAACTCCCAGGAGAAGATCCAGCGGCAGATTGTAGGAGTCGTAGGCGATGTGAAGTTCCGCGGCTTGGATGCCCCGGGATTTGAAGAGATGTACCTCCCCAGCGGGCAAAGCCCATGGCCCCGTATGACTTTGGTGGTGCATTCGGATTCGAACCCGGAGCCGCTGGTGTCTGCGGTCCGCCGCCAAATCCTTGATCTGGATTCTGGCATATCAGTGGGCCGCGCCCAGAGCATGGAGGAAGTGATCTCGGCGTCTGTTTCCCAGCCGCGGCTCATCGCGGGGCTTGTCGGCATCTTCGCGGCCTTCGCGCTGGCCCTGGCCGCAGTAGGGATTTACGGCGTGATGGCTTATTCGGTGTCGCGACGCACTCACGAAATGGGGCTCCGCATGGCATTGGGGGCGCGGCCGAACGATATCTTAAGGCTCGTCGTGAGGCAGGGAATGCGTCTCGTCATGGGAGGATTGGGGATTGGGATTCTGGTCGCGCTCGCTCTCACTCGAATGCTCTCCCACTTGCTGTTCGCCACGAGCGCCGCAGACCCGCTTACCTATGCCGGCGTCTCTGCCTTGCTGGCGGTCGTCGCGCTGCTGGCCTGCTACCTTCCCGCGCGACGCGCGACTCGGGTCGATCCAATGGTGGCCCTAAAGTACGAGTGATTTGGGATCTATCGATTGCGGAATGCGGAAGATATGATTGCGGATTGTGGAAAGGCTGGGGTGGGAACGTAAATCGCCTAGAGGACAAAAATGATTGCGCTTACTTGCATGTCACGGACACGGCATCCAAAGCAACTGCTGGTCGCCATGGCGATGATCTTATTCACGACATTTGAACCAGGATGGACGGGCGCAAAAAGCCCTGATCCTCCACAGATCAAGAGGGTGCCTCTTGCACGATTCCAGGTGACCGAAGGGACGATTGACGAGCTGCCCAATGGCGACCTAACAGTTTCGAGTTCGAAGATGCGGGCGGTGGTCTAAGGTGGTCTAAGGTGTACCCCATTGTCTAGACCAAAAAACAGGAAAGTTAAGCTAGTCTGCTGCGGGGTTGAATTGACCTCCGGACGTGCTGGTTCTTGACAGGTGCGGATGATGAGGCCTGTGGGAAATGTGGGAAAGTCGAGCCGCCTTGGGGCGAGACTTTTCCAAGCCGAGGAGGGAATCCACGCTCTTTGTGGATTTCCTCGGAGGCGTCAT
>JAIQFY010000073.1 GCA_020072965.1 Terriglobia bacterium | reverse complement strand
CATTTCAATCCTTCGACGAGGTAGAGGTCGGAGAGGCTTCGAATGTAGCCATACATGAAGTTCTTGCCGTCTGGAGTCACAAAGATAGGACCGATGACGTTGATGCCGGCAGAGTCGGCGGGCAGGAGCTCCTTCAAGATGGATTTTTGTCCGTTGCTCAATTCCAGTCGATAAACCTTGGCGGGCAATTCTCCGAGACGGTAGATCAACAGGGCGCGGCCATCGGCACTCCAGGAGATAGGCAATTCATCGGCCGCCAGGCCCGGGATGAGGCGAGGCTGGCCACTCTCGATGGGAAAGAGATATCCTTTCTGGTCGGGACCCACGGCGGCGACCGTCTTGCCATCCGGGGAAAGCGAAAACGAAAAGGCGTTCGTCCCTTCCGGCGAGACAGGTTGCGGTTTCTTCCCGTCGACCCCTTGAACGTAAAGCCGCACACCACGACCCGGTTCGTTTCCTGAAAAAATAAAGCGGCTTCCATCCGGAAACCAAATGGCCCGGATATGATTCAACTGGTCCTGTGACAGGGTCCTTGCTTCTCCTGCCTTGGTGGGAAGAAGCGTGAGTAGTCCGACCGAATCGGCGCGAGTCGCGAGCACCCAGGCCCCGTCGGGTGACAACGCCAGTCCGGTGCCCTCGCCCAGCCGGGTCGCAGGGGTCCCATCCATTTTACGAATGCAGACGGAGTAACTGGGGCCGCCGCCTTCTCCTTCCTCAGAGAAGAGGACCGTCCTGCCATCCGCGGAAATCCCCGCGGGACGAGACCAGTCGAGCCAGGATAAATCCCGGTCTTTCGATTCGCCGGCGGAAAGGCCGATCATGCCCCTCCGCTCATTGTTACGGGTCATGAGCACGCGGCCGTCGCGCCAGATGTCTTGTATCACCAGGGCGCCGGGAACCCGGGCGACGAGCCGTTCCTTTCCCGACGAAAGGATCACCGCGTAGAGGGCGCGATCACCTCCCGCCTTATTTGCCGTGAACCAAATCTCATCCCCCGTGGGAGACCACGCCAGACCTTCCATGCTGCCCCAATTGCTTGAAATCTGTTTTTTCATTCCCGACAGGCCCACCACAGCGACCGACCCGCCATCGTCTCCTTGCAACGGATGATCGAGGAAGGCAATCAGGTCGCCTCCCGGGGAAACCCGCGGGTAGCTGGTCCAGCCACCGGTTTCGTAAAGCACCTTTCCAATGGGATACTCCAAACGGTTGTGACCCATGATGTCGCGGATCGCGACGAGATTGACGCCCTTCGGGTCCCACTCCGCCCCCTGCACGTTTTCAAGAATTTCACGAGGCGCCATCCCGGCGAGCGGCGCCCGGGCCAGTGTGCCGCTATTGGTCCACGTGCCGGCGGGACGACTGTTCAAGAGAAGTGCCATCTCGCCGGCGGGAGAGATTCCGAGGATCTCGGCGCCATTCAACCCCAGAGATCGCGATTCAGGACTCTCAGGGCGGGTGGTGAAAATTTCGATGGGGTTTCCCTCCCAGGCCGCGCCGTAAACGACGGTTTGTCCGTCGGGTGCAAATCGCGCCATGTGTAAGTTGCCGCGACGAAAAGTGAGTTGGTGATACTGGGGCTGTGAAGGTTCTCCCCGGTTCCACTTCAGGAATCCGGCACTCAACACAACAACCAGTGCGAGAAGAGGCAAGAGCCAGGGAAGAAAGACTTGATAGCGTCTCTTCGGGGCGCCCTCGATGGGGGGAGTGCTCAGTCCCGACAGATTGGAAAGCGACTCCAGGCCAAACGCCAGATCACGGGCCGACTGGAAGCGTTCTTCCGGGTTCTTCTCGAGGCAGTGACGCACAATCCGCTCCAGCCCGGGTGAGATCTTCTGATCCAGTTTCGTCAGGTCGGGAGGATCCTCTTTCAAGATGGCTGTTAAGGTCTCGGGGGCGGAGTCATGCTTGAAGGCGCGCTGGCCCGAGAGCATTTCATACAGAATGGCGCCAAACGAAAAAATATCAGAGCGGTGGTCGGCAGGCTGTCCCCGCACTTGTTCAGGAGAGATATAGCCGAGAGTGCCAATGACCATCCCTGGCGAAGTCACACCGCTGTCGACTCCTCCAAAGGTGTGTGTCCCGCTGACCGGAAGCGTCTCCGACCGAGTTAGTTTCGCCAACCCGAAGTCGAGTATTTTTACCCGCCCATCCCTGGTGAGGAAAATATTGTCGGGTTTTAAATCGCGGTGAACGATTCCTTTTTCGTGAGCCGCGGCGAGACCGTGAGCGGCCTGTAAGCCGTATTCAACCACCTTGCGGGACGGAAGCGCGCCATGGGCGATGCGTTCCCGCAGGGTTTGTCCTTCCAACAATTCAGACACAATGTACGGGTTGTTCTCGTATGAGCCGGTATCGAAAATGGCGACAATGTTGGGATGACTGAGCGCCGCGATGGCTCGGGCTTCTCCTTCAAAACGGCGGAGGCGATCGGGATCGCTGGAGAACGAATCGGGCAGAATCTTGATGGCGACATCTCGATTCAGCCGCGAATCTCGCGCCCGGTAAACCTCTCCCATGCCACCTGCACCCAAGATGGAAAGGATTTCATAGGGTCCAATTTTGGCGCCTGCGGCAATGGACATGTTGTGATTCCCCCCGGGGTTAAAATCAATTCAAAACCGAGAATTGTAAAGATAGGCCTATGAGGCCGCGTGAATCTTCACCGCAGAATCGAAGAGAACGCCGCACATGCGGTGCCAGGCTTCATCGTTAGCCTTGTTGTAAGTCACGGCTTCACGTTTCCGCTTCCAGCCGCCTGTCGAAAACGCCAGATGGTGGACCGCAGAGGAATCCCGATGCTGAGGATGCGGTCATCGCTTGTCCAGGCGGGCATGAGGGCATCGCCCTCATAATTCAAAGGAACCATCTCCAGTTTCCCTGTGGAGGGATCGAGCACCGCCGGTTTCCAGAACCAGGAATCCTTTGTCGTCACCTGCACGAGGATCCGCCCGTCCTTCCGAACCGCATCGCCCGCCAGTGGAAATAGGGCGAGGCGCATTTCACTCTTGTACGGAATGGGAGTATCCGGCCCGCCCGAGAGAGGAACCCGCACCAGACGGGCGCCATTCATTTCAAATAGCTGGATGATCAAATCCTGTTTGCCGCGATCGACTGCAACTCCATCGCCGGGGTGAATCTTTCGAGATTCTCCATCAACTGCGGGGATCGCCCATACATTTCCATTGGCGGCATAGTAAAGCGTTTTACCATCAGGAAATGCCGTCAGGCTTTGAATGTCGGCACCTTTGGACCCCTGGAGCCGGCGAAGAATCCGACCCCCACTCAGCGACGCAACAGCAATGGTCTGATTCGGCGGCCGACCTGCAAGAAATGCTATCTCACTTTCCCCGAGCAGGGTGGCGGGAGAGGCTGTATCTTCCACTGCGTCAAACATGGGCACAGGATCCTTGCCGGGAGCGACAAGAAGAAGCCGGTCCCGCCCGGCAAGGCGCGAAGGGACCAGAACGCGGCCATCGGGAAGGACGAGGGCTCCCCGGCCATCACCCGAGGAACCAACAACCGTCGCAACCTTCTCGGGAACTCCCCCGGAAGAGGAATAGCGCAGCACTTCTCCCACACGATCTATCTGGTCCAGATAAAGGCTGCCGTCGGAGCCGACATCGATGAAGCCCGTCAGCATTGTCAGCGTAAGCAGCGTCTTCTGGGCGCTGGATCCATCCCGGGGGACGGAGACAATGGTACTTAGATTTCCCGAGGAGAGGTTGACGAGGACGGATCGTCCATCGGGCGTAACAGCCATGCCACCTGGAAGAGCCCCCTGGTTAATCGGAGTTATGGAAGCCAGAGGGCGAGTGCGTCCCGAAGCCAGATCGATTGCGTACAAGGAATTAGCTCCCTCGGGAGGGCCTTCCAGAAGTCTTCCATAAAACACTGCCTCTTTATCGTCGGGAAACACGCGCACCAGTGGGGTCCCTTGATCCGGGATCCACATGGCTCCCAAGGGTTGAAGGCGTCCTGTGTCGGGCCAGAACCGGTGGAGTTGAAGGAGACGACCCGCGTTGAGCCGGACGACCAGCAAGCTTCCGTCGTGCAGGCTCTGCGGGTACATCGAATCTTCCAAAACCGGACGCTCTTCTCCCCCCAACACCGGGACGCTGTAGATTCCGGTTGGCACGTCCAGGTAACGGTCGAAGTAAATCCTCGTCCCATCCGGCGACCAACTCATTTCCATAATCTGACCGCGCGACCGGTCATGGGTCAGGACCGTCCAATTGCCCGAATCGGGTTTCATGACCGCCACCTGGTTCAGACCGTTGACCATCGCCTGGAAAGCCAGTATCTGTCCATCCGGTGAGATTCGCGGTCCGAAGGCGACAGAAGATCCGCCAAGCAATTCACCCGTCCACTTGCGTTCCGGGGAAGGCCGCGAACTCTGCCACCATAGAACTGCAGCCAGGGCGAGGACGAATACGGCAGCCGCCCCGCGAATGGGAAAGCGACGCGCGGGAGAGATCAGCTGTGGAATGGCGGGGAGGCCTGTCTCCTCCTCAGCCTTCCCTTCAAGCACGTCTTCAAGAACGATACGTGCTTCACCGATGGCCTGCAGGCGGTGCTTGGGATCTTTCTCGAGACAGCGCCGCAGTAGTTTTTCAATCGCGGATGGGATGTTTGCGGGCAGAAGAGTCCAGCCGGGTTCATCCTTGATCACCGCCGCCAGTGTATCCGAGACGGTCTCACCGTGGAAGGCTTGATGTCCGGTGAGGATTTCATAAAGAACCGCACCGAAACCCCAGACATCGGTTCGTCGATCGACGGACTTCCCGCGCGCCTGCTCCGGACTCATGTACGCGGCGGTTCCGAGGATGACCCCCGACTTTGTCCCTCCCAAGGTAAACGTGGGCGAGTTGGAGGTGTCAGACGCGATGGGTGAATCTTCCAACGCCTTTGCCAGGCCAAAATCCAGAATTTTCACAACCCCGTCCGGCGTCATTTTCACGTTGGCCGGTTTCAGGTCGCGGTGGATGACGCCTTTCTCGTGGGCGTATTCGAGGCCTTCTGCGATTTGCCTGGCGATGGGCAATGCCTCATCTAATGGTAGGGGCGCACAGCGTGCGCCCTCTTTCATGTCTGCCCTCTGGCTGGGGCGCATGCTGTGCGCCCCTACATTGCCCGCGATGCGCTCCTCGAGCGTTGGTCCTTCGACTAGCTCCATCACCAGTGCACGCACCCCCTCCGATTCCTCGAGCCCGTAAATCGAAGCGATGTTGGGATGATTGAGCGAGGCCAGCAGTTGTGCCTCTCGTTGGAAACGCGCCATGCGCTCGGCATCGTTTGAGAATTCAGTCGGCAATACCTTAATCGCAACGTCCCGATTGAGCTTTACATCATGGGCGCGATACACCTCGCCCATGCCGCCTGTGCCAAGCGGTGCAAGAATCTCATAAGGTCCAAGCGTCCTACCCTCTGGGAGCATTATTTAAACGTTAGGAACGTTAGGGACAGACACCTAATCTCTGTTCATCTTCAGCGGTGCCGAGCGAGTTGGTGTCTGTCCCTGTGGTTGTCAGCGTTAGGGACAGACACCTAATCTCTGCCGATCTTCACTGGAGTGGAGCGAGTTGGTGTCTGTCCCTGCCCTTCACTTCAATCCTTCGACAAGGTACAAATCGGTGAGGGTGCGGTGGTAACCGTAGACATAGGTCTTTCCGTCAGGCGTTAAAACGATGGGGCCGATGTGATTCACCCCGGCGGGATCTGAGGGCATGAGCTCCTCCGATAGTGTTCTTCGACCGGTTCCCAGCTCGAGCCGATAGACCTTGGCGGGCAGGTCCCCCGGTCGATAGATAAACAAGGACCGACCATCTGCCCCCCAACTGATGGGCTCCTCACCGGGTTCAAGGCCCGATATCGGACGGGGCTCACCGCCGGCAACGGGATAGAGGTAGCCTTTCTGGTCTGGACCAATCCCGGCAACGAGTCCTCCATCAGGAGAAAGAGTAAAGGCAGAGCTATTGACCCCTTCCGGCGTGACACCCTGCGCCTTTCCACCCGCCATGTCCTGAACAAAGAGCCGGACCCCCTGGTTGGGTGCATTTCCGGAGAAGAGGAATCGCTTGTTATCCGGGAACCAGCATGCCCAAATATGATTGATGGAATCATTGGTCAACGGTTTTGCCTCCCCCGCCTTGGTCGGCAAAAGAACAAACTGCCCGCCTGAACTCGAAGGAAGCGAAATCACCCACTTTTCGTCTGGGGACAACGCCATGGCCTGACCTGGCCCCAGTCGGATCGCGGGAGATCCGTCAGTCTTGCGGAGATAGACCGCATAAGTCCATCCCCCACCCTCGCCCTCCTCATCAAACAGAAGCGTTTTCCCGTCCTGGGAGAGGGCTGCAGGGTAGGAGTAATCGAGCCAGGAGAGATCGCGTTCCTTCGTTTCACCTGCAGGGAGGCCTTTGAGTTCCCGGCGCCAACTGTCTCGCGCCAAAAGAACACGCCCGTCCTTGTATATATCCTGGAGCGTCAATGTTCCGGGCATGCGCGCCACCAGCCGTTCGCGTCCGGTAAGGCTGATGGCAAAAACCGCGCGCGCACTCCCTTGCCGTGTGGCGGTAAACCAAATCTCTGTACCCCTGGCGGACCAGGCCAGACCTTGAGTGCTGATTTGACCAACGGAAAGGGCTTGCTTGTGGCCTTCAAGATCAACGACCGAGACCAGGCCGCCATCATCCCCGGGTTGAGGATGATCCAGGAAGGCAACGCGGTCACCCTGGGGCGAGATTCGAGGGTGGCTGATCCATCCGTTGGTTTCATAAAGAATCTTTCCGATCGGATATTCCAGGCGATTATGTCCTCCCACGTTACGCACGACGGCCAGATTTGCGCCGTCCGGAGACCAATCAGCCCATTGAACTTCTTCCAGCATTTCGCGGGGAGCCCCGCCTGCCAGTGGCAGACGGGCCAGAGTTCCGATACTTGTGTAAGGGCCGGAGAGGCGGGGAGCCAGCGTGACCGCCATCTCTCCTGTCGAAGAAATCGCGAGTATCTCGGTGCGTGCAAGCCCCAGCAGGCGCGACTCCGGACTCTCGGGTCGCGATGCGAATATTTCAATGGGGTTCCCTTCCCAGGCGGCGCCATAAACAACGGTCTGTCCGTCAGGAGCAAATCGTGCCATGCGGATGGTACCTCTGCGGAACGTGAGCTGGTGATACAGCGGCGGCTTTAGCTCTCCCTGTCGGCCCGCAAAATATCCGATGCCAAGCAAGATGAAAGCGGCGACTATTGCCAGCGCGAGGCCAAGGAGACGATTGCGCTTCTTCGGAACCGACACCGCGGCAGCTGGGGTTGAGGCCGATAGATCGGAGAGAGATTCAAGATCAAAAGCCAGATCGCGCGCTGACTGGAAGCGCTCCTCGGGATTCTTTTCCAGGCAGTGGCGAACGATACGCTCCAGCCCGGGCGAAACTTTCGGGTTCAACTTCGCCAGATCCGGCGGTTCCTCCTTCAGGATGGCGGTCATCGTCTCGGCCGCCGAGTCATGTTTGAAGGCCCGCTCCCCGGAGAGCATTTCATAGAGGATCGCCCCAAAGGAAAAAATGTCGGAACGATGATCCGCCGGCTGACCACGAACGAGTTCGGGCGAAAGATATCCGAGGGTCCCCATGACCACTCCAGGCGAGGTACCGGTGTTTTCTGTCTGCGCGAAGGTTTGAGATCCACTTCCACTCAGGGCTTCGATGCGGGTGAGCTTGGCAAGGCCAAAATCAAGAATCTTGACCCGGCCATCCTTGGTGATGAAGAGGTTGTCGGGCTTTAAGTCGCGGTGAACAACGCCCTTCTCGTGTGCGACCGCCAAACCTCTCGCAACCTGAAGTGCGTATTCGATCGCCTTTCGGGAAGGCAGCGCTCCCCCTTTGATTCGCTCGCGCAAGGTGCTTCCTTCAAGCAGTTCCGAGACCAGGTAAGGGGATCCGTTGTCGTTGCCGATGTCGTGGACCGCAAGAATGTTGGGATGGTTCAGGGCCGCGACAGCCCGGGCTTCCTGCTCAAAACGACGCAGGCGGTCGGCCTCTCCCGCGAACGAAGAGGGAAGAATCTTGACGGCAACATCACGTCCCAGGCGCGTGTCGCGGGCCCGGTACACCTCACCCATTCCGCCCGCACCCAGAAGCGAGAGGATTTCGTACGGTCCGAGACGACTGCCTGCAGCTAAGGGCATCGATGTTCCCGATAGATAATCCAAGAAGGATAACTGTTATGAATCCTGAAGGGGATTGAGATTACTCTGAGGCATTTGTCCAGTCAACCAGAAAAATACCATGCTGTCATGTAATACGTCATCGCACACGTAGCGCATTGTGCAGAGAAGGGCTGGGACAGGTTTGATCGGGGCTGGGTTGGAGGGGCGGATCGCGAACAACCCGCCGGAGTCTTCTGCTTCCCAACAACTCCTCGTTGTCCTCAAAGACTTCTCCGAATTGAAACGGTTGGTCCCCGGGAGCAAGTGAGACTCGTTGCCAATGAATAGTTTGGGTACGCCCCGCCCTCCCTTGGGCGGGGGCGCTTCTCAAAGTGTTCCTGCCGTAGCCTTCGGGGAAACGGAACCATGATAACCCAATTCGAACGACACGCTCCCTTCGGCTTGCGCGATAAAACCCTCGGAGTATAATCAGTCGGCACGGAAACATCGGTGTCCCGAGGCCTGCCACTGGTGTTGAATCCCCCGACCCCCACTCACAGACTCACGAAGCATCAACCTGGATACCGCTCGTCGTGCCGACACGGAGGGTACACATGGGCAAGGATGAGTCTCTGATTCCGGTGCATGGCGGTTACCGGAAACTGAAGAGCTTTCGGGTGGCGCAGTTGGTATATGACGTGACGGTGCGGTTCTCCGATCGGTACGTCGAGAAGCGCAGCCGCACGCACGATCAGATGGTGCAGGCAGCGCGATCGGGTGTGCAAAACATCGCGGAGGGCAGTCAGGCCAGCGGCACGTCGAAGAAAACCGAACTCAAACTAACGAATGTGGCGCGCGCCAGCCTCGAGGAACTGCGGCTGGACTATGAGGATTTTCTACGACAGAGGGGCTTGGAGATGTGGGCGCCCAATCACCCGGCGCTGGTGCGGTTCAAAGCAAAGCGGTGTACAACGGTGAACGAAGTGCGTGCTTGGGTGGACGAGGAGCGGAGAGGGGCCAAGGCAGGGAGGGACGAACACGGACGGGCACAGACAGACACGGGCAATCTGGCACCGGCAAAAGCGTCCGTGAAGGGCCGTGAGAGTCCGTGTGAGTCTGTGCCAAGTTCGGGGGAGTTGGTGGCAAATGCTGCGCTCTCTCTGCTGAACTTGTGCTGTTACTTCCTTGACCGGCAACTGGCCGCACAGGCAGCCGCCTTTGAGAAGGAAGGCGGTTTCACGGAGCGACTTTACCGGGTGCGCAAACTAAGGCGGGACGGAGCATAACGCAAATGCTGTTGAATACGTGGTAGAAGGGGCCGCTTTACCGTGACCCTGCGAGGTTGCTATTTCGGCCCGGATTCTCACGCGTTACTCCATGGGGCGATGCGCGTTACGTCCAATGCTTCATGATCTCTCCAAAGCACTCCAGCCCGCTTGGAATGACGGCGCCGTAACCATGGCCTGGAGCAGTCCAGGCACCGGCAAGGTACAGGTTTTTGATGGGCGTTGTATGCGGCAGCCGCCGCGGATTTGAGTTATCGAGTGTCTGGTCCCATCCATAAATCGCCCCTCGATAATTCCCCGTGTACCGGACGTTGGTCAAAGGCGTCCCGATCTCTTGCACCTCAATGGCTTTGGACAGCCCCGGCAAAATGATCTTCTCGGCCTGCCGGATGAGTAGATTGGCCATCCGCTCTTTCTCAGCGCGGTACGCCGCCTTGCTTCCCTTCCAGTAATCACTCTCATACGGCTTCCAGGGATCAAATCCCTGGAGCGTCAGCAGGCTGATGGTATTCTTCCCTCTCGGTGAATATCCGGGATAGAGATTATCGTAGAGGGTGATGCAGAAACCCGGATTGCTGAAATCGGCTTTCCGTGCCCCCTCGTAGCTGGCTTCGATGTCGTAACCGGGGTCATAGAAGATCTCCGTGTCGGTGAGGCCTGCCTCGCGCACCAGATCGCGCTTCAATCCCAGAAAAATCTGGAACGATGACAAACTGACGCTGAAAGTATCCATTCGCGCCAGGTAATCCTTCAGGTGCTCGTCCTTGTCGAGCAGCGTATGGAAGGTGTCGTAGGCATTCGCGTTCGACACGATGACCTTGCCCTTGTATTCATGTCCGTCGGCCGTGCTCACGCCATAGGCGGCTTCGTCTTTCACCAGGATCTTGGTGACGCGATTCGAGAGCACCACCTTGCCCCCGCGGGCTTCAATGAAGCTTACCAGTGCATTGCTGATTGTTTGGGATCGACCCTTGGGATAGAATCCGCCACCGGTCAAATAGGAGTACGTCGGAAGACCATAGTAGATGCTCGCCAGCTTCGAGGGAGGCAAGCCGTAATATCCCCAGAGCGATGAGATGATGGCCTTAAGCTTCATGTCCTTGATCCGGGAATCAACAATCTGTCCCCACGTGCTGCCGGAAAATCGGAATAGATGCGGATAGTCCTGAGGGAAATGCATCATATCGACATTGCCCTTCTTACTGGAAAGTCCGGCAATGTCCTGTGTGACCCCCTTCATATCCTCAAACAGACCTTTGATCCCTTCTGCTTCGGCCGGAAAATTCTTTGTCAGGGTGTCAATGTAAGCCGGCAGGTTCTGGTTGGGGACCCGGATATCGTGGTTTGGAAAGATGGCGCGATAGAGTGTTGGATGAGGAACGAATTCGACTTGAGTGATTTCCGGAAACCCGGGGATGAGGTTATGAATTCCATTTCTTTCGCCGACACGCGTCGAGTGCAACGAGACGTCAAACTCAAACCCACCGGGACGAGTGAAGCTGGTCGCGTACCCGCCGGGTTTGTCATGTTGCTCCAGCACCAGCGGCTTGAATCCTTGCCGTGCGAAGGCCGCCGCGCAACTCAACCCGCCAAGCCCTGATCCGATGATCACCGCATCGAATTGTCCCTCGGGCAGGGTGGCAGCCTGCCCGACGGGAAGCGAATCCCAGTCGAGCACCCCCACCGTCATTGCTCCCATCAGCGTCCTGATGAAATCCCTGCGTTTCCACTCGGTATTTGACATGGCGCGCGTACTCCTTCCAGAAGATGATTCTTCCTCCTCCATAAATTGGGTCCGGAAGATTGAAAAACGAGACGACATGTGGATGCCCAGATTTGACGATCGAATTTCCGCTCTTCGGAGAGTTTTCAGTTGGCCGGCTATGTCAGGCAATGGTCTTATGAAAAGACGAGGATGGCAGGCTGACCGGTCAATGAAAAGTGTAGAAGCCAACCGACAGGAATTCAAGATTTAATTCGTGAATTTCATCAAACATCACGGTCTCGTCAGCTTTGGTAGCCTCGCCGGGAGCTCTTTGCCCGGCGGGGGTTCTTGCCTGGGTGCACGCACAACATCGAATCGCCTCCACCTTGCGGTCAAACGCTCCCGCCGCCCACCCCGTGGCGGGGGTACCGGGAATTGCGACCACTTCGACTCACATGCCAACCGCCCCGCTGCAGGTCTGCGGAACTTCCCCGTCGGCGGCGAATTTGGTAGAGTGATCGCGCTCAAATTGCTTTCCGTCACTACTCCGGTGAAACTCCTATTGAAAGGGGAATGAATGAAACGAATTGTACAAGTATTGGCTGTCGTCGTTCTGTTTACCCTGAGCGTCAATGCGCAGGACAAGAAGCTGAAAGTGTATATCTCCGCCGATATGGAAGGCGTTGCAGGAGTCAGCACCTGGAGCGTCCAGGGGCTGCCTCCCGGTCGCGAGTACGAGCAGTTCCGCCACCTCATGACGAACGAAGTCAACGCCGCCATCCAGGGTGCTTATGATGCAGGAGCCACCGAGGTGTTAGTGAGCGATGGGCACGGAGACGCTCAGAACCTGGACGTCGAGAAACTTGATTCCCGCGCGCGGTTGATTCGCGCCTGGCCCCGCCCGCTCCAGATGATGCAAGGAATCGACAGCAGCTTTGAGGCGGTCGTATTCATCGGCTACCACGCCGGCGAGGGCGAAGCCGATGCGGTCCTTGCCCACACATTTTCTGGAAAAGAGACCATCAAGCTTAACGGTCAAACCGTCCCTGAAGCCGGTTTCAACGCCGCCGTTGCCGGTGAATTCGGCGTCCCGGTTGTGTTCGTCTCCGGCGACCAGACAATCGTTGCCGACGCCAAGCGGATGTTTGGGAACATCGAGGGAGCAGTGGTCAAGCAAGCAACGGGCTTTGCATCGGCGACGATGCTGTCGCCGGAGGAGTCGAGGCGGCTAATAAGGGAGGGAGTCAAGCGCGGCATCGAGCGGAGGAAAGAGATAACCCCCTTGAAATTGTCGCATCCTATCAAACTGGAAATGACCTTTAAAGATATCGTCCTGGCAGAGGTGGCGTCCTATCTCCCTGGAGTCGAGCGCGTGAACGGGAATACGATCCTGTTCACCGGACGCGACATGATCGAGGTGTCAAGATTTCACAGTGCCGTCGCGAACCTAAGGCCGTAAGCGTTTTTATTGTCGAGTGAAGTAGCGCTTCGGAGGAGACTTCCTGCCGGCCTTAATTTGACCGCAAGATTCGGATAGTAAACCAGGGTTACATTTGACTAGACTCTTCGTGTTGGGCAGGTTTCAAAAATACAAAAGAACCTGCGCCTGCGGAGGTTCATTGACATGAAATCTGATTTTCAAATAGTGGCCCTTTCACGCGAGAATTTCGTACATCTTTTCTCAATGAGTGACGCCGAGTTGGCTGCACAGGGCGCCCGACGACTGAACGTGGACGAAAACCCGGGTTATCCATGCAGAGTCAGTTTAATGGACGCCCCGATCGGTGAAACAGTTATTCTTACCCCCTTTAAGCACCATGATGTTGATTCTCCGTATCAATCTTCGGGACCCATTTTTGTTCGCGAATCCGCACAAACTGCTAAGCCCGAAGTCAATGAGGTTCCGTTGATGTTTCATCACCGCCTTCTCTCCGTTCGCGCCTATGGAAAAACCGCGATGATGATGGGGGCGAAGGTTGTTGAAGGACGGGCATTGGAAGGAGCCATCAAGGATTTTTTCAACGACAGAGACATCGCCTATTTGCATCTGCACAACGCAGGTGCCGGGTGCTTCAATTGCCTTGTACAACGCCCCTGACCCTTCGCTCCAGCTGAGCAACCATATCTTTCCTCATTGTGATGGTTTCGTAGCCTCGCTCCGATCCTTCGGAGCGGGGGCTTTTTCCTATTTGCACACACAACTGATGATACCCTGCACCCGGCCACCAAATGCCCCTGCCACATGCCCCTTGGCGGGGCTACCAAAACATTCCTCGCCGCCATACCACCATGCTACCATCTGGCGGGATTTCACCGTTCACAGTCGCAGCTTCAGGCGAGTCTCCAGGGAGAGCTGAATTATGAATCAAACAAGCGACCCTCCGAGTTCTTCTCCACCGTTCGGGGAGGGTCGTTCTGTCGAGGCTTGGCCCGTGCGCACGGCCGGACAAATTCTTCGTGATCTTCGCTACGGCCTGCGAACGGTGGTGAAGAATCCGGCCTTTTCGGCGATCGCCGTCTTAACGCTGGCGCTCGGCATCGGCGCTAATACGGCCATCTTCACGGTCACCAATGCGCTGTTGCTGCGTCCGCTCCCTTATGGCGACTCCAGCCGATTGGTTTACGTGTACGCGGCGCGGGCCGATGCAGCAGACCAGGCGGGACCGTTTTCCTATCCACGGTTCACGTTGCTCCGCGACGCCAACCGTTCGTTTTCGGGGTTGGCTGCATTTTCGAGTGAGGTCTTCAACCTGACCGGCCGCGGCGATCCGGAGCAGATTCCCTCGGCCCGTGTCTCGTGGAATTTCTTCAATGTCCTGGGGGTGAAACCCCTGCTTGGCCGGACGTTCATTCCCGGAGAAGGGCAGCCTGGCGGCAAGGAGGTGGCCCTCATCAGCCATTCCTTGTGGAGACGGTTCGGTAGTGATCCCGAGGTAATCGGCCAAACCGTGACTTTGGATTCCCGCGCCTACACCATTGTCGGCGTGCTCCCTGGAGACTATGCATTTAACTTGATCGGCCCGAATGTGGACATCTGGGTGCCGCGGGAGTTTGAACTGAATCTCGCGACTCCCGAGCGCATTCAAGCAGGTACGGGGTACCTGGATGCGGTCGGACGCCTCCGCGACGGCGTCACGCCGGATCAGGCACAGTCGGAGATGAATGTTCTGACGGAGCGATATCGAAAGGACAATCCCACCAAGGCTGACGCGGATCCAAAACTCACGATCCAACTCAAAGGCGTCGAGGAGGCGTTGGTGGAGAACTTCCGTCCCGCCCTATTCATCCTGCTGGGGGCGGTCGGGCTGGTGTTGTTGATTGCCTGTGCCAACGTCGCCAGCCTTCTCCTCTCGAGGGCCCTGGCGCGAAAGAGGGAGATCGCGGTCCGCACCGCACTCGGCGCGAGCCGCACGACGATCGTTCGCCAACTTTTGACAGAAACCCTGGTGCTCGCGTTCCTCGGCGGAGCAGCGGGAATCCTGGTGGCTTCCACAGGCACCGCGCTGCTGTCAATTCTCGGCCGGGGCAATCTTCCTGCCACGACCGACTTGCGCATGGATTGGCGTGTGCTTACATTTACCGCGATCATTTCTCTTTTGAGTGGAGCGTTCTTTGGCCTCATGCCGGCCCTTCACATGGCGAGGACCGACGTCAGCACAGTCCTGCACGACGAAGGGCGTGGCAGCATCGGCAGCCGGAGTCGCAGCCGCGTCCGGAGTCTCCTGGTGGTGTCGCAGGTGGCGTTATCGCTGGTCCTGTTGGTCTGCTCAGGTTTGTTGATCCGCAGTTTTACTCACTTGTTGACCGCGTACCCTGGCTTCGATGCAAGTAACGTCCTGACGGTGCAGATGGCGCTGCCGCCCGCCAGGTACGGGACGGCCGCACAGATAAACGCGTTTTATAACGAGACCTTGCGGAGGATGTCGGCGCTGCCGGGAGTGGAAGCCGCCACCATCTCCTCGGCGCTGCCCGTCACCCCCTCACGGTTCTCACCGGTGCTGGTCGAAGGACAACCGGTCGTGCCCCTGGCCGAGCGGCCCATCTTGAGTATTCAGACCATCAGCCCGGACTATACGAAGGTGATGCGCACTCCGCTTCTCGGCGGCCGCCAGTTCACAGCGCACGATGATGCGCATGCGCCGCCGGTGGCCCTGGTCAATGAGGCGCTCAGGCGTCGCTTCTGGCCGAACGAGAATCCGGTTGGCAAACGCCTCTGGCTTGGCCGGCAAACGGGTTCCACGGAGGTGGTCGGTGTTCTGGGCAACGAGAAGAATATCAGCCTTACCGCCGACCCCAACCCGGAGGTTTTTTTACCTTTCCTTCAATTGCCCTGGGCATCGTTGAACCTGAGCGTGCGGACGGAGGTCGAGCCGCACAGCATCGTCTCCGCGGTGCGTCGTGAAGTTTCGATGATTGACAAGGATCAGCCGATGACCAAGGTGCAAACCATGGAGGAATTGTTGGATTCGGCCCGGTCGGCTTCACGCTTTACAATGTTTTTGTTGGGTGTCTTTGCCGGGACTGCCCTCGTCCTGGCCGTTGTAGGGATTTATGGTGTGGTCGCCTATACCGTCACCCAACGGACTCAAGAGATAGGAATCCGTTTGGCGCTGGGCGCAACGCCGCGCGATATTCTGAGACTTGTCCTTGACCAGGGATTGATCCTGGCGGTCAGTGGAATCGGGATTGGCCTGGCCGTTTCCTGGGCGTTGACCCGAACGATGAAGAGCCTTCTTTTTGAAATCACCGCGACCGACCCGATCACCTTTATAGCCAGCGCGTGCCTTTTCACGGCGGTCGCCCTCCTTGCCAGCTACCGGCCTGCCCGCCGCGCCATGCGCATCGATCCGGCCGGCGCGCTCCGCGCGGAATAGTTCATAAAGGCAATGCTTTGGTAGCCTCGCCGTCCGCCAATGTTTTTGGGCGGATTTGCCGGCGGGGGCTCTTTCGGGATTTCTCCCACCCGCGAGGATTCACTGCTGACCACTACCAAATGCCCCCGCCATCCCGTCAGGCGGGATGGCGAGGCTACCAATACTCTCATTCCGGCGACGCTTTTAGAATTGGTACTGTCCTCCTTCTTCCGTCCTACCACAATCCCCTCGTCCCCGACCATAATTGATAGAGGCCGAAGCAAGCCAGCCCGATTGCCGATGCGCCGATCAGGGCGCGGCTCACTCGCGGTCCGAGATTTCGGGCAGCGGCGAAGAGCATGATGATTCCGGCCAGAGTCAAAATCATGGTGAGGTAGAAAGCTGCCACCAGGGCGATGCCATGAGCAGGGGTCTCATGCCACCCCTTGAGCAGCAGTGGACCTAAAACCAGACTCCATCCCAAATAAGGGTTCGGGTTCAGCAGATTGACGACTGCGGCCCGGAGCAGACTTTGTCGCGGAGATTGAATCCCTTCCGGCACTGTTCCCGCATAGTTCCGCCATGTCTTCCACGCATCGGCGGCCAAGTAAAGAAGAAAAATCCCGCCTACACACTGCAAGACCAATTGGACCCCAGCTGGGACGCGACTCAGGACGAGAAGCACTAACACGATGATCGGTCCATCACTGATGAGCGGTGAAAGGGCGGCCGGCAGAGTCCGGCGCCAGCCATTACTGAGGGTTTGAGAAATGAGATAGGTTTGAAGGGCGCCTGGTTGGACAGCCGCCGCAAAGGCGTAAGTCGCTCCCAGAATCAGATAAACGACCATAAGTGAATTTTGCCTCCTATGGCGAATGGTCGTGCTCAGCGAAACGAGGACTGCCCCGCTTCCCGAGACTCTCTCCATTCTCCCACGAAATGGTACGCCATTGCCTCACACTCCGATAAACAGAGCAGGCGCCACCTGATGAGCCGAACAGGATATCGGCTAGATGAAGATGACTACTACATACGTTGGAGTTAGAATTATGTGAGGTAATTGTGGACCCTACACGGTAGGGGCGCATAGCTATGCGCCCCTACGTTGAATCACTCATGATTTTGTAACATCTTCAATGACGTTCTCATAAGGTCATGTGCTTTGAGGTAAGATGAAAGAAACAACACAATCTGCCTGAGGGACAAACCATGAAAAACGGTTCCATTGTTGGAGTCTTTTTGTGTCAGTGCTCTTGTTCATTTTCTGCGGGTCCACGCCGGGTCAGGGCAAGGAGGCACTCCATTTCAAGGTGGGTGTGGAGTACCGCTCCTGTTCAGTCGATATACCTTGCAACTGAGGCAACAACCCACTGAAACTCGGCTCAATCGCTTCCCTTCAATATCTCTGACGCGCAACTTTTCCATCTGCAAATCGTTTTTCCACCTCTTCTATTGATCAATTTCACCCAGTCCTCCTCGATCTTGTGACCACGATCACACGAGAGTCCGTGGAGATGTGATTGACCAGAAACATGAAGAACGACCAAAAACATGTCAAAACTCTTTAGAAATGTCCTCATGGTTAACTCGTTAGAAATGTCCCCAGGTTTTGGTTTTCAGTCTCAGCTTCTCCGGGGTAGATCGGAAGGAGCCCGGAGGGCGACTGGAGTGGCCCCCGGAGAAGCTCCCCGAGGCTGGCCTTCTCCCCCTCAGCCGCAGGGGGGCTTTGTCCCTGTGTAGGATTGCTGCTAGCAGGAATCGCGCGCCGCCGCAGGAACGGTCGGCGCCAGGGATGATCCGGGGGCGGGACA
>JAIQFY010000108.1 GCA_020072965.1 Terriglobia bacterium | reverse complement strand
GCGTGACGGTGTGGGATGTCACGAGACTTGTGTTCAGTGGCGTGGAGTTGCCATAGCTGGCTGTTGTCCCGTAGTCCACCCGGGAGTCACTGGCTTCATTGGTCGTCCAGCCGATCGTTGCTCCACTCTGGGTGATCGAGGAGGCACTCACCGCGGAGATCACCGGAGGCGTTGTATCGACGGCGGTCGTGAAGGTGAAGTCTCCTGAAATCGCCAGGTTGCCGGCCGCATCCCGCGATTTGACGCGATAATGGTATAGGGTCGATGCCGTCAGGCCTGAAAGGGCCGCCGAATGCGACGTCACCAGGCTGGTATTGAGCGTCGTCGAACTGCCATATCCCGTGGTCGTCCCGAAATCCACCTGCGTGTCCGAGGCTTCGTTGGTCGTCCAACCTATGGTCGCCCCACTCTGCGTAATCAGCGACGCCGCGGTGCCTGAAATCACTGGTGGAGTCGTGTCCACGGCTGCGATGGTCTTCGACACTTCGTTCGAAAACCCGCTTTCAGTCCGGGCGCTGTTGTAAGCGGTAATGGCAAAGAAGTACGTTGCGGGTGTTAACCCCGTGACGGTGTAAGTTGTCTGGTTGCCGACGTCGACAGGGGTGCCGTACGTGTGCGAGGCTGTCCCGTAGTAAACTTTGTATCCCGCCACGGCATCTGTATTGGGATCCCACGTCAGAATTGCATCGCCCGCGACAAGCAGGGCACTGCTATTTATAATGAATAAAAAAAATATGATTCCTGTCGCGAGGTAAGTGCCAAGCTTTCCCATAAAACCTCCCCTGGAGCTTGCTTGACTCTTCCCGCCAAATTGAATGAAACAATCAAAGAACGATGAACCCTGGAGAAATTTCCGCACCTTTCTGTGCCTCTTTTTCTGCTACCCTGTCGAACACGCTCGCGCGATGTTCGTTCCTTACTTGGTGATCAGGGACAGACACCTTACCTTCATAAATGTCGGAAGCTCTTTAACGTCGGTGTCTGTCCCTTTGTTCTTCCTGTCGAACACGCGGGAGCATTGTTCGATCCTTACATGAGGACCAAGTTTATTGGCGTCCGTGATTTCGGTGGGTGACAGGAATCACCACCTGCAAAGTTTTTTTTGGTCACAACCTTCTTAGGTGGGATCGCCGGACGGAATTTGCGTGAGGAACAGAATCTAACCGCAAAGATCGCCAAGAAGGCGCAAAGAACGCCAAGGCAGATTTTATTAAGACGTTAATCGGGCTTCTTTGCGACCTCTGCAGGGGTGCCGCGAGCCCCGATCCATCGGGGCCTGCGCTTCGATTTCCCGTCTTCTCAATATCCCCAGCGAGACCTCGTGTCCCTTGCATCGCAGACATGCACAAACCGCATGTCTGCGGCACCCCATCTCTGGAGCACTCGCTTCATTGTTGGTCCGTGCCCTACCTCAATGGCAGACTGAGGTTCGTGCCGTGGTCGTTGAAGAACTCGATCTGGACCAGGCTGATGCTGTCCGAGGTATTGATCAGGATCAGCTGCGTCTGGTAACCGCCGCCGTCGGCGACCTGCGGGATGTACATCGGCCCCTCGGGCGGGCGCGTCAGATCGGCCACCGGCAAAGTCGAATAAATGGCCTCGCTCCGCTGGTTGAAGGTTTGACGCAATGTCATCGCCGCCAGTGGCACCGAGCTCGTCATGGTCAGGACCCCCTGGTACTGGGCTGGCATTCCAGGGAACAACTCCGAAATGAACCGCGCCACATGGCCGTTCGGCGGCAGTGTCAACGATCCCGACATCGTGCTCCCGTCCACACTCTGGAGCGTCAGCGTCACCTGGGCCTCCGTGCTGTTGCGGTTTACGATCGCCACCCCGGTGTCCCGCGGCAGCGGATCGGTCGCTCGCTCCACAAACAGCCGCGACATGGTCGTCTCCGCTGCATTCGGCACTCCGGCCTGCGAGCTCAATCCGGCACTCCCGTTGATGGAAAACACGCCACTGCCCACCGGTAAGGCGCCCGACAGCGGCGTCACCACTGCGTATCCCACTCTGAGCGGCCCCAGGCCCGTCGTCGAATACTTCACCATCCCGTTGGGCACCAGTGAGTAGGTCAGTGCGTTTTGCACCCCGACTCCCGGGCCAAAATCCAGCGCCAGGTCATTGCCGTCGTCATCAAAGAACGAAATAAATCCGGTGATCGTTCCCATCACGGACGGGTTCATCAACAGGATCTGCGTCGGCAACCCTCCCCCATCAATCACCTGAGGAAAGATCAACTTCGTTCCCGGAAAAGGATGGTTCAAATCTGCCAGAGGCAACGCACTGAACAGCGTCTCCCCATGCGCGTTCGTGGCCAGCCGCAGGTTCACCGCCGCAAAGGGAGAGGTGCTTGAAAGGGTCAAAGTACCCAAGAAAGGATTCGGCATATCGGCAATCAATTGGCTCACAAACTGTGCCGTGTGCCCCTTCCCTTCCACCGACACACTGGATGACGCCACAAACTCCCCGCGCGGGTTTCTCAGTTGGGCGTTCACCAGGATAGGAGAGTCATTGGGGTTGACCAGCGCCACTCCACTATCCGAGCCCGGCCCGGAGTAATCCACAAACAACCGCGTCGAGTTGATGGGCCCGGTGGCGGGCACGCCCACCTCCGTGACCAGCACTCCATTCTGCGTAAACCCGAAATTCGCCAGTGCCACCGGCCAGGAAGTTCCCGACGCATTCAGCAAACCGAACAGTACCGACAGGTCTCCCTGACCAAAAGATACGCGTGAAAGTCCTCCGCCTGGCGGCAGCGTGGCCTCAAAACAAAGCCCGGTACCCTGGGAGCAGGTTCGATTGGTCGTCTCTTCCGTCGTTGTCGTGAAGGCAAAGTCTTCTGAAAGCGCCAGATTCGCCGCCGCGTCGCGTGAACGAACTCGGTAATGATATTGTGTATTCGCGCTTAAACCGGTCAAGCCGATCGAGTGAGCAGTCACCAGGCTGGGACTGAGTGAAGTCAAAGTTCCATAAGCCGTCGTGGTCCCGTATTCCACCTGTGAATCCGCCGCTTCATTCGTCGTCCAGCTCATCGTTGCGGTGGTGGCATCGACCGATATAACACCCACGCTGGAGATCACGGGCGCCGTGGTATCTGTCGCGGCCAGGGTGCTGAAGGTGAAATCTCCTGAGGTCGCCATGTTCCCTGCCGCATCCTTCGATTTCACTCGATAGTGATAGAGCGTCGAGCCGGTCAGGCCTGACAACCCCGCCGAGTGAGCAGTCACCAGGCTCGCGTTCAATGCAGTCGAGCTCCCGTACCCGGTCGTGGTCCCGTAGTCCACCTGTGAATCCGAAGCCTCGTCGGTCGTCCAACTGATCGTTGCCGCACTGGAAGTAATCGACGAAGAGCTCACAGCGGAAATGATCGGTGGCGTCGTGTCCGGGGTGGCCGAGGTCGTGAAGGTGAAATCTCCTGAGGTCGCCAGGTTACCTGCCGCATCCTTCGATTTCACTCGATAGTGATAAAGCGTCGAGCCGGTCAGGCCTGACAATCCTGCCGAGTGCGAGGTCACGAGGCTCGCGTTCAACGGGGTCGAGCTCCCGTACCCCGTCGTTGTGCCGTAGTCCACCTGTGAATCCGAAGCCTCGTCGGTCGTCCAACTGATCGTCGCCGCGCTGGAAGTAATCGATGAAGAACTCACGGCGGAGATCGTCGGTGGCGTCGTATCCGGGGTGGCCGAGGTTGTGAAGGTGAAATCTCCTGAAGTCGCCAGGTTCCCTGCCGCATCCTTCGATTTCACCCGGTAGTGATAAAGCGTCGAGCCGGTCAGGCCTGACAATCC
>JAIQFY010000020.1 GCA_020072965.1 Terriglobia bacterium | reverse complement strand
GTCTCGATGGAGAAACAACGGAGTGGCGTCCGAAGACAATCGACTCACTCGCGACCGGGCGGAAACACAGGAAATACTCGGCTGGGCATGGGGTGTAGTGTTGCCTCTTGACACAACTTTGAGATGTGTGACCCCTTTTGCCCCCGTTACCCAGTTGTTCTCCGTACTTGTTTGGAGTTCTTGTCTGTCCGTTGAAGAATGGCGACAAGCTGAACGGGCTGTGAGACCCTCAGATTATTCGCATGGGAGTTTCCCGCTACAATGAGAGTTTTCGAAGGGACTTTGTCAAAGGAGAGACATCACACAAGCTTTATTTCTTGCCCTGGTAAGCGGTTGCAACCGCGGCATCATTTCACGGCCCCATTCATCTTTAATACCGCGGCATTCTTATTGAAAGGTTAGAACCCGTGAGGACGAAAATTCGATTGGCAGACGGGACGTCTGCCCCACTTATCCGCCAAGAGCGCGTGTATGCGCCACCCGTCCGATGGGTCGGCAAAGGGTGGCGGTGATTGAAAATTTCGCGTTATTGAAGCGTCAGTTTTACCTTCCGCTCCCGCAGTAATTTTTCGATTTTGAGTAGAAGGCTGCTCCCCTCCAGTCCCGCATCGCGCACTGCGCGAGCCAGCGCGCCATCGAGACGCCGGTCATCCAGAGCTACCAGAGAATCAAGGGCAGCGGCGCGCGCCTCCTGCGGGGCGGCCGAATCAGCAAGCAGTGAGGAAAGCAGATCGCGGATGTCCTCTGTGCTCATCCCCGGCAACGCTGCGAGATTGCCTGCCGCACGGGCACTGGCCGTCAAAATTTCCGTATTCCGTGAGGAAAAACCTGCCCGGACGATCTCAAGAGCCCTGGCGTCGTGAAGGTCACCGAGGGCAATGATCGCTGAAGGGGCAAGCAGGGATTTTTCGCTTCGCGCCAACTCCAGGAACCGTGGTACCAACTCGACCGCACCGAGCTTTCCCAGTGCTCGCACCGCCGCGATGTTCCAAGCCGCGTCGTTGCTGGTCTCGAGGATTTTGCGAAGCTCTCCCACCGCTCGAGGCTCGCGTATCGCACCCAGTGCGGAGATGGCCTGCTCGCGCAGATCAGGATCAGACATGTGCTCGATGGCGTACGGATAGCCATCGCGGATTCCGTGTCGGCCCAGAAACCCGGCCATTTCCAGTTTCCGCAGCAGGTTCGTTTCCTGGCGCAGATGTGGCTCAAACGCTTTCGCAGCCTCATCGGTATCAATCCTGGCCAGTGCCTCGGACGCCTCCCACCAGATGTCCCACCGGTTGGGGACAAGCAGTCCCCCCAAGGGTGCCACAAGTCGGGGGTCCGCGACCTTTCGGCAGGCCGAGGCCAACGCATATTGTTCGGCGTGATCCAATGAGAGTTTCGAGACTTCGAGAAGGGCCGGTGCGGCGTCGGCAGAGGGCAGGTCGCCCAGGACATCGATGTCCGTGACTACAGAGAGGCCCGAGTCGTATTTGCGCTTGACCCTGAAAACGAGCTCTCTGATTCCTTCGGGGGGATCCAATCGTGCCAGCGCCCACTCCGCTCCGTATTGAAATGCCGCTGGAGCGTCCAGGGGCATTTGCTTGACCAGGGCCATTACCGTGGCCTCCTGACCGCGCCCCTTAAGTTGCCCCAAGGCATGGAGGCGAGCGCCCTGCTCTCGAAAGGTAAGCGGGCGGCTAAGATCGAATTGTGATTGGACTGACCGGTTCTCGATCGCGCGGGGCCCCACGGCGCCAAGCGCCTCAAACGCCGCGACACGAGCCTCCACATCGGGATCGGCCATCTCAAGCGATGCTCGAAGGGCGTTGACCGCACCGTCACGGAGGCGGGGTTGATCGAGGGAGTCCGTTTCTAGAAGCTCGTGCAGGGTATTCGCCGCCTGTTCGCGCACGGCCGGCGATGAGTCGCTCAAGTGAGGCGACAAGACCTCTACTGTGTCCGCCGCCTGCGCAGCCAGCAGCGCGCGCCGCTTCAGGGCAGCCAGCAGCGGAACGGCCGGTGCTCCTTTTTGAGTGCGCAATCCCTCAAGCAACAAGGCGACTTTTGAGGCACGATCCGGGCTGGCACTAACCGCCAGCAAAACCTTGACCGTTTCGAGCAACGGGTCGTTTTGATCTCTTAACTGCGGTATCGCCTGCTCCAGGCTGGAAGATTCGTGACGGATGGCATATCCCTGCATCGAACGTCCCAGCATCAACAGGCGGAACTGGCCGGATTCGATGGGTGAGGCGTCAGCGAACCGTTGGACTCCGAGGTCGTCGCTTGTCAAGGAAAGAGATTCCCGCGAAAACACGCCTTTGAGGACCAACACCGGTTCAAATCTGAATTGCAGGAGAGAGCGCTCGCCCTTCCCTCCCATGACAATCTTCGTTTCGCTGACATGCGCCACGCGCCCGACCATCACAAGGCTTGCTTGGCCCAATGCGGGTTCCAGGTCAAGACCCTGAAACCACTCGTGATGTGTGTAAGACGGCGTCGGGCCAGCCAGGAGCAGGTACATCAGGAAGACGGCGGCAATTTGAGTGGGATGTATGCTCGATATACAAGGTTTGGCTTCCATGATCCTCCTTTCTGTTAGTGAACGTATAAGGAGAAAAGTGCCGGCTGGTTTCTCACTTGTTCATAGACGCGCACGGACGCCGGAGTGTTATCCATAATCTCCCACCGCCACGCCGGGCAAGACCGGAGACAGTCCTGCGCCAGGTCCCCAGCTTCAGTCGTTTTGGTTAAACGTCAATGATTGACAGAGGGAACCGGACGGTGCAAATGGGCACTCCAGGCCAGAAGGGAGTCAGAGATCATCACGACAATCTTCTGTGAAATGCACGCGAAAACACTGGGGGAATACCGTATACGGTTATCCATTTCCCTCTTCCTGCAAGATTCTCGTCTCGACAGGCAAGCGCTGTGATAAAATGGCGTCCACCCGAAAAAGACCGATTCAATCCTACTGGGAGACGCGGGCTCTTATGACAGCACCGCCATTATCCAGCCAAGAATATCCCTCCTCAGCCCTCCAGGCCGAGAAAGAGCTGGAACACCTTTTCACGTTGTCCATCGACTTGCTGTCCATTTCAGGTTTCGATGGTTACTTCAAGCGTTTGAACCCTGCCTGCGAAAAGTTATTGGGCCATACCACCTCAGAGCTCCTCTCAAGACCTTATTTCGAGTTCATCCACCCTGACGACCGCGCGGCCACGATTGTCGAAGCGCGGAAACTCACGAAAGGCACACAAACGGTCTCCTTTGAGAATCGTTTTCGCTGTAAGGACGGCACATACAAATGGCTTCTCTGGAGTGCCACTCCGGTCACGGAACAGAGCCTGATTTATGCGGTTGCCCGCGACATCACGGACCGCAAGCGGGCAGAACAAAGGCTCGCGGCGGGGTATGCCGTCACGCGCATTCTCGCGGAATCTGCTTCCCTGGTTTCGGCCACGCCGCAAATCCTGCAAGCCGTCTGCGAGAGCCTGGGGTGGGCCGTGGGAGCCATCTGGCGGGTGGACATGAAAGCGAATGTGCTGCGCTGTGTGGATATCTGGCATGTCCCTCGCTTGAATGCTGTTCGGTTTAAGCAGGTCACGGGTGAGACCGCTTTCCCAGCAGGAGTAGGCCTTCCGGGTCGTGTTTGGGCCACCGGCCAGTCCGCATGGATTCAAGACGTCGTCGAGGATGATAATTTTCCACGATCCGCCACTGCTGCCCAGGAAAACCTGCACGCCGCCTTCGGATTTCCCATCCGGACCGGAGACGGAATCATCGGTGTCCTGGAGTTCTTCAGTAAAGAGATCCAACAGCCAGATGAGGACCTGCTCAGGATGTTCGGCTCCATCGGCAGCCAGGTGGGCCAATTCATTGAGCGGTGCCAGGCGGAAGAGGAACTCAAACAATATGCCCATCACCTCGAGGCCGCCAAGGAACTCCAGGAGGAAAATGCGGAGCGGCTGGCTCAACTCGTCAGGGAGCTCGGGACGGCCAAACAGCAGGCCGAGGAGGCGACGAGGGCCAAGAGTGAATTCCTCGCCAACATGAGCCATGAGATCCGCACCCCGATGAACGCAATCATCGGGATGACCGAGCTGGCGCTGGGCTCCCATCTAACCGCGGAGCAGCGGGAGTACCTGACCCAGGTCAAGGAGTCGGCGCACTCTTTGTTGACTCTGATCAACGATATTCTCGACTTTTCGAAGGTCGAAGCCAGGAAGTTAGAGTTGGACCACGTGGAATTTGGGCTCCGCGAGGTAGTGGGAGACACGCTCAAGGTCCTGGCCCTCCGCGCCCAACAAAAACAGCTCGAGCTCGCCTGCCACGTCTCCCCTCATGTCCCGGAGAGGTTGATCGGCGACCCGGACCGCCTCCGTCGGATCATCATGAACTTAGCCGGCAACGCGATCAAGTTCACTGAAAGGGGAGAGGTGGTACTCGACGTCGGAGTCGTATGGGAAACACCTGCAGAGGTTTCGCTCCGTTTCGCTGTCTCCGATACCGGGATAGGAATTTCCCCGGAAAAGCAGAAGGAAATTTTTGAGCCTTTCGCACAGGCTGATTCCTCGACCACGCGAAAGTATGGAGGGACGGGACTCGGTCTGGCCATTTCCACACAACTGGTGGAGCTGATGGGCGGCCGCATGGGGTTGGAAAGCGAGGTGGGGCGCGGAAGCGCCTTCCGTTTCACCGCGCAGTTCGGACGCCCCCAGGAAGCAGCCGGCGAGCCCGTGCCGGTCCCGCCCGTCGAAGTCGATGATTTGCCAGTCCTCATCGTGGATGACAACGCGACGAACCGGCAGATTCTGGAAGAAATATTCCACAACTGGCACATGCGGCCTGTGGTGGCGGAGAATGGCCGGGAAGCCCTGGCGGCGATGGAGCAGGCGATCGACTCGAACGAGCCCTTCCGGCTTGTGCTTCTCGATGCCCATATGCCCGGGATGGATGGATTTGAAGTCGCGGCGAAAATCAAACAGAGCCCCCGGTTTCGCGATGCCCGGTTAATTTTGCTCACCTCCACAGGGTTGGGCGCGGACATGGAACGGTGTGAGAGATTGGGTGTCAGCGCTTATCTGAACAAGCCCATTAAACAGTCTGAGCTATGGAACACCATTGTGACCACGTTGTGCGCGCCGGCGATCAAAAAGACTCGTGAGGGCACGTCGGACCGTCGAAAGCCTGCCCGGGCCGACCGCCCCTTGCGCGTGCTCGTGGCCGAGGACAATCCCGTGAACCGGGAACTCGCGCTCCGCCTGCTGGAAAGGCGGGGCCACAAGGTTGTCCTGGCCGCGAACGGGCGGGAGGCCCTTGCCGCCCTGGAGGGGCAGACTTTTGACGTCGTTTTGATGGATGTGGAGATGCCCGAAATGGATGGTATCGAAGCGACCAAGGCGATTCGAGGAAAGCAATCGGGGGCGAACATCCCGATCGTCGCGATGACGGCGCATGCCATGAAAGGCGACCGCGACCGATGCCTGGAGGCCGGCATGAACGCTTATGTCTCCAAACCCATTGACCCCGCCGTTCTTTTTGAGACCATTGAACACCTGGGCCGTTCAAGCGGCGCCTCTCCACAATACCCGCCAGCGAGCAGCCCATCGGGAAGTTTCAATGCATCCCTCATGCTATCCCGGCTGGGAGGGGACGCAAAACTCCTTCGTGTCCTGATTCAATCGTTCCTGGCCGATAGCCCGAAGATGATCTCGGAAATGAAGAAGGCCCTCACTCGAGGAGATCACGGAGCTCTGGCGACCATGGCGCACACCCTGAAAGGTTCGGTCGCAAACTTCGGTGTCATGGAGATCGTCGAGAGCGCGTTGAAGCTCGAACTGGCCGCTCGCCGGGGGGATTTGGAGGAGGCTCGGATTATCTACCCGAATCTCGAGAAAGTTGTTGCTCGCTTCGAAGAGACACTTGCGCGCGCCGGATCAACCCTTCGGCGAAGTTCAAGAACCTCCAAGCGTGGTCGTGTTCAAAACGCTCGACGGAGAAGACCATGAAAACCATTCTCGTCGCCGAGGATGACCGGACGACGCGCCTTTTGCTGCGAGGCGTATTGAGGAGTGCCGGGTTTTCCGTCTCCACCGCAGCGAACGGCGCGCTTGCATTGAAGCAACTGCGCGAGAAAGAGTTCGACCTGCTCCTGACCGATATCTGGATGCCCCGCTTGAATGGTTTGGAACTACTGTCCTCGCTGAGGGAGATGGCCAGACGACCCAGAGTCCTGGTCATGACCTCGGATAACACTCCGGAGACCCTGCTGCGGGCGGTCCGCGAGCAGGCCTACCACTACGTCACGAAACCGATAGACCCGAAGGCTCTGGTCGAACTGGTAAGGGATTCTCTGGCCGCCAAGCCGACTTCCCCTCCCATCGAGGTGTTGTCGGCTCGACCGAACTGGGTCGAGCTGCTGGTGCCCTGCGATCTTGAAGTAGCGAATCGCATCACGGGCTTCATGGACCAACTGAGGGCCGACTTGCCGGATGACATCCGCGAGCGCATTGGCATTGCTTTTCGGGAACTTCTCACGAATGCCGTCGAATGGGGCGGAAAACTGGATCCCAACCAGAAAGTGCGTATCTCCTACTTGCGCGCCCGCCGGATGGTCTTGTACCGGATTGCAGACCCAGGCACCGGGTTTCGCTTCGAGGGGCTGAAGCGCGCGGCCCTGGAGAATGCGCCCGACCGCCCCTGGGAACACATAGAAACCCGGGAGCAGATGGGCGTGCGTCCGGGTGGCTTTGGACTGTTGACGGTCAAGGCGATCGCGGACGAACTGCTTTACAACGAAGCCCAGAACGAAGTCGTCTTTGTGAAGTACCTTGATCCGTGACCTGTGCCGACGCCCGGGGCCTTTCGTCCCCGGCCGATATATTATTGGCATTCCCCCGCCGTCCCAGTTGACGCACGCGTGAAATGAAAATCAGGTCCTCGCAGACCCCTGCCCTTCAACTGTGAAGATCCGTCCTTGGACGCCCATTCAAACTCCCGCCGCTTTTATAACGGGTCAGATTTTTTTGCTTGACCCGGGACAATAGTTGTATATACAATTTAAAGGTTCCATTTAAAAGGCCATGACCCGCAAAACAGAATCTCCCTCCATCCAGGTCAGGCAGATCGCCGAGGAATGCATCGCGGTGCGCTTGCGCCTGCTCACCCGGGCCGTGACGAGGCTCTACAACCGGGCCCTGCGGCCGCATGGCCTGACCGTCAGCCAGATGAACATCCTGGTGGCGGCGTCCTGCCTGGGCCAGGCCCGGCCCCAGGACATCTGCCGCGTCCTGCATTTGGAAAAATCCACGCTCAGCCGCGATGTTGAACGAATGCGCATTCAGGGCTGGCTGAAAAAAAGCTCAGGTGAGGATGGGCGGACCAGCCTGATCCATGTCACGCCGGCGGGTGGAAGACTTCTGGAAAAGGCCATCCCCGCGTGGCGTGAAGCCCAGCAGCGGGCCAAGGCCTTGTTGGGTGAGCCGGGTTGTGCAGTTCTGGACCGAACGGCCACTGCCCTGAGGCGAGGAGACCTCAGGGAGACGGGCTGATTTTTTTTAACATTGTAGTTGTATATACAACAAAAGGAGATCTCATGACTTCCCTCAATGAACATCCCACGGTCCGTCACTTTAATGAGCAGGTTCAGGCCCACGGCACGCTGACGCCCCCCTCTCCGGTGGATTCAACGTGGCTTCGCCAGCTCTGCCTCGACGCCGGTGCCGAGGACGTCGGCTTTGTCGAAATCGAGCGGGCGGAACTGGCCGACCAACAGCGCGCGATCCGCTCCGCTTTTCCCCATGCGAAAACCCTGATCAGTCTTGCCGGTCGAATGAACCGCGAAAACATCCGCAATCCGGCCCGGTCCGTCTCCAACGTGGAATTTCATCAGACCACCGATCAGCTCAACCATGTCGCGCGGCAGATCGTCGCCGCCCTGGAGCGGCGCGGGATCCGCGCCATGAATCCCGCCGCGGGTTTTCCCATGGAGATGGAGCGCTTCCCCGACGGGAAGACCTGGGTCGTTTCCCACAAACCGGTCGCGGTGGCGGCGGGACTGGGGCGGATGGGGATCCACCGCAACGTCATTCATCCGAAATTCGGGAGTTTTGTCCTCCTGGACACAATCCTGATCGACGCCGAGGTAACCGTTTACAACCACCCTCTGGACTACAATCCCTGCCTGGAGTGCAAACTGTGCGTCGCGGCCTGTCCGGTGGGTGCCATCGGCGCGGACGGCCACTTCGATTTCTCGGCCTGCTATACCCATAACTATCGGGAGTTCATGGGCGGATTCACCGACTGGGTGGAGACCATTGCGGAAAGCCAGGGGGCCCGGGACTACCGCGAGAGAGTGAAGGAATCGGAATCCGCTTCGATGTGGCAGAGTTTGTCGTTTGGGGCCAACTATAAATCCGCGTATTGTATGGCCGTTTGTCCCGCCGGTGAAGACGTCATCGGGCCGTTCCTCCAGGAGCGGTCGGAATTTCTCAAAGAGGTGGTCAAGCCCCTGCAAGATAAAAAGGAAACCGTTTATGTGGTGCCCCGCTCCGACGCGGAGACCTACGTCGCCCGTCACTTCCCCCACAAAAAGGTGAAGCGGGTCCACAACGGGCTCCGCGCCCGTTCGATCGAAGCCTTCCTGGAGCGCCTGCCCGACACATTTCAGCGCCACCAGGCAGAGGGCTTGAACGCCACATTCCACCTTACATTTTCAGGAGAGGAACAACGCGACGCAACGGTCGTCATTCGCAACAAGTCCATCCACGTGCAAGACGGTCACCAGGGGACATCGGATTTTCACCTCTTTGCCGACAGCCGTACCTGGCTTGGATTCCTCGCGAAAGAACGCAATCTTGTGTGGGCTCTATTGACGCGGAAAATCCGGATCAAAGGATCCCCACGACTGCTCCTTGCCTTCGGTAAGTGTTTTCCGTCGTGAGAATTCAGGAAGGTTACCAGGGAGTTCAGTGAAAACGAGCCGGTTGATCGAAGCGATTGAAATTTGTGAATGTGGTCATGACGCTTGCAGATTGAGCCCATGAAATGGCATTTGGGAGCGAATCCTCGTAGCGGTCCCGCTAGTCCCGATCGATATCCAAAGCCATGACGACGGGCTCGGGCAATTCATCGAATTCGATCCTGCCCTCTTCCCCAAATTTCCGTCGCACCTTTCGAGCGATCATCCAGATTGCAATCAGGATGGCGGTGAGCCCCAGCGTCAGGCTGTGCTTCTCGAGACACCAGGTCATGAGACTAGCGAGAACGGATACATAAAGGAACAGGGCCACCCCGTAAAGCATAACCGTCTCGATAACAGGACGCTGCCCGGGCAGATAGGAGGAGGTAAACGGAATCCTCTTGATCTGCATCAGGAGCAGTTCCATCAGCGCGAGTGAAGGAAGCAGGCACAGGAGCGTCACGCTGAGGCCGGCGCGCCAGCCAAGGATGTACATTTCCAAAGGCAGCGTGAGTGCGGCCACGGGGAGCACCGCACCGCAGATAAGAAACCATTTCACTCCGCCCAGGAAGGCGCGCCGAAACGCTTCCTCATTGACACGGAACGGCCAGTTGGCGCGGAGTTCCACCGGCAGCCGGAAGAGATAGCGGAAGCCCGCCAGCATGAACAGCGACAGGGCGAGAGGAGCCGAGATGGCGGCCAGGCGCAGCGCCGGCGAGGGCGCCGAGAATCCTCGAAACCCGCGGCTGAGCGCGAGGCTGATGAAGCTCTCAAATATCATCGCGACCGCCAGCCCGGCAAATGCCGTCAGGACAAGCCGGTGCTGCTGGTTCCGGCTTAGGGTTTTTGCAATGAAAGAGAACACCGCCAGTTTGCGGGAATCCGGGATGATCCATGCAGCGAAGGTCGTGAGCCACCCGGGGCGTGTCTTTCCCGACCCAATGACCGCTGACTCCATCAGCCGGATCCTGTGGCGGCGGTAGCTCCACGTGTAGGTGAGCAGGACCGCAACTGCGGAGATGCCGACAGCGGCCAAGCTCAACGCGGCTAGCCGGTTTGCATAAGGTTCCACCGCGCCGACCATCACCTGGTGCAACCCCAAAAACCAGAGGGGTGGAATCCACACCGCCCAGTCGGGCCGATTGTCCATGAGCCGATCCATACCCGGAATCGAAAACACGAACGGGAGTGCACACATCAGCACCGTGAGCAGCAAACCCTGCACCACCAGTGACACGCGTGTGAACTGGCGGATCGGGATGATATTCAACAGCACCCCCTGCACCACGACGAGCGAGAAAAACACGAACAGCGCCCCGAGGGAGGACGACACCAGGATCGCCGCGACCTCCACGCCGTAGTTGGTGGTGGCGTAACGGCCGGACATTGCCGTGGGCAGCATCACGCTCAACGGGAGCGTGGTCGCCCCAATGAATACCCCAGTGAAGGCAAGCAGCGCCGCGAATTTGGCCATGAATAATTCCCGCAGGCGGATCGGAAGCGATGCCAGGGCCAGGTAATCGCGAAGCCCCGGAAACAACGACGCCCACTGGAACGACGTGAACAGCCCGATCACAAACATTGCGAGGGTGATCAAGAACAGGGTATCGGCGAGAACCGCGCGGCGAAACGGCTCAACGGACGGCCGCCAGTTCAGAATCATGTACTTGCCACTGAAAACCTGTGCGAAAACGAGGCAGGATGACAGGAGGATGGCGATCACACCGAACGTGACCGGCCGCCACTGCCCGGGGGCCGACACGAAATCCCCGTCAAACGAGTGGAGAAGAAAGAAGCGGCTTAGCTCGAACCCGGTGGAATGGGTCTCCTGCAGCCAATTCCGCAAATGCTCGAGGGTGTTTCGCATGTCGTCCCGCTTTCAGGCTCGCATCGCCGCAAGAATATCCTTCACGACACGAGCCGGATCCTCCTGTTCGGTGAGCTGCGTGAAAACCCCTTCGAGCGAGGGTTGCTGCATGAGGTCGCGGAGGCGGTCAATGGCGCCGTCGGCCACCACCCTCCCATCGCGCAAAATCACCACCGAGGAACATACCTTTTCGACCACTTCCAGCATATGCGAACTGTAGAGGATCATTTTGCCTTCATCCGCCAGCGCCCGGAGCAGGGCGCGCAACACCAGGGCGGTGTTGACGTCCAACCCCGAAAACGGCTCATCCAGAATCAGCACATCCGGATCATGCAGCAATGCGGCTGAAAGAAGGATCTTTTGTCGCATCCCTTTTGAGTAGGAGGATAGCGGTGAATAGCGGTCCTCCCACAGCGAGAACAGGCGCAGCATCTCATCAATTCGGGGTTCCAGGACTCTCCGCCCAATCCCGCGCAAGCGGCCGACCAACTGCAGGTATTCGCGACCGGTGAGATGAGGATACAAGTGTGGTTCCTCGGGGACATAACCCATCCGACGCTGAAATTCGATCCTGTTCTCGTGGACATCTTTACCGTGGAAGAGAATCCTCCCCTCGGTTGGCTCAATGAGACCCACCAGCATTTTCACCGTCGTGCTTTTGCCGGCGCCGTTGGGCCCGAGGTAGCCAAGAATTTCACCACCGGAGATTGTAAAGCTCACGCCATCGACCGCTGGAATGCGGTTGAATCGTTTGACTAGATTAGAAACTTCAAGCATGACATCCTCACAGATGGAATTTGGGTGGATCTAATTGGAGAACCCGTACCCATCGGGGCACGGAGCGGGTGGAGTCCCCACAGAAGGGCAAATGGCACGGGGCTTGTGGTGCAATCGATTGGAGTGTATTCGCTCCACGAGACGTATTAAGGGGTCATTCTGCAACACGAGGGCGCTCAATGAGCCAAAACATCTGAAAATCTCTCATCTGCCTTCGAAATCCAGATGTTCGCGCCTTAAAAAATTTCCTGCCTCCCTGCAGTTCCCACAGAATCCCCATGGTAAGAGACGCACACAGTTTGAGGAGGTGCCAAATTATTTGTGGAGTTTTCGTGCCGGGCGATGTCAGGTTCGTATTTTCAATTATTCGATCCGGTTTGTCAGGAAACACTGATTTACAGGATTCTGGAGAAATGGGTCGGCTGATTTGAAGGAAGAAGACCGAGAATTGAATTCCGACTCCGTTCTTGAGCGAAGCCCTGATTACCGCGAATCATGGTTCGGGAGAAGCAAGAGGATTGTGGCGACCCCTTCTTTTTCATCTGTCTCCAGCTGCACGTGTTCCCAGTAGAAGGGCGCCACTTTCGCTTTTGACAAGTGGAACTGCTCCTCGATAAACCGCTCAAGCACTTCGATGTTGAACCCCTGGCCAATATATGGCTTCCAATTGGCCAGAATCTTATGGCCAACACTGGGCGCCGGCTCCACTCCAGAAAGTTTCAATGGCCCAAAGCGAAACGCTTTGCCTTCTTGGACCTTGACTATGAACAGGACCGACTTGTCGGTTTCATCGAATACCTCATCGGGGATGGGAACGAAGTTGATGTACCCTTTGGTCTCATACAGTCGCCGCATGGTTTCGAAGGCCCTGCGGACCTTGCCCACGTTGAAAATGTCTCCAGCCTGTAATGGGATAAGCCGGCGTATATCGACGGGCGCAAACGCTTTCACGCCTGAGATTTGAATGTCCTTTAGACGGTATTGAGGGCCGCTCCTTATGTGCAGTGTCACATCGACGGTCGTTGAATCGACGGGTGTGATGATGGGGTCGGACACTTTGACGTTTAAGTATCCGTAATCTTGATAGAGAGAACGGACACGCTCTAAACTTTCAGCCAAACTGTCCATGGAATAAGTGTGAGCTTTAAGTTCCCTGGTTACCAGGGCCTGCGCATTGGGCAACTCGCTCCCGCCTTCCAGGTGCACTTTCCTGATGGAGAACTCCGCAGGGTTGGGACTAGACTTGATGTGTGGACCGGAGGAACTCTGCGGCGGGACCATGTTCTGTTCGCTCGCAGGCTTGGTGCGAGACGAGACGGGAGGCCGAGTGACCTGGACGGAAAATGCCATGGCCCCCGACAAAATTGAGCAGGCCAGACCGATTGCAGGGATTACCTGCTCGAGCCTCCCATTCATGCCAATGCGATTTCTTTCACCGAAGAGGTTCAAAAGGTCTCCTCCCCGTTTGCCGGTCACACAGGCCAAGCCCGAAACCTGCCCTTTCTTTCGACCCCAAAAAGCAGATGCTCGAAATCGGCTTCAATCTTCAGGTTTGTCTATCTTGCCAGTCCTCCTATATAGGCGATCGTGTCGCCTTTTTTCATGGAGGGCACGGCGCAGATATAAAGGAGAATACCGGTCGCCGGGGCGTGGGCCTCAAAGATCAATTTGCCAACATAGTCGGTGACGTAGCCGATCCTCATGCCTTCCGCAACATAAGTTCCGCGCTTGACGAGGGGATAGAAGATGCCCGTCTGCTCGCTGGTTACGGGAATAATCCTCATGATCCAGACGGGACGGTTAACCCCCGCGGCTGTCCCCGGGAGCATTTTCAGATGCTGCATCACGTTCATGCAGCCGTGAACCAGGGCATTCACATCCTCCGGTTCGACGGTGCCGGCATGTCCCGCCTCAACCGTGACCGAGGGTTTGCCGCGCAGGGCGGCGGTGTTATCGAGATAAACCGAGGCATTGGGGTCCTTGGGGCGGTCTGTGGTGATGATGATGTGATCCAGGCCAAACGCCAATACCAACTCGCGGGAGACGGCATTCAACTTTTCGTCGTCGGTCCGGACCCAGTAGCTGTAAGGCCGCAGGCTCTCGTCCAGATCCCCCCCATGCAGGTCAATGAGGTAATCGCAGCGTTCGACGACCTGTTTTGTAATCTGAAAGGACGCTCGCTCGGTTTGCGTACCGTCCGTCTTGCCTGGATAGAACCGGTTCATGCTCTTTCCGTCCACCGGATTGACGTGCGGCACCTTCTTCTCGAAGGATTGAATGTTGACGAGCGGGACAATGATGACCGTCCCGGAAATCTCCGCGGGATTCAATTTTTCGATCAGCTTTTCAAGCGCAATGATGGAGGCATATTCCGTTCCATGGGCTCCTGCGACCAGCGCGAGAACTGGCCCCGCCTTCGCGCCATGCACCACCACGACCGGAATGCTCAAGGCAGCATCAACGCCCGCAGGCACTTCGATCGTCCCGCTGACTTTTTGACCCCGCACCGCAGTCACCGTACCAACTTTAAACGTCGCGGGGTCCTGGGCGATCAACAGATTTCCAACACAAACCAGAAGAACAACGGCCAGAATCATAGATCGTTTCATGGGACGTCTCCTTTGCATCGATGCATGAAATGAGTCTCGAAATGGACTATCACAAGAAAACCGAACCCTGCAGCAGAGGCGCAGAGATGTTCCCCCAGACTACTTACAGCCCTCGTAATACACATCCGCCAGGCCGGACGGTTTGCATTCACCCCGCAACAGTTTCCTGATCCTCCGAACCCGTTCAGCATTGCGGGCGGGAAACCGGACCACGCTGTACCCGTCCGGTCCTACAACCATTGCCACCAGTGCGATGTACTGGTCTTCGGTCAACGCGGTGAAATCCTTCCCAAAGTAAACGCGGGCCGCCTCGGAAAAACCATTGACCGGCTTTCCAGTCAGTGTCCCCATGTACACGGTGTTGATGAAGAGTCCGAGTTGATCCTGCTTGCTCAATCGCCGATCCAAGACCATGGCGTAGAGCGACTGCTTTACTTTTGCAATACCGGAACGGAAATGGACGAAGTAGACCTGTTTTGCAAGCCCCTGCGTAATGGTGGTGTAACCAGCGCCGGGGGTTGACAGGTCGATACCATGGTGATTCATGAAGTTCGGATCCTCAACCGCCAGCAGGATATCTATGTACCGCGGAGGAAGGGACTGCGGTTGGAGCGGCATCTTGTGTGAAGCCACATAGTCGGCGAGGAGTTGTGGCGTCACCTCATATGCGACCACCGTCACGACCGTATAATAAACAATGACAACGCCGATGATGCCCAGCACCACAACACCAAGGGTTAGAAGTTTGTTTTCTGCGATTCTCCCCTTTGCGTTTGATACCTTCCCGGTGGCTAAGGAAATCGAGACGTCGCGGAATAATCCCATGGGCGGGCCGTTTGGTTTTAATACGCTCTTAGAACGTCAGCCGGATTCCAAGCTGGGCAGCAAAAGGAATGCCGACCGTGGTGCCGGGTCCGAAGAAATCACCCAGGGCGCCTGCGGGGACCCTCAGATCGTTGAGACTGGTAATGGGCCGGGTGGCCGTGCAAGCGGCATTCGCGCATACACTCGTGGCGTTGCTGAGTTGATTTGCCGGGAGAGGCAGGGCCGAGAGATCCGACACAAAGTTGTTTCCGGGATTGCTGCGGTTCAGGAGGTTAAAGAACTCCACAAACGGGCGGACCGCAACATGTTCGCCCAGGGTAAACTCCCGGCTCACCCGGAGGTCGATTTGTGCAAACGGGGCTCCTCGAAACTGATCCAGCGTGGTCTGAACTCCGTTCACGACCGCCCGGTCGTTGGAATCAAGGCCGTCGCCGTTCAAATCGACCGGCGTGGACAAAGTAAACGGACGCGCGCTTTCAAATTGAGAGAGCGTGGTGACTTCGAATTTGAGAGGCAATCTCAGCGTCCCGGCAATCACCAGGCGATGCCGCACATCTTCACCCGAAGGCCCATGGTCCCCGGGGCCGAAAGCATTTCGCACATCGCTGACCCCGTTGACGTAGTCAAACAGCTCCCCCACCGTTGCTCCCCAGGTGGACGCACTGGCGAGCGTGTAATGGGCTGTCAATTCGAAACGGCTGGACATCCGGTGCTGTACCATGAACGAGACCCCGTCATACCGGGAGCGATTGTCCGTCCTGAACAGCGAGATGTTGGGCGCATCCTCGGGAAGAGTAAATCCGCCGACGTACTCGTATCGACGGTACTGGTGAACTCCCTGGTGATGCTCGAATTGAACATTCATACGCCAATTCTTGTGGAAGGCATGCTCGATACCGGCGCTGGCTTCCAGGGCGTAGGGGGTGTGATATTGCGGATCAATGACTGCCCCCTGGTTTCCCGGACCTAACGGCCCTGCCAAGGGAGTGTTCACCCCCTGAAAAGCATTCACCCAACCGTTTTGACTCAGGTCGTTGTAATACAAACCCACGCCGGCCCGAATCACCGTATTGGGCGAATTCCCGGGAGAGTAGGCCAATCCGAGCCGCGGCGCCAAGGCCCGGCGATAGTCATGGGGGATGCCTGGCGAGAGCGGGATTCCGAGGGCGTTCAGAGTGGCGACGGCCGGGTTTTGATCCTGAAGACGGCCTTCGGCGCGAAAGAGTCCGAATGTCGTATCGTATCGGAGCCCAAAGTTAAGCGTCAGTTGAGGCCGTACGCGCCATGAATCCTGCACGTACACTCCCAACCTGCGAAGGCTCTGTGAAAAATTGCCATTACCTCCAGGAACCTCCGTGCTCCCCGCCAAAAAATCGGAAGAGAATTGCGCCGGGTTGGAAAGATAAAAGCTCGGATCGTTGGGAAACTCCACCAGAAGCTCCGGATCATCGGCGAGCCTTCCCCTTAAGACGGGTTCGTGAATCAGGTTTGTGCCAAAGGAGAGGGAGTGTCCCCCGGTCGAGTAATGAAGGTCATAGCGCAGCTGGTATTTCTGCTGGTCGCGTTGAACGGGAAAGGCGGTAATCGGTGTGACGAACTGATTGTCCCCGAAGGTCTCGAACCCGGACGTGGTATGAAAAGTCGCGCTGAACGGGAAGGCCAGGGCAAGACCCAACTGCGAATTCCTCTCCTTGGTGTGATGAAACTCGCTGGCTTCCAAGGTAAGAACAGCGGTCCAATTTGATGAGAACTGATACTGATTGCTGACCAAAAAACTGAAATAGTTGGAGCGGGTTGTTGCCCCTGTGGATGGAAGAGTGGCCTGTTGAACCAGATCGTTCTGCACGCGGCTCCGGTCAAACGCGCCGCGGAAAAACCATTGGGAGCGCTCTGAGTGGGACCAATCTACCCGTGTCGAAAAGAGCGTATCTCGAAAAGGCACTAGTACCGACGAGGGAACGCCGATGGAATTCACGCCGGGGATCAGGCCACTGTTCGCCAGGGTGCCCAGAGCGCTGAATTCATTCAAACTGTCCGCGCTGTAGGCGACACTTGCGTTTTCGCGGACGTATTCCAGGGACGAGAACATCCACAGCCGCCCTTTCCGAAGCGGCCCGCCCAGCGTGGCAACCCCATTCTGGCGCGAGAAGGGCTGCTTGGGGTTCGGCTCGGGATTGTCGAGATCATTGCGCGCGTTCAGTGAACGGCTGCGCGCATAAAAGCTAAGACTCCCGTGCCACTGTTCCGTGCCCCTGCGAGTGGCGATGATGACTGAACCGCCGTTGGTACGCGAAGTGTCGGCATCAAACTGGGCTGTTCGAATCGCAAAATCCTGGATGGCATCGGGGGAATAGTTTTGCAGGAATCCCCCGATATAGTCATCGTTGTTATCACCCCCGTCAACTGACAGGTCGACATTCAGCCCTGAGCTCCCCGCAAACGCGACCGCGGTGATGCGTGCTTTGGTGGGATCGGAAGGTTCCACCGGCTGCGTCATGGGACTCAAATAAGCGATGTTGGCAAAACTGCGATGCGCGAGCGGAAGTGCCGCCAGGTCGCGGGCTGAAACCGTGGTCTTCTCGATACTGCTGGTGCTCTCGATCGGTTGCGAAGTCAGGGAATATTCCTCTCCCACGACGGAGACAGACTGTTTGAGGGCCTCAGGCTTAAGAGTGATAGAAAGGGTGGGGATGGAGCTGACGGGGATGTTGATCTCATATGCGGCTTCAGCAAATCCGCGTGCCGTGACCTTGATTTCATACCTCCCCGGAGGGATGAGCTCAATTCGAAAAGCCCCCGCCGGATCGGTCTTGGTTTGACGACTAAATGTCGAATCCAAGCCACGGATTGAAACAACAGCAGCGGGGATGCGGGCCCCGCTCCCATCCGACACCGTCCCTGCGATCGCGCCCTCGGGGCTCTGCGCAAATGTTTCCACCCCCGAAAGGAGCCGACAAAGGATCAGGGACCATGCCAGAAGTGCAAGAAATCGAAATCGTCTTTTTTTCATCGAAGAATCCCACCTCAGCCCATCGATTGTTTACGGAACGCCTGCCCGGAGTGTGCAAAGGATAAGACAGAAACAGAACTGCGGGCAACATAAAAGCTTGCAAGCCTAAGGGTGGACTTCAGCCATTCTCTGGGCTCACTCGAACGCCATGCCTGTGAAACTCCTGGACCGATCCGCCGACGTCTCTAATCTTTGGAATAAAAGGACCACGAAGGAGAGGGTAAAGCGTGGGAGCCTGGTTAAAAATCCCCTGTGTCTGGACTGCTGAAAGTCTTTCAATCTCAGCACCATGGGCACTGCGGAAACGTGCGGAGAGGTTCCAAAAGCCTGAGATCGTAGGGTCATGCCCCGCGTGAAAATCCTCCTCCAATCATCGTAATGAAGGCTGGCCTTCTTCCGGGCGATTCCCTATAATGCCGTGGTCTCCATAACAGATCGACATTGCGGTCGGACCCGACAACATCAGAAACCTTAGTTAATGGAAGAAGGACGATGAAAAACACTGCCTTGCCTCTGAAACGCTCCTGGCGCCTCAACGTGTTGGCCACTGTTTTCATAATCTACTGGAGCCTCAATTCGTTTGCACAGCCAGGCCCACAGACCCCAAGGTATGCATACCCTGCACAACTCATGAATGAGTTGAAACAGATCCAGCAGGCCGCGCTAAAGAGCGATTACGCCTACGCCCAACTCCGTCACTTGACAAACAACATTGGCCCGCGGCTGACAGGTTCGCCTCAGGCCCAGCAGGCTGTGGAGTACGTGGCGTCAGAGATGAGCCGGCTGGGTCTCGAAGTTCAACTGGAGAAACTGTCGGTGCCTCACTGGGTACGCGGCCAGGAGACTGGTGAGTTGGTAAAATTCCCGGGCCAGGCGCCGGATACTACGCAGAGAATTATCTTGACGGCCCTGGGAGGGAGTGTGGCCACTCCGGCGGAAGGGGTGACTGCGGAGGTGGTCGTTGTCGGTAATTTCGACGAGCTGAATGCCCTGGGCCGCGACAAGGTGTCCGGAAAAATCGTCCTCTTCAACAAGCGTTTCGACAAACAGATGGCGGCCGAAGGCTACGGCGGGCCCGCTTACGGTCAGTCGGTGGTCTACCGTGGGGCCGGCGCGAGCGCAGCAGCAAGACTGGGCGCCCTCGCTGCGCTGAACCGGTCTCCTGGAGGTGGAGATTTTCGTCTGCCACACACTGGCGCCATGCGTTATGCCGCGGACGCCTCCAGGATCCCGGCCGCGGCCGTCACTGCCGAAGACGCTGATCTCATTGCCGATCTCGTCACTCAAGGGCCCGTACGCCTTCACATGACCCTGACGCCCCAGACCTTGCCGGATGCTGCCAGCTACAACGTCATCGGAGACCTCAAAGGGAGCGAACATCCCGAGCAGGTGATCATTGTGTCGGGTCACCTTGATTCATGGGATTTGGGCACTGGAGCAATAGACGATGCCGCAGGTGTCGCCGTCGCAATGCAGACCGCGCAGGTGCTCCGCCAGCTCCATCTGCGTCCCAAGCGGACCATTCGGATCGTTGCATGGATGAACGAGGAAAACGGATTAGTCGGCGGGAGAACCTATGCCAAGGATTATGCGGGAGAACTCACTAATCATATCGCTGCCATCGAAAGTGACCTGGGCGCCGGCCACCCGCTCGGATTTAATGTCAAAGCAAACCCCAAGGCATTGCCGATGTTGAGGCCGGTCACCCAGGTTCTTGAGAGTTCGGGGGCAACCTTGATGAACCCCTCCGATGAGACCGGGTCGGATATTTCTCCGCTCGAATCGTCAGGGGTGCCCGCCTTTGGCCTGTTTCAAGACAGCCGTACCTACTTCAATTATCATCATACAGCCGCTGATACGCTGGATAAGGTTGTTCCTTCCGAGCTGGCCGAAAACGCCGCGGCGATGGCGGTGCTGGCCTATGCGATCGCGAATCTTCCAGACCCGTTGCCACGGTGAAATCCATTGGAGAAATTCGGAAGCCACGTAGAGTCACAAGAAACTCAAGGCACGCTGGGGCAACAGTTCGCCGCGGATGATGTTCACCCCGGTTCCTGGACCGGCAAGAGTATTCCCTGAATGAATGGCAGGCTTGCAGTGAAAACCGCCTTGCTCCGTCTCTTGCTTTATGTTCTTTTTGCCCTTTGTGGCTGATTTACACAGACTGCCGGTAACCTTTTACAACGAAGTTGGGTCTTAATGTCGAACCTTGAATCTCAGGTGGTAGAGACCGTAATGGATTCCCTGGCTTCCGTAGTCCTTCGCGCGAGGGACGGCGACGTCGAGGCGTTTGGACTGCTGGTCCGAAGATTCCAGGACATGGCCGTCGGATATGCGACTTCGATCTTGCGCGATTTTCAGTTGGCCGAAGACGCAGCACAGGAAGCATTTTTCGAAGCGTATCGAAACTTACACCAGCTTCGGGAACCGGTGGCATTCCCCGGGTGGTTTCGACGTATTGTCTTCAAGCAATGCGATCGAATCATCCGGCGCGGTTCTCTTCCAATGCTCCCGTTGGAGGCCCTCGGGGACCAAGCCTCCACCCACCCAGGACCTCTGGCTGCATTGGTGCAAGGGGAAAGGAAGGAACGAATCGGGGACGCCTTGAACTCTCTGCCTGAACATGAGCGTTCCGCCACCCTGATGTATTACCTCAGCGGCTACTCCCAACAGGAGGTGGCGCAGTTCCTTGAAGTGCCAATCACGACTGTGAAGAAACGTCTCTTTACCGCACGCCAGCGGTTGCAGGAAACCTTGATGGATCTCACGGAAGAGAGCCTGCGCAAGTCTCGCCCGTCCCGGGATGAGGGATTCGCCAACCGCGTGATTGAGCTCCTGAAGGCGGCCCGCGCGGGCGACCTGGCACAGGTGAAAGCAATGCTGGAGCGCGACGGGCGACTGCTCGCGGCGAGAGATCCATTCGGCAACACAGCGTTGATTTGTGCCGTCAACGCAGGTCACGATGAAGTCGCGGAGCTGCTCCTTGCCGCCGGAGTTCGAACGGATATTTACGAGGCTGCCGCCATCGGCCACACGGACCGCGTGACGGAGTGGCTTCGTCGAGATCCCGATTTGCTCGATTCTTCTTCACCTGAGGGATTCACGCCGCTTGCCCTGGCCGCTCACTTCGGGCATCCAGAGACGGCAGAGTTTCTTCTTTCTCGGGGGGCGGACGTAAATCGGGTGTCAAAGCATCCCATTCGAGTGGCTCCTCTTCATGCTGCCCTGTTCGGTCGGCGCATTGAAATGGCAAAACTCCTGGTCGCTCGCGGAGCCGATGTCCGAATCAGGCGTGGAGGAAGCCCCTGGCCAAGGGCGGGATGGACGGCCTTGCACTATGCGGCGAGTCTCGGGTCGACCGACCTGGTGGAGCTTTTTCTTGAAAAGGGCGCGGAGATTCACCTCCGCGACGACGAGGGGAAGACGCCCCTCTCCATTGCAGCCAGAGAGGGCCATCGGCACGTCCAGGAAATACTCCAGCAACACGGGGCGACGGAGTAAATCGATCTTTTTCGCAGTCTCGCAGGGAGTTTGATGGGCACAACCTTATTCATTGGAGGAGACAACGATGACGACCGTTTCTACAGCTTTCGGACTGTCTCAAATCGGTCAGATTTCAGTCAATGTTCATGACGTCAAGAAAGCCATCGAGTTCTATCGTGACATGCTCGGCATGAGGTTTCTGTTCGAAGTCCCGAACATGGCGTTCTTTGACTGTGGCGGCGTTCGGCTGATGCTGACCCTGCCCGGACAACCCGAGTTCGATCATCCCGGCTCCATCGTTTATTACAGGGTCGAAAATATCCAGGCCGCCTTCGATGCGCTTTCCGCGCGCGGGGTACAGTTTGAAGCGAAACCCCATCGTGCGGCCCAGTTGACCGACCATGACCTGTGGCTGGCTTTTTTGCGGGATGTGGACAACAATCTGCTGGCGCTGATGAGTGAAGTTCGCCGGTAAAGATTATGCCCCGGACTTCTCGGCCGGCATGATTGGGGGAACAAGCCGGCTGATCTGCAACGGCGGGTCGCCCGACAGGACGGTAACAACAATCACTTCAAAGGAGCAATCCATGTTTCACTGCAACAAGGCTGGAGTCACCCCGCGAGGATCGCGAGGCCCACACTTCTGGGTTTTCGTGTTCGCCGTGGTAATGGTTGGTTGGACAATCATGGCGCCTGCCAAGGAAGCCAAAACAGGACCCCGTTTTGCAAAGTTCGACCGGATGCGTGTCCACTACGAGAGCTATGGTCAGGGGAGTGATGCCCTCGTCTTTGTTCATGGGTGGATGGGCGATCTGAGTTTCTGGAAGGGCCAGACCCCAGCCTTCAAGGATAAGACCCGAGTTATCCTGATCGACCTGCCGGGCCACGGCTTGAGCGACAAACCCCAGATTGCATACACCATGGATTTGTTTGCTCGCGCGGTGGAGGCAGTGCTACGCGATTTAAAAGTGAACCGTGCCGTACTCGTGGGACACAGTATGGGGACCCCGGTCATTCGCCAGTTCTACCGGAAGTATCCGGATAAGACGATCGCCCTTGTGATTGTCGACGGGTCGCTCCGCCCCTTTTCTGACAAAGCTGCGGCGATGAAATTCTTTGAGCCACTCCGCGGGTCGAGCTACCCTATCGCGGCCGAACACCTGATCGATGGAATGTTGCAACCGGTGGCCGATCCTGCCTTAAGGGAAGAGATCAAGACGGCCATGCTGCAAACCCCACAGCACGTCGCCGTCAGTGCTTTGGATGGCATGCTGGATGAGGGAATATGGCAACAGGACAAAATTACTGTTCCGACGCTGGCGATCATGTCCCAAGCTTCCAATTGGGTCGCTGACAACGAACAGTTCGATCGCAGTATTGCCCCCAACCTCAATTACCAGACCTGGCCGGAAGTCAGCCATTTCTTGATGATGGAAAAACCGAAAGAGTTCAATGAGGCCCTTTCATCATTCCTCATCAAGATCGGATTTCTGAAAAATTGAACCACTGGAGGATTGGCCTCCCTGCATGTCGCTCATGAAGGTTGAGCTGTGCAAGGTTTGGCAGCCGCCCCGATCCATCGGGGCGGCTGCCAAACCGAACCCCGCACGAGCCCGCCCCCTCCATGGGTGCATTTTCGGAATTCGACTGAACGCAAACCTCTTGACATCACTTGAAACCTCGCAGTAAGCTCCCGCCGTCCCTAAAACATTCTCCGTGCGGTATCTGGAGGGGCACCAGGTACTCATACGACGCTCTCATCCATCCCGCGCTTCTCGAATTCTGCAGATGAGCCAACGATTTCTGTTTCGCCTGGCCGGGGATACTCATTCCTGGGGGCGGGTGATTTGACTTTCGCCCCTCCGGAGGGTCCATGAGCAAAGAGAATTATCTTGCTTCTGTTGCCGATCGAATCCTCTTTCCATTGGAATTGAATCAATTTCCAAAACAGTTCTATGAGCTCGAGAGCAAGGCGATCGTAGAGCGCCGAAAGCAGGCGGGCGAAGATCCTGTGAAAGGCCGAATCGGTCTCGCTCTTTCAGGGGGAGGGATTCGGAGTGCAACCTTTGCCTTGGGCATTCTCCAGGCCCTCGCAAAGAACCATCTTCTTCGAAAGGTTGATTATCTTTCCACCGTGTCCGGTGGGGGCTACATTGGATCTTTTCTCGGAATGCTTTTCGTGCGCCCCTGGGTCAATCTCAAAAATCCCATGGACGAAATCAGTGAACTCAAGGACTCCTACAGGCCGGTTGAGAAGGGTCAGCCCGAAGCCCAAAACACTGTGGGACGAGTCGAAAATATCCTCGCTCCGAAGAACCTGAATTCAAGACCCGTCGACTGGCTCCGCAACAACGGCCGATATCTTTCACCCAACGGCTCTGGAGACACCCTTCTGGCCACCAGCGTCTATCTTCGGAACTGGGTTGCTGTCCAGGTCGTTCTTTCCGTTCTCTTCCTGACCCTTTTCCTCTTTGCGAGTGGCCTCCGTGCGATTGGCTCATACTTAAATCTCTATTCCCTCCCCTGCGTAAGGGATATCATTCCTGGAATGCCGTCAGGATTGGTCTGGTGGAGCCCTTACATTCTTCTTCCGCTTTTCACAGTCGTCTTCCTGGTGATCCCTTTGGCCTGGGCTTACTGGTTGATCACCGGAGAGAAATCGGATGCGTCTTCAGGATTGACCCGCCACCCGTGGATCACCGTGTTTGCCTTCGTTATCGTTTTGGGAGTTGTGCAGGCCATTCGTCCATCGATGGGATCCACCTCCCCCACTTTTTCTGCCTTTCTGTTTGTCCTTACGCTCTGTTCGGCCCTCACTCTAGTTGTATGGATCATCACCTGGAAGTTTTGGATTTCGCGCGAGGCTGAAATGAGCCGGGCCTCCCGGGCTCTGCTCCTTCGGAATCGTCTTTCCTCCTTGTTGTCAATGTGGCTCTGGATCTCGGTGGGCCTTCTGGTCTTCGCGATTGTGGACTCATTGGGGCAGACCGTTTACGCCTACTTGAGGCATATGGGTTTATTCAAGGGTCTCTCATCCTTCAAGGCCCTCGCTGCCGCCGCCGGGATCACGGGTTTTATGGCCATGGCTCAACGGATTACCATCCTGCTGGGCGGATTTCTTGGCAAGGGCAGACCGAAGCTCCCCGTCCAGCTTCTCGCCTCGCTGGCAGCCATCGCCCTCCTGCTCGTGGTTCTCACTTCACTCTCATTCATCGCCCACGGTTTTGCCTGGGGATGGCAAATCCCGTATGGAAACCCCGGACATATGATCTGGGAGAACTGTGCTCCGAAGGATAAAGTCGGGCCCAGTTCGGAAACGCACATCGTGATTCAAGAAGCGGGGGCGGGGGATAGTGTGGCCGTCACCGATGATAATATGGTCGAGATAGTCCCCCACGACAATTGGCAATGGCTTTCGATTACGCTCCTCGTGTGTATCGGGCTGACATACGCCTTTGGCCAGACCTTCCAGTTTCTCAATCAGTCCTCCCATGCGGCGCTTTACGGCGCGCGCCTCACCCGAGCCTATCCGGGCGCGTCGAATCCGATTCGCTTGAGCGGGAGTGGGCGCAGCGTGACCGAAGTCATCAAGGGCGACGAGGTCAAGATGAAAGAATATACGCCGCATGTGATGGGGGGTCCGATTCACTTAATCAACGTCACCTTGAATGAGACGGTCTCGGGAAAGTCTCAAGTTGAGCAGCGCGACCGGAAAGGGCTGGGCATGGCCGTCAGTCCCTTTGGGATTAGCGTGGGGGTGAATCATCACGCCCTCTGGGATAAACCCGCCGACGGCGTTCCCGAGGGAGACAGGAACAGGTTTCATATCTTCCAGTCGGAAACGCCTCACGGTGGAATTTTTTGCGAGCCCCTGAGCCTTGGACAGTGGACCGGGATTTCAGGGGCCGCGTTTTCCACCGGCCTGGGGTCACGCACCAGTTTGGGATTAAGCCTGCTGTGTGGCATGGTGAACCTTCGCTTGGGTTATTGGTGGGGAAGCGGCGTGGATCCGGACGTCCGGACCGCGATGGTCGGAGACGTCAGATTCACAAGAAGAATCGGAAAGGCACTCGCGAAGGCTTTTCCAGTCCAAATGTACATGCTGAATGAATTCACCGCGCGCTTCCACGGCCCCGCCCGTCCGCACTGGTATCTTACCGATGGCGGGCATTTTGAAAACACGGCCTGCTATGAACTTATCCGGCGGCGTGTTCCACTGATCATTGTTTGCGATAACGGTTGTGATCCGGCATACGATTTTTCAGACGTGGCCAACCTCGTGCGAAAAGCCCGAAAAGACTTCAATGCTGAGATCATGTTCCTCACTGACGCGGAGTTGAAGGATGTTTTGACAGATTCAGCCTATCTATTCATCGGACCTCTTGAACAACTTCGCAGGGGGAAATGGAGTGAGGAGCTCTTGCCCAAAGATGAAAAGAAGAGAACCATTACCCCTGATGAAGCGGGATTCTCTCAAGCTCACGCGGCCTTGGCGAAGATCTGCTATGACGGCAACCCGAAAGCTGAATCCATCCTGCTGCTGATCAAGCCGACGCTGACAGGCGAGGAACCCATCGATGTAGTCGAGTATCATGAGGCTCACGAAGACTTCCCCCAGGAATCCACCGGTGACCAATACTTCGACGAGGCCCAGTGGGAGAGTTACCGAAAGCTGGGGGAATGGATCGGGACCCGGTTGTTTGGAGCCCCTCGGGGAGAATCCGAGGTGCTGAAATGGAGCCCTTCCCAGATGGATATCGCGTCGCTACTCGAGAAGGTGAATCTATTGAATTCTCGATCTTGATGGACACGAATCGATTAGGAGGAAGTCTGGCGGGTAAAAGGACCGAGCTGAAACGCCCATGAAGAATGGAGAGTGATTGTGAGTTCTGTCTTCCTCAAGTCGGGGGTGCCGCTCTCAGTGGTCAAGGGCTTGGAGGGCAGAAATCCCAATTTAGCCTCACCTCAGAGCTTGTCCGCCTTGATGTCGTTGTTCCCCTCTCTCCTCCATTCAGCTCCCTGGGGGCGGTTGCCTCGATCGCGCCATCCATTTTGATTCCAGAGACGTGATTCGAGATTCGCTCCAGTGACGGGTCAACCTCCGCCAAGGACTCACATCGAGTGGGCTTTCTCTTGTTGCACGAAAGGTCATCCAAGGAGCCGCTTTTGTTAACACTTCCATAAACGCCAAAGTGGGGCGCGGATCCGGAACACTAGCATGCGAGCATTGCGCAGCGCATCCCCCGACCAGTCATAACGGCCAACACGGCGGCATGGCTGACAATGCCTTCTGCCGGCTGAGCATATTCAGATACTATAACGTTGGATACCGGGCAGCTCGGCGTCGACCAGGCATTGCTAAGCGCGAGGATCCAGGGGAGAGGCATGGGAACACTGTCGACCGACATTCGCTACGGAGTGCGAATGTTGATGAAGGCCCCGGGTGTAACCCTCATTGCAGTTCTGACGTTAGCGCTCGGCATTGGCGTCAACACCGCGGTCTTCAGCGTTGTCAACGCCTTCATTCTCCGGCCGCTGCCGGTTCGAGACAGTGAACGTCTGACCGTCGTCACCAGCCAGCGCTCTTCGGCCCGAGGCCTGCACACCGTGTCACTTCCCGATCTCCAGGACTGCCGCGGCGCGACTGGAGACGTTTTCGAGGACATTGCCGGCTACACCGTCGGATTTGTAGGGCTCTCCCGCAAGGGCGAACGCCCGGAACGGGTGTTGACCACGTGGGTGACGGGAAACTATTTCCCCCTGCTCGATCTTCGACCAACCCTTGGACGCCTGATCGGCCCCGACGAGGGTGATCCCGGCCGCATGGATCCAGTGGTCATCCTCGGGTACTCGACGTGGCGTCAAAGATTCGGCAGCGATCCCTACGTCATCGGGGAAACCGCGAAGGTGAATGGTCGACCGGTCACCATCATCGGCGTGGCTCCTTCCGAATTCGACGGCACGTTCGCGTTTTCAAGGTCGGAGCTCTTCCTCCCGGTGAATTGGGCTGGCACAGGCGATTTGAACCGGAGGGATGCGCGTTCACTCCATACGATAGCGCGACTGCGGCCGCACATCACGATGGCGCAGGCGCAAGCGGCGTTGGATGTCGTGGCCGCACGGCTCGAACGGCAGTTCCCGGACACAAACAAAGGTGTCGCTTTAAAGGTGGTGCCCGAGCGGCTGGCGCGCCCCGAGGAGGACAATGCTCGAACCAACGCACGCGGCGCCGCAGTTATGACGGTTCTCGTCGGCCTCGTTCTGATAGTGGCCGCAGTAAATGTCACAAATCTTGTCCTCGCACGCGCCACCGGTCGCCAGCGAGAGATTTCGATTCGCGCCGCCCTGGGCGCCGGGCGCGGCCGGCTCATTCAGCAGCTCTTGACGGAGAGCCTGATGCTCGCGGCACTCGGGGGGAGCGCAGGGGTATTGCTTGGCGCTTGGTCGGGGATTCTCCTCGCCAGGACCAAATTGCCTGGGGACCTCCCGGTCCGATTCGACTTTCATGTTGACGGGCGGGTCTTGTTGTACTCTACGGCAATGGTCATACTCGCCGGAATGATCGTCGGTGTGGTGCCGGCGCTGCGGGCGTCGTCCGCCGGTTTAGGTCAAATGTTGCGCGATGGCCAGCACCGTGCATCCACGGGCGGCGGCCGGACCCAAATGTATGGCGGACTGGTCGCCGCTCAGATCGCCCTGTGTTTCGTACTCCTGGTTGCAGGAGGACTGTTCATTCGCAGCCTAGCGCGGGCAGAGCGCATGGATCCCGGATTCCAATCCGACGGCGTGCTCAACCTTCACATGGACGTCTCTCAGCTTGGGTACACTGAGGCGCAAGGACGGGCCTTCTTCCGTGATATCGAGGAGCGCTTGCACGCCGTTCCCGGCATCGAGGATCTTAGTTTCTCCTTTACGATTCCAATGGGTTACGTCAGCACGACCCATGCAATCGACATTGAGGGGCAGTCATCCGGCGCCGGCGAGCGGCCGTTAGCCGGCATGAATGCCGTTGGTTCTCATTACTTCTCGACGATGCGCATCCCCATCGGGCGCGGGCGAAGCTTTACGGAGGAAGATGATGAGCGAACGCGCCGCGTGGCGATTGTGAACGAACGGCTCGCGGAGGAGTTGTGGCCCGGTCGAGATCCCCTCGGTAAACGCTTCAGCACTACCGGACCAAGTGGGCCGTGGGTTGACGTCGTCGGAGTAGTAAGGACCGGCAAGTATCACTCTCTCTTCGAGGATCCCCAACCCTACTTTTACGTCCCCCTCGCGCAGGCTTACACCGGCCTCCGAGTGTTGCAGGTGCGCACATCCCTGTCACCCCGGGCGCTCGCGCCATCGATCGAACGGGTCATCCACGCGCACGAGCCCGCCCTTGTGCTCTATGACGTACAGAGCATGACACAGGCCCTCGACGGGGGGTATGGCCTTTTTCTTGTGCGCGAGGCCGCCAAGTTCGCAGGCATCATCGGTGTGCTCGGCCTCGTGCTCGCCGTCGTCGGCCTCTACGGCCTGGCCTCGTACGCCCTGAGCCAGCGTACGCATGAGATCGGGGTGCGTATGGCGCTTGGCGCCACCCCCAATCGTGTGCTTGGGCTCATGCTAAGGCAGGGGATGAGATCACTTGCAGCAGGAATCGGCATGGGACTTCTCATCGCCATGGCGATGGCACGGCTGATGTCAAGGCTGCTTTACGGCGTCACGGCGACCGATCCATGGACCTTTGTCGGCGTTGCGTTTTTTCTGTCGATTGCTGCACTCGGGGCATCTTACATGCCGTCGCGTCAAGCCACGCGGATCGACCCGGCGGCCGCATTGCGCCACGAGTGATGGCTCGGAGAATAGCACTCAGATTGCTGAGATGAGTGTTGCTGGGTCCAAAGGACAGCTCTTCCCATCACTCCTTGCCGAGAATGACACTCAATGACCCACTTCAAAAGGGGGATGGTGAGTCGGTTCTCTGGAAGCTGACCTGCACCTTCGATCCAGTGCTCCTTGACAGTTCGGCGATCCACAGGATAAGGTTGTGGGTTGCGGTCCTCGTGAGATTCCGTGTGTGGAGTCAAACCCGAAATGGAGAAGTTACTTTTGAAAGACCTGGAAGCCAGAGAAGATATTCGCAATATCGCCATTATTGCCCACGTCGATCACGGCAAAACCACGCTGGTTGACGCCATGCTCAGGCAAAGCGGGACCTTCCGCGACAACGAGCGCCTCGTGGAACGCGTGATGGACAGTCTCGATCTGGAGCGCGAACGCGGCATCACCATCATGGCAAAAAACACGGCCATTTTTTACAAAGGCATCAAAATCAACATCGTTGACACCCCGGGCCACTCGGACTTCGGCGGCGAGGTGGAGCGCGTGCTGAAGATGGTGGACGGCGTCATGCTGCTGGTGGATGCCTCGGAGGGGCCTCTGCCCCAGACTCGCTTTGTGCTTAGCAAGGCTCTGGAGGAAAAGCTGCCCGTGATCGGGGTCATCAACAAAATCGATCGCTCCGACGCCCGGCCCCAGGAAGTGGTGAATGAACTTTATGATCTCTTCATTGATCTCGATGCGAGTGAGGGGCAGATTGAATTCCCGATCCTCTATGCCATCAGCCGCGATGGCATCGCCAAGCGCCATCTGGCGGACGACTCCGAGGATCTGCGTCCCCTGTTCGAACAAATTCTTGAGACGATCCCGGCACCGCGGCCAAGGCTTCGCAACAAGCTCCAGGTTCTGATCACCACGCTGGACTACAACGACTACGTCGGGCGCATTGGTATTGGCCGTATTTTTTCCGGAAAAGTGGCGGTGGGAGACAACGTTTCCATTTGCAAGCTGGATGGATCCATTGAAAAAACAAAAATCACCCAGCTTTATACTTTTGAAGGACTCAAACACAAGATGACTCAGGAGGCAAGCGCCGGGGAGATTGTGGCCCTTGCGGGCATTGAGGGCATCTTTATCGGTGAGACCATCGCCGATGCCGAAGATCCCGTTCCCTTGCCACCGATCACGGTGGACGAACCCACCCTTTCCATGATCTTTTCGGCCAATACGTCCCCTTTCGCTGGCCGGGATGGAACATACGTGACATCTCGCCATTTGCGGGACCGCCTCGAAAAGGAGGTTCTGGGCAATGTGGCGATTCGGGTGGAAGATACCGAGGTGGTTGACAGCCTGAAGGTTTCAGGTCGAGGGGAACTTCAACTCGCCATCCTGATTGAAATGATGCGGCGCGAAGGATATGAGATGCAGGTTTCAAAACCCGAAGTGATCACGCGGTCCATCGACGGGAAAAAATTGGAGCCGATCGAGCTCGTGGTGATTGATTGTCCGGATACTTTTATCGGGGTCGTGACCGAGGCCCTGGGACGCCGAAAAGGCCAGATGATGAAAATGATCAATCATGGCGGGGGACGGGTTCGTCTGGAGTTTGAAACGCCATCGCGCGGGCTGATCGGATTTCGTTCCGAGTTTCTGACCCAAACCAAGGGGACCGGTCTGCTCAATACCCTGTTTCTTCGGTGGGGGGGATGGCAGGGAGAAATTACAAACCGCATGACAGGCGCGCTGATTGCAGACCGTGGCGGTGCAACCACCAGCTACGCCCTTTATAATCTGCAGGAACGCGGGGAGCTGTTTGTCAAACCGGGTACCCCGGTTTATGAGGGAATGATTGTCGGGGAAAACTCCCGAGATGCGGATCTCGATGTGAATGTCACGAAGGAGAAGAAGCTGACGAACATGCGCGCGTCTGTCGCCGACGAAGCCATTCGTCTGGTCCCGTTCCGCGATTTGTCGTTGGAGCAAGCACTCGAGTTCATTAATGAAGACGAACTGGTCGAAATCACTCCCGCCTCGACCCGCCTCCGCAAAAAAATCCTCCAATTCCATCAGCGTCCCAAACGCAAGACGGAACAGTAAAGCTGCGGCAAATCTCTCTTCGTCTCATCTCCCCACCTGATCCCTATCTCTCCAGCTAGGGATTTTTAAAAGAGCCAAAATTCCGCGGGGTCCACCCGCTCAAGCCTTTCAAATCCCCCTGACGGCAGTCAGGGGATTATTCAATTTCAACCTACAACCCCACTCCCCAGAGCACCAAGTAATTCCCCCGACGGCAGTCGGGGGATCGTTCAGATGCGGCCTAAGAAAAAACCGACGGCCCATCGATATTTCCATCGACCGCGCTCGATGAATCTTTCGAACATCGCCCATCTCCTGTAAAAGGAGGGCTGCATCTGAACAATCCGCCAGCTCCCGCTGGCGGGATTCTAACGGTCGTTCCGTCCCGGCTGTAGGTTGGACCTGAATATACCACCGACTGCCGTCGGTGGTATTTATTCGCCTGATCGGTTTCTCAGCAATCGGGGGCCAGACCCGGACATCTGGGTGGGGTGGCACGCACACGCTCTTGACCCACCGCCGTGGGCGGCCTTCTCTGAGAGTGCCCCCGCAAGTACGCAAGAAAGCACATCGATTTTTCGCCGCGCACCCCGATAGATTGGGGTATGCGCCACCCCGTCCCTTTGTATCATTCATCTTAAGCGGAGATTGCCATTTTCAATTGATTCACCTGAAGAGGTCATGGAATACCAATCCCCCGCCGATTAAATCCGCAACAGTCCAGCCACAGGCGAGGGAAAAGTGGATAGTGGAGATGCGACCCCTGTTTTTTCACTGCTATCATGTTTTGCCCACACCCGCGAAATTTCATCGGCGACACCTTCGTCAAATAGATTGAACCCCTCAGGGCAGATGCGCTAAGCTTCGCTCTCAGCAAAGGGTCAATCATTGGGCCTGATGGTCGCCGAGGGGAAGGAACGTTTCAGAGAGGGATCTCTCATCCGTCAAGAACGATCTGGAGAATGTTCATCCATGACGCTTGCTTCGATTCCAGTCACCCTCGGGACTTTCTTTTAAGTTCTCTGCCCCCAGACTCTCGGCACTTAACCAATCCCACTGACGCTGCGCCGGCGTGGCGTCGCGTCTCCAAAAGGAGGAAACCATGTTTTTCAGGCATACCTCGAAGATCATTATTCTGGGGTTTTTCATATTGGCCGTGGGAGGATCCTCGCTATGGGCGCAAGGGTCTGTGTATTTCTTTCCCCAGGTGGCCGACGGGGTCACCGGGAGCAAGGCATTTTCCAGCTTTTTTTTCCTGAACAACACCCTCAGCATTCCAAACACGGTCACTATGACCTTTACGAAATCAAATGGAACCCCCTTTGTGGTTAATCTCCGAAGTTTCGACCGGCCAGATGCCGAGGGCAACCTCTCGTCAACCACCTTCACCCTTCAGGCCGGTGAATCGGAGCATTTCTTCACTGGGGCATTCGATCCGCTCACCGTGGGATGGTGCAAGGTTAACTCAACTGCTCCCTTGGAGGTCTCCGAGGTCTTTGACGTCCTGCGGATCAGCGGAACACCGATTGTCGTCACAGCGGAAGCCGGCGTATTGCCAAGCACGGGCGCGACGCTTTTTTCATTCGACGGCGACGTGGCCACCGGCTTTCCTGACACTGGAACGAACACCAATACAGGTATTGCAATAGCCAATTTCAGCGGCTCCGACGCGGTCATCACGGCGACGCTGCTGGACCGGATGGGCGGACAGATCAACCAAAAAATCGTTAATGTAGGCTCCAAGCAGCAGACCGCCCTGTTTCTGAATCAGATCTTTCCCGATACCACCTTCACGGGGATATTTCACGGTACGGTCCGGTTCTCGAGCAACGTGAATGTTGCCATTGTGGCCCTACGCGACGTTGCCGGTCCTGCGGGAGACACTTTTTCAACGCTGGCTGTGAACCCTGACTCCACACTCGGATACAACATTTCTTACGACCGCGAAGACAATGACTCCGTCGGTTCCGCACAGCCGATCACCTTGCCGGCCAGAATCATAGGCACCATGACTGCACCGAATGGAGGTGCAGATGAAGATAACTTCTCAGTGAGCCTGACGGCAGGGCAGACCTTGTATGTCTTCGCGGCCGCGGATATCATTGGCTCTCCCCTCGATGACGTCATCGAGATCAAAAACTCTTCAGGAACAATCCTGGCCGAGAATGATGACTTTTCCACGGGACTCAGGGACCCGTTTGTCCGATTCGTCGTCCCGACCACGGGGACGTACATTATCGAGCATGGAAGTACAAATGGGACCAGCAGCCGCGGCTCCTATTACGAGTTGTTGGTCAGGGCGCGCTAGTTCGACGATACCGGTTCACCGGAGACGCGGTTGGTGCTACGGGATGGACGATCCGCCTGGACCAGATTCCCGGCGGGCATTGTGCTCCTACCTCTATTTATGTGTTGTTAAAGGGTGCACTTCCCGATTCGAGGGTAGCGACCTGCTCGTAGTAGGGAAGCGGGTTCGTAGTAACGACTCAAGTCGTTACTACGAACTCAATCTTCCCGCGCCCTTAGAATCGCAAAGGCGAACATCAGGTTGACTTGAAAATCAAGCCACATATTGAATAACAACTGCAACGGTGAGATCCGAGTATTGGCCTGTGACGAAGATTCCGCGCCACCGACTGCCAGCATTTATCAATGGCAGCACGCGTGTACACCTTGGAGCTGGCCAGCCAGAGATTCCAATTCCGCCAATACAGCGTGACCTTTGACGGGACCCGGACGGTGGGCACGTGAATCCACGCCCGGGCGTGAGCCAGCTGGATTTCAGCTAGACTCAGGCGACCGCGAGCGGAGGCCCGCAACCCCAGCGTCCCAAGCGGAAAACGGAGCAGTAAATCTGCGGTGAATCTTCCTTTGTTCTGTGTTCATCCGCGTCCATCCGTGTCCAATGCCTTACCCCCGACAACCTCCCGGTGCCAGGGGGTGGTTGAAGGCGGCTACCGTGAAGTTCCACCAGTGCCCCGCAAATTCGCCAGGGCCTCATCGCATCGGGTGATCTCCGCCGCCATCTGGTCGGCCTTGAGGGGTTCAACTCCGGTAAGGACTCCATGCTTCTGAATGTCGCGAAACGCATTCAGGCTCTTCTGATACCACTCGCGGGCCTGCTGCCACAGCTCCACCTTCTTATTCGCCGGAATGGACAGCACGCCCGCCTGCTTTGCATCGAGCGCCCCCAAGTAGGAATAATAGAGCCCCAGCCGGCGTTCGGTGGCCGTGTTCATCGGATCAGACACGACGAGCAGCTCTAGAATCGAAACGGCATTGCGATAATTCCGCAGAGCGCTTTCCGCATTGTTGATCCCTTCCATGATTTCAGCCAGGCTGCCATAACAGATGGCGAGATCCTCTCGAGCCCCGCGGTTGGTTGGATCGCGCGCCGACATCGCTTTGAATATCTCCAGGGATTTCAGTCCGTGATCGACCGCACCACTCTTGTCCCCGGTCGCTGAAAGCGCCTCCCCGATGGTGCCATAAATGATGGCCAGATCCCGGCTCGCCTGGACATTGGTGGGATCGGCCGAAGCCAGGTCTTCTCGAATCTTCATCGCCTTTCGATAGTGTTCAAGTGCACCATTCCTGTTCCCTGTCTCTGAGAGCAATTCTCCGACATTTATGTAACCCAGTGCCAGTTCACGACGCGCCCTGGTATTGCCCGGATCCCGGGCAACTAATTCTTCACGGAGGGCAAGCGCTTTGCGATGATTTTCCAGTGCCACGGTGGAATTTCCGGTGAGGGCAAGCATGTCCCCCACCTTCCCATAGCTGATCGAAATCTCCCGGCGCGCGCTGGCATTTTGGGGATCTTGATTTGAGAGCGCCTCGCGAATCGCCAGGGCATCGCGGTGGCTCTCCAGCGCGGCGTTGAAATCTCCCTTCTTCGCCAGCGTGTCGCCAATCCTCTCGTAGCTCAGGGCCAGATCGTGGCGTGCCTCGGCCTCGATCGAATCTTTGAGCAACCCCTTCCGGACCTCCAGTGACTTGCGGTAGTTGTCCAACGCCCCGGCCAGTTCGCCGGTCGCCCACAACATGTCTCCCACCGAATCGTACGTCGTCGCCAGATCGCGACGAACATTTGCATTTTTCGGATCGCCGGAAGCCAGGCGCTCTCGAATCGCCAGCGCTTTGTGATAACTCGAGAGGGCACCTGGAGAGTCGCCCAGGTTGGCGTAGAAAGGATTTCCCTGGACATCAGCCATCTTCTGGTAGGCCGTAGCCAGCTCACTCTGCAAAGCGGGATCATTGCCCGCTTCCCGGGACAGGCTGTCGAGGTATTCCATGGCTTTCTTGACCAGCAGATTGCGGGCTGGAGTCGATCCCGGAAGGTTGGCGATGGCATCTTGAATCTCGAACATGAAAGATTTGGCAAGCTGGCGAACCTGTTCAAAGCGTCTCACGGCACGAGCCCGTTCCCTCTCGGCGATGTGCGCCTCCCAGCTTGTAGCCACCAATCCGCCCACAAGCGCTACTGCAATCAGCGCCGCCGCCGCCACCCCCGCCTTGTGCCTTCGTATGAACTTGGCAGTGCGATACGCCACCGTGTCGCTCTGCGCGATGACCGGCAGGCCTTCCAGAAAACGCCGGAGATCTTCGGAAAACTGATCGACGGATTCATATCGCCGCCGCGGGTCCTTCTGCATCGCTTTCAGGACGATGGTATCCAAGTCTCCTGAAAGGAGGCGACGAAGCTTCTCTGGCTCATCGTTGCGGTTGTTACTGACCGCCTCGGGGGTCAGGGTGACGAGAGCATCAGCGCTGACACCAGGCACCTGAACGGGGCGACTGATCGCCGTGCTGGGTTTCTCCGGATCCTGAGTACAGATGACCTGAATGATTTCATGGGGAAGCCCACTGGTGAACCGGTACGGCGGGTGCCCGGTGAGCAACTTGTAAAGCAGGATGCCCAGCGAATAAATGTCGCTGGCGGTGGTGATGGGCTCGCCGCGCACCTGTTCCGGACTGGCGCACTCCGGCGTCATCGGTCTCTGCCCGGTCATGGTTTCCTGAGAAACCTCCGCTTGCAGCAGTTTGGCGATGCCAAAATCGAGCAGGATGGGAATTCCCTCCGGTGTAACTATGATGTTGCCGGGTTTGATGTCGCGATGGACGACAAGCCTCTGGTGAGCAAACTGTACGGCAGAGCAGATTGTCCGGAAGAGGTTGAGCCGATTCCTGATGGCAAGCTTGTGTTGATCGCAGTATTGATCAATTGGGACGCCCTCGACATAATCCATGGCGAAGTAAGGCTGGCCATCTTCTGTGGTTCCCCCATCAAGTAGAGTGGCAATGTTGGGATGCCTGAGGTTGGCCAGGATCTGCCGCTCGTTTCGAAAACGGCGGATGATCTCGTCGGTATCCATCCCCCGCTTGATCAACTTGATGGCCACGCGCTGTTCAAATTGCTCGTCCACCCGGGCGGCGAGGTAAACGGCGCCCATGCCCCCGCGTCCGATTTCGTGCACCACCTTGTAAGGGCCAATCCGCTGCCCGACCACGGGTCGGGATTGATCGTCCTCGTTCATCGTGTCACTCTCGCAGGTCTTCCAGATCGATCTGCCCAAGACTCTCGAAGGGGATTCATCCGGTTCCGGTAGTAGAATCACTTAAGCGCGAACAACCTGGCCAGACCGACTCAGGAATCGCACGGCTGCTGCGCTTCGGCCGTCGCCTTCGCCTTGCGGCAGCAACCTCGTCTGAGAAGGGTAATCTTTCAGTTTCAGGGGGTCAAACGAATTTGAAGTGCCAACTCCCCACTCACGAGCTTTCTGTAGAGTTTTTTGACAGCCAGTGATAACCTACTTAAAAGGATGGCCGCAAGATATCCCTGTCATCCGAAAACATGTTGACCCCTAAAAAAATCATCATTCTTTCCGCCAGCCTCGCCGTCATCCTCATTCTCATTGGGGTGTGGATGTGGAGGTCCAAGTCCTCAAAGCCTGTCGCCCTTCAAAAATCTCAGCCGGCTCCCACCGCGGAGGATGCCTTTCAAAGAGACCTGTCCGAGATGGTGAGGGCCTATCGCAAGCTGATCGTTCTGATGGAGGACGAGTCCGCTGTCGATGAGACCCAGGAGGCACGTGTTTCCGTCGTGGGCAAGATCCTTTTCCAGGAAAACCACGAGCGCCTCTCCAAGCTCTCCGATCAACTGACTGAGGAAATTCGAAATGCGGGTGCTTCTCAGTTCGCTGTGCAACCTCCAACCTGCGAGAAGTTCCTTGGTCAACTGGAAGCCAATACCGATCTTCACGACGCTGACAAGCTGGTCTTTCGTGACGTCCTCGAGGACCTGAACCAGGCTCTGCGCGAGAGCAAGGCCCAGCAAGCGGGCAAGGAAAAGCTGCAGGCCAGAGTAGAAGGTGATCTCCAAAGCCTCCGTGAAATCCAATCGCTCTACGACAAGGAACTGGAAAAAATCTTCGCGCGATTTGAAACCCGCGGTCTCGCCGTGCGGCGGGAGGCATGGGAAAAATATGTCGCCTTTCTAAAGACCCGTTTTAACCGCGATGCAATACTGAAAGAATACGACGAAGCGACACGCTCGATTACAGAATCCCGCCAGCGCGGCCCAATGAAGCGCGACAGCAAGCTTGAGGTCTTCGGCCGCAATCTACCGCCCAAGACTCTCGTCCTGACCTTTGACGACGGCCCGCACCCCCGATATACCGATCAGGTGCTCGACATTCTGAAGAAGTACGGCGTCCATTCCGTTTTTTTCGAGGTAGGGCGCAACCTCGGCACGATTCGTCCCAATCACTCGATTCAACAGACCCGCGCGGCCACAGCCAGCCGGCACGTCCTGGAGTCGGGATCCTCCCTTGCCAATCACACCTACTCGCATGCCATGCTCTCCAAATTGAGCGACAAGGAGGTCGCCGAGGAGATCGAGTCCACCAGCCGTCTGCTCCAGGAGGTTTCGCACGCCTCGCCGACCCTCTTCCGGCCCCCCTATGGCGCTGAAACGGAGAAGGTCCTGGCCGCCGTGGAATCCCGAAAGATGAAGGAAGTGCTGTGGAACATTGATTCGAAGGATTGGGCCGACCCCATCCCGAAATCGATTGCCAATCGGGTCATCCGTCAGGTGGATGCGGAAGGCCGCGGCATCATTTTGTTTCATGACATTCACGGGCGCACCATCGAGGCACTTCCCGATGTCCTGGAAACGTTGAAGAAAGAAGGCTACCGGTTTCTCTCCTGGGACGGAAAAGGTTTCGTCGAAGATGCCACGACCGAGAAGAGGGTTGAGCAGGAAACAGTTCCAGTGCCCAATCTTTACAGGGAAAGCTGGGCCGTAATTATCGGGATTGATGATTACCAGAATTGGCCCAAGCTCCGTTACGCGGTCAATGACGCCAACGGGATCAAGGAAATCCTGACCCGGAAATACCGGTTCAAACCAGAGAACATAGTGACCTTGTTGAACGGCGAGGCGACGCGCGAACGAATCCTTTCGGTGCTCGGCGATACGATGGCGAATCCGGACAAGGTGAAACGCGATGACCGGGTCGTCGTTTTCTTTGCAGGACACGGCATCACGCGGAAATTGCCGAATGGACGCAACCTGGGGTATATCGTCCCGATGGAGGCCGATGTTCAGAGCTACCAGGGCCAGTCCATCTCGATGACCAATTTTCAGGATATTTCCGAAGCAATTCCGGCCAAGCACATTTTCTTCGTCATGGATTCCTGTTACAGCGGTCTCGCGCTCACCCGCGGAATGGGAGCCGCACCGGCGTCGACCGAGAACTTCCTTAAGGAAATGGGACGGCGTCTCGCGCGCCAGATGTTGACGGCCGGCGGCGCCGACCAGCAGGTTGCCGACAATGGCCCCAACGGCCACTCAGTGTTCACCTGGACGCTCATGCAGGGCCTCGAGGGACGGGCGGATTTGAATGGGGATGGATTCATCACCGCATCCGAGTTGGCAGCTTATGTCGGGCCGATCGTTTCGTCGCTATCGCATCAGACCCCCGCCTTTGGAAATCTGCCGGGGAGCGAGGGCGGCGAGGTTGTATTTGAGCTCAAGCATGAGAATGAATTCCTGAGTGAACTTTCAACCCAGCTGAACGAAGAGTCTATTCAAATCAACTCGGAACTCGATCGCGTTCGCAAGGAGATTGCCGACAAAAGCTCGCGCAACCGGCAGTTGAAGAAGGACCTCGCCGCCGCACAATTGACCCTGGCAAAGCTCAATGGGGGGCGGAATGTCTCGCGCGCGTCTTCTCCTTCGGAGAATTCCAGAACTCACAACGACCGCGGAATGGCACTCTTCAAAGAAAAGAAATATCAGGACGCCCTCCAGGAGTTCATGGCGGCAACCAAATTGGACCCCTCCAATGCGCTGGCCGCCAATAACGTCGGATACATGTATTACAAACTGGAACAATTCAAGGAAGCCGCCAGCTGGTTTGAAAAGGCCATTGCCCTCGACCCCCGGCGCGCCATCGCTTACGCCAATCTGGGCGACACCTACCTTAAAATGGAACGCAAGATTGAGGCGAAAAGCGCGTTCGAAAAGTACCTGGAGATTCTGCCGAGTTCCAAATATGCGGAGGCGGTTCGCAACAAGATGAATCAACTCAATTGAGCCTGCAAATCCTCGCTTCCGTTCCTGTCTACCGTGAATCCTCACTCTCCTCTCGATCGAAATTCACCTGATGCTCGTTTCCTCAAAGTGTCAAATAGATTGATGTGACCCCCCAAGATGCGTTAAGCTCTGGTCTCAATACGATTTTGACCCCGGAGGACTTCATGGTCCCCATGGGGGGAAGCCATTCAGAGGGGGGGGGCTTCCCTCGGTCAAGAGCGATTTGAAGAATGTTCTTCCTGAGCTCTTGGTCCGATTTCCGCCGCCGGAACTTTTTAACGAGTCCTCTGCCCCTTAGACTCTTCGACAATTAATCATTCCTACTGACGCTACGCCGGCCAGGCCGTAGCATCACCCAAAGGAGAAAACCATGTTTGTCAGGCGCACCTCGAAGATCGGTATTTTGGCGTTCTTTGTATTGGCTGTTTGGGGATCGTCCCTGTGGGCCCAAGGGTCCGTCTACTTCTTTCCCCAAGTGGCCGACGGCGTTAGCGGAGGCACGGCCTTCGCCAGCCAGTTCTTCCTGAACAACGCGCTCTCCACTCCCAACACGATTACCATGACTTTCACGCGTTCGAACGGAACCCCCTTTGTCGTCGACTTCCGAAGTTTTGACCGGGCCGATGCGGCGGGCACTCTCTCGTCAACGACCTTCACCCTTCAGGCGGGCGAAACGGCTCATTTCTTTACGGGGGCGGTCGCGGCGCTCACTGTGGGATGGTGCAAGATTACCTCGACTGCTCCCCTCGAGGTCTCCGAGGTCTTTGACGTTCTGAATACCAGTCGCCTTCCAATCCTCGTCACCGCGGAAGCCGGGGTTCTCCCCAGCACGGGAGCGACCCTTTTTTCCTTTGACGCCGACGTCGCCACCAACTTTCCAGAGACAGGGACCAATACCAACACGGGCATTGCCATCGCCAATTTCAGCGGCGCCGACACGGACATTACGGCGACCTTACTCAACCGCACGGGCACCCAGATCAACCAGAAGCTCTTCAGTGTTAGCTCCAACCATCAGACGGCCTTGTTTCTGAATCAAATCTTTCCGGACACTACCTTCCCCGCGCTGTTCCACGGCACGGTCCGGTTCTCGAGCAACGTGAATGTCGCCATCGTGGCGCTACGCGATATTTCCGGCCCCACGGGAGACACTTTTTCGACCGTCGCTGTCAACCCCGATGCAACCCTTGGATACAATATCTTCTACGACCGCGAGGAGAACGACTCCGTCGGCTCCGCCCAGCCCATCACCCTTCCGGCGAGAATCATCGGAACGATGATCGCCCCCAACGGATCGGCCGATGCAGATAATTTTTCAATGAGCCTGCAAGCAGGACAGACCCTGTATGTTTTGGCGGTCGCGGATATGATCGGCTCGCCCCTCGACGATGTCATCGAGATCAAGAATTCGGCCGGGACGACGCTTGCCGAGAATGATGACTTTTCCACTGGCCTGAGGGATCCCTTTGTCCGATTTGTCGTCCCGACCACGGGAACTTACATTATCGAACACGGAAGTACGAACGGAACCAGCACCCGCGGTTCGTACTACGAGTTGTTGGTCAGGGTGCGATAGCTCGGTTCAAGGTCAACGGAGACTCTCGTGGATAACAAATCTTTAGATCAGGATCGCGACGGGCTCGAATGGCCGGAAGGTTCGCCCTCGGGTGAGGATGATCTCGCCATCCGAGTCAGTCTGATGCCCCGGGATACCAATCCCAGCGGGACTATCTTCGGTGGCGTGATCCTGAGCTACCTGGACACCGCCGGGGGGATTGAGGCCCACAAGCACGCCCCCCAGCGCTTTGTCACGGTCGCCATGAAGGAGGTCGTTTTCCATGAGCCGGTCTTCGTGGGAGACGTGGTGAGTTTTTATGCGCGGACGCTGCGCGTCGGAAGAACTTCGGTGACTGTGAAGGTGGAAGTGTTTGCGGAGCGATACCGGAAGAAGCATGAAAAGGTGAGAGTGACCGAGGCTGAAGTCACTTACGTCTGCGTGGATGACAACTGGCGACCGATCCCGGTTCGAGGGTAGGCGTCTCGTCGTAGTGACGACTTCAGTCGTTCTTGAGGACGATGGGGCTTGTAGTAACGACTGAAGTCGTTACTACAAACTCACTCTTCCCGCGCCCTTAAAATCGCGAAGGCAAACATCAGGGTGACTTGAAAATCAAGCCACATGTTCGTGATTACCCGGAACGGTGAGATCCGGAGGATTCGTCTCTGCCGAAGATTCTGCAATACCGACTGCCAGCACTCATCAATGTCGGCGCGCGTATACACCTTGCGGCTGGCCAGCCAGAGGTGCCAGCTCTGCCAGTACAAGGTGACCTTTGACGGGACCCGGATGGTAGGCACTTGAATCCGTGCCCGGGCGTGGGCCAGCTGGATTTCAGCCACGCTCAACCGACGCCGTGCCGAAGCCCGCAAACGGCTTAGCTCCTCGACGACGCGCTGTTCCGACTCGCTGCGGATACGGGTCTGGAGCCACAACTCCTCCATCTCCAGGATCAACTTGACCATGGCCGTAAGATAAGCGCGAATCTCGCGCACTCGCATCCTGTAAAATGCCCACCGCGAGGGCACCGGATAACCGGGACGGATCGTCTGGCGTCTTTTGCGCCGGAAAAATCCGCCCATCATGGGATGACGCCGTTCAATTAAAGCCGCGTTCTTGTACCAGATGAAGTTCCGCAGGATATTCCAGTAATTTCTCGGCGACGACCGCAACAGGATGCGCTTCATGTTATCAAAACTGTAAAAGGTCTCCCACGCTTCGAAGTACATCGCTTTGAGCGAGCCCGGCGCGGGAAAATGGGGATACTGCATGGTCTCGTGGATGGAATCAAACTTGTTGTAGTCGCTGTCCATGTATTCGCCGCGCTGGGTCATCTCCAGGTGATCGCGCGATCCCGGCAGGGGGGTGAGGAGGAAAAATGACGCCTGCTCCACCTTGATTTCATGCATCAGCCGTTGCAAGTCCTGCCGCACGGACTCCGGCGAATCGTGTGGAAATCCCAGGATGTAGCCGACATGCGTGGCAATTTCAACGTCGTGCCATGCCTGGATCAAATTACCATAATCAGCGGCCTGATTTTGCGCCTTGGCGGCATCTTTTAGGCTTTCGGGGTTAATCGATTCCATGCCGATGAACACCTGGGTGCAACCGGCCCGGCGCGCCTTCTCAACGAAGTTCTTGATCTTGTAGGAGAGCACGTCCACTTGCATCATGAAGCGCAAGTCGATCTTTTCCTTCTCACGTAAGTCGATTAAGGCATCAAAGATCTTTTCCCATTGGAGATTGCGGGCAAAATTGTCGTCGGTAAAGAAATAAAAATCCACCTTGCTACGGTGCCAGTTTTCACGGATGGCGGTGGCAATGCACTCGGCGGAGCGCACGCGCATCTTGCGACCCTGGACGTTGATAATGGTGCAGAAGCTGCAATTGAAGGGACAGCCACGTCCGCAATCAATGGTTCCAAAATTCGAGGCCATAAACCGCTTCAGCAGCTTCGTGTCAATCAGCGGGATGGGCTTGTCGTAGAGATCCGGTTTGTCGTCGACAAAATCGTACAGCGGCTTCAGCTTCCCCTCGATCGCATCTTTCAGGATCCCCGTCCAGGTCTCTTCCACTTCACCCTTGACAATTGAAACCCCGGCGTCCATCAGTTCCTGAATTTCCGGTGGAATCTGGGGCAGCATGGCAAGGTATCCGCTGACGTGAAACCCGCCGATCAGGACCGTGCAGTTCCCAGCCCGAAACTGGCGCGCCAAATCGGACGCCCGCGGGAATTGATTGGACTGCACACCCACCAGGCACACAATGGTCTGTGAATTGGACCGCCTGGCGGTGCGACAGATTTTCTTGACGGGGATTTTTTGGACAGTCTCATCAAGGAGATGCAGGCGAATATCGAGCCCTTCTCCAAGCGTCTTTCTCTTGAGGACATCCTCGGTGAGCGCCGCCAGACAGCTCAGCGTGTTGGAAGGCAGAACCCCGCGAAAATGCGTGACAACGTACCCATCGTCATCATAATTCGAAGGCTTGATAAGAAACAAGTTGATGCGGCGCGCGGCGGCCGCAGCCATAGCTTTATCGTTCACTGACGACCTCTGAGTTTTAAGATGGGGATTGCCTCCAGAAGAAAGAGGACATCATGCGCCTTATCCGATAAGAGTTCAAACAAAAACTGAGCAAGTGATAATTTTCACCTCTCGAGGGATTCAGGACAAAGTCATACTAACATCTGAATGCACTGCCTTGTCTGTTCACATTTGAACACTAATCAATGAACCCATCAAAAGATGGCTTGGTTCGGTTTCATCCGGTTCAGAGACGCCAGGGAGATCTTCGTGTCTCCATGTGAAAATCCGTTATTGGAAATTCAATCGAATATTTACGATCTCAGGGCGGTTGCCAATTCGAACCGGGGGCCCCCAGGTGCCGACCCCACTGGAGACATACACATGAGTGTTCCCAATTTTCTCATAACCCCATCCCACTTCAAAAAGGGCCTTGATAATATAATTCACAGGCCACAACTGCCCTTGGTGGGTATGGCCTGAAAGCTGCAAATCAACACCCTGATCCACGGCTTCCTTCAGCCGGAAGGGCTGATGATCCATAACGACGACGGGCAGCTTGCGGTCGACCCCTTCCATCAATTCCTTCAAGGTTTTCCGCTGCCTGCCCATTCGGCGGTTGTAAGATCGGTCTTCCCTGCCCACGAGGAAGAAAGTCCCGTTCACTTTCACTGCCCGGTCACGCAACATCACAACGTTGTGTTCCTCGAGGTAAGTGCAGGCAGCCTCGACGCCCCCGAAGTATTCGTGATTCCCCGTGATTGCATACACCCCGTACCGGGGCTTGATATTTCGAAGCGCCTCCCCGAGGTTCTGCTTGATGACGGGGGCCAAGTCCTCATCCACAATGTCTCCCGCCAACAACACGACGTCGGGGCCCAGACTGTTGATCTTCTCCACAACCTGGTCGAATCGTTGCCGCCCCACAATCGTTCCCAGATGGATGTCGGAGGCCATCACGATGTTGACTGTCTTCATCCCCTCCACCTTCTTGGAGATGGTCAGTTCAAGTGTTTTGACCCTCGGGATCAAGGCGTTGATGTGTCCCGCCAAAAGAAGGAGGGCCACCAAGCCGATGGTTCCCGCTGCGGCGACATATTTTGCTTGTGTGTAATAAGCCATCACGGTGGAAGGAAAGAAGGGGCGGAAGTGATGGATAAGCCGCAGGAGGTCAAAGAAGACACCGGCAATAAAGAAATAGATCATCGCCGCAATCCAGAATGAACCCATCCAGACAAACAGGTCGCTGATTGGGGAAGGCCAGATGTTTTCCAGCATCCGTCCAAGGATGAAGGAGATCGCGAACACCCAGAACACAATCGCATAGGCACTTCTGAGAGTGGAACCCGGCGGAATCGATTGCCAGCCTCGAACAAAAATATAAAAGTTCAACAGCCCGTAGATAGAGAAGAAGATTCCGAAAAAAATGATGAAATTCACGGTTCGCATGGCCACAGTCTAACGTAGGAATTGCGTTTGCGGGGGTCAATCTTGAAGAGGGGTTGTGAGAGGCACGTCTTGTAAACGTATTGGACACTGCTCAGACACGGAGTACACAGGAAGCAGACAAGGGTCTTGCCCTTCACTCACCTGAAATGTTGAGGACCGCGGCCCCCTGGATTTGCCCTTCGCGCAAGCACGACAAGGCCTCATTCACTTGCTCCAACGGGAATAGCTGAACCTCTGTTCTTATCGGGACCTTGGGGGCGATTTGCAGCAACCTATCCCCGTCCTCCCTTGTCAGGTTGGCGACTGAGCGAATCATTCGTTCTTCCCACAGCAGCCGATAGGGAAACGTGGGAATGTCACTCATATGAATTCCTCCACAGACGATGGTTCCACCCTTGGCTGTGGCTCGCAAGGCCTCCACGATTAACGGTCCGACCGGTGCAAAGATAAGAGCGGCATCCAGCTCCTCGGGGGGTGTCCGGTTTGAATCCCCTGCCCACACGGCACCCAGGCTGCGTGCAAACTCCTGCACCTTGACGTCACCCGGTCTCGAGAAAGCATAGACGCGTTTTCCATCATGAATGGCGATTTGGGCAACAATGTGGGCGGCGGCGCCAAATCCATAAATCCCCAGACACTCGACGTGGGGTCCAGCTAGACGGTAGGTGCGGTAGCCAATCAGTCCCGCACACAGCAGCGGAGCAGCCTCAGCATGTTCATAAAGTGCCGGCAGACGAAAACAAAAGCGTTGATCGGCAACGGTGTATTCCGCGTATCCGCCGTCAACAGTGTACCCCGTAAAAAGCGGATGGTCGCACAGATTTTCCTGCCCCCGGCGACAGTAACGACAAGTTCCGTCGGTGTACCCCAGCCAGGGGATACCAATCCGTTCTCCGAGTGCAAACTGTGGAACCTGGCTCCCCAGTCCAACCACCGTTCCCACAATTTGATGGCCCGGGATCAGGGGCAGTTTGGGTGCGGGGAGCTCACCGTCCATGATGTGAAGATCAGTTCGGCACAAGGCACAAGCGTGGATTCGAACCAGAACCTGTTCAGGGCCCGGATGCGGCATCGGCACTTCCATCAACTGCAGGGGTTCTCCCGGGGCCCTCAACACCATGGCGCGCATTGAATCGGGGATCTCCATCTTCTCTTCCTCGGCACACAGTAGAAAACCAGGCCCGACACCCGGATCGCATGCTTGCGTCCTCCGGGTCTCGCCAACAAACGGCCCTGTTTCAGTCGATCAATCCGACGTCGTGACGCCTCAACGTCGGTGTCGATCGCTTGAGCTTTGTCCTGCGGAGTGTGCTCGATCGTCAGCTGTCTTGATGGAGGACACTGTTGAACCCAGGCGCTTTCGGTAATGATCGAGATTAATTCGCGTGATCTGCGTCAAGTTGTCTGGAACTTCACTGGGGTCATACCAACCAATTTCGGCGCATTTTCCAGGCTCGAGGATTTCGGGAGTCCCGGAGGTGATCCTGCAAATAAACGTCGGAGACACCCAATGCTGACCTTCTTCCGGGAGAATATGATCAACCACATCGAGGAGTTCACCGACCAGGATCTCAATCCCGTATTCCTCCCGCATCTCCCGCTGAAGGGCCGAAGCGAGCTGTTCTCCGAACTCGACTGAACCTCCGGGAAATTCCCAAAGACCCCGCTCATTTTTGGCCTGAGGTCCCCGGCGTGCGAGAAAAAGTCGACCATCTCCATCTACGAGAATGGCCCCCACGCCAACACCGATGTAGTCGATGCCACGTTTCATCATTGAATTCTCACTCTGCATCGTCCCGGGCCAGGGGGAGGAAGTCAGATGTCGGAAGTCAGATGTCGGATATCAGAGCTCTGAAGTGTTAGGCCAAATCAAACATTCTCCGGTCGAAGAACCAATATAAGAGAGTGTGTCTCTTTTCGGTCTTCTGACTTCTGCCTTCTGACCTCCGACTTCTGACTTCTGTATTCTAAGGTCGGCATCGCCATCGTGAAAGGGATCATCCAACCCTAGAGGGATCCTCGCTTACTCGGACTTGACTCCCGCTTCCTTCATGACGAAATCCGGAGTCAATGGTTCCCCTGCGAAAAAGGTCCCCTTCTTCTCTTGCGAGATCGCCCAACGGTGCAACCACGAGATTCCCCCCGGCCCCGTGAAGGTATCGACAGATCGGTAGGCGTTGTCCTGGAGGGCCTCGTCCAGGGTAATAAACGCGTATCCGCGCTTTCTCATCATCCTGGCCAGTTCATCAAGATAGTCGGCGTTCAGTCGATTGGCATGGAGCAGAAGGACCTGCTTGATCTCTGCACCAAACAAAGCGACGGATTGCTTCTCGAAATAATCGAATTTCCTGTCCATGTAAGGAATGTATGCTTGAACGATGCGCCGTGTCAGTTTCCGGTCACCCTCGAAGACCGCGCGGTCGTAGGCGCGGGCAAAGATCCAATCGGAGTTGTCGATGGTGACCGGAGCGACACAGTAGCCATGGGAGGTCAAGAAGTTATCCAGGTCCTGCCGGATTTCGAGGCTTCTGCCAGTATGGAGAAACGGGTGACGAAAATAGCGAAGATTCCTTCCCTTCTTCTGCATCAGCAAGCCCGTCTGGACGGCTCCGCGGAGAATATCCTGCTCGTAGTCAGCCAGTGGGGTCTGATGTAAGTCCAGGTGAGAATAGGTGTGGTTCCCCAGTTCCAGTCCGGCGTCAAGCCACATTTGGAGCAGGGCAACGCGCCCCTCGTCCAGCTTGTTGTCCGGGTAGAGCTTCTTTTCGATGACGAAACCAATTGCTGGGATCTTGTTTGCAACCACACTTCGGACGAGACTTGATGTGATTCTTGTTTGGGCCGGTATATCGGTCCACGTCGTAGAGGCCACCGGAAGATCGTCGAAAGTTACCGCCACCATGCGGCGGGTCGCTCTGGCCGTGGGTCGATCCTATTCCTGAGGGACAACGATGAGCGTAGCGGATATAAACCAGGTCAAGAGGACAAAAAGAAGGCCTATGTTCCTTGACGGGCCAGTCCTGGGATTTCGTTCCATTAGAGTGTGAGGAGAATCGTGTTGTTTTCGAATAAGTTATTTCCCGAAAAAGGGCTGACTTGGCCCGCCGCAGATACCTGCGTGTTTACCGGTACACGAGTAATATTTTCTCAAGATCCCCGGACTTGCAAAGCCACCGTGACACCAGCGTAAAGAATGCCCGGAATCATCTCAGTGTCTTTCACCCCCGTCCAGACAGAATCCTCTGGACGGGCCTGCCAGGATTCCTTTCCCGGGTGCGTACCTTCAAGGACCTCTTGCTTAACCTTTCCTGTACCTTCCTGCCCGTCAATTCCCGGAGAGCGTCCGCCGCTATCCAGCTTGCTGACGGCGAATCGGTCTTTTGAATCTCCCTTGCAAATCGGATCGCCGACCTGTTCAATGAAATGTTCCGCTTCCCAATCTGCCGCAAAGCCCAGTTCACGGCTTTTTTGACGAAGTTTCTCTCATCCGGGGCTTCCCTTTGGATGATTGGTAGAAATCGCTCGAATTGGCTGTCGACTGCCTCCTTATCGTGAACCGCAAGGGCTGCCATTAAGACGAAACCGCCTCGTTTGGCAAACTCTTCCTTTCTTCGACTCCATTCGATGGCCTTTTGATAGGCCCATCTCGTCTTGTCAAAAAGGATTGAACAACACCCGTCACACACAGCCCAGGAGTTAAAGTCCTTGCTCCATCGCTCCATTTGGGCCTGGGTCACCCTCGAGGGTTCATCAATCAAGCTCGCCAGCGCACGGGCTTCAAGAATTCCTGAAGACCAGAGCTGCTGTGCCAGTTGATGGTCTTTGCCGATCTCTCTCGCGAGTTTCCGGAGAACAGGGGCCGAAACGCCGTAAGCATTCGTCTCGTGTATCCCAAAGCGCGCCATTGCTGCAACCGCCTCAGGATTGGACATGGATTTGAGCTTCCTTAAGATCTTGGAGTAATCCATCGCACAGACACGACAGGGAGTAATCCTTCAAAAAACCGCCGTCAATTCTTCAGGAAGGAAGGGCGTGGCTCCCGGTTGAGAGCACACAAAAGATGCCACCTGATTTGCAGAGTCATTGACCCTGTCCAAATCATACCCTTTCAAAATACCCAGTGCCATTGCGGCCGTAAATGCGTCTCCGGCCCCCACCGAGTCGATCACTTCAACGTGATGCCCGGGATGGTCCGATTTTCTGCCCCCGGAATAGAGCACACTCCCCTGCCCGCCTCGGGTAAGCGCGATGAGCCGTAGATTATAGCGTTGCATGATCTTGCTCAAGACAATGGTTTCATCTCCCGAGATTGAAAGGAGTCCGGCCACAACAGGCAGTTCCTCGCGGCTCAACTTGAGAACATTGGCGACCTGAAGCGAATTCTCGATGACCCCGCCGGTGAAGAACGGAGCGCGCAAATTCACATCGAAGATACGTAAGGCCTTGTGAGAAGTCTTCTCCAGCAGTGTCCTGATGGTTGTCCTGGAGACCTCAGAGCGTTGGGCCAGCGAACCGAAGCAAATGGCGTCCGCCCCGCCGACCAACCTTATCCATTGCCGGGTCAGAGACAGATAGTCCCAGGCGACATTCTCCGGGATGATGTAAGCAGGATTCCCGCTGGGGTCGATCTTAACCCGTACAGTCCCGGTCGGATGAACTGGATCGGTGACAACATAGTCGTGATTCAAGCCAAGGGTATCGAGCCGCTCGAGGATTCCGCGCCCCGATTCATCGGCGCCGACGCTGGAGGCCACAACAGCCTCAGCTCCGAGGGCCCGGGCATGGAATGCAAAATTCGCGGGGGCCCCGCCCAATTGCTTTCCTGACGGGAGGATGTCCCACAGAACTTCACCGATGCCCACCAGGGCGAATTTCATGACAGATCCGAGGATGTTTCAAAATTCGCTCAAGGTCAATCTGCGTTCCGCACTTCACGTCAAAGTGACCCGAGTATTCCAGGACTTCCGATTGGGACTCTGGACCCACAAGCGCTGGCGATTTGCGTCCCTCGACCGGTTGCAAGGGAACACCGCCGCTTGAATTGTCCTGCCTATTCCCGAAGGGGGGTTGCCCCCCGGTGCGCGGTCGAACTCAGGCTCGTTCAAGGCGTTCGCAGGTAATGACCAGCGTTTCGATGGCCACATCATTCCCTTTGGCCGCGAACGTAGGCCCTTCCCACTTGGTGGGCCAGGCATTGTTGAAATTCCAACGTACCTTTTCCTGGCCGCTGTCGTCCAGTAGGACGATGGATCCATTCTTCCGCTGGACCTGACCGTTGACGGCTGCCAAATGCCAATCATAGAGCTCCCTGGAGTCAGTGAGCCCCCATTTCAAAGTGATGTCCGGGTATTTGACCCTGCCAGGCAATTTGTGGACATGATTGGGATCGCCCCCTTCCCGGTACTCGATTACCTCGACCGTCGAGCCGAAGCCCGTGCATTCTGAAAATCCGGCCTGTGTAATCCCATCGATCTCAACCCGGAATCGAAAATTTTTGTATGGATCGACTTGTGCCATAACTTTCCGCCCCTCTCTGATAATGGATTCCAAAACGTGAACGACTCCTTTCACATCTCCGCGAAAGCATGGAATGTGCCATCACAACGGCCCAAGTACGCGAGTATTCCACCAGCCCATATGTCGATGTCTCACGGCTCAAGCACTAATCTCTTCGCGTATGCAATTTCCCGGTAAATTTCCAGATTGTGACTGATCGTCGAGGTGTATTTCTTCCCCGAAGAACCCTGGTAAGAAATTCGCGCCTGTATCTGTGTGGGCTCGCCTCGGCTGAAAAACGAGGCACTGGAGTCGAGGAAAGTCGTGATCTCCTTATTCGGAGCTAAAAACTCAATGTTCCGAAACAGAGGCAGCGAGGAAATTACCTTCTTGCCTCCCAATCCTTTTATTCTTTTGTCGAATTTGACGGTGACTTTCAGCGCGGGTTCGTTCCGGATGTTCTTGATGGAGATGAACAGCAGGCCCTCGTTGAAGACGAAGTCTACGATGACCTCAGGGCGGCACAGATCATTTTCCTCGGGAAGCTCCGGGATCGCCTCTCGTTTTCGGGGCGCTTGTTTTCTCGCCATTTTTACCTTCCAGCCTTAGTGAACATTGGGTGTGTCCAAGCAGAGCATACAAAACAACCATCTAAAAGGGCTCTCCTCCTTATCCCGACCGGTCAGTTCATGTTTAGGTGATGTTAGCTTAAACGGAAAACCCATTCCCTGCGCAACCAATCTCCGGAAAATGTAGAAGATGGGCCGGTTCGATCGAGGCTCGAACACGGGCCTGGCAAACCGCTCCGTCGGGGTTTCCACGTTGATCTCCCGGGCTCAGGAGCGAGTTTATTCGGCATTTCCTGAAAGGAATCCCACCTCACGCAAGCCCTGCGGCCGCTTCTTTGATCAAGTTACTGGCGATGACAAGGCGCTGGATCTGGTTGGTGCCTTCGTAAATCTGGGTGATCTTGGCGTCGCGCATCATCTTCTCGACGGGATAATCCTTCATGTAGCCATAGCCGCCGAGGATCTGGACCGCATTGGTGGTGACCTCCATGGCGACATCCGAGGCTAGGGTTTTGCACATGGCGCTTTCTTTGGAGACCTTCGTCTCTCCCGCATCGATCATGCGCGCCGTGCAATACACCAGCGATCGGGCCGCCTCAATGTTCATGGCCATATCGGCCAGCATGAACTGGATAGCCTGGAACGACGAAATGGGCTTGCCGAACTGATGTCGTTCGCGGGAATAGGACAGCGCCTCGTCCAAAGCGCCCTGGGCAATTCCCACCGCCTGAGAAGCCACGCCGGGACGGGTAATATCGAAGGTCTTCATGGCCACGATGAAACCCATCCCCTCGCGCCCGAGCATCTGGCTCTTGTGAACCTTGCAATCCTCGAAAACCAGCTCGCGCGTTGCCGAGGCACGGATCCCCATCTTGTTTTCCTTCTTCCCGAAGGTGAAACCGGGAGTCCCCTTCTCCACCACGAAGGCGGTGGCGCCGCGGGCACCTTTCGCCTTGTCGGTCAACGCAATCACGGTATAAGTCTCAGCCTCCCCGCCGTTGGTAATCCACTGCTTGGTCCCGTTTAATTTATAATGGTCGCCGGCCCTCGTCGCTGTCGCCCGGATGGCTCCCGCGTCACTGCCCGCTCCCGATTCGGTCAGTGCAAAGGCCGCCAGTTTCTTTCCGGAGGCAATGTCGGGCAAATACTTCTTTTTTTGTTCATCGGTCCCAAAAAGCAGTATGGGAAATGTTCCCAGGCCGGTCGCTGCAAACGCGAGTGCAATGCCTCCACAGAAACGAGACAGCTCTTCGGTGGCGATGACCATCTCCATGATTCCACCCCCCAGACCGCCATAAGCCTCGGGGATGTAAACACCGCAGATATCGGTCTCTCCCAGCACCTTGACAATGTCCCACGGGAATTTTCCGCTCTCATCATACTCCGCCCGCACCGGCTTGATCCTCTCCACTCCGATCTTATGGCAGAGTTCCTTGATGGTCTGCTGTTGCTCGTTTAAGAAATAGTTCATTTGATTTCTCCAAAAATGATGGTTTCAAATTCCTGCGAGATTAATTCAACATCAGGATGACTGGAATGCAGTCGAATGGATTTGAATTTCTACGGTAGCGACCGGGCCGGAGGCCAGGGCGGGTAACTATAGCACGAAGGATTCCAGCGACCAAGGCGCCCAAGAAACATATCCCGGTTCCTTCATCGGTGAAACCCATTGAACTGAACTCCAATTTTAACCATGTCAAACGGGCGTTAGGTTCTTCCATGCAACTCAATTGTGATAAACCGAAGGAGGAATGAAACTGTTCCCCTATTAGGACGGTACAACCAGAAAGATCCAACGCCCGATTCTGTGCCATCGGCGGATAACTGTCGAGCAAGGTGACTCTCCCGTTTGATTTGAAATTTCAAATTGGAGATTTGGGACCTTCCCTCGAGTTACCACAAGCAAACCCGCTTCCCGCAAGATCCAAGACCCTCCTACACCGGGAATTCCCCTGGCGGATCATGTCGTCCTGAAACAGCAGCGAAAACGCTGAAGGCTTCTACCCCGAAACCTTTGCTACTGTTTTCCCCCGAAGCGCTTATCAAACTTCATCCCCCAATATAACCCTTAGTTCCGGAATTCGGGATTCAGCCACTTCTTCCATTTGTAAGGCCTGAGCCGATTTGTGGAGACTCCCATGACCAAAAAAGCCCAATCCGTGAATCGCGGATTGGGCTTTTCCTTTGCCTTGCGGGAGACCTATAATTCAAGTTCCAGTTGAGCTGAATTCTTCTTCTCTCACCGCTTCGTGCGGGCGTGCAGCGCCTCCGTGCATGGCGCCACCGCCAAAATCCAGGTCTTCCAGGCGGACGTCCGGCGACGAGCCGGGCGATCCGCCCGGTTCGTTCAACACCGGCAGACTGAGATGGTGGTCCACCGTCGGCAACTCTACCGTCTTCCCCGCCGCATAGACCTTATGGCGTCCGAAATTCTTGTACCACTCCGCCGTGGTCGCCGTCATGCGCATGCCTTCGATAAGCTGTCGCCAACCGACTCCGGTATTATACGCACAGAAGGAAATCTCACCTTCCTGGGTTCCGTAAGGGATGACACACATTTCGGTCCGGCGGAAATCGTAAGTGAAGAGATCCTGGAACCACATCCCCTCCACGCACAACACGCGCCACTCGTCCTTCTCCGAGCGCGTTTTCATGCGGTCGTTGCGGTCGCTGTTCGCCGTCTCCGAGGCGGGTTTGAAGAGAGAGATCAACTGACCAATAGGAAAACTGCGGGGGGCATTTTTGGCATCGTAATTCCGCATGATGGCCATGGCCAACTGCGCCGTGGTGAGAGTTTTCCCGCGCGCGCTATCGGTGATGACGGCGACATCCTTGATGAACTGCTCGTAATTGAAAAACTTGTAGATGGGGCACCATTCACCGGTCGTGCGATTGACCATGATCAGGGTGAAGATCCCGCAATTGGGATGGCAGTTGCATGCGCTCCAACCCCACGGGGCATCGGCGCCTGCCAGCATGTCCATCACGGACGTGAATGCCGAATAAGAAGACAGCGGGAACCAATCGCGCATCGGTTGCAGGTCGGGGCCCAACTGGGCCTTCAAGTCGTCACACATCTGCGAAAGGGTATAGCGCTGTGCCTTGCGTCGCCGGTCGTCGATGTCCTCATCCCGGCCGGTGAAAGAAACGGGCTGAAATGCAATGGTCTGCACCTTATCAATATTCTGCAGTGCAAACTCCACGATCTTTCCAATACGGTGATTGTTGACCCCGTTCAAGATCGTGGTGACCAGAGTGGTCTTCATGCCGACCTTGGCCATGTTCTCGATGGCCTGGAGCTTAACATCAAAAAGATTGCCCACGCCGCGGTGGGCATTCACATCTTCTCCGACTCCATCGAATTGCAGGTAGGCGCCATGCAGCCCGGCTTCGTGCGCCTGGCGCGTAAACTCAGGATCCTGGGCAAAACGAATCCCGTTCGTGGCCGCCAGGATGCGATAAAATCCAACTTTCTTGGCGTAAGCGACTGCCTTCAGGAAGGTCGAGGCCACAGTCGGTTCGCCGCCGGAAAACAGGATGATGGATTGACGCTTGGGTTTAAAGGAGACCGCACGATCCAGAATCCCTTTAACATCTTCCCAATCCGGTTCATGGACATACCCCACCTGGTTCGCATCCATGAAGCAGGGATTGCACATCATGTTGCAACGGTTGGTCAGATCGACTGTAAGGACAGCCCCGCGTCCGAATTTAATGGTGGAAGTTCCATGTTTATGGACATCGGTGTCATCACTGCACCGGAAATCACGCCCGAAGAAGAGCGATTCAATGCGATTGGTCCATTCCACGTCGGTAGAGAGAATGTCTTCAATATCCCCGTGCTTCAGACAAGTCTTCCGCATCAAGACCTTGCCATCGACCTCAACGATGTCCGCTTTGATTTCGCCTGAATGCTTCCCGTAGAACTCGGACAAATCCTTTTGCCCGGTCATCACCGCGTCGCGTACTTCCTTCACACACTTCGGACAAAGTGAATCGGTCTGCCTCGGAACCCCCAGGGTGGGGGCGGTGCGTTCATAGCTTTTCAATAATTTTCCAGGCGCCCACTTCGGCGCGATCTGCTCCCCTTCAGGTACCATCCGGTTGAAGGCCTGAAAGGTTTTCCAGGCAACATCCGCTAAACCGGAAAGGAAAGCGGAACCCCGCATCGAGCCCAGTCGCCCCCGGGGACCTTTTTGTTCAGGAAGTACGCCATCACTGTACATTCATGCACCTCAAACATCGTTCGCAGTATTGGATTCCGGTATCACCTAAATAGTGAATCCAATCTGATTAGGTTTTTCCCTCAAGGGTTGTCTGCCCGCTGACACACTTCAACTCTAGAGCTGATCCTCAAAAGGGAGCCCAAGCCTGTCGAATTCTACTTTGATACCCCGGGATTGGCAAGAAAAAATGCCGTGAACTGCTTGATTTCAGGCTTCGTCAGTTCTCCAGAGGCTATGGGCAGACCCCTCGTGTATCTAAAGCAAATCTGTAGTTTACGAAGTTCCACCAATTGCACGGCCTCAAAAATATTAAGAAATCACCCGGCCTCAATGTTACCATGGCAAGCGAGCCTGAATTCTTTTCATCCTGACAATGACTGCCACCAAAGAAAAAATCCTGGAGGCTTTCCACGAGAGTGTGGAGCCTCAGATGAAGATCAAACATCTTTCCCGGGTACTTCGTCTCAAGCCGGGCGACCGTCGTCACTTACGGGAATGCCTGGACCGAATGGTGCGCGAAGGCGAGATTGAGAAGCTTCGGGGTGGACGCTTTCGGCTCCCGCCGGCTGAAAAGGAGGTCAAGCATACCGCGGCCAGCAAGTCAAAGGCCCCTCCGAGGGACGGGAGAATTTTCAGTGAAGCAGATACTTCCCGAAACCGGTTGGTCGGCCGGCTTATTACCCACCGGGACGGGTACGGATTCGTCGAACTTGAAGGTTTGGAGTCGAGAAAAGGAGCAAGCCCAAACCCTCCCGCAGGTCCTGATCAAGTCAAGTCGAAACCCCGGGCACATGCCACCCGGCCTTCTCCACCGAGCGGTCTTGTGGGAAGCCAGATCCCGTTTAAAGGCGATGTCTTTATTCCACCCTTGCAGATGAGAGGGGCTCTGAATGGGGACCAGGTGGTGGTCGAAATCGATGCCATCAAACGCGACGGCCGGGCGGAAGGCCACATCGTCAAAGTCCTGGAACGAAAGTTCTCTTCCGTGGTTGGACAATTCAGACGCCGGGGTTCAACGGCGGTTGTGATGCCCCTGGACGAGAAGTTTCTTCACCAGGTCGTCATAGAAGCCGGTGAAGAAGGCAGCGCGAGGGAAGGTGACATTGTCGACGTCGAAATGACCCGCTTCCCCACTTCCCTGGAATCACCCCGGGGAAGGGTGACGGAGGTTCTTGGCAAGCCGGGAGATTTTGGCATCGACGTCGAGATCATGATCCGGAAGCACCACCTCCCGCATCGCTTTCCAGAGGAAGTCCTGGAGGCAGCGCGCGAGATTCCCCAGCAAGTCAGCAAGGATGAGGCCGGGCGACGTGAAGATTTTCGGTCCTTGCCTATTGTGACGATTGACGGGGAAACGGCTAAGGACTTTGACGACGCCGTTTATGTCCGCCGTCTTGAGAACGGCAATTTCGAGTTGCAGGTTCATATCGCCGATGTCGCGCACTACGTGACTCGTGGCTCGGTGCTCGATTCGGAGGCGCTGTTGCGCGGGACCTCCGTTTACTTCCCCGATCGGGCCGTGCCCATGCTGCCCGAAGAACTCTCCAACGGGATTTGCAGCTTAAATCCAAAAGTCGACCGACTGGTGCAATCCTGCATCATGGAAATCGATTCCCAGGGCCGGGTGGTGGATCATCGTTTTGCCCAGGGTGTTATCCGAAGCATGGAACGGATGACTTACACCCACGTGGCGAAGATCCTGGTTGATAGCGATGAATCCGTCATGTCGCGCTACGCCCCGTTGGTGGAGACCTTTCACTTGATGAAGGACCTGGCGACGATCCTGAACCGCATGCGTGACGCCAGGGGTTCAATCGACTTCGATCTGCCCGAGCCTGTCATCACTTTCGACGAAAACGGGATCATGACGGGCGTAGTCCGCAGCGAACGGAACATCGCCCACCGCATCATCGAAGAGTTTATGTTGATCGCCAACGAAACCGTGGCGCGGGAACTCTTCGACCGTGAAATCCCGACGCTCTATCGAATTCATGAGACGCCCGATCCCGCCAAGGTCGCTGAATTCGAAATGATCGCGCGGAGTTTCGGATACTCGCTGGGGATTGACCTCGTGGTCAAGAAGTTGCCGGTGGAAAAGGAGGCGAGGGCACGGGAGCGAAGGGGAAGGAGTCAGAGGTCAGGCGTGCGACACTCCACCCCAACCGGATTTGCCAAGCCAAGTCTTTGGTTGCAGTCAACCGATCTCGTTGTGACTCCCGCCCATTATCAAAAACTGGCGGAGCGCGTTGTCGGGAAGCCCGAGGAGCGGATCCTCTCTTATCTTATGCTGCGATCCCTCAAACAAGCGCGCTACAGCGAGCGCAACCTGGGTCATTTTGGCCTGGCTTCAGGGTGCTACACGCACTTCACCTCCCCCATCCGCAGATATCCAGACTTGATTGTCCATCGCATCTTGAAATCACTCATCGGCCCCGCCCGGGACGAATCCGGGTCGATTCGGGAGCTGATGCCGAGTCCTCACCGCCGGGATTCCGGGAAGCAGCCGCCGACGTCCGAGAGCTTCACGACGCGTCCCCCAAAAAGAAGCACACCCTATTCCAATGAGCAGCTATCGACCCTGGGTGCCGAGTCCAGCGAAGCAGAACGCAGAGCCGATGGAGCCGAGCGCGAGTTAGTTGAGTGGAAGAAAGCGAAGTTCATGCAGGAACGGATCGGGGAGGAACTCCACGGTTTGATCATCCACGTCAACAAGAATGGCTTCTACGTGGAACTTCTGGATCTATTCATCGAAGGAATTGTTCCGGTGGGATCGCTGATCGATGATTTCTATGTGTACCGCGAGAGCATGCAGTGCCTGTTGGGTGATCGTTCCAAGAAGTCGTTTCGCATCGGCGACCGCATCAATGTGCTCGTCGATCGCGTGGATGCGGACTCGCATAAAATTCAATTCCTGGTCGCCGACTTGATGAAGGGCCCCGCTTCCATGCGACGCGGTAAACGGCGTCCCTTCCACGGCCGACGGAAGGGCTGGGGTTAAATTCAGCCCCGGAAGAGAATCAACTGGCGCCTCCGGACTTGGTACAGGTAAAAACAAACCGCAAAGCCCGTCAAGCGGACGCGAAGAGCGCAGGAAGAATGGCTAAGTGAAGAGTGAGGGGCTTCCTTGCGGCCTCGGCGGTCAAAGGGCTCTTCTAGAGTCATCCGGAACCAGACCGTATCCAAATTTCCCGGTTACGAAAATCTGATGCCTCGTTGGCGTGAGGCGAGACGCCCCACCCCTCCGAACTCGCAATCAGTTATTTCTCAGACATCTCAGAACCCGCATTGCGTTTGACAAAAGCGGATGTCACACCTTAATATTTTCTGCCCACTTCGCGGTGGGACCTGCTGTGTGGCGGCGTAGCTCAGGTGGTAGAGCGAGGGTCTCATAATCCCTAGGTCTGTGGTTCGAGTCCACACGCCGCTACCAAATTTCCCTTCAACTCACAAATCACTGATCAATGGGCAATTGCTGTCACATTCGTAATATCCCCCCGCACGTAGAACGGACGGGTCAGGCACCGACATTCCAAACATACGGGCCCAACCTTTTTTGAATAAAAAGGTATTGACAGGGTGTATCCGTATGGATACAGTCTATGAGACATGAAATTCGCAAGACGGAAACTTATGCGCGGTGGCTTGATGGCCTGCACGACATTCGTGCGCGTGCCCGCATACTGGCCCGGGTCGAACGGCTTGCGTCGGGGAACCCCGGCGATGTCAGGCCGATCGGAGAAGGCGTCTCGGAGTTGAGAATCGATTGCGGCCCCGGTTACCGAGTCTATTACACATTGCGCAAGCGTACCGTGGTAATTCTGCTGGCAGGAGGCGACAAGCGCTCTCAGGCCGCCGACATCAAAACGGCATTGCGCCTTGCACGGAACTTGTAGGAGGGAACGATGAGAAAGACCAGGACCACACGTTACGATGTGGCGGAGCATTTGCGAACGCCGGAGGAAATAGCGGCCTATTTGGAGGCTTGTCTCGAGGAGGCTCAAGGTGACGCAGCATTCGTGGCCAAGGCACTTGGCGATATTGCCCGTGCCAAAGGGATGACACAGGTCGCCCGCGATGCCGGCCTCTCCCGCGAAAGTCTGTACAAGGCGCTCTCGGGCGAGCGCAGTCCCGGCTTCGATACGATCCTGAAGGTCATCAACGCTCTCGGTCTGAAGTTACACGCCGAACCCTCTTCAGGCTGATACGGCCCCAACCATTATCCCGAATCCGGCAAGCCATAATCCCGTAGAGAGTAACTGTCGATGTCTGAGCCCTTTTCTCCCTGCCCTTGCACAGGTACTAAAGCAAAGTCACTGTTTGGTCACCGAAAAGGATCCCTCGGCTTCGCTATATCCAACAGCAACGATGCCTCCACTGATCGTATTGTCGATAAGTGGCCCGTTGAGCTGTAACACCCCACCGGGAATGTTGAACTGCGCTACGATTAAATAATCATGGGGGTTTATACCGCCTTGTAACAGCGGCAAAGATATAACATTTGTACATGGGCTGTCACGCCCGTCAGGCATCTGCAGACCAGATATGCTCACGGTACCAGTCCATTTCCCCTCCGCGTCCTTAGAAATCGCCATTGTAACGATTCCACTATTGCTGAAGATGAAGCCAGGCCTCATATTCGAACAATTTGAACTTGGATAAAAATGCCAGTTCAGGGTATAGCTGCCGACCCATGTTTCAGTCGGCGTCTTTAAGTTGAATGTAGCCGTCACAGACTGGTTCTGATTCATCGTTACCGTGCACGAGACTGATCCCGAACACGCCCCACTCCACCCCGCGAAAGTCGAATTCGCATCCGGAGTGGCTGTCAATGCCACAATGGTTCCAGGAGCATAGGAAGGGCCGGGAGGATTTGCAATAACAGTGCCATTTCCTGAACCGACCTTTGCCATTGTGAGAGTGAAAGACGTCTTTAGGTTGAACGTGGCAGTCACCGACTTATCCGAGTCCATTGTGAGGACACAAGCCCCAGCCTCTGAACAGTCTCCCGACCATACGGCAAAGACGGAATTCGCATCTGGAGTGGCAGTCAGAGTCAAAATGGTTCCGGGATTATAGGAAAGACCTGGTGGATCTGCGGTCACGGTCCCAATCCCTGAACCAGCTTTCCTAATCGAAAGAGTAAATGGACCCACAGGCGGCGAATTCCGGAGGGCCCTCCCCACGTCAGCGATGACGTGCGGATCGCATGCAAGCTGAGTATGGCTGAGAGAGTAGGGCAGTAAGGGGCGCGGATTGATACCAGTGAACACGTTCCCTGTTCCCCTCGGACCTACGCCTTGACAGCTGTCCAGTGAAACAATGCCGTCGTTTGCCGTACCGAACAGATGACCCACTGCTTCCGTAAATCTTAGTCCGAGCCCCTGGGGTTGAGTCCCGCACGCCAGCACCATATTGAGTTGGGGGGCCTTTTGGCCAAGATCCTGCTGAATGGATAATAACAACGGGCTCCACGGCTCAAGTTGAGGGACAAATGGGGCATTCAGGACATCCTGAACTGTTCTTCCTTGAATCCTCACAGAGGATCCCAAGGAAATGGAGGTAAACGGAATTCTAAAATTCACCAACTCTGTAAGAAGCGGCATGAAACCCGGATACTCGATCGTGTTAAAAGCGGCTTGAGTTCCGGTCCAAGGATTTCCGAGCCCAACGAAATTCTTAATCAGACTTCGAGTTTCCTGGGCCGCCTGCATAATTCCATATGAAGCAACCGGCCCTCCCGCACTATGCGCCTGGACATCTATTTCGTTTCCGCATCGGGCTAGAGTATTCAGGAAGTTCGCAAAGGATGGTCCGCTGTTCAGTCCAATGTCGCTTGACCAGTCATAATCGAACCCAACCACCTGGCCGTAGACCGTGGGTGCGCCTGAACTGTTTTTGCCTGCAGCTTTCTGAATCTGATTGACACAAAAATCGGTGGTGCCGTCGAGTGCTGTCACCATTGCACTGTTGTTTCCGTACGCGTCTTCGACCGAGCTTAATATCCCATGAACAAGAACAAGCACCCTAGTGCCCGGGGGGGCCGAGCAGCCGGAATATGGCCCCCAGGCCGAGCCGTTCCAACTTAGGTTACCAGGTATCGGAGGCACTACATTGGCCGTCGCGAGAGGGAGAATGTTTCTCGTTGTTCCAACCGCTGCGGCGCTTTTGCCGGCATAGGGTGACGATAAATTGCCCATGCTGACCACGACCCTGTTTGTTCCGTCCATTAGAAGCGCCGAAACAGTGATCCTCTCCAAACTCGTGCTCGCGTCGAACGTTCCTGTAACACCAAAGAAGTTGTCGCCCGTGCTGTCAATCAGGTCTGCCAATCCTGCAGATCCTTCAAGCCCGCTGGTATTCGTCCCGGCGTTGATTACAAATTCAATGTTGCCGGTAGAACTTCTGAAAGGAGGTGTCGAGGTTGAAAGCACCAAGGCGTACCCGACACCAACGATAAACCCACTCGGGGGCTGTTGGGGCAGCTCAGCCGCTAAGGACAGGGTCAGTGCCTGGTCAGACGTAAGCGCACCGGGGGGAATGGTCACGCTGCTGCCGTTGGGCAGCGCAATAGTGCCCCCTCTTGCCGCTATTATGGTTTGCGCGGATGAAGCAGTAGTCGCAATTTGCACACTGCCCCCGATGTCGTTGAAGAAGTTCATCGTGACGCTTCCTGAACCGCTGCCGGTGTTGACCAAAATGATTTGCGTGGCATATCCGCCGCCATCGGCAATTTGGGGCAAGTACAGCGGCCCAGTCGGAGGATTGTTGAGGTCTGCGACGGGGAGCGTTGAGTAGAGATCTTCCCGGCGTTGGTTGGTAGTCAACCTCAGGGTCACGGGGGTGATGGGTAGGTTACTGCTCAGCGTCAACACCCCCTGGAAGTTGGCAGGAACGGAAGAGGCCGACGCTCCCATGAGCGCTGATTGACCGACAAATGCAGATAAATGAGCGTTGGCTGGAAGGGTGATCGTATTCACGGCCGTAAACGATCCATCCAAGCTGACCAAATTGAGTTGCAAGGTCGCCGCCGAGCTGTTGGGGTTCACAATCGCCACGCCGGTGTCGCGAGGTAGAGGAGAGTTGGACTTCTCAACGTACATCCGGGAATTGCTTGTTACCGGAGAATTCAGCACACCCGCTTGAGACGCCAGGCCGCCCGTTCCGTTATAGGAAGAGAAAATGACCGCCCCGGATGGAAGCGCTCCGCTGGTCGAGGTTACCACTACGAATCCGACATGCAGCGATGTCCCTGGCGTTAATCCTGTCGTCGTGAACTTCAGCATCCCATTGCCGGGAATGCTGTAATTAAGCGTGCTCCTGGAGCCGATGGATGGGCCAAAATTGAGCGTCACGGCATGTCCATTGTCGTCCCAGAAAGACACGGTTCCACTGATAGGTGTGCCGGTGAGATTCATCAACAGAAGTGCTGTGCTGTAACCTCCACCGTCTACAAACTGCGAGAAGTAGAGATTGTTGCCCGCGGGGGGCACGGGCGGAATGGCAACCGGCAGGGAGTTGTACAAGGGTTCGCCGTGAGCATTGGTCCCCAACATCAGGTTCGTCGCGGCAAACGCCGTCGAGGAGCTCAGCGTTAACGTCCCCAAAAACAGATTGGAGATGCTGGGGCACAATTGACTCGCAAACATCGCCAGGTGCCCGTTAGCAGTGACCGTCTGCTCAGGACAGCCATAGAAGTTCCCCTGTGTATCTCTTATGTGCACGTTCAACGTAATGGGGTTGTTTGATGGATTGACCACGGCAACGCCGCTGTCGGTCCCTTTGGCAGCGCTGTAGTCGACAAACACCCGCGCGGCGGTAGTTGGCGCAGAAGCGGCCACCCCCGCTTCGGTTGTCAGAATTCCATTCGGCGTGTATCCAAAATTTGCCAACGCCACGGGTAGAGTCGGCGCAGTTGTCGTAATCTGACCGTATGCTGTCAACAGCGAACCCTGCCCCAGACTCGTCTGTGTAATCCCCCCATTGCCTGGCAAGGGTGCTGGCGGTGCAACGACCTGGACGTCGGAGATCTTGGTGACAAAGGCGTCAATGCCACCACCATGGGCGTGGACGGGTGAACTCCAATTCGCAGAACTGGAGCCTGCCACATAGACATTCCCGCTCCCATCTACTGCCAGCCCATAGGCTTGGTCGTCCCCGTTGCCGCCGAGAAATATGTTCCAGACCAGGTTCCCGCTGGAGTCCAGTTTCGCAGCATAGGCGTCCCTGCCACCGCCGTAAGCGCGGAGGGGTGAACCCCAGTTCGCTTCACTAACTCCTGCCACATAAACATTTCCGCTCCCATCCACTTCCAGGGCCTCGCCATAGTCGGCCGCGCCACCGCCAAGAAATGTGCTCCACAACAGATTCCCGCCGGAGTCCAGTTTCGCAGCATAGGCGTCATAGTTGCCGCTGTAGGGGCGGACAGGTGAACCCCAGCTCGAATCGCTGAGGCCCGCCACATAGACATTTCCGCTCCCATCTACTGCCACCCTCCACCGGGCTTGGTCGTCCCCGCTGCCGCCGAGAAATGTGTTCCAGATCAGGTTCCCGCTGGAATTCAGTTTCGCAGCAAAGGCGTCATACTTACCACCGCCGTAATCGCGAACGGGTGAACCCCAGCTTGCAGCACTATCGCCCGCCACGTAGACACTTCCACTTCCATCCACTGCCACGGCCAGTCCATAGTCTATCCCGCTGCCGCCGAGAAACGTGTTCCAGATCAGGTTCCCGCCGGAACCCAGTTTCGCAGCAAAGACGTCAAAGCTGTTGCTGTAGGCGCGGAGGGGTGAACCCCAACTCCCCCAGCCATCGCCCGCCACATAGACATTTCCACTCCCATCCACTGCTACCCCAAGGGCTTCGTCAAAACTGCTGCCGCCGAGAAATGTGTTCCAGATCAGGTTCCCGCTGGAATCCAGTTTCACAACAAAGGCATCATAGACATTATGGGGATCAAGGCCGTCGCCGGCGTTATAGGCGCGGATGGGTAAACCCCAACTCGCCGTGCTGGAGCCTGCCACATAGACATTCCCGCTCCCATCCACTGCCAGCCCATAGACCTCGTCGTCCCCGCTGCCGCCGAGAAAAGTGTTCCAGATCAGGTTCCCGCCGGGATCCAGTTTGGCAGCAAAGGCGTCATAGATACCACCGCCGTATGCGCGTACGGGTGAACCCCAACTGGCATCGCTATTGCCCGCCACGTAGACATTCCCGCTTCCATCCACTGCCACCCCACAGAGCCAGTCCTCCCCACTGCCACCGAGAAATGTGTTCCAAGTGAGCGCTGGGTCAATGAACAGCGGCTTGCCGGGGTCATACTTGCCGACTACAAAGCCGATCTCATCCTTTCCGCGTTGCGAGAAGGCGATCATTGTGGGCACACGCTTCCCCTCTCGCTCTTGCCAAGCTTGCGGTGCGCTTTCATTCATTGCCCCGGCTTGGAAGGATATGCGTAGCGACCCGTCGCTCTCGACGGAGACCGGAGCGTTATAGCGCAGACGAACATTCTCCAGGCTGGCGAAGGCGTCAATCCGATAAGAGCTGCGAAGGACTGCGCCACTGGGCGCGTCGTAGGTCAGCGTCACACCGTCCCAGAGGTTCGCGTACGTGACCTGTGACAGAGGTGTCGCGTGTTGCTTATCGCCCGGCACAGCACTATTCGACGACCCGTTGCTAACAGGATTACTATTTCGAGCGTTGACGAACTGAACGCGCAGCGCATGCGAACCGCTCGCCACGTAAACACCTTCGGCGCCGAAACCCAGAATATGCCCGCTCGATGTGAATTGCAGAATCTTGTCAGAGGAGTTTGGATGCGTTGGTTCTGCGGCTTCAACTTGGCGATTAATAAAGATGGCTATGACGACGAGAATGATAGACCACAGCAGCTTTACAAATAGACGGGGACGCACATGGAGCCTCCTCAATTGGAGCAATGGTTGTGGCACACACAAGTGAGACGTCTGCTCTTTGGCTAAAAAGGGGCCGGACCGTGTTTTGAAGCGCCAACTTTGCCCTATTTAGAAATTTGTTCGTTCGGATCTCCCGGTATTCGCGGATGCCTCTGCCGGCGTGGTCGAAAACGCGCGTATATATCATCGTGATTGTGACATCCTTGTGACGGAGCGGTTTCTAAACTACGCGAATGTCTTCAACTGACTTAATTAGGTAGGTCGGAACAGAATGAGGGAATAAGCGGAATGTTCTAACAGCAAACGATCTTGGTCTTCCCCTGATTTTCTCTACCGACGAGTTTGTGATGCGCGATCGTTTGTCTAAAGGCCTCGGAGAGCCAGCCCCTCGTTCCATCAAGGGCTCGACATGGTGAGTTGCCTAACTACAAATCAGTATGTGCTCCTGCGAATTCAAAGTCAAGGAGCTTCTCAGGCATTTCCGCTCTTGATACGCCTGGGACGCGACTAGAGGCTCGCTGTTTCGTCGCTGTCACAAGGGAGTAGTCAGGGGCGCGAACTCAGAGAAATTTGAAGCGTTGGGAGAAGGGGTTAGCACAAGAATCGAAGGGGCACTGGGCGGAAATGCCAGGTGTGGAAGGCCATGTAAATTGTAATGTAAATTATGTTCGGGGGACATTCAACGTCATTAGAGGTCGATGGAAATCAACAGAGTCCTCGGATCATCAGCTTTGATTTTCCCTGGTCTTCCTCTTCCCTCAATCAAATTCGTTCAACGTGAAAATAGTGGGAAGGGAGTCTCATAATCCCTAGGTCTGTGGTTCGAGTCCACACGCCGCTACCAAAATCTTCTTTTGTTTTTAGCTGCCTGTGGTCCTCTCTCCACATCGCTCACGTCCCACGTGCCAAAATTATCATGTGAAACCCAACAGTCCCCGCGCTCTCATGCCGTGGAGCTCATTCAGAGCCGGTGCGGGTACGAATAGGACAGGCGGCTAGCGGATGTTTTCGATCATGCTGATGTCGGCCTCTTGAAAACGAAAGGCCTCAATCACAATCCGGCGGTGGTCGGGATGGATATCGAACCGTGCGTAGGAAGTGGCCAGGAATGCGCCTATGTCCTGAGGGGAGTACCTGAGCCGGAGGGGGGTCCGCATACGCTCCGGCGGTGACCCATCGAGGCGAACGCGCCAGAGAATAGCAGTGAGATCCGGCTTCCCTTCAAGAACGAAGAGTTCGTCAGCGCCGGTCCATTTGTAGAAGCATACCCAGCCGCGAAAAACCTGGCGCCGAGCTCCCCCATTCAAATCATAGACCCACACACCGGCCTCGGGATCGCCCAACTGGCGAGCTAGAACGACGGAGGCAATATGACGACCGTCAGTAGCCCAGGATAAAATGCTTCCTCGGACCGAGGCGAGTGCTTGCGTCCTGCTGTCCCCAGGATTGAAGAGATTGACCTGGCCGTTTGTGGCACAAAAAATCAAGCGACCATCGGGCCCGACATCACCCCAAGGGACTTCAAGCGCATCGACGGGGAGATCCTCCGGTACGGTCCCCAACAGACTCAACCGGCGAAGGCTCTGACTGACAGCACTACGGGGAGCGTGGGATGCAAAGATCAAATACTGCCCGTCGGGGCCCCATCGTGGAAAGTAATTCAAATTACTGTCCTCTACCAACTTGACGGGGTTGGAGCCGTCTGCATCCATCATCCAAACAGACTCATTTTCGGCCCCTTTGCGATTGGTAAAGTACGCAATCCGGCGGCCATTGGGGGAATAGGCGGGCGCGAATGTGCTCCGGGCGGCGTCGGTGGTAAGCCATTTTCGGCCGGCTTCTGTGGTCGAGTCCACCGCCACTTCCAACAAATTGATGATGGAGCGGTGACTGGCAAAGACAATCTTCTGACCGTCTGCGGAGAGATCCAGTTCGGAGTCGTCTCCCCGGCCGGCTGTGATTTGCACGGGGGGGCCGCCGTGTGCAGCAATCTTCCAAAGGTTCATCGTGCCACCGCGGGCGGACGCGAAATAAACGAATCGATTGTCTAAGGACCAGACGGGTGAACGAGCCGAAACTCCATCGTCGGTTAGCCTCTCCACTTTCCCCGAGGATAGATCTACCGCTGCTAACTCTCCGCGAGGGCCGGCGCGTCGACGGACAAACGCGATGATCTGTCCATCATGTGAAAACGCGGGCTCGATGTGGGAAATCTGACTCTCGGGCTGAGTCAAAGCGCGCCCATTGCTTCCCATCGCGTCGCATATCCAAATCGTTCGAGTGGAGGAATTGGCGTAGGCCAGTGAGCGACCATCGGGTGACCAGGCAGCTTCGGACGCGTTTGTCAAAAACTTGCGTGGTGTCCCACCCAATGCAGGTACCGTCCAGACATCCCACAAACCACTTTCGTTCAAGCGGCCGTATGAGACTTTAGAACCATCGGGTGACCAGTGAGGCCGCGCCTTGAGATTGGGGTCGTTGGTGAGACGGACGGGGCTCCCACCAGTGATCAGTCCCATCCAAATATCGAACTGACCACCCCGATTTGACAAAAAAGCCACGGAGCGTCCGTCGGGTGAGAAAGCAGGCATTGCATCAACACCGGTGAAGTTGGTGACCGCACTGAAGCGCATGATCGGGGGCGGCGGCGGCGCAGGCTTCAGCTTCCAGACTACGGTACCCGCCACCAGTGCGCCCAGGGCCAGGCCCCCGCACAACCACAAGAATGCCCACGATCGAGCCGGACGCGCTGCAGCCCCGATGACCGGCTGCGTCGCGGAGGGATTGGCCAGATACTCTTCGAGCACGAGCCGCGCATCGCCAATATCACGCAATCTTTGCCGCGGGTTCTTAATTAAACAGCGGCGAATCAGGTCACGGATCGGCCCCGGAGTGCTCGGAGGCAATCGGATTAGGTCTGGCTCGCGCTCAATGACCTGCGCGAGGATTTCGGAGGTTGTTTCGCCGAAGTACAGCGGTTGGCCCGACAGCATCTCAAACAACAAAACGCCAAAGGCCCAGATGTCGGCGCGGGGATCGACGGGCTTGCCCCTGGCTTGCTCCGGCGACATGTACGCGGCCGTGCCGAGTATTAGACCTGCTTGTGTTGCCCGGACGCTGACAGTCGGGGAGTTCAAGCTCTCAGAAGCTGCGGAATCTCCTTCAATTGCTTTAGCCAGCCCAAAGTCCAGGAGTTTCACCGTGCCATCGGAGGCGACTTTAACGTTGGCGGGCTTCAGGTCCCGATGGATGATCCCGCGCTCGTGCGCGCATTCAAGCGCCTCGCAGACTTGCTTGGCGATGGGCAGGGCTTCATCGACGGGAATGGCGCCAGACTCGATTCGCTCGGCCAGCGTGGGTCCTGCGACCAATTCCATCACGAGCGCGCGCCCGTTGACGGAATCTTCGAGGCCGTAAATTGAAGCGATGTTGGGATGGTTGAAAGAAGCGAGCACTTTGGCTTCGCGCTCAAACCGAGCCATGCGCTGCGGGTCGGCGGCAAAAGCGTCGGGCAATACCTTTAGTGCAACGTCGCGTTCGAGCTTCTTGTCCCGCGCGCGATACACTTCGCCCATCCCTCCGGCGCCAAGCGCACCGGTGATTTCGTATGGGCCAAGCGTCATGCCAATCGTTAAAGCCATCGCAGCCGTGTCGTGGATGCGTGCGAATGGTAGCCTAAGTTCCAAGGGTCTGAAAGCGAAAGTTTTGGGATCTCAGGTTGGATTCAATCACTTCCAAATGCTGTTCAGGATCCGGAGTTATATCCTTTCGGACTGTTGTTCAAAGCGGTGGCTGATCGCTCAAGCGGGTTCCCGATGCCGGGTCAGCAGCACGGGTCTGGCCGAGGCGCCGGCTGCGCTCGTACTTGGATTTGCGGTCCTGTCCGTTGTGTGGTTGCTCGTGGCCGTCGGACTGCGCCGCCAGGCTTAGGGACCTGCCTGTGAATCACAGGGAGCTGCGAGCGTCATCTTGACCCAGGGCATGTGCCCGTCCGTGGTCAAATTATGAACTGGATCCAATCCATGCTACTTCTGACTCCTGAGTACCTGAAGCCGCGCCTCGGCAGTTGGATCCATCTCAAAGTGAGATCGAAGTTTGTCGCAAGCGTACTCATCGCAGAAGGCACAACTCTCAAGCTTTCGCTTGATTGCACAGGATCGGATCTCACAGCGTGCACAGCCCGAGAACAAACGGCCCGTGTCGGAGCGGCATCCATCACAATCCGATACGTCCTCAGGCAACAAGGTCAGACCGTACTGTTCGGAGCAGACACGAGCAATGGAAGCTCGCATGGTTCGTCGTTTGGAATCATCGGGCTCGAGAGTTGCCAAATGGATTGGACAGCTCCGGCAAGCCAAACCGCAATATCCAATCATGACATCCATCTTCGATTCCTCTGGCCTCATATAGGGCACATGACGTCTACCACGGAAAAGCAATACTCTCGGGACCATATCACTCTGATATACAGTGAGCAAGACCTTTCAACCTCATTTGCAGACGTGATTGGAATCATAGTTGCACGGGGTAATTGTGCAATCTCCGTGGTAGGGGCGTCCGCCGCGGCGGACGCCCCTACGTTGAATCACGCATGATTTTGTAACATTTTCAACGTGGTTTGTATTAGTTCCTGGGATTTCTCCTCCTTAGTATGAATGGCGTGAACTCCGATTTCGATTCCGCAATAGGTGGCTGTCCGGATTTGTGTTTTAATGTTCCGATATAAATCGGCGGTCACACAACATGAACGGAGGACCCCGGGATGGAATTCGGCGGAGCGCTCCTGGCTTCTTTACTGCTTTCGACCCTCTGCATCTCAGCCCAGACCTTGCCGGCAGCAGGCAGTTCGCCGCTTTCGGCACAACAGGAACTGGCTCGTGACATCTTCAAGGAATTGATCGAGATCAACACCACCGACTCCACCGGCAACACGACTCGGGCTGCCGAGTCGATGGCGGCACGTCTTCGGGCCGCAGGCTTCCTTGCCGGAGATGTTCAAGTGCTCGGCCCGAACCCGCGAAAGGGAAATCTGGTCGCGCGCCTGCGCGGTACGGGTTCAGGAAAACCAATTCTTCTGCTGGCCCATCTCGATGTGGTCGAAGCGCGGCGCGAAGACTGGTCGTTTGATCCATTCAAGTTCCTCGAGCGCGACGGGTATTTTTATGGACGCGGCACCAACGACATCAAATCGGGCGATGCTCTGCTGATCGCCAATTTCATACGGCTCAAACAGGAAGGGTTCAAGCCGGATCGAGACCTGATTGTCGCCTTGACGGCCGACGAGGAAGGAGGCGACTCGAACGGCGTCTCCTGGCTGTTGCAGAATCACCGTGAACTGATCGACGCAGAGTATTGTCTCAACACCGATGGAGGCGGCGGCGAGATCAAAAGCGGCAAGCACTGGGTCAACGAGTTGCAGACGAGTGAAAAGGTTTATCTCACCTTCCGCCTGGAGACCAGGAACCGGGGCGGGCACAGCTCTCTTCCAGTCAAGGACAACGCCATTTATGAGCTCGCGGAGGGGCTGACGCGCCTCGCCAAGTTCGACTTCCCCGTGAAGCTGAATGAAACTACACGGGCCTACTTCGAGCAGATGTCCAAAGTGGAGACCGGGAAAGCAGCCCTCGATATGCGGGCGGTCGCGCAGATCCCGCCTGGCCCCACGGCCGTTTCACGCCTGGCTTCCGCCTCACCCTACTTCAACTCCCTGATGCGAACCACCTGCGTCCCCACCCGCCTGGAAGGTGGACATGCGGACAACGCACTCCCTCAGACCGCGCGTGCCACCGTTAATTGCCGGTTGCTCCCCGGTGAATCCCCTCAGGAAGTCCAACGAACACTGGCCCGGGTGCTGGCTGACGACAAGATCACGATTTCTCCAGTTAACAAGCCCAATCCGAGCCCGCCTTCACCGCTCAGGCCGGAGATCGTGCGAGCAACCGATCGAATTACCGCAGAGCTCTGGCCGGGCGTGCCTGTCGTCCCGGTCATGTCCACGGGAGGGACCGATGGGCTCTATCTCCGCATTGCCGGTATTCCCACTTATGGTGTCTCAGGACTTTTTGATGACATTAATGACGTGCGAGCCCACGGGAAGGATGAACGCATGGGGGTGAGGGAGTTTTTTGACGGCATGGAATTCATGTACCGCCTCGTGAAGGCGCTCTCATCGGAGTGAGATGGACCATCCGGATCACAGCGAAATTCCATTCTCCTTCCGTCGAAATGGTCGGGTTTCGGCGGCCTGACCTTTCGATTTGATATTCGATCGTGCCTTGCTTTGGTAGCCCCGCCCGGCGCTTTTTGCCCGGCGGGGGCTTGTGCCTGTGGCCGGTATGTATTCAGCCACCCTGCCTCCCGCACGCAAACGCCCCCGCCACCAGAAACCGTGGCAGGGCTACCAAAACCACTTCGGATCGTGCCTTGCTTTGGTAGCCCCGCCGGGTGCTCTCTACCCGGCGGGGGCTTGTGCCGGCGGCCGGTATGTATTCAACCACTCTGCCTCCCGCACGCAAACGCCCCCGCCACCAGAAACCGTGGCGGGGCTACCAAAACTACTTCGCCGCTCTCGTTCTTGAGGCTTCATGGTGCCGGGCGAAGTTCACGAACATTGATTTTCCAGAGTTCACCGTGCTTGTGGTCGGCGACCCAAAGCGCCCCCGCACCAAATCGAATGGCGTCGGCCCCGTCGCCGCCGACAAACTGGTGCGTCACACGGTTCGACTGCGGGTCGATGCGGGTGACGGGCTTTCCATTCACGCTGAGCCAAACGGCGCCATCACCTGTTGCAATGTCTCCCCACTTGGTTGGAGCGCCGGCTTCGATCCGGACGACCTCGCGGTTCGTGTGCGGGTCCACGCGTGAAACCGAGCCGTCCGCTTGGTTCTGAACCCAAACGGCCTCTTCACCTGCGGCCATGAACTTGGGAGTGGGGCCGACGGCGATGCGCGCTGTGACGACGTTGCGGGATGGATCGATCCGGTAAACCGTATCAGTGGCGCTGCTCGCAGCCCAGATGGCCCCGAACCCCGCGATCACTACATCCGTTCTTGCTCCGACGGGTATCGAATACAGGACGCGACCCGATCCCGCGTCGATCCGAGCGACTACAGATGAAGACGCGTCCGGACGGTTTACCGGAATCCAGAAGCTGCCGTCCGCCACGGCGAACGCGCCTTCTCGTCCCGTTGTAATCGGAACTGATATGCGCCGCACGACGGCGTTGGTCCTCGGATCGATTTCGTTGACGACGCCGTCACCGCAGGTCGCCACCCAAACCCGTTCAAGGGTGATCACTACCCCGAGGCACGCGTCGGGCCCCAAGGGAATGTCGGCGATGAGGCGGCCCGAAACCGGATCCACACGCGACAATCGGTCCGGCTTGTAGTTCACAACCCAGACCGAGCCAAAGCCTAGGGCTATCCAATCGGGCTCCTTCGGCAGGAGTACGCGGGCGACGATCGGCAGCTCGGCGAGCGGGAACTGGTGCGGCGTGAGCGGGTTATCCGCTTTCGTCTGCGCCAGGAAGGCCACAGGGAACGTCATAAACATTAGCGCTGTGAGAACTCCCGATACTCGCATGCTTCGATGGCTCCTTCCCAAACGGGTCGCTGTCCCTACTTATTGACCCTTGCGTTCGCCCTCTGCCAATTGCAGAATCCAGATGCACGAACTTCGAGCTTTGCTGGGCCCAAAAAGGCTCCCAAACGACGCAAGATAATAGGTGACTGTTCGGAGATTTCTCTGTAGGCTATCATATCGATGTATTATATGACGAGTCTTGTTTTGGTCCTCCGTCGCTCTGGTTTGAAATAGCCAACCCACCCCCGTAAGCAAAGGTCAAGATGATCGGACGGCATTCCGATATTCCTTAATACGAGGCGCTCGCCTGTATCGGGCGTCGCGGATTTGGTGTGCATCGAGAGGACGTGAGGATAATTATAATTTAACCCAAAGGGTTAATAAAAGTGTTGACATAATCAAGCCGTGAGAATAAGCTTTCATTCGGGCAAGTTCGCGAAGGCGGCAAACTCGGAATCCCTGTCCAACCGTCAATGGGGAATGACACGCGCTGCAAAGATTCGACAGAGGCTCCTGGAACTAGCCGCCGCCGACAAGCTGGCCGACGTTAGTCGAATGCCCCCGGCGCGCTGCCACCAGCTTGGCGGGAACTTGGACGAGCAGTTCGCAGTGGATATCTCCGCGAATGAGCGGCTCGTGTTCCGAGTTGACCATGATCCCATTCCCCGGAAGGCGGACGGTGGCATCGACCTCAGCGAGGTGCGTGCTGTCATTGTATTGAGAATTGAGGACTACCATGATCGCTAAGAAGAGAATTGCGTTTAAGCCGGACTACGCCGTGGCTCCAGGCGCGACCCTGCTTGAAACAATTCAATCGCTCGGTCTTTCGCAGGCTGAATTAGCGAAACGCACCGGGCGACCTCTTAAAACCATAAACGAAATCATCAAGGGCAAGGCTGCTATCACAGCAGAAACTGCCTTGCAGCTGGAACACGTGCTCGCCTTGCCGGCTTCGTTTTGGAACAACCTGGAGCGAAACTACCGACAAACGTTAGCCTCCTTGAAAGAACAAAAAGCGCTGGAAGCTGCTAAAAAGTGGGTGAAAAGGTTCCCCGTCAAGGAGCTCACCCAGCGCGGGGTCCTCTCGGGATCGCGAGAAGGCGGCGACTTGGTTCGTGCAATGTTTCAATTTTTCGGCGTGAGCAGCATTTCCGCCTGGAGCCAGGTGTGGACGGCTCCCACGGCATCTTACCGCCGGTCCTCTGCTTTCCGTACCTGCCCGGAATCCACGGCGGCCTGGTTGCGTTTAGGAGAAGTCGAGGCTAGGAAACTAGACCTGCCGGCATTCGAAAGGACCGTCTTCAAGAAACAGCTTGGTCGTATGCGCGGCCTCATGAAGGTGCGTCCCGCTGGGTTGAAACGGTCCTTGGTAGCGGCGTGTCGCAAGGCCGGCGTAGCCGTCGTTTTCGTGGAGGAGCTTCCCCATACTTCAATCCATGGTGCGGTAAGATGGGTGGCCGGTCATCCGATCATCCAATTGAGTTGTAGGTACAAGGTGGAAGACATTTTCTGGTTCACCTTCTTCCACGAGGCGGGTCATGTGGCGTTGCATGGCAAACGCGACGTGTTCCTGGAGGATGGCGCCGGTGGAAATGACAAAGAGCGAGAAGCGAACGCCTTCGCAACAAACCACCTCATCCCCGAGCCCCAATGGCGGCGATTCAGTGCTGCATCGAATTTTTCAGAACCCGGAATCCAGGCCCTTGCGGATTCCCTTGGTATTTCGGCGGGTATTGTGGTGGGTCGCTTGCAGCACGAAGGGAGGATCCCATTCTCGCGACTCAACTACCTCAAAAAACGATTCGATCTCACACAACCCTGAACGGCTTGACGAAGAAACAAATTAACCGCCCTGCAGAGTCATCACAGCGAGCAAAAATGTCGAATGTCGGTGCCTGACCCGAAGAATGCTGTGCAGCGAGCAAAAATGTCGAATGTCGGTGCCTGACCCGAAGAATGCTGTGACGAAGTCCACGCGGGCCTGCGCTTCGAGGTACTCGCTGGAAAGGTAGTACTCCCGGTCGGCTTGGAATTTGGTAATGAGTTTTTGTAATCGGCCCTTTAGGGCCTCAATTGAACTGGGCAATGATGGGCTCCAAGAAGAGCTTGAATGTTGGCGAGCAGTATAATTCGAAGCTTGCTCATGATTCAAGCGGCCTGATCAGGAAGGTCACGTCGAGCAATGCGTTCGCGAAGTCAAAGATTCGTGGGTGCTGGTCTCAAGAGCCAACGAAGTACCCTGTCAATGATTCATGGTCAATTTTGAGACCAAGCCCACTAGCTTCTGCATTCCCGTCTACCCTCAATGCGACCTAACCAGAGGAAGCTCAATAAAACTCGCCTGGTCGGGGGCGTGGTAGATCCGCTGCACCGCCTTGCGGTAATCCGCAGGCTTCGCCCAGAAGATGTTGGGTACAAAGCTTTGAGGATTGCGGTCGTAGAGGGGAAACCAGCTCGACTGGACCTGTACCATGATGCGGTGCCCCGGCAGAAAGACGTGGTTCGCGGTGGGAAGGGCGAACCGGTACAGTAGCGGCTGGTCCGCTGCAATGGGTTTTGCCGTTTCCAGGTTCTCTCGGTAGCGGCCGCGGAAGATGTCGGCGGAAACCATCAGTTGATATCCGCCCATTTCAGGCTGGGCGGCCACTTCGTCGGGGTAGACGTCAATCAGCTTGACCACCCAGTCGGAATCCGTCCCACTGGTTGAGGCGACAAGGTGGACGAGCGGCTCTCCGCTGATCTTCAATGGGGATTTGAGGATGCCGGAGACGAACGTGAGGACATCCGGCCGGCCCGATGCCTCGCGCTGATCGCTCACCAGCCACTCGCGCCAGCTCTTGCCGCCATCGAAGCTCGAGGGCGGAACGGGGCGCGCGTGAAACGGAACGGGCTTGCTGGGGTCAGAGACGTATTCGTCGAACGCCGCGTCGTCCTTGCTGGGTGCGGCGAAGACGAGATTCAATCCTGCGGAAAGATAGAGCGGCGTTGGCTGGATCGCGCAGCCGGAAGTGCAGCCGGCGGGCCAAGCCGACAATCTCCGCCACATATTCGTGCCGGTCTCAAACGCCATGACCGAAGCGACGTCAGCCTTGGGCGCGCCATCTTTCAAGTATTGATCCAGGAACGGGCGGAGGATCTCCCGCCGTGATGCCACGGGCCCAGCACCAGGAAAACCTTGTCGTTGTCCGTGTCCTTGGGTTTGATCGCCTTGTACACGGCGATGGCGCCGTAGATGTCCTCCTGGTCCCACAGGCTGCCGACAAGCATTACCGGAACCTTCAGCGGCTCCGCCGCCAGGATTTTGTCCACCGCCTGGTCGCGCCAAAAGGCGTCGTAGCTTGGATGCGCGAGGATGTTCCTCCAGAAGCCAACCTGCTCGAGCCCCCGGCGGCGGCCGAGTTCGCCCGCCGATCCCGATTCCATGAACGTGTCGTAATCATCGAAGTGGCTTGTCCACCACTGGGGCTCCGACTTGCGCGTCGCCTCCTGGTCCAGGATGTAAGCCATGCCCAGCTCGCGAAAAGCGCCATTGTGAAACCAGTCGTCGCCCATCCAGCCGTCCACCATCGGATTCATCGGCACGGACACCTTCAACGCCGGGTGCGGATGGATTAGCGCCATCAGTGGGGTGAAGCCGTCGTAAGAGATGCCGAGAATGCCGACCTTGCCGTTGGACTCTGGAACGTTCTTGACCAGCCAGTCGATGGTGTCGTAGGTGTCGGTGGAGTGATCCACCGGAGTTGGGTTCAGCGGCCCGTGCTGTGGGCGGTTCATCATGTAGTCCCCTTCCGAGCCGTGCTTGCCGCGGACGTCCTGGACCACGCGGATGTAACCGCCCTCGACAATCACGTCGACGGCGTTGTCGTAGCCTTCGAGGATCGGGCCGAGATGGGAAGTCTCTGCGTGACTCGTCAGCTTGGTGGCGTCGTAGGGCGTGCGTGTCAGCAGCATCGGTGCACCACCCGCGCCCTTCGGGAGCAGGATGACGGTGTGCAATTTCACCCCGTCGCGCATGGGGATCATGACATCGCGCCGGACGTACTCAAAGCTGTCCGTGGCGCGCTTGAACTCGGGTGGCGTTTCGCTCGGCAAGGCGGGATACTTCCCCCTCTGATCCTCCGTTTGAGCCTGGGATTTCTCTTGCTCTCTTTGATCAGATCTTGAGGTCTGAGAAAAGGCTTGCCCCAACCCAAAAATGCAAGAGAGCACGAGCAGAAAGCCCATGATTCGTTCACGCTTCATATGTTTTCCTCCCGGAGATTTCAATGAATTGATTCCCGTGCTCTGCGCTAGCTTGCATCGATGTGAACCGATGATCCTGGCGGCTTCTTGCTCCGCCGACGCCACGCCGACAATCTAATACGAACATCATTGAACATGTTAGAGAATCGCGCAAGATTCGACGTAGGGGGGTCCGCCGCGGCGGATTCATCGCGGGGACAGCCCCGCCAAAGCAGATGTCTCACAAGACCGGTATCCAATAACAGAACCGTCCTAAATCGAGAACTGACGTTTGGTGTCGAATGTTTCCGCCAGAAGCAATCGGGATGATCCGGATCATGTCTGGGTGAACTCGATCGCCCGTGCTCAATCACGTCGGAGAGCTTGATGCCCTCTTGGACAACGTCATTATTAAATTGTCTGTTGCGCGATTAACGACGGGAGGACTGTATCAAAAATTCCACATGCAATCAAAATTAGTGGCTGTTCCGCTCAGCTTTCGTCTGCGAGAAAAGAAAATGACATGCGGGAGGTCTGAGCGTTGTCAACGCAGCGCTCACCTCCCGCTATTTTTTAGTCTGCTTCCCTTCTGAACCCGGACCATCGATTTCACGTCCACTTCCAAAATCGCTACTCATGGTTTTCGCCTCCCTCGATAACCTGAATTCAAGGTAAACTGCAAAGGTTCTCAGAATTCAGCGGTCAATATCACGGTGTCGATCCGAGAGGAGGCAATGGGATGGGCCGTACTGTTTCTTCCTTGTGTCTGCTTATTGCCCTCGGAAACTCTGTGATGTACCGTGGCCAGGAAACTCCGCGGAAGAATCGAAGCGCCGAGTCAGAAGGATGGACCAATGCTTTTACGGTGGATGAGTCCAAATTTCAGACTTCCGGGAGGAATCCAAATTTCATCCTTCAGCCAGGATATCAGCTCATCCTGGAGGGAGAGGATCACGGGGCCAAAGTGCGTCTGACCATTACAGTTCTTCGGGAGACCAAGAAGATTGGAAACGTGCAAACTCGCGGGGTGGAGGAGAAGGAGACTGAAAATGGAGAATTGATCGAAGTCTCCAAAAATTATTTTGCGATCTACACGCCCACAAACAGTGTGTTCTACTTCGGTGAAGATGTCGATATTTACAGGAGTGGTAGGGTGGTGGGTCACTCGGGATCGTGGCAGGCGGGCGTGATGAGGGCCAGATTCGGGCTTATGATGCCCGGAACGATTCGTGTGGGTGAAAAGTACTTTCAGGAGATCGCCCCCGGCATTGCCATGGATAGGGCCGAGATCATCAGCGCTCAAGAGGCCATCAAGACTCCCCTCGGCGAATTTCTGGGCTGTATCAAGGTGGAAGAGACCACCCCTTTGGAACCCAAGAACAAAGAATATAAATTCTATGCGCCCGGTATTGGCCTTGTCAGGGACGGATCCCTTTGGCTCACCCGGTATGGTTTTCAAAAACAATAGAACGAACTGGGGTTCCCTCACTACGACAGCCCTTGCATTAACCAAGCCATTCGCTGCTTTTTTGTTTCCTTGAATTGATCTTCGCCGTTAGAATCGGCTTTGCCTTAGCCATGAATCCCCGATCTTCGGAGGCGAGAGATGACCCGAACTCATTTCCGTTTCAATGTGTGTTCGTTTCTTACGGTTGTTTCCCCGATTGCAAAAACCATTTCAGCGGCGCTCCTGGCATTCCATTTTCTTGCACCGGTGATGGCAGCGGACGAGAAAGCGAAGGACGAGCCCAAGAAGGTTGCGAGCAGCCAGACGCCCGACCAAACTTCGGCTCCTCTGACGATTACCTTGCAGGATGCCCTCGACCGTGCCCGGCTGAACAGCCCTCAATTCCAGGCGGCAATTATTGAATACCAATTGGCACGCGAGGATCAGGTCCAGGCCCGGGCAGCGCTCTTGCCCAATGCCCTCTATACCACTCAGTACCTGTACACTCAGGGGAACGGGACTCCCACGGGTCGGTTCATTGCCAACAACGGGGTTCATGAATATCTCAGCCAGGCCGATGTGCATCAGGCGTTTGGATTATCTCAGTTCGCCGAATACCGGCGTTCACAGGCCGCGGAGGCGGTAGCAAAGGCCAAATCGGAAATTGCGGCGCGCGGGCTGACTGTTACAGTGGTGCAGAGTTATTACGCAGTGATTGTGGCGCAGCGCCGGTTTGCCACGGTTCAACAGGCGGCAGAAGAAGCTCGACGATTTTTGAAAATTACACAAGATCTCGAGAGTGGCGGAGAGGTGGCTCGTTCCGATGTGATCAAGGCTCAACTCCAGTTTAACGACCGCCAGCGGGACCTCTCTGAAGCTCGAGTGACGATGGAAAGGACCCGCCTGTCGCTGGGAATCCTGCTGTTTCCTGATTTTAACCAGAATTTCATGGTCGTGGATGATCTTGAACATGCCCCGCCTTTGCCACCATTCGCCGAAGTTCAACAGTTGGCTCAGCAGAATAATCCCGACCTTCGCGCCGCCCTGTCAGCGCTTCAGGTCGCAAGCCAAGAGATGCGGGTCGCCAAAGCCGGCTACCTTCCTTCGCTGAGTTTGGATTATTTTTACGGGATCGACGCGACGCGTTTTGCCACCAAGACGGAGGGTATTCCCAATGTGGGATCCGCAGCCATCGCAACGGTGAGTATTCCGCTGTGGAACTGGGGTGCTACCAGGAGCAAGGTGCACCAGGCGGATCTGCGCCGACAACAGGCTCGCGTAGAACTGACGTTTGCCCAGCGCCAGCTCTTGAGTAATCTTCGGTCCTTTTTCGGCGAGGCTGCAGCGTCCCATGACCAACTCGAAACGTTGCGCAGCTCCGCTGAACTTGCCGCCGACAGCCTGCGGCTGACAACGCTGCGCTACCAGGCTGGAGAAGCCTCGGTCCTGGAGGTTGTCGATGCCCAGAACACTTTGACCCAGAATCGAAATGCCTATGATGACGGGGAGATGCGCTTCCGTGTCGCGCTTGCCGCCCTGCAGACGCTGACTGGGAGTTTTTGAAAAATGTCCAAAGAGATTGCTGGACCCTCAAAACGAAGACCCCAGTTGGAAAGGCAAGATCCGCCACAATCCATCCCCGTCCGGAATCTGGTTCTTGGGGGGCTTTTGATTTGGCTCGGGGTCGCCCTGGGCTGCTCCAAGGAGCCTGCCGAAAAGGAACCGGTTGTTTCTGTCCAGACCGTGGTGGCACGTGAGACCACCATTAAGCGGATTGTCACGGCAGACGCCATTCTCTTTCCTCTGCACCAAGCCGCATTGACTCCGAAAATCAGCGCTCCCGTCCGCGAGTTTCATGTTCAACGGGGCAGCCCCGTTCATCGTGGTCAGCTGCTCGCTGTGCTCGAAAACAGCGATCTTGCGGCGGCCGAGACTGAGAACAAAGGCATCTACGAGCAGGCCCAAGCCAGCTACGAAAGCACAACGGCCGCGAATCTTCCCGAAGAAATGCAAAAAGCGGAGCTCGATGTCCAGCAGACCAAAGAGGCTCTCGATGCTGTGCAAAAGGTCTACGAAAGCCGGCAAACTCTTTACCGCCAGGGTGCGCTGCCCCGAAAGGAACTGGATCAGGCTTTAGTCGCCTTCACGCAGGCCCGGGCCCAATATGAAATATCTTTGAAACACTTTAATGCGCTGAAGTCTGTGGGCAAACCGCAGGGGCTTAAGGCAGCCAAGGGGCAACTGACCTCCGCGGAGGGAAAATATCTGGCATCCAAAGCTCAACTGGGATACTCCGAAATTCGCAGCCCCATTGATGGAGTCGTCACCGACCGGCCGTTTTACCCGGGAGAAATGGCGAACGCCGGAACTCCGCTGATCACAGTTATGGACATCTCTCAAATCATCGCCCGTGCCCACATTCCACAGCAGGAAGCTGCCGTCTTAAAAGTCGGAAATCCGGCGACGATATCAGGACCAGGTATTTCTGACGATCTTTCCGGGAAGGTGACGGTTGTCAGTCCGGCTGTCGATCCCAACAGCACCACCGTGGAGATCTGGGTCCAGGCGGCGAATGCAGGACACCAACTTAAACCGGGTGAGACCGTGCAGGTTTCAATGGTTGCCCAGGAAATCCCGAAGGCGGTGGTTGTGCCTGCAGTTTCCATTCTGACCGCCGAAGAGGGTTCCACCTCAGTTATGGTGGCCGGCAGCGATGGCCGCGCCCATCTCCAGAAGGTCACGGTGGGCATTCGTCAAGGCGGCGAGGTGCAAGTTACGCAGGGACTCAAATCCGGCGAACGGGTCGTCACGACCGGGGCCTATGGATTACCCGACAACACAAAGATCAAATTTGGAGACTCCTCCGCCAGCCAGCCTTGAGGTGAGGCTGGGAACCGCGGTCCCGTCGCTACGACAAGACCGCAACGGGAACCTTCTTCCATGAGCTCTCGATTCCCCGATCGCGCCCAGAAAAAAGACTCCATGCAGCAGCCGGCCTTTTGGTTCGTGCGACACTCCAAGCCAATCCTCTTTTTGATCGTCACCCTGGCCCTGGTGGGTGGTTATCTCGCGTTTACCATCCCGATTTCCGTATTTCCCGAAACAAATTTCCCCCGCATTGTGATTGGTGTCGACACCGGGGTCACGCCGATCGACCAGATGCTGGTGTCGGTCACCCGACCGCTGGAAGAGGCGGTCAACAGTGTTCCGGGACTGCAGAAAGTATGGTCCATCACCAGCCGGGGAACGGCAGAGATTGATCTGTTTTTCAACTGGCAGGTCGACATGCTCCAGACGCTTCAACTGGTGGACGCCGCCCTGTCGCGGGCCCAGCCGTTGCTCCCGCCGGGAGCGAAGATTGAAACCCATCGCCTGACGTTTGCCAGCTTCCCGATCATGGGGTACAGCCTGACTTCCGAGCGCGTGCCACAGACCGCGCTTTGGGAGCTGGCGACTTACGAGTTAAAACCGCGTCTCAACCGCCTGGAAGGTGTCGCCACGGTCATCGTCCAGGGGGGGCAGGAACCGGAATTTGAAATCACACCTGATCCGGCCAAGTTGCTTGCATCCAATGTGACTGTCTCTGATCTCCTGGATGCGGTGCGTCGCACCAACATGATCGAATCGCCGGGCTTGCTTGAACAGAACCACCAGCTCTACCTCAGCCTCGTCAATGGACAAGTGCGCAGTCCGGATCAGATCGCGGCGATTGTTGTCAAGACGACGCCCGCTGGACTTCCGGTCCACGTTGGCGATGTTGCCGGCGTGTCGCCCTCAGTCAGACCGGTTTATACTGTAGTCACCGCAAACGGTAAACCGGCCGTGCTGCTGAACATCAACCGGCAGCCCGACAGTAATACGGTACGCGTCGCCGAAAGTGTCCATGCGGAGATCGCCCAGATTCTTCGCACACTGCCTCCGGGAGTTGAACTGCAGCCTTTTTATGATCAATCCATTATTGTGACCGAATCCATCAAGAGCGTCCGCGATGCCATTCTCATCGGGTTGATTCTCGTTTCAGGAATCATGGTCCTTTTTCTGCGGGACTGGGGGACCTCCGTGGTCGCCGGGCTGGTGATCCCGGTGACCGTGCTGGTGACCTTTATTGTGCTCAAGCTGCTTGGCGAAAACTTCGATCTGATGACCCTGGGAGGACTGGCGGCAGCCGTGGGCCTGGTGATTGACGACGCCATCGTGGTAGTGGAAAACATCGTGATGCATCGCGATTCGGGGCAATCTCGTCTTGAGGCCATCCAGAGCGCTCTCAAGGAAATCACGGCTCCGTTGGTGGGATCCACGATCACGCCGGTGGTTGTTTTCCTGCCTCTGATCTCGATAGCAGGGGTTACCGGGATCTTCTTTCGGGCGCTCGCGGTGACCGTGGCGGCCTCGTTGTTCACCTCGCTGGCCCTGGCCCTGACCTGGACTCCAAACCTGAGTCAATATTTCATTCGCGAATCCCGAAGGTCGTCCCCGTCCTTGCCGGGGTCAGCGGACACAATGCCAGAGGGTCAGGGAAACCCCGTTCTGGATGGGCAAACGCTGACCGCCCAGGAAGAGGTGCCCGTCGGCCGGTACTTCGGCAGGGTCGTCCGCTTTTACGAGCGTTACTTGCATTTTGCTCTCGATCATCCCTGGTGGATGGTCGCCGGGACCGTCGTTCTGATCGGCGCCACCTTTCTGTGTTACCGGTCGTTGGGAACGGACTTGCTGCCAGCGATGGACGAGGGAGATTTTGTGCTGGACTACATTATGCCCGCCGGAAGCTCACTGGCGGAGACCAATCGCGTGGTTGGCCACCTCGAGCGCATGGCCCGCTCGATGCCGGAAGTCGAAAACACGTCCCGCCGCACCGGGCTGCAGCTGGGACTGGCTGCGGTGACGGAAGCCAACACCGGAGATATTTCGGTCAAACTGAAGCCGCGCCGCAGCCGGAGTATTGATGAGGTCATCGCGGAGATTAGATCAAAGATCGCGGAGCAGGAACCCGGGATCGACGTGGAGTTCATCCAGTTGTTGCAGGACATGATCGGCGATTTGACCGGCGCCCCGGAACCCATTCAGATCAAATTGTTCTCGCCGGATGCCGAATTGCTCCGACAATGGGCTCCGAAGGTGGCCGAAGCAATCGGTAAAATTCCCGGCGTGGTCGACATTCTCAATGGGATTGACAACACGATCAGCGGGCCCGCGGTGGCGTTCCAGGTGGATCCCATGCTGGCCGCTCGATCCGGATTCACGCTGGAAGAGGTGGCCACCGATGCGGCCGCCATCCTTGAGGGCGCACCGGCATCGACGCCCGTCGTCGCCAATGACCGGTCCTATACGATTCGCGTCCGTTTCCCAGCCCGCAACCGCACCTCGCTTGAGGCGATGAGCGCAACTCTGCTGAACAGTTCCAACGGACGAACCGCGACCCTGGGATCGCTGGCATCCGTCACGGATCTTCCTGGTCAGACTGAGATTCGGCGGGAAAATCTCCAGCGGGATGTGGCGGTGACCGCGCGCTTGGAGGGGAGAGATTTAGGGAGCTCAATCGCGAAAGTTCAGGATGCAGTGGCGGGCCTTCACCTGCCGGCGGGGATTCGTGTTGAATATGGCGGAACCTATCAGGAACAGCAGCGTTCGTTTCGCGATCTTATGCTGGTTCTGGTCCTTGCGATCGTTCTTGTCTTCACCGTCCTGCTGTTCGAATTCCGCAGCTTTGCGGCGCCGCTTTCCATCCTGCCCTCTGCCTTGCTTTCCACTTCCGGAGTCCTCCTGGCCTTGTTGATCACACGCACTACCTTCAACATCTCCTCTTTCATGGGGCTCATTATGGTCGTCGGGATCGTGGCGAAAAATGGGATTCTGCTGCTCGACGCCGACCAGAGATACCGGAGACTAGGATTCTCCTCCGAGGATGCCATGTTTCGATCCGCCCGGCGGCGTCTACGCCCCATCGTGATGACCGCCATGGCGACAGTGGCGGGTATGCTGCCGCTGGCGCTGGCATGGGGGGCCGGATCCCAGATGCTTCAACCGCTGGCCATTGCGGTGATCGGTGGGGTCTTGATTTCGATGCTGTTGTCACTGTTGATCACCCCGGCCGTTCACTTCTATCTGACTCGAGGAAGGGATAATTGAAGCCGATCGTCCCGGCCTACCTCCGGGACGTTACCTTAACTTACAAATCGCTTGAATCCGAGGGAGGATATTATGAGAGTTCGCTGCATCAGAACGGTTCTTGCTTGTCTCATCTTGGGGTTGTTGATCCGCATTGCTGCTGTCGCATCACCAAGAGAGGAATACCAGGTCCTTAAAAAAATCACACTGGGTGGAGAGGGAGGATGGGATTACCTCATAGTGGATAGCGGCGCCCACCGGGTCTATATATCACGTTCCACCCGGGTCATGGTTGTGGATCTGGATACCAGTACCGCGGTGGGAGAGATTCCTAACACCCCGGGCGTGCACGGCATTGCCCTCGTTCCGGAATTGGGTCGTGGTTTCACCAGCAACGGCCGGGAAGGGACTGCAACCATTTTCGATTTGAAGAGCCTCAAATCCTTGGGTTCAGTCAAAACCGGAGATAATCCGGATGCGATTATCTATGACCCGGCTTCCAAGCGGGTGTTCACTTTTAACGGGAGAAGCAACGACACGACTGCGATCGATGCCGCCGCCGGAACTGTGGCAGGCAGTATTCCACTGGGTGGACGACCGGAGTTTGCGACGGCTGACGGGAACGGCCGGATCTTCGTCAACCTTGAAGACAAGAGTGAAGTCGCCGTCCTCGACTCCCAGAAACTCACCTTGAAGACCCGCTGGGCTTTGGCGCCATGCGAAGAACCCTCCGGCATGGCCCTCGATAAACAACATCGAAGGCTCTTCATCGGATGCCGGAATAAGATGATGGCGGTCATGGATGCCGACAACGGAAAGGTGATTACCACGCTGCCCATCGGGACCGGGGTCGATGCCAACGTATTTGATCCGGATACCCAGCTGGCCTTCAGCTCTAATGGCGGTGATGGGACATTGACGGTGGTACATGAAGATTCTCCCGACAAATTCAGTGTAGTGCAAAATGTCGAGACAGCGCGCGGTGCCCGCACCATGGCGCTCGATCCCAAGACGCACAACATCTACCTTGTCACGGCCCAGTTTGGTCCTCCACCTGCGCCCACACCGGAGCAGCCGCGGCCGCGGCCCAGCATCGTGCCTGGATCTTTCGAACTCCTGGTGGTCGGGGGCCGGAAGCCGTAGGCGGGTGGCAGGGATCGGGCCTTAGGTGTTGGATAAGAGCAGCCGGACACCGGAAGTCGGAGGTCTGAAGTCGGAAGCAAGAGGCCGGAAGCCGGAGGAAGCATTAAGGGTTTGACTTTGAACCTTAAACTTTGAACTGGGTTTTTAGACTTTGGAGTTTGGACTTGGAACTTTGAACTTCTTAATCAATCACCCGCCGGTAAAATCCGGTCAATCCAAGCCATGTAAAAAGGACCAGGCTCACGGTCAGGCCGGTAAGAATCCAGAATAACGGCATATGGGGGATGCTGGGTGTGATGGCAGCGCGCAGTCCTTCTGCCATGTACACGAGCGGGTTGATGAGCACCAGCTTCTTCATCCAAGGGATGCGGTAGAGTGCTACCCAGGGATAGTACGTACAGCCAAAGAAAATAATGGGGGCAACGATCAGCGAGAACATCAGTCCGACCTTTTCCGGCCTGATGTAACTCCCGATGGTCAAACCGAGCGCGGAGGACACCAATCCGATCAGAACGGCAAGGGCGATCGTCAATTCCCACTGATGCAAATTCAAGCTCACGCCGCCGGGCAGCATCACCTTGGCCAGGGGCAGCACCAGCAGCCCTGAAAGGATCGAATGGAGTGTCCCCATGACCATTTTCTCAAGGGCGATGAAATGCACGCCGATCGGAGACAGCACGCGATCCTCGATCTCCTTTGTGTATCCCAAGTCCAGTACCAGAGGCAGAGTCACCGCTTGCATGCCGGCAAATAACATGGTGAGAGCGGTGACCCCCGGGACGAGGATCTCTTTGAACCCGCCGGTGACCAGGCTCATGCGGGTCATCACATTCCCAAAGATGAACAACAGAAAAATGGGCTGGGCAAGTGTCCGCACCAGGAAGGATGTGATGTCCCGCATCGCCACCAAGGTGTCTCGGCGCATCAGGGCCAGAAAAGTCGTAAAATTCATTCCCGCAGTCCTTTCCCCGTCAGAAATATGAACACATTCTCAAGGGTCGGATGAGACACCCGGACATCGAGCAGTTCGCATTGGTGGTCTTCCACAATGGACACCAGGCGGGTGAGCAGTTTCGATCCCGGCGTCACGTAGAGGCGGACCATCCCATCGAGTGGCTCCACGCGCTGCACCTCCGGGATGGCATTCAGGGTTGCCAGCAAGGGGTCATTGTTTGAAGCCAAATGGATCTCAATGACCTCGCCTCCCGGGATCATTTTCTTCAGATTCCCCGGGGTGTCGAGCGCAATGATCTTCCCGTGATCGATGACGGCGACTCGCTGGCAGAGCTCATCGGCCTCTTCCATGTGGTGGGTGGTGAGGATGATGGTCAGGCCCTTGCGGTTGAGATCCTTGATCTTCTCCCAGATCAAAAGCCGGGACTGGGGATCCAGGCCCACCGTCGCTTCGTCGAGAAAGAGGATCCTGGGATCATGCATAAGCGCGCGGGCGATCATGACGCGCTGGGTCATCCCCCCGGACAATCGATCAATGCGATCGTTTGCGCGGTCCTTGAGCTGCAGCCATTCTAACATCTCGTCGGCGCGCTCTTCCCGCGTTTTCTTGGCCATGCCAAAATATGCGGCGTGGAAAGTCAGATTTTCACGGACCTTGAGACTGAGATCCAAATTCATCTTCTGGGGGACCACCGCAATAATCCGTTTGGCGCGAATGGGCTCCCGGGCCACGTCAATCCCGGCAATGAAGCCAGTCCCTTCGGTGGGAGTAATGCGGGTGGTCAGAATGCCAATGGTCGTGGTCTTGCCGGCGCCATTGGGCCCAAGCAATCCGAAGACTTCCCCCTCATTCACGGTGAAATTAATACCATCCACCGCGGTGACCGTTTTGGATGCCCCCGATTTCCTTGCCCCGCGTCCGGGGTTAATCGAAAACACCTTTTTTAGATTTCTAACCTCAAGCATTGCCGGCATCGTTAGACTCCAAGGAACAGTGCGCAGCAGGCCGTGGGCAGTGCGCAGTGGGCAGTGGGCGGAAAGGAGCGGGAATCATTGTCGATTCCCTCTTGAACGACCATAGCCAGCCGTTGAATCGCGCCCCTGGTTATGTGTTTCTGATCCCCCGTATGTTATGGTTCAAATTTCCGTCAATTCTTGGTGGGTGTTCACTGCGCACTGCCCACTGCCTGCTGCTCACTGCCCACTGCCTGCTGCTCACTGCCCACTGCCTGCTGCTCACTGCCCACTGCCTGCTGCTCACTGCTCGCTGACTCCTCTTAACGCCCCAACTCACCCAATGCTTTCTTGGCAGCCTGCTGGTATGGACCAGGCATTTTTGCGGCCCGGGACAGGTAAATTTCTGCTTCGCTGGTTTTTCGCAGCTTGGCGAGTGCAAACCCAAGCCGGTATAGGATGGTGGGATCATCACCCAGCAGCTTGTAGGCAAGTTCCAAGTCCGGCAGGGCCTTTGCATACTGCCCCGATTTCATATCGAGGTATCCGCGCAAGCCGTGAGCGGACCCGCGAAGATAGCGCTTACGCTTCGTCCAGTCCGCTTCGTTCTGGCCCTCGGGGGCCGGCTTTGATTCCAGGGCATCCGCAAGCTCAATTGCTTTTCGAATCAATTCCGCTGTCTCTTTGGTCTTGGTCTTGTCCTCGATCTGCAAATCAGCGAGAAGGACCCGCATATCCAGATCGTCCGGGTTGGCCTGAAGGCATTTTTCCGCATTTTCTACGCTCTTGGCGATATCGCGCTTTTGGAGATAGGTTACAGCAATGATCGAATAAGCGCTGCAGACCTGGGGCGAGTCCGGGAACTCCTGGACAAACTTTTCCAGGTCGGAGATCTTCTTGTCGTTGTTCGCTTCCTGGTATGCGGCCTGCAAAATCGCATATTCCTTCTGTTGTCGCGTGGCACCGTACAGCGCCTTAGCGTCGGCCTGGATGCGAGTCCGATCCTGATCACCGAGCGTCCTCCCCATATTAGCCGAATCCAGGTTTTGCGACAGGGTGTGATATCGCTTCGCATACTCCCACGCTTTGTCAAGCAGGCTGGGCTGTTCCAGCATCGCATTGATGGCCAATGGCAGGACATCAATGTCATTGGGTTTAACCGCCAGGACTTTTTCGGAGTACTCAATCAGCTTGATGTTGTTTTTCAGCTGTTGATAGGCAAAAACGTAGATCTGGTTTACATCCGGCGCCTGCACCATCGCGGGGAAATCCTTGACGAACTGATCCAGCAACTGAATCCGCTTCGCGGCATCCGGCTCATTTTCCACCTCACGCAAGGCCTTGTCTTCAGGTGATCCGGCCACGATCATCGCGGCAGGCGGCTGAGATTGTGACAGTGCCGCCGTCGTGAAAAGCAGAATCAAAACCACGTGAACAATGCCAATCTGATACCGTTTCATAGTGCGCCCCCTTAATGCCTCCGGGTTCGGAGCTGATAACAGATCCGCGATCCTGGTCTGTGGCATTGAAAATCATGACGCCGAGAGAGACAGAAATCAAGTTTGACCTTCATTCGGTTTCCAGGCACCGACGTCTCTATTCTCCGGACCGTCTTCACATCCCTTTCGCAGCTAAAGGACAAGGTCATACATGCACGAGGAGAGTGTTCTCTGGACAGCCTCGCGGTACTCCCGACTTTGGAAATAATCGCCGAGGGGGTTGTGAATCGGGCAGACCATACCTTCGGGGTCCCATTCAACCCGAATCTGCCGCTGTACATCTATGAGCCTGCCGTCCGCAATCGCCTGGGACGCCATACCGATCGGGTACCTGGCAAGATCACGGAACATGGCCAGCAGCTCGCCCTGTCGCCTGGGATCAATGAAATAGTATTCATCCCGGTAAAACATCGCGTTGTGGAAATATTGGGGATGATTGACCAATCCATCCCGCCGGAGTTCGGCGCCCAGATGAACCAGGAACTCCTGGCATTTTTGACCCAGCCCCAAACCGGGATGTTCCTGCCCGGGAAGCTGGGGACGATTCTCAGTGAAAGCAGCCCTCGGATTCTGCATCATGACCCAGTTAATCGCGAGCATCTCAAACAGACTGGGCAGGGTAGAATACCCCGCCAGGGCGGGAACTTCCATCCGCGTCAGCGCGAGCCGGAGTTCGATCATTTTCACCGGCTCGGATTCAGAATCGTCAAATACGATGAGACGGTGCTCATCCGGATCAACGCGCATGAGTTCCACCCGCGGAATCGGCACGCCCTTCTTTTTCATGGCCGACAAAAAGCTGGTCGATTCAATTTGGGCGGACACTTCGTCGAAAGTGAAATGGTCCAGGAAAAGGCTTGGACCAATCGCCTGGGGCAACTGACTCAACATCTCCGACTCCGAGAGGGTAAAGGGATCCGGACGAACGGATCCCATTGACTTTTTGGATTTCTTGCCGGCCGCCCCTGAGTTGGAAGGAGAGGGGGCAAATGGATCTTTCATGCTGTCCTTGATCACTCGGAAACGGGCAGTGCTGGATTTGCAAGGCTCGATCGGGTTTGCGGAACCGCGACTTATGGTTTCACAGCCTATCGATGATTGCAAGCCCTAGAATCAGACCCCTCACTTCCCCATCTCCTCCTCCGGAATCCAGCACCGTTGATCGAATTGAAAAATTGATCTGGAGATGATATGCTCGCTTCGGGTTCTGAGTTAATCAACAGTGAACGCAGCGCGCCGCTCGACTCGAGACTCCGCCCACACTGTAGAAAGGTAGATGACCACGCAACATGACATTTTTCCTAGTCGTCGCGGGCTTGGTCTCAACAGGGGCCGTGGTGGCCGCTTTGCGATCCAAGATATCCGGCAGAGGGAAGCGTGAACAGGTTCAATCCTTGCGATTGAGATAGAGTTCAAGCCAAACCCGGTGCCCACTCGGATTATTCCCATCTGAGTGGGCATTTCTTTTTGGGTGTCGGGGGGAGAGCAGTTGTCAGTTCTCAGCCGTCAGAGATCAGAGGTCGAAAGTCGGAGGCCTGAGGCCGCAATAAGAAGGAGGGGTTTTAACTTTGAACCTTGAACTTGGAACTTGGAACTGGGTGCTTGAACCTTGGACTTTGGCCTTTGGACTCGAAGGAGACGCAATGGGCAACTGTTTATGTTAAACTGACCGGGTTTCCTGAAGGAACCCTTCCGGGATCCGAGTTGAAGATCTCCTGTATTTAACCAACAAGCAAAAGACCACGATGACGGCTCAGGCGTTCGACAGCGTCTCTTCTCAGGAGGCAGCCCGGCGCACCAAACGCCGTGGAGTCCTGCTGGCAGCGGTGGGCTATCTGCTCGGCATCATGGTGTTGTGGTTGTGCCGATGGCTCGAACTCAGCACCACCAGCCAGCGCGAGTTGGTGTGGTGCTTTGTATTCTTCCTGGCCAACACCCTGTTGTTGCTCTTTGCCCTTCAAAGCCGACTGGACGAAAGGCTTACATTCGACCCCCATTTCATTTATACGCCCGTTGTCCTCTCTATTCTGTGGCTCACCTATTATCTCTATGTGGCCCATGAAGCCCGAAGCCTTCTCTTCTCCGTCACATTTCTTCCCTTTGTTTTCATGGTGAGTCTGGTGGGCCTTCGCGACGGCCTTGTAATCAGCTCTCTCTTTGTCATCTCCTATCTTACGCTCTTGTTGCACCTCTCCCAGCATGAGACCCTGGACCCGCAGGCAGAAGGCGTACGAGTAACCGTGTTCTTCCTGGTCGTGGTATTCAGCTGCCTTGTCATGGAGCGAACCAAGCGACAGCGGGAGAAGCATATTGCGACGGTAAAGGAGGTCGCGGCGCTCCAGGAAATGGGGAAAACGCTCGTCTCCACCCTGGTGGTTGATCAACTCGTAGAGCAGATTTTAGCTATCATCAAGGAGAAATTCGGCTATGCGAACTGTTCGCTGTGGACCGTTGAAAATACCACTCAAGAGCTGGCCCTCCGTGCTCAAAAGGGATTTGTCGCCAAAGACAATTCAGACGACAAGCGTCTGCCTCTGTCGGGACCCGGGATCACGGTATGGGTAGCATTGCGGGGGGAAATGACCAACGTCGGAAACGTGCAACAGGACAGTCGCTATACGACGGCAAATCTCATTTCGGATTGCCCAATCGTTTCGGAGCTGGCGTTGCCCTTGAAGCGCCAGGGGGAGGTCTTTGCCGTTCTCGACGTCCAAAGTGGACGCTTGAATGGGTTCACTCGCAATGACGAACGGGTTTTGTCGGCCGTGGCGGATTACGCCTCGATTGCCCTCGCCAATGCCCGGTGGGTCGATGTCCGCGCAAATCGCGACGGGCTGACGGGTCTCTACAATCATCGCTTCCTGATGGAGCAGCTTGAACTGGAGCTGCACCGCATGAACCGTCTCAGCAGACCATGCTCCTTTATCATGTGCGACATCGATCATTTCAAATCCATCAACGACGACCATGGTCACCAGACCGGGGACGCCATTCTCAAGCAGGTGTCTGCGCTCCTGACGAAGTCCTTGCGTGACAGTGATATCATTGCCCGCTACGGAGGGGACGAGTTCAGCGCCATCCTTCCGAATACAGCCCTCCCTGATGCGTTGATTGTGGCAGAGAAGCTTCGCCACAAAACGCAGGAAGCCCTCTTTTGGGGACCTAATCATGAGGGGCCACACCGTGCCACTGCCAGTTTCGGTGTCGCCACCTATCCCGAGGATGCGGGCTCTCCCGGTGACCTCATCCGTTCGGCGGACGAGTTCCTGTACAAGGCCAAACAAAGCGGCCGGAATTGCGTCCTCCCCTCCCCTCTCCAACCGTTATGAGAAGTCCCGTTCTGCTCCCGCTGAGGATTTCCCTTTTCTTGTTTCTGGTGTCCACCTCATCTTTTGTGTGCGCCCCTTCCCCGGAGAATTTCCCCCGAGGACAGATCATTGACAGGGTCGCGTGCCAAGCCGATCCCCATCAGACGTACGCCCTGTATCTTCCCCCGCACTACACTCCCGGGAGAAAGTGGCCGATTCTTTATGCCTTTGATGCGGGAGCCCGGGGGCGCCTGCCTGTGGAGCGTTTCAAAGAAGCCGCGGAGAAGTACGGATACATTGTGGCGGGCTCAAACAATTCCCGCAACGGCCCGCCCGAGCCGATCATTGCCGCCATCCGTGCATTATTTGAAGACACTCAAGCCCGATTTGCTATCAATGAGAACCGCGTGTATCTCACCGGGTTTTCGGGGGGCGCCCGCGTTGCAGTCTCGGTGGCCCACTCGCTGAGAGGACAGGTGGCGGGAGTGATTGGTTGTGGCGCCGGTTTCCCTTCGGAACTTAAGCCGTCCCCTTCTCTTCCCTTCGTGTACTTTGGGACTGCCGGGCTCGAGGACTTTAATTTCTTCGAGATGAGACAGCTGGAGGAAGCCCTGGAACGTTTGAAGATTCCTCACCGGATGGCGACCTTCGAGGGCGGCCACGATTGGCCTCCTCCCAGGGTTTGCCTGGAGGCCGTGGGATGGATGGAATTACAAGCGATGAAATCAGGCCTGCGAGAGATCAACGAAGCCCTCCTCGACGAGATGTTCAGGACAGCAACAGAAGTCGCCCGGCTCGATGAGTCATCCAACAAGGTGTACGAGGCTTTTCTCGAATACCAGGCGCTGGCGGAGGACTTTAAGGGGCTTCGAGACGTCACCTCCTCTGAAAGCAGGAAGGCGCAGTTAGGAAAATCAAAAGAAATGAGGCTGGCTCTCAAGGAGGAAAGGGAACAGGAGGAGCATCAAGACCAGTTCAGGAGGAAGTTTTTGAGCCTGGAGGAGAGTTATCGACGCACTCAAGACCGTTCCTTCGTCCTCAACGAACTGACCCAGGAGATCACCAGTTTGAAGCGGGTGGCCGGAGAAAACGAGAATACGTCAGGCCGTTTGGTTGCCCGGCGCGTCCTCAATCTCTTTCTGGTCGAGCTGAGCCAGGAGGCGATGCAACATTTTCGGGTCCGCGATTACGGGCTTGCTGCATTCAAATTCCTGCTTGCGGCCCAAATCAAGCCGGAGAATCCGGGATTGTTTTACCATCTTGCCTGCGCCTATTCCCGAGACGGAAAAAAGAAGGAGGCCCTGGGTGCCTTGAAGAACGCCGTCGAGAAGGGTTTTACCGAGGTGGAAACACTGGAAAGCGACCCCGATCTTGAACTGATCCGCGGTGATCCTTCCTTTCTCAGCATTCTCGAAAGCTTGAAGAAAAAGTGACCTCTCTCTCCAACGGATCCATTTGCGATTTGACCGGGTTCAGAACATCATATTTGGGTCTGATCTCAGTCACCGGGAGAGGGGGTGCGATGACATTCCATAGAATTCTTGTTTGGCTGTCAGCGCTTCATGCAGTCCAGCGGATCCCCGGTTGGGGGCCGCCGCCAAAGCAGGCCCCTCCCCGGAATTTCCTCCCGAGTGAGAGGAGGTGCTCCCACAGCGCCTTTGCCCCCGGTTCCCCTGTGTTCGCGGGCAGGCCGTGCTTTTGCTGTATGACCCCAGGGATCGAGCATGTATAATCGACCGACTCACTTCAACCACAAGGAGACTACCCCGATGTCCACAAAGAAACCTGGACCCAAAGCAAAAGTCACTCTTGATGCAAAGACGGTTCTGCAGATCGAATCCAGTTTGCGAAAAGCATTCGCCGGAATCGGTGCAGCTTATGATGTGGACACCAAGAAGATGAAGATGAAATCCAGCGCTAAGGTTCATCTTGATCCGGCGACCATCGCCCGATTCACGGAGCATTTGCGCGAGGGCCTTGTTACAGCCGGCGCGGCTTATGATTCTGAGCACGTGAAACTGAGCTTGATGACCAAGAAGGTCAAGAAGACCCGATCCAAATAAGGGGTGAGCGAGCTTGTCCCAGGTCTTTCGATACAGCTCGAGCCTTCGCGCGGAACCCCTGGATGTCACACTATCTCGTGCCCGGACCATCTCCCAAAGGCTGGGAATATCACGGGTGACTGACATTACGCGACTCGACGTTGCGGGGGTTCCGGTCTTTGTGAGCATTCGTCCAGACGCTCAGCAGGGATCATTGTGTGTCAATGCGGGCAAGGGGCTTTCTACAGAGGAAGCCCGGGTGGGCGCCTACATGGAGTCGATCGAGTACGCCTTTGCAGAGCATCACCGCTCGTCGCTTAAGGTTCTACGAAGGCCGGCAAGAGATCTGTATGACGGTTCCACCCGTCCTGAAGCCATCCTCGATTTCTGCCCCATGATGAATGTGTCCATCGACCTCGATGCCCCCATGAGCTGTGTCGAGGCGCACGATGTGGACACCGGGGATCGGTATCTGGTCCCGGCAGAGCTCGTTTTTTTCCCATTCCCTGATGACGCAGGCAGGGAAGAATACTTCGGCTCGAACACCAACGGTCTGTGTTCCGGAAATTCGGTCCTGGAAGCGACCGTCCACGGGCTGGCGGAGGTGATTGAGCGCGACGTCCTCTCCTTCTACTTTGTTGACGACCAGTCCTGCCTGGTCCAGACCAGCAGCTTGCCACCTGCGATACGCCGCATCGAAACCAATCTCAGCGCTGTGGGATTAAAGCTTTACGTGCGCTATGTGAAAAATTGTTTTGAACTCCCCTTTTTCATGGCTTTCGTCGTTGAACCGAAATGTTCCACTCCCCTGTTTATCAACGGCGGGTTTGGCTGTAACCCCTCCAGAGAAGTCGCCCTGACGCGGGCGGTCTGTGAGGCCCTGCAGAGCCGCCTGTCCTTTATTCACGGGGGACGGGATGACTTGCGGGAACGATACCATCGCGTTGAGGACGGCTCAAAAGACTCACCGGCAAAGTACGCGCAAAGGCTTACACGGAGGGTCGCAAGAGAGCATCCCAAACTTCTCTATGAAGACACGGCAGACAGCTCCGCCTCTCTTACCGACCTGGAATCGTCGCTGGGCGTGTTGATGGCATCCCTTCGAAGGAACGGATTTCATCATGTCCTTCGAGTGGCCTACACAGAGCCCGGATCCCCTCTCCAGGTGGTCCGGATCCTGGTACCGGGTCTCGAATGTTTCAAGGAGACCACAACCCGCATCGGACCACGTCTTCGAGATTATGTCAGGGACCGCCTCTAACTGTTTCCTGTATGCTGGACCAACCCTTCACGGGGCTCAAACCGCCGGAGTGATCCCTCCGAATGGGGTTTATCCGCTCCCGCCAGCACAGCGGGGCGATGTCGAGGAACTCGTCTCATCTTTTCAACCGGGTACCATCATTCTGGTTGATGGGGTCTTTCATCAACGCCTCGCGATCGGCCATGCGGAGATTCGGGACGCAGTCGCAAAAGGATGGCGGGTGTGGGGCCTCTCTTCGATGGGGGCAATTCGTGCCTATGAGATGAGGAACCTGGGTGTGCGTGGTTACGGGCAGGTCTATGAATGTTTCTTGCAACACGAGGATTTTCGGGATGATGAGGTCGCCCTGCTGCATGAACAGGAGCCCCCGTACCGCCCGTTCTCAGAACCCCTGGTTCACATCCGATTTTGGCTTCGTAAAATGGTGGAGAGCCGCATTCTCAGTCCGTCCCAACTCGATCAAATCCTCGAGTCCTTGAAGTCCATGTGGTTTGGGGAGCGGACACTCCAGCGGGTCCGCAGGATGGTCCTGGATCTGGTCCCAGAGCACCAAGACCCTGTCGATGCGATGCTGGTCCAGTTCGACCGCTTCCGCGTAAAGTCCCTCGACCTGGTTCAATTCCTGCAAAAGCAGGTTTGGATGAAGCCTTGAACCACATTCCGAGGTTTGAACCCATTCCGACCCTTGGGTTCACCCGCCTCCGCAGGATCTGCCCTGCAGCGGATTCGGAATTCAGCTTCACGCTCACTGGATCGGGTGTAAGGTGCTCACCGCGAGATTGCGTTTGTCTGGACCGGCATTGGAGTCGCTTCCAGACCATTCCGGAAGTTCGACGCGGCGCATCAGTTGAAGTACGCGCTGGTCAGTGCGGAGGGAGTCAAATTGCGGATCGATCTTGAGGTTCAAAAAATTAATATCCCGTTCCTGGAATGCTTTTTGCAGCCATTCGATGGCCAGGTTGGATTCACCAAGCCATGCATAAGCGAAAGCCATCTTGTAGGGCGACACATGCCGGGTTTTCATCTCCTCTTCCAGATAGTTGAGTTGCTGGGCCCAATACCCCTTCGCCCCTGAAGTTTCGTAAGCTCTCATGAGCGCAGTTGCCCGCGTTGCGGCTTCCTCTGGACTTTCTTCTCCCGAAAGGACGGCGGCGATTTTGAATTCCCCGATGGCGCGGTCATACATTCCCTTTTCGAGATAAGCGTTTCCCAGGTAGAGATGGGCCCGGTAGAAGTTCCTATCCATCTCAATCGCCTTTTCGAGCTGCTCGATCCCCTGGTCGTACAGACGGGCCTTGAGGAGAGTATTACCCACACTGGTCTGGATAATCAGGGAGAGGGGATCCAGTTCCCGGGCTTGTCTGATCTGATCGAACGCCTCGGCATGGCGACCCATGGTGGATAAGAATTGGGCATACCACTGACGGGCGGTGGCGTAGTTCGGATTCAATGCAATGGCCCGCCTAAATTCCTTTTCGGCTCCCTTAAAATACCAGTCGTCCTGTCCGATCGATCCTGCCAGCGAGGTATGGGCTTCGGCCAAGGTGTCATCGATGGCGAGCGCCTTCAATGCTGCATTTTTAGCTTTCGGGAGGGCGTCGTTGAGCTGAACATCGCTGTAGACAGGAAGGGCGATGTAGGCGTCTGCCAGCCCTGCATATGCCTGGGCATAACGCGGATCCAGGGCGATCGCCTTTTCGAAGTATTCAATACTTGTTTTGACGTCTTCTCCCGTCCTCCGATTCCAGTAATAGCGGCCTTTAGTATAGAGATTGTAAGCCTCGGTGTTCTCCGTGTAATGCCGGGTTGCCCGATCATGCTCTTCGCGGGTCAAGGTGGAACGGAGCTTCTCGCAGATATCTCCGGCGAGTTCCGACTGAAGGGAGAGGATGCCCGAAATCTTGCGGTTGTACTGTTCTCCCCACAGATGATGATTATTCCGGACATCAACCAGTTCAACACTGATCGTCAGATCATCATTCCGACGAATCACCCTTCCGGTCAGCACTGCCTGGACCTTAAGTCTCCTGCCTACGGTCTGGGGGTCGATCTCCTGGCCCTTATAGCGAAACACCGAACTCCCGGCAATCACAGCGAGATGGGGCAGCTGAGAAAGGCTGTTGATCGTGTTCTCCGTTATCCCGTCTGAGAAATACTGCGTTTCCGGATCGGGGTCTGCATTGGAGAACGGCAGCACCGCGATGGAATCAATCGAATTCAGAGTGTTGCGGAGAAAGTAGGTATAGGAGACAAAGATGGCAACTCCCAAAGCAGCCAACACGATGGCTGCAATTGCCTTGTGTGCTTTGATCCTCGCTACAAGTCCCGACGGACCGGATGCAAGCTTTATGCCGCTCGTTCTCGACCACGGAGTCATGTGGTCGCCTGAGCTGATTGCCGCCGGGTCATCACTTCCCGGTGTCCCCTGGCCGCTCTCCCAACTGAATTGCCCCCGGCGTATCCGTTCGGTGTCAGTTTCCAGCCGTTTCTTCAGCCCCTTCAAGTCAAGGAGGAAGTCCCTGGCCGTCTGAAAACGCTCTTCCCTGTTTTTCGCCAGGGCCTTCGTCACAATCCGCTCCAATTCCTCGGGAACTTCCCGGGAGAACCGCGCCAGAGGCGGAGGCTCCATGACCAGGACTGAAGCGATTATCTCGGTCGAAACATTCCCTCCAAACGGGACAGTGCCGGCGACCATTTCGAAGAGCACCACTCCCAGACTCCACAGATCTGTCCTTCCATCAGTCTCCAATCCCCGGGCCTGCTCCGGCGACATATATCGGGCCGTTCCCAACACCAACCCCGGTTCTGAATTGAACTGCGTGATGGTGCCAAGTACTGTCGGGTCTTCCGCCTTCTCCGGTTCCAGAACCTTGGCAAGCCCGAAGTCAAGAACCTTGACGTACTCATCCGGGCGCAACATGATGTTTTCAGGCTTGATGTCGCGATGAATGATGCCTACCGAATGCGCAGCCGATAGAGCGCTGGCCACCTGGATCGCCACATCCAACGATTCCAGAATGGACATCCGCCTTCGGGCGAGGTGTCGGCGCAACGTCTCTCCCTCAATATACTCGGCCGCAATCAACGGAAAGGGCTCCGCGGCCGAAACCTCGTAGATGGTCAGGATATTGGGATGGTTCAGCGAAGAGGCTGCCTTGGCTTCCCGCAGAAAACGCTGCAGCCGGTGGGGATCTGAGGCAAAGGCGGCCGGAAGAATTTTCAGTGCAACCGTTCGGTCCAGCTTCGTATCCTGAGCGAGATAAACCTCACCCATCCCGCCAGCACCCAGGGGAGAGATGATTTCGTAAGAACCAAGACGCGTACCTGATGTGAGTCTCATGAAGATCAGGCTGGAGTATCAGAGAAATCGTATTGAAGCGAGAAAGAGAAGTCAACAGGTTTGATTATTGAGCCGTCAATCCGGGACTCACTTTTGTTCATTATGAACGCCCCCTCGAACTGAGAAAGAACCAACCGCAGAGGGCGCCAAGCAGGCGCCAAGAACACAAGAAGGAGAATGTCCAAACGTCAAGGGCCAACTCTTTGCGGCCTTTGCGCCCGCATGGCGTTCTTTGCGGTTGAGGGGTGGCCCCCAGGTCGTGTAGACATCCCTCCTCTTCCAAACAAAAGAAGGGGAAGCCGAAGCTTCCCCTTGGAAAAAACCTCCAACTGTTAAGTTAGAAGACCAGTTTCAATGCCAGTTGAATAGTTCGATTCCCCGCATTGAATTGCCCCGCATTCAAAAAATTCGAACTGGACACATTCGAATAGGTGGTGCTGAGGGCATTGTCAAGGAACCCAAAGACACTGCCTGCACCCAGGGCGGGTTGGCGATGGTTGAAGGCATTCAGCATCTGCAGCTGGAACTGGATGTATTTCTTTTCGGAAATATATGTGTTTTTGAAGATCGAAATATTCCAGTTGTTGAGCCCCGGGGTCCGAATGGTATTCCTTCCCACCGTACCCGCGGCCTTGGTTCCCGTCTCCGCGACCACAAACCGGGCCGTCGGGTTGTTGGCGACATAACCCACGGTGCGCGTGCTGTCACAATCAGACGTCGCCGGATTGCAGAGCGAGGTGGAGCCCGTGGCGGGGTTCCGGAGGATATAGCTTACGCCCGTCCCCGTCAATCCAATCCCGTTCGGATTGAGAAGGGCACGGTCGCCGGCGGAATCAAAGTCCCCGTTGGCATCGATTCCCGAAAGCGCAGTGATAGGTTGACCCGACTCGGCCAGATAAGTCCCATTGATCTGCCATCCATGAAGTACCTTCTTGGCAAAGGCACTTTCCACTCTCACCTTGGGCAGTTCATAGGTCCACCCGAAAGTGAACTTGTGTGGCTTGTCCAGAGCGGAGTTCCCCCGTTCATCCCTCATGTTGAATGGATTCTGCGGGCGGCGAGGATTCACGCGGCTCGTGAACAACTCATTGGTGGAATCGTCAATGACGTGGGACCAGGTGTAGTTTGCTTTCAGGAAGATTCCCTGGCCGAAGCGACGGTTCACATCGATCGAACCACCGTGGTAGATCGAGTTTCCAACCGGCGGGAACGCGGTGAGCAAGCCCCCGTCAAATCCCTGCGCTACGTAACGCAAGTTCTCGGCGTCAAAAACGTCCTGCTGTGTAGGCGCCGAAAGGGAGAACTTCGAAGGAACTTGAGAGGCGCTGAAAAAAGTGGGCAACGCCAGGTTCGGATTGATATCAAAGACTGAGATCGAGTTCTCTCGGATCTGTACCGGCAAATGGTCGGCGCGAGTCCCGAGGTAGCGGACTTCCACTTCCCAGTCTTTGCCAAACTGCCGCTGGACACTCAAGCTCCAGGTAAGAATCTTCGGGGCCACCGTATCAACGATGACAGACTGCGTGGCGGTGCGCGCATCAGCCACCGTGGTGGGAGGAACATTGACCGCTAACAAACCACCTCCTGCAAGAAAGCCCGGGCCATTGGGACACCAGGCCGGAGGATTCGACAATGCACAAGTAAGATTGGGATTCTGCTCAGTTTGAAGTTGAGGTGGGAGCTGCAGGAGCGTCAGGTTCTGGAAGGTGACATCATAAGAGATCCCAAAGCCGCCGCGGATCGCCATCTTGCCATCCCCCTTGGGATCAAAGGCAAAACCGAATCGGGGAGCAAAATTGTTTCGGTCTGTCTTCGGAACGCGGAAGTCAACCAGGCCGGGAACACTGGCAATCGAATTCAGTGCCTGGAGCGAAGCATCGCGGGGATTGGACGCGTACTCATATCGAAGGCCCAGGTTAAAGGTCAACCGCGAGCTTACCTTGAAATCATCCTGGACAAACCAGTAAATCGCACTCTGATTCCCGGCAAAGAATCCAGAACCGGCTCCTCGAAGCGCGCCATTCAATCCCGTGGGGATCTGATCGTTGATAAGTTGAGAGAAATTCTCGTAGCCCCACTCGCCTCGTGCCCGCGGAAGGAAATCTGACGGAGCGATCCAGTTACGGAACTCCACTCCAAATTTCAACTGGTGTTTTCCCCTTGTATAACTAATGTTATCGAGAATTTGGTAAATGTTTTGAGTCCCTCCCTGGGGGGAGTTGCCCTCAGGACCCATATTTAGGCCCAGATCCGCAATGATGGCATTCGGGAAATTCTTGAATTGGTCCGGAACTCCGAAGCCGTTGACATTACGCGAGTATGAGGTTCTAAAATCGTTGACCACCCGGTTATTGATCGCCCAGATGTCCGTGAACAGCACCTTGCGGTTGTCAGCAAATTGCGAACCGGAAAATTGTGGGAGGGGTCCTTCAGGGTTAATATTGGGCGCCCGGAAGCGATCGTACAAAAAGCGGCCCCGGTATTGGTGTTTTGCGGTATTAAAATCCACGTTGATCTGGAAATCGTGTTGCGCAAAGAAATCCGGCGCAAACAATTGGAGGGTCCCAATCGGAACGGTTTGCCCGTTGACCACAATGCTTGAAGTCGCCGCACCTGCGGTGGGAACCTGCGCCAGTATCTCGCGGACCGCTGAATTGACGGCAAGCGCGTTCAGAGTGGACAATCCGGAAGCCGTGGGCGCCAGGATCGAGACTCCCGAGGCTTCACGCCCGCGAGTCTGGTATTCGTAAGCCCCAAAGATGAACAACTTATTCTTAATAATCGGGCCACCCAACGTCCCTCCAACCCGGTTGAAATCAAAGCGCGGCTTAGCCGGAAGACCCGCCGCCAACCGATCCGGAATGGCCGCCTTCGACAGATTGTCGAAGGCATTCATCTTTCTGTTCTGAAAGTAATAGTGGGCATCACCGTGCATTTCATTGCTGCCCGATTTCGTGATGATATTAAACTGACCGCCTGACGAATGTCCGTATTCCGCACTGAACTGGTTGGTCAGCAGCACGAACTCCGCCACCGCATCCTGAATCACGGGTGAAAGATGACCCGTTATCGAGACGTCATTATTGTCGACCCCATCAATCGTAAAGTTATTGTTGCGGGGTCGAGTGCCGCCAATCGATCCCCCTTCCCCCGCCATGCCTCCCGACTGGGTGGTCGTATTGGGGAAAATGATGGAGAGATTGAGTGGCGAGCCACCCAGGGAAGGATTGGGAAGATCAATGACCGCACGCTCGCTGACCGATCCACCGACCTGCGAAGAGGTGGTTTGAATCAGCTCTGCTCCCGCCGCCACTTCGACAACCGTCTCGAGAGAACCGACTTCGAGCGCAGCGGAAACTTCAACGACCTGGTTGGCTTTAACCTCCACCCCCTTCCGGACAGATTTCTTAAATCCCTTGACTTCAACTGTCACTGTGTACGATCCGACCTGAAGATTAGGAAAATTAAAAGTTCCGTCCGACGTCGTTTCCACAGACCGCGCTGCTTTGGTCGCATCATTGGTTGCAATAACTGTCGCATTGGCTATGACCGCGCCGGACGAGTCCTTCACGGTGCCGCGAAGAGTTCCATCGAAGCCCTGTGCCCACAAGGTGACCGATGCTATGAGCAGCAGAACAGCGAACAGACTCACCGCAAGCGCACCTGCGACCGAGCCTCTCTTCCATTTGCTTAACATATTGTCTCCTCCTGTATTTGTATCCAAAAAACCTCAGAGCCGGGATGAGCTCTTTAGTCTCGGGGTTAAAGGTGGAACACGAGTCTCCTACGCATCCCTGTTTACTCTACAATTGACTTGAATTAATACGACATGGTTCGAAAGTCCCCACTTATCTCCAACTACTTAGCACTAACGGCGGAGTGCTTAACCTCAAATCTTAAAGAAAAGACGAGCATCTAACTTGCCAAAGTGTTCTGGCGTGCTTGTGAATTATTTATCGTGATTTGTCAACAGGATCAAGATGGTTTCCAGAAGGATCCCCCGTCCCTGCCCCCTGGAAATCCGAAAAATCAGATTTATTTGTAAACAAATTCCAAAATCTGAAGTTTCGGACTTTCATTACGCTTTGCGCTGATGAAACTGTGATTATTGGGGTGAAAGAATCCATCAGAGATTGACATCATAGAAATCTATAGCTTATCGAGCAGCAATAACTCTATCAATTCCGACCATTTCTGAACCAATACTCACATCAGGACTGCGGTTGCATCGAAATGAGGTCATTTTCTTTGTTCAAACAATTGGGACATAAAATGAGGGTTCTATTGACTCTTGCTCTCCTCAATCCATATCTGCGGCCTTCGACCAGGGCGACTGGTACAAAACGCCTCACCAGTTTACTGGTGATAGCTCTGCTCATGTTTATTGCTCTCGGCTTCGCGTGGGGCTCAGGATCGAAGGGAAACTTCCTCCATTCAACCGGCCCACTGGGTGCTTCGGACTGGATGCTGGCCCTTGTTCCGGTCATGTTTACCTACAGCGGCTGGAATGCCGCCACGTACGTGTCCGAAGAGCTTCGCGATCCGCGGCGCAATGTGCCGCGCACTCTCCTGATCGGCACAGGGGTCGTGACGATTCTCTATCTCCTTTTGAACGCGCTCTATCTCTTCGCCCTCGCTCCCGAACAGCTGTCAGGCCAGATCCATGTGGGAGACCGGGTGGCCCGGGCGTTGTTCGGCAGTCATATGGAAGACGCCGTGACGGTCCTTATTCTGCTGTCCCTGGCCGGCGGTCTCAGCGCTTGGATCATTACGGGTCCGCGAACTACTATGCCATGGCACAGGATGGCCTATTCTTCCGATCCGCCGCACGGGTCCATCCCCGGTTCCGAACTCCCGCCATCTCGATTCTCGTTCCAGCACTCTGGAGTGGAATTCTTGTGCTTTGCGGGATCTTTGAGCAACTCCTGATTTACACCGGTTTTGCAATCCTGCTTTTCTCAGGAGGCGCCGTCGCCTCGCTTTTTGTATTGAGACGAAGGCAGGCAGCAGAACCGGAAGGATTCAAAGCCTGAGGTTATCCGGTACTCCCCGCCATTTTTGTTCTTGCCAGCCTGGCGATGGTCGTGAACGTTTTTGTGACGAGTCCACAGACCATTGGCGTCGGAGCGCTGATCATAATGGCGGGGCTGCCACTTTATGCGTGGTGGATCAATCGGACGAAATCGTAACGCAAGTTTAAGCCGCGGTTTCGGTGAAATCCAATCGCGGGACGGGACACGCGGTCAGACTTCCCGGATGTTGCAATGTCTGTCGCGAGGGGACGGTCCTATCGGGATATTACTCCTGCCTCTCCTTCAATCGACGATGAAATACGGGTGGCAATTTTTTTCCTCCGATGATAATTTCAGAGCTCCTGGCTGCGGATTTTGCGCTCTTCATGGCAAGGCGGTTTTTCGCCAGAATCTCTGCAAGATGTTCATGCTAGCCTCCGAGCTTGATGTGCAGTTGACTTAGCGACTGTTCCTCGCAGATGCGTTCCGAGTGAAATCACATGAACAAGATCTATTTTTCTCTTGTAATCCATGCCCATCAACCCGCGGGCAACTTCCACGAAGTGATCGAGGATGCCTACCGGCATGCCTACCTTCCTTTTCTCCAAAGGCTGGAACTTCATCCCCATATCCGGCTCACTCTGCATTTTTCAGGGGCCCTGTTGGAATGGATCGAGCGCCATCGTCCGGAGTATTTCGACATGCTTCGTGGATTGATCGCACGGCGTCAGGTCGAGCTGATGGGGGGAGGATTCTATGAACCCATCCTCCCGCTGATCCCCGGGCGCGACGCCCTGGCCCAGCTCGAACGGCTGGGTGAATATCTGAAGCTAAGGTTCGGGCTCAGGCCTCGTGGGGTGTGGCTGCCGGAGCGGGTATGGGAGCCCCAGCTCCCTTCAATCCTCGCCCGGGCGCATGTAGACTACCTGTGCCTTGACGATACCCATTTCCTGCTGGCGGGATTGTCACCTGATGATTTATTCGGCTACTATACTGCTGAGGATCTTGGAAACACGGTTCGCGTCGTGGCCGGGAGCAAACGCTTGCGGTATTTTATTCCATTCCGCGAGCCCTCGGAAACCATCGATCACCTTCGTTCGGTCTCCGAAAAACATGGCGATCGACTGGTCGTGATGGCCGACGATCTTGAAAAGTTCGGAGCGTGGCCGCACACCTATGAACACGTCTATCAAAACGCCTGGCTGGATCGATTCTTCCAGGCCCTCGAAGAGAATCACGAGTGGATCGAGGTGGTCCCGGCCGGCGAGTATTTGGAAGCATTCCACCCCCTGGGTCGGGTCGATTTGCCCACAGCCTCGTATTCGGAAATGATGGCGTGGGCGCTCCCCGCTGAGAAACAGCTTCAGCTTGAAGCAGCGGAGACTTTCTTGAAGCACTCCGACGGAGCACACCTTGTGGAACCATTTGTCCGGGGCGGTTTCTTCCGGAATTTCTTCTCGCGCTATCCAGAGGCGAACCTCCTGCACAAGCGAATGGTCCGCTGCAGTCATCGTCTCGAGGAGTTGCGAAACCGCGGACTTTATGCCCACGATGAAGCACTATCGCTGTGGAACCGGGCCTACGACCATCTTCTACGCTCACAAGGCAACGATCCTTACTGGCACGGGGTCTTTGGAGGCCTGTATGCGCCGCATCTCCGGCTTTCGGCACAGCGCAACATCAGCGCGGCCGAGTCCTTGGCGGACGAGGTGGAGCACAGTCTGACCGGCTTCGTCAGGACGGTTGTTGAGGTCACTGATTTTGATTGCGATCAGGAGGACGAAATCTACATTTCGGCTCAAAATTTTTCGGCTCTCTTTGATCCCAATGACGGAGCCACATTGCAGTTTCTGGACTTTAAGCCCTGCTCAATGGACGTCATCAACACATTGAGACGCCGCAAGGAAGCCTATCACCAGAAGATCGCCGGCGCGGGAGAGAACCTTGTGCTGAGGGATGGGATCCAAACCATTCACGAGAGACCGCTCGCCAAACAACCGCATCTTGAACGGGCGTTGACCTACGACCCCTACCCGAGAAACTGCTTCCGTGTCATATGTTTTCCCTCCTCAAGAGAGTTTGATGACTTCGCGACGACCGCATTGGGTGATGATTTCGAATTGGCCGCCGGTAGATATTCATTGGCGTTCGCCCCTCCCTTATCCTCCCCGAGGCCAACCAACAACCCGCTGCTATCCCACCCGATTTCGGTCGACGATCTTATCTTCAGGAGTCTTGGCAGTAAGTCTACTCCCAAGGTGCGAAAGCGGTTCAAGTTTATAAGTCCCGAAGCCGAAGCACTGGAAATCGCGTGCAGAGTGGACATGGAATGGGGAAAAGCGGAGGCTGAGGAGAAGAAAATTGGAATGGAATTGGCCTTCAATCTCCTGGCCCCTGATGAGGCTGACCGGTACTTCGTGCTGGGGAAGAGAAACGAGCCCCTGAGCTGGCAAGGGTGCTGTGAGGATCTCGATGAAGTGGCTCTGGTCGACGAATATCAGAAAATCAGAATTGGAATTAAAGTTCCCGGACCGACCACATGGTGGATCACTCCACTGAATGCCGTCGCCCAGTCGGAAGATGGCTTTGAACTGATCTATGAGGGTTCGGCGATTTTGCCTCACTGGAAATTTGATTCTGCAATACAAAAAACCTTTCACACTTGGGTCACCGTTCGGGTGACGCGGCTGGGATAGGCTTCAGGGGTCAGGTGTCGGGTGTCAGGGGAACAAAGTCGGAAGTCGGAAGGCAGAAGCCAGAAGTCAGGCACCAGAAGCCGGAAGCCAGAGGCCAGAAATTGGATGTCGGAGGTCGGATGTGAGAGGCAGGAAGCCAGAAGTCGGAAGTCGGAGGGCAGAGCTGAAAACGTGGAATCGTAGGGTTTTGACTTTAAACTTGGAACGTTGAACTGGGTCTTTGGTTTTTGGTCTTTGGAATTTAATTGGATTTTGGACTTTGGAATTTGGAATTTGCTTTTAGCTATTCCTTCTCGAACTGTCTGCCCAGAAGGAATCTCCCTCCTCGCGGATCCTATCCAGCAGGTGCTGCATCTCTTGATGCTTTGTTCGTAAGGCCGCTTTGTCAGCAGCCGGATCGATATATATGGGCGGGGCATTGATGATCAAAGCGCGGCTGAAAGGTTTGGGGATCTGAAAGTGATCCCAGCTGCCTCCCAGAACCCACTTCTTCTCGTATGAGACATGAAAGCAGAAGATCGCATCGCCCGTCTTGCGAGCCAGCAATACCGGCCCCATCTTGGCCTGGTAAAGCGGCCCACGGGGTCCATCAATAGTGAATCCCACATCACTTCCCTGTTTCAGGCACCTCGCCATTTCGGCGAGCGCTCGCATCCCTCCCCGCGAACTGGAACCACGCGCTGTCCCGTAGCCATGCATTTTGATGAAGCGCGCAATATATTCTCCATCGAAATTCTGTGAAGTCATCACCACAATGCCACGCCTGCGGTAATACCAGGTGGCCCCAAAGATACGATTGTGCCAAAAGGCGAAGATGGCGCGGTGTCCGGCCCTGTAAATCGCCTCCAGGTTCTCATCCCCGCGTGATTCGAACCTCAGTGTTCTCCCAATGAGTTCAATGAGCCCGTAGCCAACATACGCCGCCGCCCAGATCTGGAACCGTTGCCATCGCGTCCACGCCCGCGGAGATCCGTGTAATTGATGGTCCCGTTTCGCCGCTCCCTGTTCTGCGGCCGCGGCCTTTATTTCAGCTGTTTCGGTTATCTGTTCAGACATGGGTCAGTTTCATCGGGTTTCAGTCATCCGTCTGTCAGCAGTCAATATACTGTTTTGAGGCTCATTTGTCAGCCCGGACGATTCCAAATCCTTTTTTCTCCATTCCCCCCCCACTAAGACGCTATTCGCCCAAATGCAACGGCCTGCACTCAATGAAAGTATTGGGGGTTGATGTTCTGATGGGTCAGGAGCAGAAGTGGGGCGTGAACCACAATGGAAGAAGGCCAAGTATATGAGCCAAACTTCACAGAATCCTTGAAGCCGTGTCACGGATCCGAGCAGTCCCGTCGAAATCCACAGTTGGTGCAAATCAGCTTGCAGTTGCGCTGGACCAGTGGATGACCACAGATATCGCAAAGGGGTTGATTCGCTCCGGGACGACGTGTTCCTCTGCCATAGAGTTCATGCTCACTCGATGGGGGGACAATTTCGTCCTCTCTCCGCGGAAATATTCTTTTTCCGGAATTCGAGGAGGCTGGAATTTTTTTGTTGGAATCCAAGGAGCCCTCGCGTCTGAAGGCAGGATGCCCCCCCACATTTTCCAGCGAACGGCTGAAAATCCCGCCGGACCCCGGGAGTTGTCCTTCCGAATCTCTAGCCGCGGGCGGCCTTCACGGCCTCGGTCAACGCGGGGAGTATCTCAAACAGGTCTGCCACGATGCCGAAATCGGCCACTTCAAAAATGGGGGCATCAGCGTCCTTGTTGATCGCCACAATCGTCCGCGATGACTTCATACCGACCAGATGTTGAGTGGCCCCCGAGATCCCAATCGCTAAATAGAGTTTGGGGGAGACGGTCTGACCGGAGCTTCCCACCTGCCGGTCCATCGGCAGCCAGCCGCTATCACAAATGGGACGCGACGCCGCCAACTCGGCGCCCAGCGCCTCGGCCAAGGCGCGGGCCATCTCAATATTCTCCACCTTCTTGATGCCGCGACCAATCGCCACTATTTTTTCGGCCTGGCTGAGATCTACGGCCTGCTTTGCCTCGCGGAACACTTCCAGGGATTTGGTCCGGATCTGAGACGGCTCCAGAGTGACAGAGAGCGGTTTTATGGCAGCCTTGGATTCGCCCGCTGCCACTGTATCCCCGCGAAACGCACCCGCCTGAAAGGAAACAAGATAAGGCGGATCGTGTTCGATTTTCACATCGGCATTCATCTTTCCTTGAAACACCTGGCGGACAAAGATGAGTTGGCCCTCTTCATGACAGTAAGCGATGACGTCGCCTACGAGTGCCCTGCCCATGGACGCCGCGAGCTTGGGGGCAAAGTCGCGCACCTCATACGTATGACTCATGAGGACGAACCTGGGGTCAACCTGCTGGATGGCTTGCTGGAAAGCAAGGGCATACCCATCCGGAGTGTAGCTCTCCAGCAGCGGATGTTCGACCGTGAAGACCTGGTCCAGCTTCTTCTCCGCCACCGCTTCGGCGATCGAACTGATGCCCTTCCCAAAGACCCCCGCATAAACCTTCAGACCTAACCCCTGTCCCAGCTCCTGTCCTGCAACAAGGGCCTCCCAGGAATTCCGGTTCATTTTCCCATCACGTTGTTCAATAAAAACAAAAATTCCATCTGGCATAAAGATTCACCTTGTCAAGATGCGAGTCCAAAGTCCAAAAACCCAGTTCAAGGTTCAAGGTTCAAAGTTCAAAGTTAAAACCCTACGATTTGACGTTTTCAGCTCTGCTTTCCACCTTCCGGCCTCCGACTTCTGACATCTGACTTCCGGCCTCCGAATCCTGACTTCTAGCTTCTTTACCCTGACACCCGGCACCCGGAACCTGACACCTAAATAACGCGTGCTTCGTTTTTCAGCTTATCCACAAGCTTCGCGGCCGCTTCCTTGGGAGTACCATCCAGGAATTGAGTCTGTTTGGCTTTCTGCGGCACGTAAACTTTTCGAATGGATTGTCGGGGGGCCAAGTCCGATGGGGTGAGTCCCGTCGCAGCCAAGTCGATCAACTTGATCTCCTTCTTCTTAACTCCCATGATCCCTTTCAGGCTGGCATAGCGGGGTTGATTGATGCCCGACTGGATGGTGAGAACGGCCGGCAGAGGGAGTTCGAGCCACTGGAACCATCCGCTTTCCAGTTCCCGTTTGATCTTGACCCGAGCGCCGCCATCGAGGACCTCAACTCCCATGACCAAAGTGGTGTGCGGAAGATTCAGGACCTCGGCCAGGATGACCCCAGTCTGGCCAAATCCGTGATCATCCGATTGAAGCCCAGTCACAATCAGATCAAATTTTTCCTTCTTGAAAACCGCCGCCATGACACGAGCCGTAGCAAAGGCATCCAGCCCCACAAAGGCGGCATCGCTCAGATGCAGGGCCCGTTCCGCACCCTTGGCCAGGGCTTCGCGGATCACAGAGTGCGCCGACGCCGGTCCGAGGGTGCAGGCGACGACCTCCCCTCCCATCTTTTCTTTGAGCTGCAGCGCCGCCTCAAGGGCGTAAATGTCACTTTCGTTCGTTTCAAAGGAAAGGTCTTCCTCGCGGATCCATGTCTGCTCGACATTGATCCGAAGCGAGGCCTCACGGCTGGGAACCTGCTTGATACAAACAATGATGTTCATAATGAAGTCCTCAATCTCGAATGGAACCGGGGGATGCCCGTCAACGAAGGCTCAAGGGATCAAGTCGCGACCACATAATGGGATTGACACACTCCTGGATCTGAGCCTCTGCGTTCTCCTTCCACTTGGGTTTGAAGGATCCGGCCGTCGTTACATTCATCCCGGGATCACGAAGAAACTTCTGAATGAGGGCTCCTTCAATTCCACCTGACTTATATCCATTCCAGGATGGCGGAGGGCATTCCGTCGAACCCTGCAACTGGAGGGGATTTGATTTCTTCTCAGCGTCGTGGACAGGTCGGGGATTGATTGCCCGGGGGGCTATGGACTCAAAAAACGTCACGTCTTATTCGCTGCCACTGCGCTAATCTCCAGAATATCGTTTCATCAGCAATGCAGCATTGGTACCGCCGAAACCGAAGGAGTTGGAGAGGGCGTAATCGATTTTCATATTTCTCGACTTGAGCGGGACGTAATCAAGATCGCACTCCGGGTCCGGGGTTTGGTAATTAATTGTCGGGGGAACGCACTGACAGTGAATGGACAGCGCCAATACGGCCGCTTCAAATCCGCCTGCGCCTCCCAGGAGGTGGCCGGTCATCGACTTGGTTGAGCTCACCGCGATCTTCCTGGCATGCTCGCCGAACACTTTCTTAATGGCCAGGGTTTCGGTCTTGTCATTAAAAGGCGTAGAGGTTCCATGGGCGTTAATGTAGTCGATCTCTTCCGGCCTGGCACCCGCGTCCTTCAGAGTAATTTGCATTACCCGCACTGCCCCGTCTCCGTCTTCCGAGGGCTGGGTGATGTGAAAAGCGTCTCCGGACATTCCGTAACCCACCACCTCGGACAAGATCCTCGCACCGCGGCGCCGGGCGAACTCCAACTCCTCCAGAATCAGGAGGCCCGATCCCTCCCCGATGACAAAACCATCGCGGTCCCTGTCAAAGGGCCGGCTGGCGGTCGCCGGTGAATCATTTCGGATGGAGAGGGCGCGCATGGATGCGAATCCTCCGACCCCCATGGGTGTGATGGCGGCTTCGGAGCCCCCGCAGATCATGGCATCGGCATCCCCGCGCTGAATCAGGCGAAATGAATCCCCGACGGCATGGGCGCTCGAGGAACAGGCCGTGCAAGTCGCCGAGTTCGGACCTTTGGCCCGAAAGCGAATGGAGACCTGGCCCGAAGCCAGATTGACGATGGCAGCGGGAATGAAGAAGGGCGAGATCTTTCGAGGTCCCCCACGAAGCAGTTCGGTATGCTCACGCTCGATCACATCGAACCCCCCGATGCCGGACCCAATGTAGACACCCACGCGCTCCGCATTGCCTCCATCCACTTGAAGGCCGGACTGCTTCATCGCGAAATCCGAGGCCGCAATGGCAAAATGGATGAAGCGCCCCATTTTCTTCACTTCTTTTTTTTCGATGTAAAGGAAGGGATCGAATCCCTTCACCTCGCAAGCAAACTGGGTGGAGAACTGAGTGGGATCAAAAAGTGTGATACGAGCGGCCCCACTCTTACCCGCGAGCAGGGCGTCCCAGCACTCCTGGGTCCCAATGCCCACAGCAGATACCAGCCCGACTCCTGTGACGACCACCCGCCTTTTGTTCATGGCGTTCATAGAAAAATGCAGTCTGACGACTCCATTCCTTTCGTTTATTTTGCGTGGGCCTGAATGTAGTCGACGGCGTCCTTGACCGTGGCGATCTTCTCTGCATCTTCGTCGGGAATCTCTATATTGAACCCTTCTTCAAAGGCCATCACCAGTTCCACCGTGTCCAGTGAATCAGCGCCGAGATCATCGACAAAGGACGCAGTGGGGGTCACTTCGGCCTCATCCACGCCGAGTTGTTCCACAATAATCTGCTTCACTTTTTCTTCAACATTTGCTGCCATGACCATCGTTCCTCCTTGTGGGCAATCAGATTATTCCGAATGACTCATTTTGAGCCCGGCTCGATCCCGCGCCTGACCCGGGAACAGTCAGGGACTCAAAATCAACCCTCCGGCGTTCTATTACATGTACATCCCCCCGTTAACGCCCAGGACCTGGCCGGTGATGTACGCGGCTTCGTCCGACGCCAGGAACTTCACCGCCCAGGCCACCTCCCGATCCGTCCCCATGCGTTTGAGGGGGATCATGTCCAGCAATTTCTGCCGGGTCGCCTCCGGCAGTCCGGCTGTCATTGCGGTGTCGATGAAACCCGGCGCCACCGCGTTGACGGTAATGTTGCGGGAGGCCACTTCCAGGGCGATCGATTTTGTCAGGCCGATCAGGCCCGATTTGGCAGCGACGTAATTGGCTTGCCCGGCATTGCCCGACTGCGCCACCACCGAGGTAATATTGATGATCCGGCCGGACCGCTGTCGCACCATGGATTTGAGCGCTTCCTGGATGGTGTGAAAGACGCTGGTGAGATTGGTCGCGATCACCGCGTCCCAATCTTCCCGCTTCATGCGCATGATCAGGCCGTCGCGGGTGATTCCGGCATTGTTGACCAGGACATCCACTCGTCCCAGTTGCTTGATAATTCCTTCAAATGTCCGCTTGATTTCCTCCGCGGAGGAAACGTCGCATTGTATCACAACCGCCTGTCGCCCCAAGGCTTCAATTTCGGCGCGCAGGGCGTTCAATTTTTCCACCTGGCGTGCCAGCGCCACCACTGTGGCCCCGGCCTCCGCCAGGACCAGTGCGATGGTGCGTCCGATCCCCTGCGATGCACCCGTCACCACTGCCACTTTATTTTCAAGCAACATGTTTTTCTTCAGGCAAGGATGCCAATCCCGCGGCCGGGGCATAAGCAACGTCCCGACCCGGCAACATCTTTCGCCTTCCACTAGAGGAGAGTCTTCAAGTTGTGTTCGGATTCAACGGCCAGTTCTCACGGCGTCGTGCAAAGCCTCGAGCGTGGCAGTCAAACTCTTTTCATCTTCGACATTGAGCGTTTTGGGAGTTCGGTCAATCTGCCTGACCACCCCCGACAAAACACGCCCCGGCCCGACTTCCACAAAGGTGTCCACACCCCGGGCCATCATGGCGCGGATCGAGTCTTCCCACATCACGGGAGAGGACACCTGCCGCACCAGGGACGTGCGGGCCGCCAGGCCGGTGGTAATGAATTCCGCGTCCACGTTGGTCACCAGCGGGAACTTCAGATCCTCGAAATCCATCCGCATCAGATCGTGCTCCAGCCGGTCCTGCGCGGGCATCATCAACCGGCAATGGAAGGGAGCGCTGACGTTCAAAAGGATCGCGCGTTTTGCTCCCGCCTCGGTGGCCAGCTTGACCGCCCGCTCCACGGCGCTCTTGGATCCGGCGATCACAATCTGGGAAGGCGAGTTGAGGTTGGCCGCAGAGCACTCTTCATCCCACCGCGCATCGGCACAGATTTGATAGACGCAGTCCAGGGGCAAGCCCAGAATCGCCGCCATAGCGCCCTCCCCCACGGGAACTGCCTCCTGCATGTAAATCCCGCGGTTGTGGATGGTCTGAATGGCATCGGAGAGACGGATCGCGCCGGCGGCCACCAGGGCAGAGTACTCCCCCAGGCTGTGGCCGGCCACCACTTCCGGCTGCAATCCTTTCTCTTCAAGGACCCGGTAGGCAGCGACCGAAACCGCGAGGATGGCCGGCTGAGTGTTCATGGTCAGCTGGAGTTCTTCCTCCGGCCCGTCAAAGCAGAGTTTGCTGATCTGAAACCCGAGGGCCCGGTCTGCCTCTTCAAAAACCTGATGGGCGACGGGAAATTTTTCTGCGAGTTCCCTGCCCATGCCTGCATATTGCGATGCTTGCCCCGGGAAAATGTAAGCGATCTTGCTCAATGAATTCTCCGTGGTGAGGGCAATTCACTGGAGACAGAGAGCCGGGGGTCTCGAACTTCTCCGGTGGCAGTGATGCGGGCGACTTCGGCTTCGATTCTCTCGCTCAATTTGTTATTGCAGAATTCATAAGCCACCCGGATGGCATTCTTAATAGCATGCCCATTCGACCGTCCATGACAAATGATGCAAACCTCCTTGAGACCCAATAAGGGAGCCCCGCCATATTCGGAATAGTCCAGACGTCGCTTGAAGTTGGCAAATGCCTTTTGAGAAAGAACATAGCCCATCTTGGATGTCAACGTGGCGGAAAGCTCCTCTCGAAGAAGCGTCGATATAGCCTCCACCAGACCCTCGCTCACTTTGAGGGCCACGTTGCCGGTGAAACCATCGCAGACGATCACATCGCAGGACCCGTTGTAGAGATCCCGACCCTCAACATTTCCGATGAAATTCAACGATGATTTTTTCAGGAGGCCATACACCTCTTTGGTTAAATCGTTTCCCTTGGAGGCCTCCTCTCCGATCGAAAGCAGCCCCACGCGGGGGCGGGCCACATTGAATATGACGCGGGAATAGACATCGCCCATGATGGCGAATTGTTCGAGATGAAAGGGCTTGCAATCGACGTTGGCGCCAACATCAAGGAGAATGGCGGGCTTCCCTTTCGAGGTGGGAAAAACCGCGGCGAGCCCGGGACGATCGACCGACGGGAGCACCCCCATGACGATCTTGGAAGTCGTCATCACGGCGCCGGTATTGCCGGCACTGACCACGCCCGCGGCCTTCCCCTCCCGCACCAACCGGGCGGACACATGAATCGAGGAATCGCGTTTCTTACGGAAGCTGGCCGCGGCCATGTCCTCCATCGTCACGACCTGGGAGGCGTTCTGTACTTCAATGGGGAGATGGCGCGGGCAGTGGCGACGCTTGAGCTCGGCATGGATAATCTGCTCCGGCCCCACTAAAACCACCGCGACGGGAAATTCTTCGACGGCGGCCATGGCGCCTTCCACTTCACTGTGCGGGGCATGATCGCTGCCCATGGCGTCAACGGCGATCTTGATCATAAGCAGTAGGAGCGGCAAAAAATCTCAAGATGATTTGCACGTTCGATCTTTCGCGGACTCAATCTCGGAGCTCCCCCGGCGTGCTTGATCCCGCGAGAGGGTTTGGTCTCCCTGTCACGAATCTCACTACGGCCTCCGCCGGGTCAAAGGGCACTGAAACCTACTCGGCCTCGACTTCAATGACTTCCTTCCCGTTGTAATATCCGCATTTCGGACATGCCCGGTGAGGCAATTTCATCTCGTGGCAGTTCGGACATTCGGAGAAGGAGGGCGAGGTCAAGGCGTCGTGCGCCCGACGTCGAGCCGTCCGCGCCTTCGAATGCCTGCGCTTAGGATTTGGCATGATCTTCTTCCTTTCTTCAACTTGAAATCCCCTGTCCTGAAAGCCGGGCCCGCCGGATTCGGCCTCCGCAGGATCCCGGGCTGGAACTTAGGACCTCTTCAGAATGCTTAAACCAGCCCATCGGGGATCGAATACCTCTTCCGCACAACTGCAGGGCGCTGTGTTCCGGTTGGCACCACAATGGGGACACAGTCCCCGGCAACCCGTTTGACAAATGGGTTTCATCGGAAGCTCAATGAGAATCTGCTCCCGAAGAGTGTCAACAAATTCCAGTCCCGCTCCGACGTAGAAACCTACATCCAGGTCCGGTCGTTTTAATTCAATCTCCTCATCCCGCTCAACGGGACCCACGCTCTTGTGCGAACGATAAAAGAGATCGAATGACTTCTTAACCGGGACTCGCATGCTCTCCAGGCATCGGGAGCAGGCGGTCTCGATCTCCACCTCCAGCGTCCCCTTGATGCGAACCTCCTCGCTCACCAGCGAGGCCACGGCTTCGACGCTCAAAAGCCCGATCTGTCTGAAATCGGCAGAACGGAGGTCGACAACCCCCGGTTCTAATGCTTCGGAGATGACAATCGGCTGGATCGCCAGGTCTTTGAGGGCGATATACATTTAAAATTACCAGCCCATCGCGTAATCAGCAACACCCTCGCCGAGCGTGCGGCGCTGCGCCCCTGCGAAGCTCGAACGGACATGCAAAACAACGCATTATAGCAACCAACCCCTCTTTGTCAAGCTTCCCTCCCCTGCTCGAAAACACTTCATCTCGGGTTCTCAATTCCTTTGAAAGGATCGAACCGAAAGCCGTAGTCCCATGGCGAATTAAGGCCACAGTAAACTCTTTCAACCTGGGGGCCATAGGGAAAAAACAGCCCGTGTAAAACAAAAAATCCAGGCTCAAGACCTGGATTGAGAATTACGGTCGAAATTTTAATACCGAAAATCGCCTAGGAGGCAGACCCCAACTCCAGCAGGCGGGACCGCACTTCACCTTGAATCTGGAAGCTAGGAAATTCGGTTTGAATCTTTTTATAAAGCTGAATTGCGGCGTTCTTGTCATTGATGGCTTGGTAGTATTCAGCCAGAGCCATCATGGAAGTGACTTTGGGAACCGTGACCGTCGGGTGGTCGATCAGCTGCTGCAGCAATCCGGTCGCCTGGGATGTGTTCTTTTGCGCCGAGTAGATTTGGGCCAATGCGAACTTTGCCAGGGCACCAGTCTCCACGTTCCCCGAAGCCTTTGTGAGGGCCTCCAATTGTTGAACCGCCCCCGAAGCATCCCCCAGATGGTACTTGCACATAGCATCATAATAGGCCGCAGTCTCTCCAATCACCTGGCCGCTGTACTTGCGGTTGAGACGGGCAAATTCCTGCTCTGCCTTGGTGTATTTTTCCTGGGCGGTGGCAAAGATGCGTTGGTTCGGACCCAGCGGGGCTCGCTGCTTGTCCGTGACAAGAGGCGAACTATAAAGTTGAATGGCGTTACTGATATCCTCATTGCTCACCTGTTGCCTGTTCCTCATGAACCACGATATCCCAAAAACCGCGACCACGACCACCGCAACGGTGCCAATGCCCAGTAAAATTTCCCGCGCATGTACCTGGAGATATTCCCAGGTCCCTGTCACGGTGACGAGGAATTCATCCTGTTTAAGCAGTTCATGACGGGTGAGATGTGTTTTCCCCACGGTGCCTTCCTCCAGCCTCAAAAATCAACATATAATAGCGGCTTGCGGCGAAGCGGTCAATTGGTTTGATCGTTACTCGCCTGTCATCAGCGCGTTATTCCTCTCGTTTCGGTACCCGGTACTTGCGGGGCCTGCGCGAACCACCCGGCAATTCCGCGACTTGACTCAATTCGCTGCAACAGGTTACGATTTCACACGGTGGGAGCACCGTTCACGGCCCAGGGAGAATGCATGGAAATGGATTTTCAAAAAGCCAGCCGATGGGTGACACCTCTGGTGTGGTTGATCGGGCTGGTGTTCATCATCGCCGCTTTTTTGAAGGCATGGGATATCCGACAGTTCGCCATTCAAATCAGCTATTACAAGATCCTGCCGGGATCCCTTGACCTTCCTGCCGCCTTTTTCATGGTCGTTCTCGAGGCATTCATCGGGATCTGTTTGATCACCGGTTTCCAGAGAACACTGGCACTGGGGGCCGTGGCCTGTTTGTTGGTCATCTTTCTCGCCGCAACCGGCTTTCGATGGAATGAGTTGAAGGGACATGATTGCGGCTGTTTCGGCTCCTTCGACCGGGGAGGACCTGCTTCGGTGCTCTGGCAAGACACGATCCTTTTGCTGATGACCCTGGTGACATTCAAATACCGTCGCCGGACTCTCGAGCTGGCAGGACGAAAAATTATTTCCGTCATCATTACTCTATTGTGCATTGGCACGGCCACCTATTCGGAAATCGATGCCCGTTCAAAAGTTTCCTCGGTTGACCAGACGATCCAGGGGCAATTGAACATCATCATCTATCTGAGCGCCACATGTCCACACTGCATTGCCAACTCCGAGCGACTCAACCGCATTGGAGAGACGCCCAACCTGCCACCCATCCAGACCTACCTCGGCGCTGAAACCGACGCGCAGATTGCGGATTTCCTGGGGCAGGGCAATCTCAGGCTCCAGTACACAAGAATCCCGTTCAACTACCTTTGGCTGATGACAAAGGCGGTTCCCATGATGGAATTGCGCCGCGGGGATTCGATTGTGGCCCGATGGGATGGAGACATGCCTTCTCCTGAGGACGTGCTCAAGGCGGTGGCGGCCGCCCGAACGCAGGATCAGAAGAATTCGAGCTAAGTTGGGCCGGTGCGCGGCCGGGTTGGCCATCGAAGGTCTCTGGTGATGAGATTAGAGTCAGGCTGGGACGGCGCTTACTTAAGAAGTTGGGCTGTTGATTGTTTCGGTTCCCTGAAGGGGAACCCTTCAATAGCCCAGGGTTGCCCCTTGGGCAACCCTGGGTTTGGGATTTTTGATTGATTCATGGATTACCCTGAAAGGGTTCCTTCAAGTCCGGGGTTTTATTTGCCGCGTAAGGGCAAGCCCGGAGGAGCCCAGTCTGAGGCGACTCGTTTTGTCGACTCGGGTTATCACAAGTATCTTCTCCGGGACTGAGTCAAATCGGAACCCCAAGCCTCTTGTCTTAGCGCCATTCGAGTCAGGGTTTGATTGCCAACTTGACTGGATCGCGAAGGTCACATAAGATGCTTTGCGACCCTGATGACACCGTGAATTAAGAGGAGACTGCACGCATGGAGTCGACTGAGGTAATCAAGAGCGAACCCAAGTCCAAGGGACTGACAACCCCTCGGAAGAAGATTCCCAAAGAACTGGCTGTCATCACGGAGAATTGTACCGGTTGTGCCGGGTCTCCCGCATGTGTTGAATATTGCCCGGTGGAAGAGTGCATGTATTGGGTTCCAGACGAAGACCACCCTCCATTCGGCCGCATTGAAGTGGACCCGCAAACTTGCATTGGCTGCAAGAAATGCACCAGCAAGGGTCCCGATGGCGCTTTCCTGGATGGGTGCCCGTGGGACGCCATCGACATGGTCCCCACCGAAGAAGTCGAAAAAAACCTCGGAATCAAATTCTCTCGCTGATCCCGACACCGCAAAGCAAATAAACAAGATAGTCAGGATACTCAGGGGTCTGACCCTGTTTTTTGCTGACGGGCGAGCGCCAGCGCGGTGGTTAGCTGAAGATCGCGAATGAAAAAAATGCGGAGGTGCCTCTTCAAATGCAGATTGCGGAGACCTGACCCTCCGCATTCATTTGCCTTCGAAAAACAGGTGCTTCAGCTCTATAATGAGGAAGAGCACGCCGACGCCTAGGAACATCGCTCGTCCTTGCCATGTAGGGGCGCGCTTGTCGGATAGGCTGACAAACTTCAAGCTCTTTGCATAGTAAAAGGTCTTTCCCACACACCCGATCACGATCGCGATAACTCCTACTATCAGTGCCAGTACATCGAAAAAAGTCATTGGAACCCCTCTCGCTGCCAGTCGTGCTCTTGGCATCTCCGAAAACACGAGTCTAAGCTCAGTCGGATTTCTTCGCCTTGTCTATCGTTTGCTTTAACTGATCAATCTTTTCTTTCGCATCTTTGATTATGGCGTCCTCAATTGCGTGAGTAACTTCACTAAAGCCACTGTTCGTAACCTCGCCGCCAACAACGACCCCTTCGCCATAGGCCCCGCCAACGGTAACCTCTTCAGAATTACCTGAAGCCCCCAAGTTCACCTTCTTATCTACGTCACCCGACAGTGTTCCAGGAAAAAAAGAAAAAAAGGGTCAGGCCTGGACATAGGACAAAGTGGAGCGGGTCTTGTGCCAACCTCCTTCTCATTGAACGCGCAACGATCTCGCCACTGGAGTTGCATTCACGGGGGAAGGTTGCAAGGACGCGACCTCTTTATGCGTGCAGGTTCACTAGGGAATTATACACTCGCTGCGAACCTTTGAGACGAGTCCTCTCTCTCGATATGTCGTCCTTGCCGCCACCCATCCTTCTGTCCTATGTCCAGGCCTATACATCTCAAAGTTGTGGAGTAAGTTTATTGCTTTTGGGCAAAGGAAATCCCCAGAAAGGCGTACCCTCTTGGCTAGCACCGGGAGGATAGGGCAACGCTGAAGAGCGACCTGAGCGCCACGGTGCCGGCGGGGGAAATCCCCGAAGGCGGGCCTTCCAGCTCCGGCCGGCCTAACAAAAAAGCTGTCTTTTGCGACAAACAAAAGACAGCTTACCTTCCCCTCCCGGGGTACGGGAGGGAGAAAGCGAGACAACACGCCATGAGATTGTACGCAAGAATTGACTTACATTCCAACAACAATTATCTGATCGTGAGCGACGAACAGGACCAGGTGGTGCTGCGGCGCAAGCAGGCCAACGTGCTGAGTGTGGTGCTGCCCGCGCTGGAACCGTTTCGAGGGTCATTAGTCGGGATCGTCGTGGAATCGACTTACAACTGGTACTGGCTGGTGGATGGGCTGATGGAGGCGGGCTGGAAGGTGCACCTGGCCCATCCGGCCGGCAACGAGCAGTACAGCGGGATCAAGTACACCAACGATTGGAGCGACGCGCAGTGGTTAGCGCATCTGCTGCGTTTGGGTCTGAAGTTATTGGGGTCGCATCTCCATAATCCATTTTCATATTGGGTCAGAACGGCGACCCCTCCCTATGAAAGTCATGTTGGACGATCCCCCAAGTCGGCAAAACTTGACGTCGAGCCCTGAGACTCACGTCACCTTGAGTTGACCGTCCACGATCCGGTCTGCCTTGGGTGAGCTGGAAAATGGATTATGGAGATGCGACCCCAACACTTTACCACTCGAATCCTCAAAGCCCCTTCTAATTTGCCGTCTGACGCCTTTGAATGGCTTCGACGGTGAGTTGGGCTTGCTGTTGGATGCGGTCAGACATGTATACCATGGGGTGGGTGAACGGTTGGACATCGGGAAGGTCGGAAGGCACGCCGATCAGGTACAAGGCGCGAAGCGCTTCCCAAACCTGCTTTTCGTCGGGGGAGAGGATGAATACCGGGGTGCCGGCGGCAAGACTTCTGCCACTAGAGACGAGTTGCGAGGTAATCCGTCCGGAAATGGGGGAGCGAATTTCTACAGGCTCGTCGGACGTAGCAGCAGTGATGCGCGCCATCAGAGTGCCCCGGTTCACCGTATCCCCGGGTTTCAACCGCTCTTTGAAAATTCCCGCAGCGGGTGCATAGATGGTGAACGGCCGGAGTATTTCGTGTAGTGCAGGCCGTCCGGTATCATCTTTGAAACGAACCAGTGCCAGCGCCGCATTCCATCGAACCAGGGGATCTTGATCATTCACCAGATTGAGGAGGGCTCTGTGGAATGGTTCGTAGTTGTTGTCCTGCCCCATCACCCAGGCCGCCGTCATGCGCAATTCCACCACAGGACTGTCTGCCAGGGCGACCATTTGCGGGTAGAACTGAACCACACCCCGGTCGCCGCGCGACATCCGGTCCGAGACCTGAACCAGGGCGTGCTGCGCGTGTCTGGGGTTTTTATTGTCACTCAAGTAATTGGCAAGCTGAGCGTCGCTGAGACGAGTGCCAAACCAGGTGGCTTTCCAAAAGAGGAAAGGCATCAAGGTGACGAGCCAGGCCGCCAGCAGAATCAGGATCATCGACCATCGGGGTCTCTTTCTCTGAACCTGCGGATTCGGCAAGTGATCGGCTTGTAGTGTCTCGTCCATTTAATTCATCCTAACTTGCAGTGTCTCGACAAACCCACTGAACGCGGAGACGCCGAATACGCGAGGAATCTCAAAAACAGTATTCGATGCTTTATAGTCTCAGCGGCCTCTGCGTTGAAACGCCCTGCTTACTTTTCAAAGGTGCTCACAACTCTCACATCCGGTAAAGCATCCAGTAAATCACCACGCCCGTCACCGAGACATAGAACCACAGCGGGAGTGTCCATCGCGCAATCTTCTTGTGTTTCTCAAATTTTCCCTTCAAGGCCCGGGACAATGTGACAAGCACCAGTGGAACGATGAGAGCTGCCAGGATCGTGTGAGTAAGAAGGATACTGAAGTATACCGGCCGAATCCAACCGAAATGATTGAATCGCACCGAACCGACGTGAGCATGGTAGGTCAGATAGGACACCAAGAAAACAGTCGACGTGAAAAAGGCCGACAGCATGAAGATCTTATGGAGGAGGATCTTTCGATTCAGAATCGAGAGGAACCCGCCCGCCAAAAGGGCCGCACTGACTCCGTTTAAGGTGGCATTGAGAGCCGGCAGTTCAGTGATCGAAATCAACTGGATTTTTCTCCCAGCAGACGGTCAATCCCCCGGGCCAGCTCCTGGAGGAACTGATCGTCGGTGCTGTCAAAATAACCCCGGATGTGTGCCCGGCCATCGACCAGCACAAAGCGAGTGCTGTGAATGATCGCTCCCTGTCCAGGATTTGATGCCGCATCGGGATTCTCCGTGACGGCGAGATGAAGGCCCTGGTTCGCCAGATCGCGAATCTCATTCTTGGGGCCCGTCAGAAAGAACCACCGTTCGGGATCGCCCCCGACGGCGGCGGCGTATTTTGAAAGGACTGCGGGGGTGTCGGTCTCTGGATCCACCGTAATGGACACGAGCCGCACGCGAGGGTTCCCTTTCAATTCGTCCTGCAGCCGTTTCATCTGGCTTGTCATGACCGGACACGGACCCGGGCAAGTGGTGAAGATGAAATCAACCACCCACACCTTCCCCTCCAAATCAGACAGGCGCACCGGCCGCCCGGTCCGGTCGGTCAAAGAGAAGGGGGGTACCGCTCCATAATCAGGAAGCTCCGGTCGCGCCTTCATCCCCGCTGTCCTCCACGAAAAAACAGCGAGTCCGATGATAGAAACACCCAGGGCAAGCGCCAGTACCATCAAGGTTTTTCGAATTCCTGCCAACTCGATACTCATTTCAAGTCCCCCACTGTTTCGACGGAAGCAATCCTGACTGCAGCGACGAAAAGGACGAGGGCGAACAAGCTCACCACCAGAACGCAAAGCCCCATGGAAGGCTCCTCCAGAGGGGTTCCGGTATTCCAATAGAGACCGCGGCGCAATGAGGACACCGCATAGGAAATCGGGTTCAATCTCAAGGTCCATTTTAAAATGCGGGGAGCTCCGGAGGCAGGGAAAAAGGCCCCCGATAATAACCACAATGGGATCAGTACCAGATTCATCAGGGCGTGAAACCCTTGGGTGGATTGCATTCGCCAGGCCAGGGTCAGTCCTAATGCGGTCAGCCCAAATGAAATCAAACACACGAGCGCGACCAGGACGAGCCCTGAAATCACCGTGACCTGGATTCCAACCCATGGGGCAAGAAGTAGAAAAAGTATCCCCTGCAGGAGCGCGACGATTGTGCCTCCCAGTATCTTTCCGAGCACAATGGCTGCCGGTGAAGCTGGGGCCACCAACACCGACTGAAGAAATCCTTCGCGACGATCTTCGATGACCGAAATCGTAGAGAAGATAGATGTGAATAGCAGAATCAAGACCAGGGTTCCGGGATAAAGATATTCGATGGCCGTCGCTCCACGGGGGAGGACTGAATCCGGCGGGTGAAAGGAAGCCCCCAGCCCCGCCCCAATCAACAACCAAAAAACCAGGGGAGTTGCCAGGGCACCCAGGAGTCGATGCTTCTGTCTGTAGAATCGAATCAACTCGCGCCACGAAAGCGAGACCATTGGAAGAATGAATTGGTCGCCCGGGGAATAATCGTGCGACTTCCCCATGGGTGAGTCGCCAGCAGTGCGGGGCGGGGCGGTCGTCAAGGTCATAACAATTTGCGCATTATCTGAAGAGTTCCGCGGAACCGGCATTTCTCAGGAGTTGGATTTCGAGTCCTGTTTGAATCGAAGCGGGTGACGAGGTGAGCAAGGTTTCGAAAACCTTCAATGGCTACAAAAAAATTTGACGATTATCCTTTCCTCTCAGTAGCCTTGTGCCGAATCCGTTCCAGGATCTGCCCGAGGTCTCCATTGCGAAGGCCGGAGAAAAAACCTCCCAAAAAAATCATCGCCAGGAGCAGGCAGACAACTGCCAGGAAGTTCCCATCCATGGAACCGATTTGCCCGGTCGATATATCCCAGACAATTCCAGCCACTGCCGCCAGTCCCAGCAACAGATTGATCACCATCATCAGCACAAGATTCTCCTGGATCTCGGATTCGCGCCCGGAGTTGCAGCGCAACAGTTCTGTTACATTTGGAACGTTACGGTCCTTCGGTGGTTGAAGACTATAACGAATAATTATAGCGCAAGTCCCAGCTCAGGGGGCCTAAAATTTGAGAGATGTGAACTAGGCGGGAATTTGAATTCTCTTGTAAGGCCTTGAAAATAGTACCTGAGATTGGAAACTGCCCTTTGATCTTTGTCGTCTGATAAACCGATCCACCTGCCCACCTTAATCATGGAGCCGGATTCATCCCCTTGTGGAAAATGAATTGCTTGTTCCGTTAGGATTAAGATATCCTGAGTTGACTCGGTGGGTGCCGGGATCAATTGGTTTGGCGGAAGGTCGAGATGGAACAAACCAACCCAGTTCAAGCCATTCTCAGTTTCGAGTGCGGGGGTCGCGCCCGATCCTGTAGACGAGACCTATGCTCCCTGTGGCCGATCATCCCAGAGCAGCAGAAGGCCCGGAGAGTTCCCTGTCACCACATCCCCCTGAATAGCTCATGCGAAACCATCGCATCAATCAGGGAGAAGGAGGACACGCACCGCCTTCACGCGAAACTCCTGGGGTGGATCAGGGAACTTCCTCTCAACAAAAAACCCCTGGTATGGGAATCAGCGCTGTGGACCACTCTATTGTATGAAATTCAACTGATGAAAAGACCCATGGAGCAGACCTAGGCGAATTTATTTGAGACATCTCTTCGATTTCTGAGTACAATCAGGATGGGTACCTTAGCAAAGCGCTTTCTAAACCCTATTTGAACCGGCGCTCCCTGGATGGAGCGCGGAGGCGACCTGGATCCTGGGGAAACGGCCATGAATGAGTTCCGAAGACTTGAAATCGTCGACAAACTCAAACTTGAACTGAACGTTTTGCAGGACGGCGGTTATGGACGATCTGTCCGAACGCCTCGTGTGGAACCTCTTTACTTGCGTGACTCGGTCACCTGCTTAAATTTCGGCCGCCAGGAAGAAGAGCGCGAGCCTTGTTATCACTGTTTTCTCATGGATTTTGTCCCGGCCGATCGCGCGGGAAGGGAGCTACCCTGCCACCATATTCCGTTGAACAACACGGGAGATACGATTGCGTCACTTCAAGAGAGTGGCGATAAAGACCGCCTCGAGCAAGTCCTGCGGGAATGGCTCGCCACAACCATCAAGCGGTTGGAAACACAACAGACCTGATCGGATGGAAGAACTCATTGTCTGACTTTAAACGCGAGACCATGCAATTCGAGGCGGGTTTGAAAAGAACCGGGCCAGCACAAGACAGCTCACATTCCAGCACACTTCCGAGAAGCCGCGGGTGTGCAACCCTTGCCTGGCTTGTGATAACCCTCTTGGTGTTCCCCGTCCTCTCGGCCTCGGACGATTTCCATGTGTGTCAACTCTCGCTCGAGTTCCTTGCGAATCCTGCCGAGCCCTTCCCTCACGTAAGCAGTGGGGGGCCTTTGATTCAGAATTCTGACGGGGTCTCTTGTGCTGCCTGCGTGTGGTCAAGTTTCGAAAATGCCTCCCTCTCCAACCCCATTTACCTGGATCCGGCTTCAAATCGTCTTATTACCGGCATTCCTTCTTTGCCTTGCTCACCCTCGTTTCAGATCTTCGCTTCAACCGCAGATCGAGCTCCACCGGTCTCATAAGTCATCATTCCTTCTTTCAATCTAACGTTCCTCAGCACTCTTGTTACTTCATCGTAATAAAGCCAGCCGTCGCCTATGGTAAAGCGATGTCTTACGAGCAAAGTTCGATCAGACTCTTAACCCTCGATCGATACAAAGGAGGAGTTTTTATGTCCCGCTATCGAAAGCTAGGTACCGGTGTGCTGATGGGGGCCCTTGTCGTTTTTGGAATTACTCTATTCTATCTGCTCTTGAGGCCGGTTCCCAACGCGTACGCAATCCCCGCATTTGCGCGCAAATATCAAACATCCTGTGCCACATGCCACAACAATTATCCCGAGTTGAACGACTTCGGCGAAGCGTTCAAGAAGAATGGTTTTAAGTTCCCCAAGGATGATGAGACCTTTGTAAAGGAGCCTCCCGTCCTATTGGGGGCGGCGGCGCAGCGCCAAGCCTTTCCCAAGGCGATTTATCCGGGCGAACTGCCGGGAAGCATTCCCATCGGATTCCGTTATTCCGGCTTCGCCAGCTACAACAGCAAGCAGCCGCTAGCGCTGGGGTTCCTCCCGCGAACGGATTTATTCACGCCAAACACGTTCACGATCATTGCCGCCGGCAGCCTCGGACCCAGTCTTTCATTCTGGATTGATGATGACATTTCAACGGGGGGATCGGGCGCTGATGGGGGTCTCGGGGACGGTTACTTGAAAGCCAATGATGTGGGACACCTCTTTCATCTACCCAAGGACGCCCTCAACATCCGGTTTGGCCAGTTCGAGTTGGACTTGCCCTTCACGGGGGCGCGAACCATCAATCCCACGGGTTATGACATTTACGACCAGGCGAGCGTCGCCGGGTCCCAGGGCTCAACCAGCAATCCCTTCGTGTTTGCCGCAACGCAGCGCGGAATTGAATTTGGCGGCTATCCTCACGACGGGAATTTTTCGTGGTCGGTTTCCTTTCTCAACGGATCCAATGATTCGACGGCCGCCCGCAATACCAAGGATGTCTATTTCCGGGTTTCGCAGAAGTTCAACTTTGACCGGGATCACAGCACCCGAAAGGAAGTTCAAGCCTCCGGTCCGACCGGGCCCCATGATCACACCTCGCTCCGCCTCGGGGCCTTCTACTACTACGGGCGCAACGCCTTGAATGTCGATCGGTCGCTCTTTCCGGATTTTGGAACGATCCATGAGCCGTTCTATCGCGTCGGAGGAGATTTCCGTTTCAAGCATCAGAACTTCGAGTTGTACGGGCTGGGAATGTACGGGCACGATTCCAACCTGATCCCCAACACGGAGACATTTACTCTGGACCACGGCGCCCCTGTGACCTTTAGCGGCGGGTTTGTCCAGGCGCAATACTGGTTCTATCCCTGGCTAATCGGGCTCATGCGCTATGACGCAGTGAACTCGCCGACCGACCAACTGAACGGGTTGTCCGTGCACGACACCCGCAATCGTTTTTCACCCGGCATTCAGTTTTTGATCCGCGCGAATCTCAAAATGGTGTTCGAATATCAGCACCGCTGGCAGACGCCCTTTGGTGAGGCCGGGCAGTTTTTCCGCGCAAATGGAGCGGTTGCGGGAATCGATTATTCCTTCTGATCCGCTTCCATCCGTTGTTGTTTCTATACAGGACGATAAACCCATGAAGTCAACCATTGGAGCCAACCATGAAATGTCTTAGAGACCGGATAGCCCCCGGAATTTGGTCCGTCGTGTTCTTTTTCGTGTTCCTGCTCAGCGTGCCCGCGTCGAATTTCGCAGGGAACATCCAGGGCAAAGTGACAGCCCAAGGGATGCGCTCGGCCGCCTCCATCGCGGTGTACATCGATGAGATTTCCGGAAAGACCTTCCCTGCACCTTCCGCCCATGTGGTGATCGATCAGAAGAAGATGACGTTCATCCCGCACGTGGTGGTGGTGCTCAAGGGGACCGCCGTTGATTTTCTCAATAGCGATTCCGTGGGCCACAACGTTTACTGGCCGTCAGTGGGTGGGAACAAGAAGCTGGCGTCCAACCTGGGAACCTGGCCCCAGGGGGTGAAAAAATCTTTTACGTTTAATGATCTGGGAGCGGCCCCGCTGCTATGCAACGTCCATCCGGAGATGTCGGGATACGTGGTGGTGGTTCCCACCCCTTACTTTGCCGTGACGGGCAAGGAGGGCGAGTTTGAAATCAAGGATGTTCCCGCCGGTAATTACACGTTGAAGACCTGGAGCGAAGAGGGCAAACCGACGACCCAGGCGGTCACGGTCACCAGCGGCACCGCCACAGCCAACCTTACGGTTCACCGCTGATGGACTTCGAAGCAAGGTTCGATAGCGTGTTCCAAAGATCTTGATAGAGGAGAGGTGTTCGCGTGGGAGAATCCCGGTCAAAACTAGTCGACCTGGACTGGCTGGAGTCGAACTTCCCTTGTATGCAGGCCTGTCCGGTTCACACCCAGGCGGGCCGCTACGTGTCCTTGATTGCGCAGGGGAAGTACGAGGAAGCGTACCGCTATGCCCGCAGTCCCAATCCCCTGGCGTCGATCTGCGGCCGGGTTTGCGGCCATCCTTGTGAAACCGCCTGCCGGCGCGGGGCGCTTGATTCTCCGATTTCGATCCGCGCATTAAAACGGTTCGTTACCGAGCGGTATGGCCCGGAATCGCGCAATCCCGTCGATGTGTTTCCCAACAAACCGAAAATCACACACTCGGAGCGCGTGGCGGTCATTGGTTCGGGCCCAGCCGGCCTTTCCGCAGCACACGATCTGGCGTTGCTCGGATATCCGGTCACGATCTTTGAAGCATCTTCCGTTCCGGGGGGAATGCTCCACCTGGGGATCCCTGAATACCGCTTGCCGAGAGACGTCGTGCAGGCGCAGATCCGGGAGATCCTCGACCTCGGCCCCGAGCTCCGGTTGAATTCGCGGCTCGGCAATTTTTCTCTTCAGGATCTTAAGGCGGAAGGATTCAAAGCCATCCTTCTTGCCATCGGGCTGCACCGCAGCCGGGACTTGCCGATCCCGGGTCACGACCTGGACGGCGTTATCAAGGGCGTCGATTTCTTGTTGAATGTCAATCTCGGGTACCGGTTTTCTATCGGTAAACGGGTGGCGGTAATCGGGGGCGGCAACGTCGCCATCGATGTCGCCCGCTCTGCCCTGCGCCAGCAGCAGCAACAGACCCTGGAGACGCTCACATCATCTCTCTTGCCGGATAGCTTGAGCGACAGCGAACTGCAGGTGGCCATGAAAGAGTTGACTGACGTCACGCGGACGGCGTTGCGCCTGGGTGCCCTTGAGGTCCACATGGTGTGCCTTGAATCCCGAAAGGAGATGCCGGCCTTCGAGGAGGAGATCGAAGAGGCGCAGCGCGAGGGGCTGACCATTCATCCTTCGCGGGGGCCCAAGCGATTTACGGGCCAGAACGGCAAGGTGACCGGGCTGGAGACGGTCCACTGCACTTCGGTTTTCGACTCCCAGCATCGTTTTAATCCGACGTTCGAGGAGGGGACGGAAAGCATCATAACCTGTGACACCGTCATCCTCGCTATTGGACAGGCTTCTGACCTTTCGTTTCTTCGCTCCGAGGACGGGATTTCGATCCCGAAACGCTGATGACCACTGCCCCGGGGATCTTCACCGCAGGAGACATCGCCTTCGGCCCTCGTTTGATTATCAGCGCCGTCGCGGACGGGAAAAAAGCCGCAGAACAGATCGACCGGTACCTGCAGGGTGGTCAGTGGATACCCAAACCCAAGTATGTGCAGATCACCGTGCTCGACCATCACCAGATGGTCGACAACTACGATGAGTATTCCCGTCTTCCCGTTCCCACGATCCCCCTCGATCGGAGAACGGGCATTACGGAGGTTGAGAGCGGTTATACCGAAGAGCAAGCGAAGCAGGAGGCGTCGCGATGCCTCCAGTGCTGGATCAACACTATCTTTGAGGGGAATGAAGACAAAGGCACCGAGTGTATTTTATGCGGCGGCTGCGTGGATGTATGCCCTGAGAACTGCCTGACGCTTGTTCCGCTGAGCCAACTGGAAGTTTCAGGCGAGACCCAGGCACGCCTCGTCGCCGAAGCCCCCTCGCTTGAAGGAACCTTGCAGCATTTGGATGCCGCGGATCTCCCGGCTTCCGAAGGCTCCATGATGGTGAAAGATGAAACCATTTGTATTCGGTGCGGCTTGTGTGCGGAACGGTGTCCTGTCCAGACGATCACCATGGAAGCCTTCGAAGTTTTCGAACACGATCCTGATGTCATCGAACTTGAGGTGTCCCAGCCGTGACCAATCCCAAGGATTCAACCGGAGCGCAGGTCCCGAACCCGGCGGAGGAAGCATCGGGTTCCTCCCGGCGTAACTTTCTCAGTGAAATTACGGCGATGGCACTGGGGGTCGCAGGGATTGGCTCGATCGTGGTGACCACACGGTACCTTTCCCCCAATGTTCTGTTTGAGCCTCCCACGAGTTTTCGAATCGGCCCGCCGGATGACTACCCGGTGAATTCAGTCACCTATCTGCCGGATCAACAGGTGTATATCGTCAGAACGCCGGAAGGTTTTTACGCTGAGTCAGCCATTTGCACGCACCTCGGCTGTATCACGCAGTGGAAACCGGAACTCAATATGATCGCTTGCCCCTGTCACGGGAGCAAATTCAAACGCGAAGGCTCGGTAGAGGCGGGTCCCGCTCCTCGCCCCCTGACCCATTTCGCCGTCCGGTTGACCCCCGATGGCGATCTGCTCGTGGACACTCTGGAGATCGTCCAGCAGACGCAGGTTTTGAAAGTCTGAGGAAACCGATGATCATGAATTCGGCGCAGCGCGCACTCGATCAGTTGAGGAGCACTCGTGTTTGGAAATCCATCTTCCGACGCGGCCCCGCACGCACGAATCGCACCCGCAGCCTGGCCGTTTTCGGCAACCTCTTCCTGCACGTCCTGCCGGTCAAAGTCCGCGACAAGTCCCTGCGAGTCCGCGCAACGTATTACCTGGGCTCATTCTCATTCTTTCTGTTCCTGCTCCTGTCCGTCACGGGTATCCTTTTGATGCTCTATTACCATCCGGCCGTGCCCCAGGCGTATCGCGACATGAAGGATCTTCGTTTCGTTGTGTCCAATGGCGTGTTCCTGCGCAACCTCCATCGGTTTGGTGCGGAAGCGATGGTGATCGCTGTCTTCTGGCACATGTTCCATGTCTTCTACCGCGGCGGCTACAAACCACCCCATCAGTTCAACTGGGTAGTGGGGGTTGGACTGCTCTTGATTACTCTCTTTCTGAGCTACACCGGGTACCTGCTGCCGTGGGATCAGTTGGCCTTCTGGGCCATTACCGTGGGAACCAACATCATTTCTTACGTACCCCTCTTAGGACAACCGATGCGCTTTCTGTTGCTCGGAGGTCATCAAATCGGCGAAAACGCGCTACTACGTTTCTATGTGCTTCACGTTGTGATCCTTCCCCTCGCCGCCGTGATGTTGATTGCCATCCATCTCTGGCGGGTTCAAAAGGATGGCGGCTTGACCGTAAAAGAGGACCATGAGCGAGAAAAATAGATACGAAGCCGGCTTTGGTTCCGACGCCCAGAAGGAACCGCGTCGAATTGTTTTTATCACGAAGAAAACCTCAGCCAAGGTGAAGGGCGAGGTTGGACGGCAGGTGATGTCCTATCCCCAGCTCATCCTGCGGGAAGCCATTGCCTTCGAGATCCTGACGATCGTCCTGGTTGTGATCGCACTTCTCTGGGATGCCCCCCTCGAGCAACTGGCAAATCCCCTCTTGACTCCAAACCCCGCCAAGGCCCCGTGGTACTTCCTGGGATTGCAGGAATTGTTGCACTACTTTCCGCCCATCGTCGCAGGGGTCCTCATCCCCGGACTGGTGGTGGTCGCTCTCGTCTTCATCCCCTATTTCAATGTCAATATCCAGGGCGAACCGCTCTGGGCGAATCACCCTCGAAGGCGTCTCAACTTGTTCCTGGGCTGTATCGTGGTCCTCCTGGTATTCTTCGGGATTTACCACGCGTGGACCGTCATCATCCCGACGGTGGTCATCTCCGGTCTCGCTCTAACCGCCTACGTTCCCGCAGCGGGTCGCGGACGCTTCCTCGAGTTCCTGGGTTCTCGCCCTCTTTCCTGGTGGGTGATGACCTGGTTCATCACGGTCGCCATTATCCTGACTATTGTCGGCACCTTCTTCCGTGGACCCGGTTGGTCCTGGGTCTGGCCGTGGAGATAGCATGAATTACGAAGAAATGGGAAAACCATCGAAGGGCCTTCGTCTGGCATTTGCGATTACCAGTGTGCTCTTTTTGGTCGTCCTGGCCATCTCTCCCCTGAAGGATCTGCTCCAGCAATGGAAGCGATACAAAAAGGAGTTTGTGCACTTCGCCCAGACTCGCCCGGATACCAAGAGGCTTCTGGCTGATTTCCATTCCGGAATCGACCAGATTTGGATTCCGAACCTCAATGTAGTGGACCGTTGCTCCACGTGCCACCTCGGAATCACGCAACCGAGCCTGCTTGATAGCTCGGTTCCCGAGCCTTTCCGGGGTCATCCCACAATCCCACACCGGGCAAAGGAATGGGGATGCGTCGTGTGTCATCGGGGCCAGGGTCTTGCCACTGAAGTGAAAGAAGCACATCAAACCACCCTGGCGTGGGAACAGCCCCTTTTGCCCGTCGGATACATCCAGGCTTCATGCGGGGTCTGCCATCGCAGCGAGATTCCGGACACGCCCAAGCTCAATCGGGGTCGCGAACTCCTGGAAGACCTCAACTGTGTGGGATGTCATCGTTTGCAGGGAATTGAGCGCCCCGCAATGATCGGCCCGGACCTTACCGAAGTGGGCAACAAGGTCAGCCGGGAGTGGGTTTACAAGTGGCTCAAGGAGCCGCGCACCATCACGGATAGCAACGGCAACGTGGTGGTGAATGGCTACGAGAATGAAGAAGAACCCCGAATGCCTCAGTTCCGACTGAATGAGCAGGAGCTCAGGGCCCTTTCCGGTTATCTCAGTTCGCTCAAGAGTAAGCCCCTCGAGCCCTATAAGTTCGATGCCCGTGTCATCGCAGCCTGGGAAAAAAAGGCTGACCTCGCACAACAAGGAGAAGTGCGCTTCCGTCAGATGTTTTGTGTCACTTGCCACTCCCTGGCGGTCACCCGCGCCGGAGAGACCAAACTCATCGGCGGGGATATTGGGCCCGAGCTCTCCAAAGTTGGGAGCAAGGTCAATGGCGACTGGCTGATCGCCTGGCTGCGGAATCCGGGTGAATACTTACCTCATGCACTGATGCCACAATACCAGTGGACCGACGAAGATCTCTTCAAAGTCACCCGGTACATTCAATCGAATCTGACCGACCCGGACTTGTTGAGCAACCTTCCATCGCTGGGTCCACCCCGGCCCGATGAAATTCAATTGGGACAACGACTTTTCCTGGAGAAAGGTTGTGCCAGTTGCCATGCCATCAAGGGCGTGAAGTCGCCATCGGATTTTGGTCCGGACCTCTCCCAGTTGGGCAGCAAAACGGTTTCGCAATTGCTATTTGGCGAGGCAAGGATTCCCCACACCCTTGTTGCCTATATCCGGGCAAAGATCGCCGACCCTGTCTCTGTCAATCCTGCGGCCCGAATGCCCCAATATCATCTCAAGCCCGAGGATCTGGAGGCCCTGACCGCGGCCTTGTTGAGTATGACGGGCCAGCCGGCAACTGCCGCCTATGCCCAGCTCGTTGTGCCGGCTCCACAAGCAAGGTTCCGCCCCGCCGGAAAATTTGGCGAGGTCTACGAACGATACAAATGCTATGTGTGCCATCGCTTCAATGGTTTCGGGGGCACCCTAGCACCGGATCTCTCGTTTGAAGGCAGCCGCGCGCAACGGCCCTGGCTCATCGCCTTCCTGAGGAACCCGCAAACCTTGCGCCCCGCTCTCACCTCCCGGATGCCCCAGTTCGGAATGACTGAGGAAGAGGCTGCCATTCTGGCGGATTATCTCGGGATGGTTACCCAGAGTCCTTCTGTGAATCCGGACAGCGTGAGTCCCAAGGAATTCACCCCGGAGATGGCCAACCTGGGCAAGCAGCTTTATGAAGTGAAATACCAATGTCAGTCTTGCCATACCATCGGAGCGACCGGGGGATATGTGGGACCGAATCTCAATAATGTGGGGAACTGGATGAATGCCGCCTGGATCACCGCGTGGCTGAAGAATCCCCAGGCCCTTGTTCCAGATACCATCGAGCCCCGCCGTGATTTCACTGATGAGGAAATAAAGTCACTGACGGCCTACCTGACAACACTCCGGCAGAACCCCCACATCCCAGCCCCTCGCGGAACGGTTGGCACACCCGGAGGCAGCCGATGAAGCGGAGTGGGTTGCTGCTCTTACTTGCCTTTGTAATGCTCGCGGTCCAGTGTTCCTGCCGGGGAAAAACTTCCTCAGCCCAGACTGATCCCACCATCACTGCTTACGATGTGGAGCGAGACTGGACAAACCCCGATCGCCTCATTCCGCTGAATTTCGAACAGTCCCAGGGTAAACGGGTATTCTATGAGAAATGCGTTTGGTGCCATGCAGAGGCGACGCCAGCCGGCCCCTCAAACCGTTCGAACGTCAGCCCCACTCCTTCACTCATTAATGATGGGTCCATTCTGAACCCTTTGAGTGATGAATTCCTCCGGAACATCATCACGCTCGGGGGCAGTGCTATGGGAAAATCCGCTATGATGCCTCCCTGGGGCCGAACGCTCTCACAAGAGGAAATCCGAGCCGTCATCGCATACACCCGCGCAGTGGCGCAGCCTCCTTACCATCCTCCGGCCCGGCCAGCCTCACAATATTCCGTCAAGCAGACCTCCAAGGAGGAGGGTTCAACCAAGTGAGGAGAGGATGAGGGGACTTTGGAACCAATCAACAAGCACTGTGTTCACACGCACTCAGACTTACCTCCGTGCAGGTTTGGTATTGATATGCCTTTTGTCCATCCCCCAGTTCAGTTATGGCCAGGTCAGTCCCGATGAGATCAAGGACCCTCAGCTCAAGGCTCTTGAGAAGACTTATTTGAAATCACTCATCGAGCTGAAACGAGGCATCGGAAAGTTGCAATTCCCCTTTGAATTCTTCCTGAACCGCTATGCCGGACTCGATCCCAAAGAGCAGGTCGGGGCAGACCAGCGGGGCTTGGAATTTGTAAATTTTCACGGCCGGACTGTCCTGAAGATCACCGGAAACTACAACGCGTCTTACAGTGCCGACCTCCTCACCTCAAACCAACGCACAAACCGGGTTTTCGATGAAATCATCGCCCCAATTCTCCGAATCCTTCCGACCTATTTTTCCAATCGGGATGGGTTCAACTTTCTTGGCTTTGAAATCTCATACCATGTCCGCAGACGCACTCAGGGATACGAGTATGAAGGCAGGGAAAATTTTGTTCTGGTCATGAATCGATCGGACGCCCTCGGCTACTCCGCTCTCAAGGAGGGTTCCTTGAAGCAAGAGGCCCTCAGCCGTTCGGAGACCTACCTCAATGGGAAGGAATTTGTGCTCGCACTGGGGCAGAAGGATTCGATTGACCTTGAAACCCGTGATCATACTTCCGTCAACCCCGCCCTTCTGGCTTCTGCCCAGGGGCTCATTGCTTCTTCCAAGGATTCTCGGGGGCCAGATAAAACCGGCGAAGAGGCGGGGGGTTACCGGACGCTGAGCCTGGGGGATCGAGCGGGAGAGGGGCAAACCGGATCAGTTCCCGTGCCCGCCGCGACGCCAACGCAGGCCGATGTAGATGCAATGCAGGACAAGTTCCGGTCTCAGATCGACGCAATGGCGAAAGAGGGGTTGGCAAAATATCATTTCGTTGAATATGCGCCGCCTTCTTTTGTGGTATTCCAAAAAAAGATCTTTCTCCAGTTGACCCTTCGCAATCCCGCCAGTTTCGACATGGAGGGCACTTCCATTTACAGGCGCGCCGCCCGAAGTTTTGATCTGTTCCTGGCTCCTCAACTCAAACCCATCCTGGACAAGATCCCGGAGGACGCTGACTTTGCAGGCCTCGATGTGACGGTCCTCAATGACCTGGTCTCGAAGACGGCGCACTCATCCGAGGCTCTCGAGTTTGTGGCTCCCCTCAAAGCCCTTCGACGATTTGTGAACGCGGAAATCACCAATCAGGAATTGATCGACCAGAGCATCGTGCTGGTCAATGGTGTGAGAGTGGCGCTGAATTTGCAGCAAGTGGAATGACGAGGAATGAGATTATCCCCCGGGATTGACCTTTCCATCAACGATCGATTCTCCGGTTTCCTGGCTTCCTAATAAAATCTGGTTTGGGTTTCCGCTCGTGCGGGTGGCAGGCTCAGGATAAAGTCTTTACGCCAAGGGGAGGGTGGGCTATCCTGTGTCGACAGTTCATCCTCAAGTGGTCCATTGTTAGTCAGGAAATCAAAAGTTCGAGGTTTGCCAATGTTGACACTCCGCGGGACGACCATCCGGCCCTTCAGTCCGTCCGGCCGTCTTTTTTGCTGTGTTCTCCTGCTCCTGATGATGTCGTCGCCGGGAATCCTCCGGGCTGACCAGGAAAAGACCTCCAAAGATTCAACCACCAAAGAAGTTTTGCATTTCGCGACGTTCGCGGGTACTGCTGTGCACTACGAGAGTTACGGCACGGGGCGCGAAGCGCTGGTCTTCATCCATCCCTGGGGCGGCGATGTAAGTTTCTGGCGCTTTCAAGTGCCGGCATTTGAGGGAAAAACGCGGGTCATCCTCATTGACCTTCCCGGTCACGGCCGAAGCGACAAACCGCTCATTGCATACACGCAGGAGTTGTTTGCGAGCTCGGTTCGAGCGGTGCTTCGGGAGGCGGGCGTGCATCAGGCCGTCCTCGTGGGAAACAGCATGGGAGGCCTGGTGGCGCGGCAGTTTTACCGGATGTATCCCAAAATGACGAAGGCGTTGGTCATCGTGGATATGCCGCTTCGGCCTTTCGATCCCAAGGAGTTCCTCGAAAAAGTAGTGGCGCCCATGCGCGGCCCCGACTACAAGGAACATGTGCGGCAGACATTCGGGATTCTGTTCACGCCCCAGACCCCTTCCTCGCTTCGTGAGGAAATCCTGACGAAGATCCTGAACACACCGCAAAACGTGTTGGTCAGCTCTCAGGAGCAGATGGCCGATCCCAAAATCTGGCGACAGGATCCGATCTCCGTTCCGGTCTTGGGGATTTATTCCAAGACGCCTTATATCCCTGCGGACAACGAACGCTTCATGCGGTCTCTAATTACCAACCTCGATTATCAGGCGTGGGATGGGGTCGGACACTTCATCATGCTCGAAGTGCCGGAGCGTTTTAATGAGGCGTTGACGGCATTCCTGGTGAAGAACAAATTTCTCAAGAATTAAGGGGTGCTTCCGGAAAGGGTGTGCGTAAAGAGCGAACCCTCTGGGCGACGGGTTCGCGGAGCTAGCTTCGAGAACGCCGAGCCAGCATATATTAAATTCCCTACACCCAGGGTGACTGGTTCCGTGCCCATGCCCTGAAAGGGCAATCTTCAAAAGCCCAGGGCAACGCCCTGGGGCGACCCCTCCCATCGGCCCCCGAACCCGCCTCGGCGGGTTCTCTAAATTCGCCAGTGAGGGAGGACCATTCGAGGACCAGGGACGTGATTGGTTGAAACTCCTCAGTCCCACAAATACCGTTCATCGTAGTTGACCCCGTGCTTCTTAAGGATTCGTCGAAACTTTTCCTGAAACGTGATCCGCCGATGATGTTGCTCCTGGTTTCGAATTTACTTCGGACGGACGCCACCTGCGAGGGGCTCACCGAAAACGCCCCGTACCCGTCACCATGAGATTGCCCTTACAGGGCAAGCCAAGAATATGAAATGACGATCGGCCCCAGGGCGATGCCCTGGGCTTTTGGAGAGTGCCCTTGCAGGGCACGCGGACCCGCCATCCCTGTTCTGATGCACACAACTTCCGGATGACCCAAATAATGAAACGGAACCCTGTTCGCAGGCAGTATAAAGGGCACAATGCCTGCAGCACTCGGCGTTCGATTCCCGGGGGTTGCAAGTCCTCTTCAAACCACTTTTGCGACGACCAGGGTCATGTCGTCGTACTGCGGGGACCCGCTGACAAAATTGTCCACCTCTTGCAGGATCAAGTCGCACAGCTCGGTCGCAGGCAATTCGAGATTGGCGCTGATCAGGGAAGCGAGGCGTGCCTCTCCGAATTCCTCTTCCTCGGCGGTCATGGCCTCTGAAATTCCATCGGAATAAACCAACAGGACGTCGCCGGGGAACAACTGAATGCACGCCTGTTCGTACAAGGAATTGGGAAATGCTCCCACCACAGGACCACCGGATTCCAAGCGTATCGTTTCACACTCAGCCGCGCGGGGGAGCGCCAGCGAAGTGACAGGGCCGCCCACCGAACGGCTTCCAGCGGAGTAACCGGTCTCGACGCCGCACGCTCGAACAATCATGGGGGGATTGTGACCCGCATTGACGTAAGTTAACTGCCGCCGGGTATCGTCATAGAGACCATAAAAGAAAGTGGCATACCGGTTGCTGGCAGTCGAGTCCCACATCAAACGATTAATCTGTAGCATCAACTCATCGAGCCGCTCCCCCTGGGAGGGGGCTTGGCTTCGCAACAACGCCTGCAGGCTGGCCATCAAAAGGGAAGCCGAAATGCCTTTGCCGGCGATATCGCCCAGGGCCACCCCCAACTTTCCCGATCCCAGCAATAGAAAGTCGTAGTAATCCCCTCCCACGCCACGTGCCGGTCGGCACATCCCCGTGTAATCGAGGCTCTTCATGGGGGGAAGGACCTGGGGAAACAGCTGCTGCTGCACTTCCTTGGCGATCTCTATTTCCCGATTCAGCTTTTCCTGTTCCGCAACCTGATCGATGAGCTTGGCGTAATCGAGGGCGATCGCCGTCTGATCCGCGACGGTGAGCAGCAGTTCCTTGTCCTCCTTGGAGTAAGGCTCCTCCGAAAGCCTCTCTCCCAAACTCATGAAACCCAACGAGTGATGGTTACTCACCAATGGGACGATCAACCGTGTGTTCAACTGCTCGAGAAGCTCTCTTTCCTGATAAAGCTCCCCCGCGGCGCTGCGGCCTTTGATGAGGGCGTTTGCCCAGGAATTCGGATCGTCGAAGTAAACTTCCAGGGGCTCATGTTCTTCCCCCAACATTGTCTCCAGGGTGCGCGATACAAAGCCCGTCGAGGCAAAGGTGAGTTGTCGCGCCTTGTCCAAGGAAATCGACGTTCCTCCATGAACCCCCGCCCGCATCCGGTGCCATTCACAGTGATAGTTCCCGTTTCCAGACGGTTGGAGTTTCAGCGCGGAACCCGCGGCAGAGCTTTCTGATGCCGGCAGGCGACGCATCGCGGCACCGCGAAGGAAAATTGCCACCTGATCGGCTAACAAAGAGTCGCTGATCTGATCAGTGACCATTTCAAGCAGTTTGTCGGGCTGAGCCGCCAACTGCCGGACTGCGCGGCTCAAGTCAGTCAGGACCTTCTGCGCATTGTAAGCCTCCCGGAAAAAGCGTCGATCTATCGCCCGGATCACCGGTCGATTAATCTTGGGCATCCCGATGCTTACTACCGCGGCCAGAAACAATGTGTAAATAACCACGGTCGCCGTGGAAGCGTTGGGCAGAAACCTCTGAAAAATTTCAATGGAAATGAGATCGAGGATGAGAAAAATCACAACCCCCGCAACAATTCGATATCCTCTCGAAATCAGGGCGTACTGCAACCCCCGGCGCACAAACATCCGGATCCCGAGGACGCGGTGCTTGATCACGACATACACAAATGAGATGGGAAAGATACCCAGAGTCGCTACTACCACGCCAACGATCCACAAGGGAGGAATGCGCGACGGATTAATCCCCACATAAACAGCGAGTGCAACGAGAGGAAGGAGGCCCGCCATGGTTCCCGCCAGCAGGATGGTCATCCTTCTCCTCTCATCCTTGGTGCCGGCTTTTACCGTATTCAAAACGAGCGAAGCAAAGCCAATGGTGATCACAACCCCGATGAAAGAACTGACGATGACTCCGAATCCGGGCAGAGAGTTCTTGAATTTTTCGAAGAGACCGAAGGAAGTGCACGCCGCATAACTGCCAAACATGTCAGCGGCCCATACCGGAATGAATGCAATCGAGACGGCATGCTTCAACCACGGCGCCTTCCGATCAATCAGGGAGGGCGAAGGAAAGAGGAGAAAAAACCGCATAAACAAATAAATCAGTGAAACGCTCAAAGTCGTGCTAAAGACCAGGCCAAACTCCCGAAGTCCCCTGGGAAAGGTCGTAAACTCGGGGCCGAAGATAGACGAAAAGGAAAGAAAAAGGAGACATGCGAGAAAGGCATGGTCATCTTCCGGTTTCATGAACCCCGTGAAGAAAGCAGTCACAATGACGATCAGGGGCAGGATGACATTGGTCAGAAGGCGGAGAGCCCACAAAATGACGGCCTGCCTGGGCACTGGCGGCATGTCGACCCTTGATTCGAGGACCGCCCCGTTCTGTCCCTCGCGGCCAATAACCAGCGTCCACGGCTCGCCAAAATGAACTGAATGCATCGCCGAACCACTATCGAACAAGCTGAGGATGCGTTTCCCCTCGCCTCGGGAGTTGTATAGCGCCAGGATTTGGTCTCCCGGTCTGAGACCTGCTCGAAATGAGGGCGACGGGGCTCCGCCCGGCATCTTCTCGCGGACTGAATTCACGACCAGAAGACTTCCCTTCACATCAAGCCCTATACCTGTGTCCGACCCCGTGATGGAGTTAGAGAAGAAGAAGCTGTAGATACCGGTGCCGCGGTATGCAATGGTTATAAAACACAGGATCAGTAGGATCAGTAGGCGTTTGCTCATACGAAAGTGGGGGTCGAGCTCCATCTGTCCGGATCCAGGGTCGCCTTACCCAACGGGCCAGGTGATCTCAGGTCCGCTCCAGTCTTATTTGCCTCGAAATTATGCTTGAGACTTTGCCGATTCTATAGATTGATGGAGACGAAGTCAATCCGGACATCCCTTGGCACCCTCCCAGAATCATCTCTAAACCTTAATCCCAAAGTACAAACGGCGGCGCGAGGATCGAACCTCCGGGTGCAGAATCCGACAACGGCTGCAAGGTTTGATCTCAGCTATTGCCAGAGGAGGGTCGAGCGGGACTGGCAGCAGCAGAAGGTTCCCTGCTTCTCTCCTTGATTTCTCCCTGCCACTCGAATAAGCTCATTTCGAATGTCACTCCTACCCAAATTTCAAAAAGGACCCTCCTGACGTGGACAAAGAAAAACCCGCTTTTAGCGATGCGACCCGGGCTCAACTCAGCATTGTCGCCACCCTGGAAAAAAGATGCCTCGTCTGGCTGGCCCACCGTATGCCTCGATGGGTCAATTCCGACCACCTGACGATCCTGGGCTCTCTTGGGATGTTGTTTACGGGGGCATCCTACTGGCTGGCGCGATGGAACCGTTATGCGTTGTTACTGGCGATTTTCTGGCTCGGAGTCAACTGGTTTGGAGACAGCCTCGATGGCACCCTGGCGCGGGTCCGAAACCAGCAGCGACCCCGTTACGGTTTTTACGTCGACCATGTTGTTGACACCTTCGGGGCCTTCTTCCTGTTGACCGGACTCGCCCTTTCAGGATATATGCACTGGAAGGTCGCCATGGGGCTGTTGATCGCCTTCTATGGGATTTCAATCGAAGTGTATCTTGCCGCCTACACGGTCGGCGTATTCCACCTCTCCCACTGGAAACTTGGCCCCACCGAGCTCAGAATTCTTCTGGCCGTAGGCAATGTCGTTTTGTTGTCTCACCCCATGGCAACGGTCTTCGGCCGGCGCTATCCGTTATTCGATGTCGGAGGGGTGGTGGGTATCATCGGAATCGTCGTCATGATGATCGCGGGAGTCATCCGGAACACCCGAACGCTCTATCGCGCGGAGCCGCTTCCGTGACGCGACAAGACGGGGTAAAGGGCTGGCGTGGGACGATGCGGCATTGGTTGAAATTCAATGCTGTGGGCGCCATGGGCATCGTCGTGCAATTGACGGCGCTCGTCATCTTTGACAGCGGCTTGAAACTAAACTACCTGGTGGCAACGGCGCTGGCGGTTGAAACCGCTGTTCTGCATAACTTCATTTGGCACGAGCGCTGGACGTGGGTGGACCGGACGCGTTTGAACCGCAGTGGCGTTTTCTGGAGGCTTCTCCGTTTCAATGGCACGACCGGGGCCATCTCGATTCTCGGAAATCTCCTCTTTATGCGGGTGTTCGTGGGATGGGCCCACCTGCCCTACCTCATCGGCAACATGCTCTCCATTGCTTCGTGTTCGCTCCTCAATTTCATCGTGAGCGATCAATTCGTCTTTCAACCCGCACTGTGGGCGCCGCACAGCAAGACACCCCCCGAAAATGAATCGCACCGGCAAGGCGATGCATGAAACGGATCCTGACTATTGCTGCTCCGTGTCGTCCGTGTTTGTCGGCGTCCAAATTCCCTATGCTAACGCCAAAGCTTAACTTTGCGGGGTGGTGACGGGGAGGGAAAGTTTCTTGGCCGTTTCCTTGAGGTGATGGAGATCAAGTTTGCCGCTCCCGAGCACCGGGAGGGCTTCGACGTGGAAGAAATTCTCACGCCGGGGGGCCCACAATCGCGGCAGATTCTGATCACGCAATCGTTTCAGCAACTCCTCAACCGGCATTTCGAGGTCCGTGTGGAGGACCACCAGTTTTTCGCCCTTGTACTCATCGGGGACGGACGTAACAGCGACCTTCGGTTCATGCGTCCCCAGGGCTTTCTGAAGGGCGTCTTCGACTTGAATGTGCGGAACCATTTCACCCCCAATTTTTGAAAACCGGGAGAGACGATCCGTGATAGTCACAAATCCGTCGTAATCCATCCGCGCAATGTCACCGGTGATGTACCACCCGTCCTCGCGGATCACCTGACGCGTCAGTTCCGGGTCGTCAAGATATCCCAGCATCACGCTGGGGCTCTTCACCATCAACATGCCTTCCACACCCGGGCCAAGATCCTCCCATGTCTCCGGATTCACGATGCGCACAGCGACGCCGGGGATAGGATGTCCGATCGTCCCCGGCTTGTAGCCGATCTGGCGTTCCTCGCGGCTGGTGTAGCCGGCGGTTCCCACGGCCACGACGGGTGAAAGCTCGGTGCATCCGTATCCTTCGTACAACTCCACGCCAAACTTCTCCTTGAATGCCCGGGCAAGTTCCGGTTTCATTTTTTCGGCCCCCACGATGGCCAGTCGCATGGTTTTGAACACATCAGAAGGGCATCGTCGCACGTACTCCCAACAGAACGTCGGTGTCGCGATCATGATCGTGACCCCGTACTTCTTACACAACTCACCGATCGTCTTCGCCTCCAACGGATTGGCATGGTAGATCACCCCAAAGCCTGAGAGCGCCGGCAGCCACAGGGAGACGGTAAAACCGAACACATGGAAGAAAGGGAGGATGCCGAGCAGGCGGTCCCGCCCATCCACGCTGATGGCCTGTTGGATGCCCTCCAGGTTGGCCACAATGTTGCGATGGCTGAGCATGACTCCTTTGGGCCTGCCGGTGCTGCCACTCGAGAAGATCACAGTAGCCAGGGAATCCAGTTTCACATCCTTCGGCACCAGCCACCGATGCAACACGAATCGGGGCAGGAGGCGCGCCGCGATCAGGTGGAGCAGCTTAGTTCCCTTGGTGATCGATTCGGCGACCTCTTCCAACATCACCATGCCGGGGCGCTTTTCCATGTTGAATCGTTCCAGCAGTTTCTCGGAGGTAAAAATGGTCTTGATCTGGCAACGCTCAATGGCAACGGAAATTGAGTCCTGGGAGCTCGTATAATTCAAGTTCACCGGAATCCGGCCTTCCAAACTGAGGCCCAGATTCAGTAACGCGGTCGGCACCGAGGGCGGGAGGAGGATCCCGATCATTTTTTCATCCGGACACCGCTCGCGGATCACGCGGCGAAAAACCATCGCCCCCACGAGGATCTTCCCGAAGTTGATTTCCCGTCCGAAGGAATCTGCCATGGCAAAACGACGCCAGTGCCGGCGGGCGGAGTCGATCAACAGCTCCTGCAACGGACGCTGTGTGGCTGCCCGTTGAGCGAAGGCTTCGGCGCTCAGCCTCATGACCGCCTGACGCACCTCAAACACTTTGGACTCGGGAGGAAGGGGGGCCCCAAAACTGACAGTCACCGGATAGGGAAAACGTTTCGGCATCCTGAAGAAGATGCGACCCCGGTCGTAGCTGAACGGGCTGCCCCACACGCGGTCGATATGGATTGGGATGATGGGCACCGACATCCCGTGCATAATGTGCTCAAACCCGCGGCGGAAGCGAAGCAAATTCCCGGTGCGCGTCGTCGCCCCCTCGGCAAAGAGGCAGACAAGACGGCCTTCCCGCAGTCGCTGCTGCGCCTCGTGGAGGGACTTTACCATCAGCCGGGGCGGATCCTTCTCCGAAATGGGAATGGCGCCCATCAATTTCGTGAACCAGTGAATCCCCGGGATATTGTAAAAGCGCCGGTAAATCATGAATCGGATAAAGCGCTGAGTACACGCTGCAATCAAGTACGGATCCACGAAAGAGATATGATTGCAGACGAGGACGGCAGGCCCGCGTTTCGGGAGGTTCTCAGCGCCACGAACTTGAATTCGATACAGGGTGTTCGTGAGAAGCCAAAGGACAAGCCGGATCATGAAATCCGGAAGAAGCGTCAGGACATAGACGGTGACTCCGACCGACGCCGCGGCCATCACGAGCATGACCTGATTGGGCCCAAGCTTCAAAGGACCTGAAAGCAGCCCCAACAGGGCCCACCCCAGGAAGACCCCGGCATAAGCCAGAATATAAGAAGCTGCAACGGTCCGGCCCTTGGACTTCACGCCAGCGCGTTGTTGAAGAAACGCTTTGAGCGGGACCAGGTAGACGCCGCCAAAGACCCCTAAAAGACACACACCAATCAGGGTGTGCCAGTAAGAGTGCCGGGCGACAAACAAATCGAGCCCAAAAATGGCCATGCCGATGGAACCGATCGGAACGAGTCCTTGTTCGACTTTATCCTTGGAGAGAATTCCCGCCAGGATGGCGCCGGCCCCAATGCTCAGGCAAATGCATCCATTCAGGACACTCAGCGAGTGGTTTCCCAGGTGCAACTGCCCCCGGCCATAAATCATGACGCCGAGCGTATAGGCGGCGCCTAACAACCAGAAATAAGCGATTCCCAGGACCGTCAGCAGAAGGGCCCGCGTCGTTCGGATTTCAGTCAAGGCGCGCCAGAACTCGCCCGCAATGTTCCACCGAAATCGCTCCCGGTAGCCGCTGGGGGGAACACGGTCGATTCGCAGACTGAAGGCAAATCCGGCCAGGGCCACTGCAACCAGAAAAGCCGCGGTGATGTAGGGCCGCTCCGGGAAGAATGGCAGCAGGACCCCGGCGGTCAGTGGCCCGACAAATAACATCGCGTAAATGGTGAGTTGGAGGAGGCCGTTGGCGCGCGAAAGATTCTCGTCCGGCAGCATCTCCGGCAAAATGCCCTCGCGTGCCGGGGAAACAAAGGCACTGACCGTCCCCATGAGAAACAGCATCACAAACATGGCCAGGATGTTTCCGGAAAACATCGCCAGCGTCCCAAAAATCATCACCGCCGTTTCGCTCAGCTTCATGGTGATGATCATGCGCCGCTTGCTCCACAGGTCCGATAACTGGCCTGCATAAGAGGAAAAAAGGAGATACGGCAGGACGAAGAGAATTCCGCACGTGGTGAGAATTAAGCTCACCCGAGTCGTCGAGATGGTTTTCGAGATGATGTAGAGGGTCAGCGTGGTTTTGAAGGCGCTGTCATTGAAAACGCCCAGCGCCTGCGCTGCCAACAGCGATGTGAATCCGCGATTCCTTAGAAGATCGCCATATCCTCGCGTCGGGATCGACACGTTGCCTCTCCTTCACATAACATTCGGAAATTGGCGTTCAGCGGAATGCCGGTTCCTCGCCCGACCACTCGCAGGGGGGCCTTGAGGACCGCTCGGGATATGTGAGGCTCAAAGATTCAATGAGCTCGTGGATCTGCAGGCTATAGAGGCCAGCCACCCCAGGGAATGCCTTAGATAAAACCCCATTCCCAGACAAGCCCGTATTCTACAACAAAATACCCATCGAAATGAAATGTCTTGTTCCATCGGGCCGGGAGCCGTGTCCTACCGGATGGGGTAGCTGCCATTCGATGCCGTGAGTCCCGCAATGAACAGGGATGCCAGAATTCGGGCCCAGGCATGACACCGTGTTCGTTTCTGGTTCTCGCGGCGGGAGCGCATCAGCGAGACGATCAAGAGGTTCAACCGATCTGAATGTCGCGTACTTAAGAAATAGAGTTGTGGATTGATCCGCTTCCCCGAAGGGGAAGCCTTCAATAGCCCAGGGTTGCCCCTGGGGCAACCCTGGGTTCGAGATTTTCAGTGCGCTCATGGACTACCCTGAAGGGGTTCACTCAAACACGGAGTTATATTAAATCTCGTGAGGGCCAACTCAGGGGAGCCCAGTCCGCAGCCGCCGGGTGGCGCATACATCGCGTTTTGTGCGATGTGTGCGAGTTATCTGAGGGAATAGAGTTCCAATCCGAGTTCAGAACGATGTCTCCGCAGATTCAAAGGAACCGGGTACATGAAGGTAAGTTAGTTTTAACATGAGTGACTCATGCCAATTATTTACCAGAAAAGAGGAATCGCACACACGCCAAGAACGCGTGTGTGCGCCACCCATCCTCCGCCGATCTCAACCTTTGTCGATCGCGTATCGCATGATGGGACGGGTAGGTGACCGGCGCAGGGCCTCGACAAACCCGGCTTTCTGAAATGCCGAGGGTAGCCCTGTATAAACGAAGGGATCCGGCAGGCGCCCTGTTCGGGTCTCCACCGGATATCCCTCGACTATCCGGGCCCCACGCTTCCGGGCATAATCCACGGCGGCCTTCAGCAGTTCGGTCGTGATCCCCTGACGCCGGAATGGTTTGGATACAAAAAAGCAGACCACTGACCACGTGGGCTGATCATCCACAGGCTGGAGGATGCGCGACCGCTCCAGCACCGGGAGTTCCTCGCGAGGGGAAAGAGCGCACCAGGCGATGGGTCTTCTGTCGAGGTAGGCAAGTAGGCCTGGGACTTCGCCCGACTCCACGATTCTCCTGAAGGCCCGCCGATTCCCTTCTCCCTTTTGTGCGACGAATTGCGATCGCTTCAACCGCCACCACATGCACCAACACCCGCCGCACGCCCCACGCTGACCGAACAGCAACTCAAGATCCTTCCAGCGACTTGGAGTCAGAGGGCGAATCGTCAACGCTTTGTGCGGGGCCATCCGAGGTTCTATTTGTTTTTTTCCCATGATAGCCTATTGTAATTTCGAATCACTCTGACCACCGCTGAGGCGCAGAGACGGTCGTTCCGGCCTTGATCACTCTGTGCCTCGTCGGTGTACGCGCTATAATAAACCATATATTTCTCAACCCGAAAGTGATGCCCGTTCGGGAAATGCGAGATCATCTCAACACAATAAACAGAGACAGTCACGAATGGTACGAAGTTAAGGGATGGAGGAGGATGACTGGGCTCGTTCGACGGCCGCCTCGGCAGGCTAGTCCTATAACAACCGCCGCGTCACACAAGCCAAGCTGTCTTTAATTCGTCGACCTTGCGGGGGATATTCACAGTATTCGCACAGGAGGCACTGCACTCAGGGCATAACCGGCAGACATCAATGCCGGCGCCTTTCGGAACCTCAGCCTGGGTGAATCGAGCCTGGTCCATATTCGCATATTGGAATGCGTACATATGGGTCCGCATCAGGGCGGGAATCTCCACCCGCTTCGGACAGGTTCCTACGCACTCGCCACATTGCTGGCAGAATTCCAGGCTCGCCTTCAAGGTGTTGTTCGAAAGGAAATCCCGTTCCTTCTCCGTCAGCCCCAAGCTCGAAGCCACCGTCATGTCCTCATCGATCTGATCGAACTGGGTGTATCCCGGCACCGCTGTCGTGACGTACTCATTCTGCAGAACCCACTTGAGTGCCGCCGTTTGATTGATGGGCTGTTTCGCCGAGGCCTCGTCGCGACGCCTTCTCGACCCACCCGCCTGGGTCTTCATGGCGATGAGCCCCACGCCCTTAGAGGCGCAGAGCTTCATCGCATCCAGCAGCTCCTTGTTACTCGACATGGTGTAATTGAACGCCACGAGGGCAACTTCGTAGAAGCCGCCGCGGAGCAAGGCGTTCAGGACTTCTGTCTGGCCCGAATGCGTGGAAACTCCGGCAAACCGGACCTTTTTCTCCTTCTTCAGTTGCGCCAGAGCGTCTTGAACTCCCTTTTCATCCACCTCCCGGCTGGTGCTGACCCCATGGACGTATAAAATATCCACGTAATCCATCTGCAGCCTCTTCAGGCTGCCTTCAAATGTCCGCAGGAAGTCGGTTTTTATCTCCGCAGCATCGCGTCGCCCCAGACCGTGCACACCTGCCTTGGTCGCAATGACAACCTTGTCCCGTGCTTTGAGTTGCCGGATCATGTCACCTAACATTGTTTCGTTTCTCCCGCCCTGGTATCCGGCCGCCGTATCGAAGTGGCGGATCCCCAGCTCGTAGGAGCGTGCAATCAGCCCGGGGGCATCGGCATTCATAACACCCATGCTCACGATCGGCAAAGAGACGCCGGTCTTCCCCAGCGGCCGTTGAATCAGCTTCGAGGCTGGCGGAGATTTTTCCGCTTTCATCACCTCGCTGCCGCACAAATCCGTGGCAATGCTCAGCAGTCGGGCTGATGCGATGTAACCGACGGGTTTGCTCATGAATTCTCTTCGAGTGTAGTTTTTAGAGCGGGAAGTCATGGCCGTGGCCTCCTATGATTGAGGAAGTGCTTTTCAAAAGAGTGAAACAAGATAGACAGGATGGACACGATATAGGAAAAACCCGGGAAACCCTGTCCATCCTCTCAATCCCTGTCTCTATCCGCAATCCCAAATCCGCATTTCGCAATTCCTACCCTCCGTATCCATCTGAAAGCAAGATCTGGTTTTCGGGATTTCGAGTTTCGCCGACGCTGGCCACACGAACCGCTGCCTGCCCTTTCACCGGACACTTGTACTCACAGATGCCGCACCCGATGCAAAGGTCGGGGTCCACGCGGGGTTGTTTTACGACTATTTTCTCTCCCTGAATGTTGCGAACTTCAACTTCCTCAAACCAGATCGCCTTCTTCGAGGTCGGACAATGCTCCTCGCACACAATGCAAGTTCGCGAGTAGGCATAAGGCAAGCAGCGGTTCTTGTCGATGTAGGCCAGGCCGATCTTGACCTTCTGTTTTTCGGGGACATCAATCGAGCGAATTGCCCGGCTGGGACAGACCTGTGCGCACAGATTACACTCGTATTCACAATAGCCGATGGTCATGTTCAGGACGGGGGACCATGCCCCCTCTAATCCCGCTTCCAAAGCGGCTGGCTGAATGGCATTCGTGGGACAAACCTTCATACATTCGCCGCAACGGATGCACTTCGCCAGGAACTCTGCTTCCCCAATCGCTCCTGGGGGACGAATCAACGCCGGGTTAAAGGACCTCTTCGAAAGCTGTGGATGAATTGTGAAGAGCAGCCCACTGCCCAATCCGGAAAGGCCCGCCGCCAAAACCCAACGGCGGTTCAAGTCCAGTTGAGACTCTTTGCGAGGTCTTACGAAGTTAGTGATCCACTGAAACAAGGGTTTCATCATGCTTTTGCTCCCGCCCCGGCTGCCACGCGAAAGAGATCGCATGGGATGGGCAATCGGACTTGCAGTTCCAACAATAAAAACATTCGGAGGGTTTCCATTCCGCGTGAGCGCCCAGGGTCTCACCACCCTGGCAATTAACCAGGCACAGCCCGCAGTCGTTGCACTTCTCCTCGTCCCTCCTCAATCGGACCAAAGGATTCTTTGCCACGACCCCCAGCAAGGCACCTAGCGGACAGACATACCGGCACCAGAACCGGGCCCGGTAGAAATTGAGCGCCACCACGGCTACAAAGAGAACTCCAATCAGCATGCCGCCCCAGTAATACGGCTGATGAGGCGCCAGAAAATGTTTCCGCAAGACGTCATAGACAGGCTCTGTCACCGCCGTCAGCCGAACGGGTCCGATGCCCGGATTCACGTTGTAGACCCAGGTAAACATTGAGACGATAGCCGAGTTGATCGCGGGGTAAACGGCGGTGGAAAGGGAACGGACAAAGAAGGAGAGCGGGTCCAGCCAGCCCACCACATTCGCTCCGAGCACTGAGACCACAAGGAATGCCGCCAAGATGTAATACTTGGCTTTTTGCCATGGATGGTAACCGCCGACTTCAATTTTCTGCCTGGCGCTCCCGCCCCGGAGGCTCGTAATGAAATGGTGCAATGATCCCAACGGACAGATCCATCCGCAAAACCAACGACCGGCGAGCAGGGTCACGCCCAGGGTAACCAGTGAAAGCAGCATCGCCCGAACGAGGGTGTGCGAAGCGAGCCACGAAGTGAGGGCAACGAGCGGATCCAGGTTGAAGAAGAGGGTGACGTGTTCTCCGGCTTTATTGATGGGATGGTAGGCGGTCTCAAGGAAAAGATAGAAGAAGAGCAGAAGGAAGGCGGTCTGCACAAGCCTGCGCAGCCAGACGACCCATGAAGCTTTTTCTCGTTTTGCCATGATGCTTGAATTCAAGAACAAGGAACAAGTATGAACAGGATGACTTAAACTCCAACAAAACCCTGTTCGTCCTGTTTATCCCTGTTTCAACCTTACAATCCAAAATCCGCAATCCGAATTCCGCTGTTTTATCCTTCCCGGAGGGGTCTCACAATTCAATCACTCTCGGGGAAAGCGCATTGAAATTGATCGTGCCCAGCCCCCGGGTATTTCCCTGCACGATGTGTCCGATGCTTTCGGGCTTGTAGCCAAGCAAAGTGGCGCCGAAGGCATCCACGGCCACCTGATCCACGCCGGCCACCAGGGTGTCCTTTCGCTTCACGTCGGCAAGGTTCCCACCGACCGGACCGTTGGCGGTTAACAAACGGATCGCATCGAGCACCACCAGCTGCGGTTTCAGAAAAGCAGCCAGGTCCACCAGGGCGTTATCGATGTCCTGATGCATCCGGTTCCGGGCGCCCCCCGTCACTCCCATCAGGTTCTTCATGCCCAAGGTGGCTTTGGAAAGGTTGTGGTGTTTAACGATGGCGACGTTGATCAGACGGTCTGCCTGAACAACATCCTGATAGATCTCCCACTCCCGGAGGACCTTTCCATGGATCGCCATCTTCCGGAACTTTCGTTCGTCCATGAAGAAAACCTGTGCACCCGCTCTCTCAGCGGCCTGTTGAATTCCACTTCGAGGAAAAGTTCGTTGGGCTGAATTGCAAGGGTTGTCGCTGACCAATACCTTGCCGGCTCCGGCCTGAAAGCACATTTGCACGAGAGTAGCGACGACATCCGGATTCGTGGTCGCGGCTTGCTCGGGTCGACGATCCCACCCGATATTGGGCTTGATCCAGACAACGTTTCCCCGGGAAACAAACCGCCCCATCCCTCCGAGGCCTTCGACGACTTTTCGAGTCAGCTGTCTCGCCTCATCAGCAATCGCGTCCGGTGCAATGGGTGAACTCTTGAAATGCGCAATGCTAAGAGATGGCACGGGCTGCGGGGTCGCCGCGCGCAGGATTTCAGAGTCGAGCCAACCGAATCGCAGTCCTGCACTTGCGATGACGCCCGCTTTCAGAAAATCTCGCCGATCATAATCTGCCATAAGAGAACCCCTTAAAACGTCAAATCAGCTCCCGCCTTCTCAATATGGTCCACGACCGCGTTGAGAAATGCTTTCGGTTGGGACGGAGGTTTCAAGCAGAGGATGGTGTACCGCCCCCGCGAAAGGAATAGGATGTCTCCCTCATACGGATTTGACCCACGAAAGCTGCCTGCACCGAGGTCTGGTTGGCGGCTCAAGGTCCCGGTTCTGCTGAAGTGTTTCTGGAGGCGCTCGACTGTTTGCGTTGCACTCGCTAAGTCCGGCGCCCTGGAGATCAGAAGTGCAGCCTCCTGTCCTCCGAAGGAGTAGGAAGCCATGATCGCGGGTCCCAGGAAGTCGTGCCCCAGCGGGGATTTGTTCAAGAACTTTTGAGAGTGATCAACAAGGTTCTCTGTGGGAAAGAGAGCAAGGATCTCTGGCATCACCCTTCCTGATCCGATCCTCTGCGAAACCTTTTGCGCGAAGCGCTCCATCACCGGCTTCGTCACTCCCTTCTCGCTGAAGGCGGAAACCTTCACGTAAAACTCGGCCTGGAAAAAGTTCAGAACATAATCGTCGCTATACCCTTCGGCGCCGATGGGGAGAAAGTGATAATGCGGCGACCGCTCCGAGGCATAGATCCCAAAGGCATTCAGCGGTTTCCCCATGTGGTAGATATCCAGGGTGATTTCCGCGTCCTGCGTCTTGTACTCCTGGTGGATCAAGGCGACCAAATCATAGGAGTGAAATCCATCTGCCGCCCCGTCGATGTATTCATAAAGATCCGACGAGTAGAACTTATATCGGCCTGACCGCTCTGCACCGAGCTCTGCCGGCTCCGGCAACAGACTCGCGAGTTTGTCCTTGATACTGGGAGGAATCGGCGCCGGTGAAGGGCCCAGTCTCCCGCCGGACTTCTCCTGGCCCAAAAGTGGTATCGCCATCAGAAAAGTCACCGACAGGTATAAAAGCATTTTCCGCATGGTTCTGATTTGCTCCGTTCAGGGCTCTGAAGAAGGCAGGCAAACAACTCCCTTCGAGCGGCAAATCGTTGGACGAATGGAGTTCCCAGGGGCAGGCAGATTGGCACTTTCCGCAAACGCGGCTCTTGGAGCAGCCTCCTCTTTCAAATGGCATGCTTCTCGACGTGGTCGTCGTCAAAGCAGATTGACGCCCCGGGAAGAACCTTGAAATACGGTGGCAAGCAAGAATGTTGTTTCCCGGGAAAGTCACAAGAACCGTCAGAGTTCGTGGCAAAACGGTTCCAAATAAAGCCCCACTCCAAGAGATTATACCTGGAAGCTTTCCAAGTGCAATCGAAAACGGGGATAGTAGATATCCAAATTGGATTGAAGGGGTCAAATCGGGACGGGCTGTTGCTCACACTCGAGAGGCCCCGGTGATCCCGCACCTGCGGGAGGGCCTACAACATAGTTTCATGATTATGGGTAGCAGGCGGGGTGCCCCCGCCATAAACACTCTGCGTCTCGGCGGTATAAGCACCAATAACCTATTCATTTCTCCTCCTGGAAATGATGACCCGTTCGGGAAATGAAAACGTCTTCCAACGTGGGATGTCCCAGGGAAATCGACTCAATGAGATCAGGAAAGGCCTTCACAAGTTGTGGAATGAACTCGTGCCCATTGGGGCGTTCGAGGCGCAAGGTGGTTCCGAAGATTCGTGGTTCGCCGCCAAATTGTTCGACGATCAGAGCTCGCAATCGTTCGGCATTGCGGCTGGATACGGTGACCACGTCGCCCTGGATCGATGCTTTCAGCGTCCCAGGGGAGCCTGTAGTCACCAAAACGCCTTCATCCAATATTCCCAGTCGATTGCAGAATTCAGCCTCTTCGAGAATATGCGTGGTCACAATGATCGTTGTTTGATCCTGGTTCCGCAACTGGAGCAAATACCGCCACAGCTCAGCGCGGGCCGACGGATCAAGCCCTGCGCTCGGCTCGTCGAGCAACAACAAGCGCGGCCGGTGCAGAAGGGCCTTGGCAATCTCCACACGGCGACGGAGACCTCCTGAAAGCGTTCCCGCCAGTTCCCCGCCTCGGTCATTCACTCCGAATTGTCGCAGCAGCTCCGCAGTTCGACCTTGCAGCATTTCCCCGTGAAGCCCGTACAAGAACCCCTGGTGACGGAGATTTTCGGCGACCGTCAATTCCAAATCGAGACTGTTGGATTGGAAGACCACACCGAGGAGGTGACGCACAGCCTTCGCGGATCCGGCCAAGTCCCGATCGAAAAGCCGGACCATCCCGGGCTCAGCCACCGGGAGGAGGGTCGAAAGAAATCTGAACAGGGTGGTCTTTCCGCTTCCATTCGGTCCGAGCAATCCAAAGATTTCACCGCGCTCGACCGTGAAGGTGATCTCTCTCAGCGCCACACGCTTCCCATAACGGCAGGTCAGCTTGTTCACTTCGACGACGGGCTTTTCAGTCATGGGAATCGAACGACACTGGAAGGAATCCGGAAACAAGGCCCTGAATCCGGGCTCGCGTAACGAAGACAAACGTCATTGAAATTGTTACAAAATCGCGCATGAATCAACGTAGGGGCGTCCGCCGTGGCGGACTATACGCCCCTACCGCGAAAATTCAACAATTACCCCATGTAACTCCAATTCCAACGTTTGTTCTAGGCGACCCGCTTGCACGCTGTGGTGTCATCATTGAGGGAGGTCTCTCGGTCAGACCGCAAGAGGTTATTCGGGGGTGCCAGCATCGGATAGCTCTCAAGGGAAAGAGACAGCGTCTCCGATCCGGCCTCAGAGTTGAAGGCATTGCGATACTTGTAGGCCACAAGAAAAATACCGGCAAACATTGTCGCGGCCGGGAGCAGCAAGATCAAAATGGCGGCATTCAGCGTTTTTTCTGCCCGCTTCGCCTGGGTCGAGTTTGCCATCGAGGTGTAACACATTGCGCAGCCCTGACCATACTGCACCGCCGCTGAAAGCAGCAGCCACAACCCGATGAACACAACGAGGGATCGCCTTGCCGATCTGAAATGCTTCATTCTGACCTCCATGAAGAAACGGGCCCCGATTTCTTGACTCACCACTACGCCGGATAAGGCGGTAGATCTATCTCCCCCAACCGAGATTCATGAGCCGCAGGCTGTCGGGGAAGAAGAAGATTGAGAACAGGCAAAGGATGACGACGAGCGCCGGGACCAGGGTCAAGACCAATTTCAATTTCTCAAACCGCAAATGCATAAAGTACGCCATGATCAAGGCCGCTTTGATCACCGATAGCGACATCAGCATCGTCAACATCAGCTTCACCGGATATTGTTCGTATCCCAGGACGACTTCCACTGCCGTCAGCAGCAATAGCCAAATCCACACCCAGATGAAAAGCTTTGAAGCGGGTTCGGCATGTTCCGCGCCTGCAGGGTGGCTCATAGAATCGATTCTCCTCGATTGGGATCCAACGGCTTCGACTCAGCCGCGCTACGTTGTTCCATGCTCATCCATGATGGATCGACAGCACATAGACCAGTGGAAAGATGAACATCCAGACCAGATCGACGAAGTGCCAGTACAGCCCACTCATCTCAACGTCCTCGGAAGTGAACTTCCCCCGGCCGGTGGCCACGGCCACGACGCCGAGGAAACATACTCCCGTGACCACGTGAAACATGTGAAGTCCGGTCAGGGTAAAAAAAGAGGCGCCGAAGAGCGGCGACCCCCAGGGATTGGAAAAGGGGCGCATTCCTTCTCCGATGAGCTTCAGCCACTCGTTGGCGTGCAGAACAAGAAAAGCCAGCCCGCCTGCGATCGTCGCCCAGAGCCATTTCATGGTGGCAGGCCGATCCTCTCGCTTCCGGGCGGCCACGGCCATGACCATCGTCAGACTGCTCGAAAGGAGGCACAGGGTCATGACGGTGGCAGTTACCAGGCTTGGGTAAAATTCAAAGGGTTCCGGCCAATTCTTGTTCGCCAAACGCACGTAACCGTAGGCAATCAACAGCGCTGAAAACGTCAGGGCGTCGGAAATGATGAACAGCCACATCCCGAATTTCTTCGATCCGACTGCGTAGGGAAGCGAGCCGCCTCCCCAGTCGCCTGCGCCCAGCGCTTCCACCCTCACTTCAGCATCACTCATTCGTTACCTCCACAGGAAGAGCAACAGGAAGAGATAGATCCAAAGACCATCCATGAAATGCCAGTACACTGCCGTGACGTCAACTGCGGCACACTCCCGGGATGTGTACTTCTGTCGCCATGCACCCACCAGGACGTAGGCCAGGGCCAGGACGCCCCCCACCAAATGCAGCGCATGCGTGCCTGTCAGCACGTAGAAAAAAGAGCTGTGCGGATTAGTTCCCAGGAAAATCCCGCTCGCCGCCAGTTGTTTCCATGCCAAGTACTGGCCCGTCAGAAACGCGATCCCGAAGATTGTTGTCATCGTCAACCAGCGACCGAAGGCGCCGGTGAGATCCTGCCTGAGCGCGCGGCGTCCCAATTCAAAAGTAAGGCTGCTGAGCACCAGGACTCCGGTGTTAAACCATAAGATCGGCAGCGGGCTGAGCGGCTGCCAATCAAATGAGAGACCCTGGCGGTAGATGTACGCGCTGGTAAATGCGACAAACAGCATGAGAATGGCCCCAAGGCCAAACCACACCCCGAGCCGATAGCTGTTGACCGGTACGTGCGGTCCCCCACGCCCTCGAAAATCATCTCGCCCACCACCTCCAAAATCTGAAGCCCCGCCCCCGGTTCGTCGAGGACCAATCTCCACTTCAGGCATGGTCACTGTCGGCACGTCTGAAACTCCTTAAGGTTCCTTCTTCTCTTGGGGCGATCCCCCACCCAGAGTAGGCCGCAAGGCGGCCGACCCTGGGCTATTGAAGACTTCCCCCGCCGCGGCGGGGAAGCGGGTCAATCTCCATCTCAATCTCTTAACTAAGCGCCATTCGGATCCGTCCGCCTTTTATAAAAATCATCTCCCGCGTTCCCGCGCCTCCATCTGGCAGGGAGAGCGCCCGCGGGAGGCGCTTTGCTACGTTGCCTCGATTATCTTTTCCGGAGAATCCTGCATGATGAAATCCTGCTTGGCCCCCGGGACGCTGTATTCATAAGCTCCGTGATAAACCACCGGAAGTTTTCCGCCGAAATTGTCATGAGGCGGTGGTGACGGGACCGTCCACTCCAGCGTGGTGGCATTCCACGGATTCATTTCCGCCTTCTTCCCCTTCCACAAGCTCCAGAAGAAATTCAGAAGGAAGAACAGTTGGGCCGTGGCGGTGACGATCGCAGCTACGGTGATAAATTCGTGCAAGGGATGCATGGAGGAAAGATAGTTGAAATTACTGGCGTCGGAATAGCGCCGCGGGTGCCCGGCAACCCCCATGATATGCATCGGAAAGAAGATCGCATTGACCCCGATAAACGTGAACCAGAAGTGGATCTTTCCGAGCGGTTCGTTCAGCATGCGTCCAAACATTTTCGGGAACCAATAGTAAGTGGCGCCAAAGATCCCAAAGAGCGCCGCCACACCCATGATCATGTGGAAGTGACCGACCACGAAATAGGTATCATGCAGGTAGAGGTCGAGGCTGGTCTGACCCAGGAAGATCCCGCTCACTCCGCCCGTCACAAACAGGGAGACAAATCCGATGGCAAAGAGCATCGCCGAGGTGAATTGAATCTTGCCCTGCCAGAGCGTGCCGAGCCAGTTAAAGGTCTTGATGGCGGAGGGGACCCCTATCGCCAGGGTCAGCAACGAGAAGGCCACCGCCGAGTAAGGGCTCATGCCGCTGATAAACATGTGGTGGCCCCAGACGAAGAACCCCAGAAATCCGATGGCAAGCATGGCGGAAAACATGGCCTTGTACCCGAACACCGGCTTGCGGGAAAACGTGGACAGCAACTGTGAAGCCACCCCCATCCCGGGGAGAATGGCGATGTAGACCTCAGGGTGACCGAAGAACCAGAACAGATGCTGCCAGAGGAGCGGTGAGCCGCCACTGTGATTGACGAGCTGTTCATTCACGACCAGGCCCGCCGGGATGAAAAAGCTGGTTCCACCCACCCGATCCAAAACAAGGAGGATGCCGCCGGCCAGCAGCACCGGAAACGCCAGAAGCGCCAGGATGGACGTGGTGAACCAAGCCCACACGGTCAGGGGCATCCGCAACAACGTCATCCCTTTGGCCCGCAGATTCAGGGTAGTGGTAATGAAGTTCAGGGCCCCCAGCAATGAGCCGACACAGAAAATGGCGAGACTGATGACCCATAGCGTTTGCCCCAGTCCCTCGCCGGGACCTGAGATCTTTCCGAGCGCACTGAGCGGCGGATATGCGGTCCATCCCGACAGCGGAGCCCCTCCGGTCGCAAACAGCGCCATCACCATCACCACGAGCGCAACGAACGTGATCCAGAACGAAAGCATGTTGAGAACGGGGAAGGCCATGTCGTCCGCCCCGATCTGAATGGGCAGAAAATAATTTCCAAATCCACTCTGCGGCGCGGTCGTCAGGACGAAGAATACCATCAAGGTCCCGTGCATCGTCACGAGCGAAAGGTAAAACTCGGGGGTCATCAATCCCCCCGCCATTCCAGTCGGAAATAACTTGCCCAGAAGATCCCAATTAGCGTTGGGCCAGGCAAGGTGGAGCCGAAAGAGCACCGACAACAGCATTCCCAGGACCACGGAAAACAGAGCGAGAAAGTAGTACTGGATCCCGATCACCTTGTGATCGGTGCTGAAGATGTACTTCCGGATGAATCCTTTCGGTGCGTGATGCACATGAACCGCGTGTGTCGGTTCTCCCATTAGTCTTCTCCCTGTTGGTCTGCTCATGTAGGGCGATCCGCCGCGGCGGATCACCCTACGAATCCGAAACTAACCGTCAAACCGATCCGCCGCGGCGGATCTCCCTGCGTGAGTGCTGTCTATTCCTGGCTCGCCTGCTTCTTCAACCACTGCTGGTATTCGACGGGTGTCCTCACATCGAGGATTCCGCGCATTTTGTAATGCCCGAGGCCGCACAGTTCGGCACAGGGGATTTCGTACTCACCGGTCTTGGTGGCAGTGAAATGGATGGTAATGGTCATCCCGGGGACCGCATCCTGTTTGATTCGCAGCCCGGGGACGAAGAAGCTGTGCGTGACGTCCTTCGAGTGGAGGAGGACTTTGACTGGCTGATTGACCGGGATCACCATGCGATTGATGCTGGCGATGTCATCCTTTCCGGCGGGGTCATGGGGATCGACTCCCACAAAGTTCAGTGCGGATTCATCCACGTATTTCGCTTCCGTCCGACCGAACTGTCCGTCCGCTCCGGGGTATCGGATGTTCCACTGGAACTGTTGCCCGGTCACTTCGACTTCCATGGCGTTGGCCGGCGGCTCGGCAAAATGGAATTGTGCCCACACTCTCTGGCCCAGGATTCCCAACCCGATGAAAATCACAAAGGTGATACTGGTCCACAAGACCTCCATCGTATTGTTGCCTTCGACGTACGTGGCCTTCCGGCCCGCCCGGTCGCGGTACTTCCAAACAAAGTAGCCCAGCGCAAGCTGCGCCAGGATGAACACGATCGCCACAATTATCAGTGTCAGCATGAATTGCTTGTCGTAGCCCGTGTAGGTGGAGATAAGCGGGGGAAACCACCAATAATGCCCCGAAAACATGATGACGCTCACCACGCATAACAGCACAAGCACCAGCGCAATCGCCAAACCCATGTTTACATCCTCCCGTTGATCAATCTGACCCGCGTCACGCGTTCCGGAGCGCAGCCCGACCATTACCCCATCTGATTCAGAACCATCAGTCCAAACAAGAGGGGCAAGTAGAAAACCGAGGCCTGCAAAAGATAGCGTGCCCGCGACTTGGTCTTATCCTGTGCGCAGCGAATGGCATAGTAGAGAAACCCCACACCGAGAAGGACCGCGCCCGCAAGATAAACCGTCCCCGAGATCTTCAAAAACGCCGGCATCAGGCTGAGCGGAAGAAGCGCCAGCGTGTACCCGACAATTTGCCTCCCGGTGGCCTTGCCATCGGGTTCGACCACCGGGAGCATGCGAATGCCGGCGCGAGCGTAATCCTCCCGGTACATCATGGCAATGGAATGGAAGTGCGGGAACTGCCACAGAAAAACAATCCCGAAGAGGACCCATGCCTCCAGGGAAATCGACCCCCGGATGGCAACCCAACCAACCAGAGGAGGCATCGCCCCGGGAAACGCACCCAGAAAGGTGCACCAGGGAGTCCGCGTCTTGAGGGGCGTGTAAATCAGAAGGTAAGTCATGACCGTGAGCAATCCGAGCAATGCGGACAGGGGATTCAGGACAAGGGCGAGATACGCCTCGGCGGCCACGGTGATTCCCATTCCAAACAACAAAGCGGGCAGAGGCGAGATCTTCCCCATCGGGAGGGGGCGATGCTCGGTCCGGTGCATCCGCCCATCCAGGTCCCGCTCCATATATTGGTTCAACGCACCAATGCCGCTCGAGAGGAGGGCGACAGCCGCCATTAGATGAAGGAGTCGAAGATAGCTCAGCGGCCCGGCGGTCCCCAAACAGAAACCTGCCGTACTACTCAGGACGACCAGGAACGTGATATTCGGCTTGGTGAGTTCGGAATAATCGGTCAGTGTCTTTAGAAGGCTACGCGATCGGCCCAATTTGAAGATTGGGTCGCGCAAGGGTTGCTTCTTGTCGAGAACAATTGATGGTGTACTCAATGAGCTCTCCCGGAATTAATTGAGTCAAATTTTAAAAATCGGAACCGCGACGGGGAGGGAACCTCCTCCCACGCAAATCCCGGTAATCAGGAGGAATCATCCGCCCGCCTCCGCTCCGGCGCCAGGGGATACGGCTCATGATCCCAAATTCCACAAAGACAGAATTCGAGTAACCCGAATTCTTCAATTTGTTCACGGTCCCCATCCCTGCATCCTGTGCAGGTGAAAGCAAAATCTATCGAGGAGAAGGGGTTCAAATGAACTGGAACGACTTCATGTTACGTACTTCGCACTAAAGTCGCTGCATCGACCGGTCGCCGCTGCGGAATGACCACCCGGAACACACGCAACGTTAAAACGAGAAGGGCTGCCAAGGTCAAAGCTCCCACGGCGACATGCGCCACGGTGACTTCGACCATCGGCCCCGTGGGCTGCGGCGCCGCAGCGCTGGAGGACAGAAGGAAATACGCGCTGGGCCCTAAAATCAGTTGCCCTACCAGCAGCACGCCAGCCACCCAGGCAGGACGCGTCAGGTATTGCTCTTCGCCATATCGGCGAAACACCGTGACGATCGTCCACGCCGCTAACACTGAAACCAGACCCGCCCCGATCATATGGGGAATCAAATTAAACCAGTGATGGCGGAACGCTGCCCCCAGGAGAAGCTGGAGCAGGGTCGTGCTGACTGCGCCCACCGAGAGTGATCGCAAAGAGAACCCTGCGGGCTCTTCGAGGCGCGCCCGGGCCTCGATCCAACTGGGGGCTGTGAACACCGCCAGACTGACGATTAAAGCAAAAAACAGTTGCGCCAAACAGGCATGAAGCGTCGAGACCGGCGGGGGCAGAAAATAACGTACCGTGATCCCCCCGAAAGCACCCTGGACAATTACCGCCAGCAGCGCAATCACTCCCAGCCTTCGGATCCAGCGGCGGTGCTCCTTCCACAACACCCAGACGGTCAAGATGACGGTCAGCAGCCCGACACTTGCCGCAATCATGCGGTGCCCATGTTCGTACATTACCCCGCCCACCATGGGCGGCATGCGGAAACTGCCGAAGGACGTCGGCCAGTCCGGGACGGACAGTCCCGCATCGTTGCTGGTCACCAGGGCTCCCGCCACAATCAGAAACAGCGTCGCCAACGACAGGAAGACAAGAAATCGATGCAGTCCCATCCCGCGACCGCTGGCCGCATCCTGCTTCAACGGACTCTTCAATGCCACCCCTTTGATCAAGGCAACGGTCTCTTCTAGAAGCGATCACCGCTGTCGATCCCCGGTTTACTCGCCCTTGAACGAAAAATCGACGGTCTTGCTTTCTTTGGGTCCCACCGTGACCTTCATCGTCTGGGTTCCAAGCTTCTCCTGCCACGCCGAAACGGTATAGTCCCCCGGGGGCAAACCCTTAATCTCAAAACTCCCGTCGTCCCCCGTCACGCTGAAGAAGGGATTCTTCACGACCCCAATGTAGGCCTTCATCCAAGGATGCACATTGCACTTCACCGGAATCATCGTCTCGGGACGATTGAATTTCTTGTCCAGCGGCTGTGCCTTGGGGGGCATGGAGGTGTTCCATTCCGGATTCTCCTTTGGGATGGGATGAATGTTATGCGTGGTGTTGTCGCTGTTCAGGACCTGGAGGGCCTGCCCGGCCATCACCCCCAATACATGCGGATGATACGTGCATCCCCTCTGGTCGAGTGTGGCGGGTGTGGTGGGGACCGTGAAGGTGTAATTGTCCACCCCCCCGCTCACCGACACAAACACGTCTTTCAAGGTGTTGTTGGAATTCACTTCCAGGTCCTGCGTGTACACGGGACCGGAGTTCGACGACACACATGCAGGCTCCGTATCCATGTGAATTACTTTTGGCGTGGGTTTTGCGCCGCTGTAAGAGATCTTGCCGGTGATGGTTCCGACTGTGGCTTGATCGATCGCTGTCGGCGCCTTCTGCGCGGGGGCGGCGGTTTCTTCACTGGGTTCGGACTTCTTAGCGCACCCCGAGACAAACATCGCCATAATCAGGACAGAGACGATTAGGAATGAAACAACTTTGATTTTGGTCATAGCCTTCCCTTGATGGTTGAATGTTCAGTTAAGAGTTAAGTTCTTATCATCACTTTTTTGCCTGGCGCAAGATGCACCCATTGGAAACTTCCCTTTCACTGAGTCCGGGTGGATCACCGGCCGCAATTCCGGTCCCATGGAAAATTTTCATCGCCGCGACAAGAGCTGTCGCTGCTCCTCCGGGGTCAGCTCAAACATATAGCGGACCAGTAATGCAATCTGGTCCTTGTCATACCCTTTGAAAATATCCGGCAGCGGTCCGGAAAAGACGTACCGTCCCTCCTGCACTTTAAACAGGTTCGAGGGCATCGATGTGCCCGGACTAATCACCGCCGGGTCTGCAATCCAGCGCCCGGTCCAATTCGGCTTCAACCGGTCCCTGGCCAGGAGGAAATTCGGGGCGGTGGCGCTCTTGTCATGCGTTAGTTCGCCGGTGGCATGACACTTCAAGCAGGGGGCCGCTTTGGAAGTGAAAAGCTCTCTCGCCATTTGCGTTTCCTGGGGGGACAAGGCTTCCAGCTTCTGCGGAATATAAGGCTCGGCCTGCGTCGACAACGCCATGAAGAAGCGCACCAGTTTTCGGATTTCGTCGGGCGAAAAGAAAAAGGTCGGCATGCGAGCCTTGAGATAAGGCCGGACGCCGTTGCGGTCCGTCTCAGTCATGCTGAGCGCCGGGTTCGCCAGGAATTGTTCTAACCACTGGGGGTTCACCCGGGCCCCTTCGCCGACCAGCCGCGGAGGCAACTGTTCCCGCCAATCCGGATTCTGGTACCGCGGCAAATCCATAAGCACCGACCGCTGTCCCAGGCGGACTTGATGACACCCCATGCAATTGTACTTTCTGACGATCCACCAACCCTCCTGGATGTCTTTTCCCTGCCCGGAAGGATTGTAAAAGATTTCTTTGGGCCATGAGGAATCCACACTGCCAATCAGAAACGTGGTGATGGCCGATCGCTGTTGATCATCGAGGTGCGGATTGGGCATCCGGAGCTTTTCGAGCGGCGCCTTGACCATCCCGGTATCGTAAACCTCCGGTTGTTGCAGCTTGTGCTCGATGAAGCCCTTCGCGGTGTACCAACTTTCGTTCCTGGCCTTGCGTGTTTGAAGCGCAAAGTCGAAATTATCGATGGGCTTGCTGCCTTCCTTCGTCAGCTCCGTCCCGATGCGACCTTCCTCCTCCAGCCCCGCAATTTCGTGGCAGCTGGCGCATCCGTAGAACTTCACATACTGCTCCCCCTTAGCCTTCAACCCGGGGTCATCCATGAAAGGGGCCGCGGGATACGAAGCATTAGGGCGCCGCTGGGTCACGAGGTAGGAGGCAATATCCTGCGCCTCCTTCCACGACAGCCGCAAACTCGGCATGACGGTGGTTTGTTGCACCTGGAGCTCATGCCCGTCGTTGGGACACTTGGAGTGGTCAGGGTCAAAAACGTACGGCAGGCCGTGCTTGGCATAGTCGGCCGCCGTGATGTCTTTCTTCTCGTAAGGGCAGTATGGCAGTGTTCGTTCCCGCGGGTTGTGAACCCAGCGCACCAGGTAATCGTAGCTTGCCTTTTCACCGACGCGGCTCAGATTCGCCGCAAAGGTTCCGCCCGTCTTGTCGCTGCCCTCCCCGATCGAATGGCAGGCGAGGCAACCCCGTGTCTCGAAAAGCTCCTTGCCGCTTTGTGAATCTCCCGCAGGCTGGGCGGGAGGTGCCGTTCCCGTCCCCGACTGCCAGACGAAAGCGGCGATGGCCTCGCGTTGCTCCTGTGACAGGCGGAAATTGGGCATCTTGGTGGTGGGACGAAACGCCGTCGGCTGCTCCAGCCACACGGGGATCCATTCCTTCTTCAATTTGAGACGGACATCCTTGAGGTTCGGGCCGATTTTTTTCTGTTCCCTCAACAGGCTCTTGGATTGCATGTCGAGCTGCTCCATCTGGGCATCCAGCAGGCTGATCTTCATGGGGATCTCTTGGGCCTTGGCCAGAAGCCGCCGCGCCTCTTCGTTGGTGGCCGCGTTTTCAGACTCCTTTTCCAAAGCCGTGATCTGCTTCTGATCCTCCTTCTTTTGGCCCTCCAGCGAGCGGAGAGTCTGGTTCACCGCCAGCAACTGCTCCGGCTCCTTGTCGTATCCCTCATATCGATGGCAGCCCATGCAACCGCGTTCCCAATACATCTCCCGGCCATAATTCAGCGTGTCGGCGTGGTCGAGCACAATATCACTGAGATGACACTGCACGCAACCCGACTCGGCGTTCTTCGTGGCGTACATCGGCCAAAGCCAATGCTCGAATTGACCGTGACCCCGCTCCGCGCTGATGGTGGCGCGACCATTTCCGTTGTGGCAGGGAGTGCACCCGAAGCGGTCGGGGTCGTGAATTTTGAGAAGCTCATTATCGGGATGCGACGTGAAGGCCTTCTCGCCCCCCATGTCCTTGGCCTCGAGGACCAGGGGCTCGCGGATGCCCACGTGACACGACTCGCACCGATCCACGATGCCATACTCGGGCACATTGATCTGCTTGATTTCGACCTTGAAATCCTCCATCTTCGAGATCAAGGAGTTCACCTGCTGCTCCGTCAAACCGATCATGCGGTCTTCAAGGTATTGATCCCGCTTCTTGCGGAGATCACTGGCTTGTTTCAGAGTCTCCAGTCGCTGCGAGAGCAGATCGGCTTTCATTCCTTTCAGGCGGTCGAACTCCTTTTCCAACTGTTCGAACGTGTAGCTGACCTTTTCTCTTTTTCCCGAACCATCGAGCAAAGGCAACTCTATTGAAGGGGCTTCTTTCTTGATGCCTTCAAGGTCTTTTTCCAACGAAACCTTCGAGCGCGCCGAGGCGTGCTCGATCTCGTAAATCTTCGCGCTCACTTCACTCCGCCGGGTCTGGAAGGTATCGGTCAAAGCCGTTGCCCGGTCATCGATCAGACCCACCTGCCGATCAATCTCCTTGACGCGGGGGGCGGCTTCCAGTTCCGCGGATTTATAGGCGCGGTCCAGTTCCTGGTATCCCTCGGTCTTCTTGATCTCTTCTTCCGCGCCCTTTTCCTGGGGTTTCAACTTCTTCAAATGGGCCAGGTAGCGAGAGACAAATTCCTTCTGATAACCCTTCCACGGACGCAATCCATACACTTCGTCGTACAGCGCCCAGAACAGGGTCAGGATCAGAAGGACCGAGGCGACAAGATAAATGACACTGTAGGAATTGCTCGTAACCGGATCTTGCTCTTCGGGCGCAGGCGTCGGTGTCTCAGGCACCGGGACCCTCCTTCACGCTGTGGCAGAGCAAATTCAGATATTGAACCATGGTGTGATCCAGATGTATTTGATACGAAATGCGTGACGGATGAAGATCTTCAGCGGGAGTAGCATCATGGTGATCAGGAAAAACTGCAACGTGAGATACTGCAGCACGCTCATCCGCTTGAAAATCTTCCGGTTAAAATCATTCAGCGTAACGACCTTGTGAACCAGCAGGCCCGCGAGCCCATAGTAAACGCCCATGACAATGGCGCCGAAAATGCCCTTCCCCCACGCACTCGTAATTAATAGGAAGTCAGGCAAGTCGCGGTTCACCTCAAAGACGACGCGGCTGTGGTCCCAGGTTTGTCCCGGCCAGAACCACATCCACCCCGGGCCGCGGATAAAAGTCCCGATAAAGATCATGATCAGCCACAGGACTAAAAAACCGAAACAGAAAGCACCAATGGACCACTTGCGCTGCTTGAGGGTGTAGTAGCCCGCGCCCAGCGGGTTTTCGTCCATGTAGGGAATGGCCGCCAGACCCACCAGGATCAGGCTGGGGAGAACAACTCCTGCCATCCAGGGATCGAAGTAAACCAGCATCTCCTGCAAGCCGAGAAAATACCAGGGGGCCTTGGCCGGGTTCATGGTGAAATTGGGGTTGGCCGGTTCCTCCAACGGGGCATTCAACGTGATGGACCAAATCATCAAGACCACTGTCACGATAATGGCCGCCAAGAATTCGATCCGGAGCAGGTAGGGCCAGACATGCACTTCCCGGGGCCACTCGGGTTTGAAAGGAAGTGTCTTTCGATGATGGGTCTTGGCGAGTTCGGGATTCCCCTCTAAAGCCCCGATTAAACGATCATTGGCGCGGGCTTGACGGAAGGCATACCACGTATAGAACGGTATAAGAAACAAGAGCGCCACAATGGGGATATTATCGGGCGTGGAAGCAATTTGCCAAAGTTGTTGCCAGTCCATCAGTGCCCTCCCGCCTTGGTCGGCGCGGCCACAGCGCCCCGCTTCAATTCCTTGATTTCAGACTCCAGCATGACCGGCGCCGGACCGGAGATGCCCCCGTCCTTTCGAACGCGCCAGAAGTGCACCGCCATGAAGATCGAGATGAGGATGGGGATCCCGATGCAATGCCAGATATAAGACCGCAGCAACGCGTTGGCATCCACGATCGATCCGCCCAGCAGCGCGAATCGAATGTCATTGAACGGGTTCATTCCGAGTTGCGGGCCAAACGGCCCCTCATTGCCGAGCAGAGGCGTAGCACGAGCCATACCGGTCCCCACCGTCACGGCCCAGAAACCCAACTGGTCGTCCGGCAGCAGGTAGCCGGTAAAGGAAAGGAGCAGGGTCAGTAACATGAGGACGACCCCGACCACCCAATTAAATTCTCGCGGCTTCTTGTAAGACCCCGTCAGGAAAACGCGGAACATATGCAGCCATACTGTAATGACCATGAGGTGCGCCGCCCACCGGTGCATGTTGCGCAACAGCATTCCAAACGGAACATCCGCCTCCAGATAAAGGATGTCGCGGAAGGCCTGCCCTTTCGTGGGGTGGTAATAAAACATCAGCAGGACCCCGGTGAAGGTCAGAACAATAAAGAGGTAGAAGGAGATCCCTCCCATTCCCCAGGTGTAGCTGTAACGAACGGCGTCACGGTTGATTTTGGCCGGGTGGAGGTGAAGAAAAACATTGGTGAGGATGCCCAGGGCACGCCCACGCGGGGTGTCGTCGTGCTTCACCCGGAACACGGACTTGAACAACTGGGTGCGGTCAAAATCCTTGTAAGTCTTGAACTCTTCGGCAGCTTTGTCCTTGAGGGCGCGGGTATCTTCCTTGACTTTGTCAAGGACCGAAGTCAGCCCCTTCTGGCCTTTATTGTTGCCGTTCTCGTCTGCCATCCATCACTCCGAGGATTATGAGATTCACGACAAGGGAAAACGATTTTTCAACGACTTTCCAAACCTAGACGGCGATGAAAGCTCCCGGATCATTGAAGTGCGACGGCTGTCCCTTGGGCCAGGAATAGACCCTTCCTGTATCCACCACGATCTGCCCCTCCGCATCCAGCTCCACCCGGGCGCGATCCATCGGGCGAGGCGCGGGCCCCTCGAAGTTGACTCCCTCGCTGGTGTAGCCGCTTCCATGACACGGGCACTTGAATTTATCCTCCGCGGGCTTCCAGTCGGGAGTGCATCCTAGATGGGTGCATTTCAAATAGATGACGAACAAACGCTCCGGCTCCCTCACCACGGCAATCCGGTAGGCTTTCTGGAACTTGGTATCGACGCCAATGGAGAAGTCCGAAGGATAACCGACCTTGAAGATGGTGCTCGGTTCAAACAGGGTGCGCGGGAAGAAAAAACGGAGGAACATCAGGAAACTGACACTAAGATAGCCCACGATGCAAGCCCAGATGATGCGGCGCCGCTTTCCGAGGATCTCGTCTTCCCCCTCGCCAGCCCCGGTCTTGGCCGGCTTGGCGGCGGGCTTGGCCGGCGCCGGATTTACCTCCGGCTTCGAATTCTGGCCGAGAACTGTTGCATCCGTTGATTCTGCCATAGTACCCTTCACCCTGTCTGGCACGCAGCCAGATAATTCAAGGACATACTAATGAATACGGCGTCGGATCGAGGCCCCCTCAGCGACGTCTCTGTGGGTCGGGTTGCCCGCACAGACACCCCCCGCCCCATCCATTCCGACAACTCCCTCCACACATTGATTCTCTGTTGTCGGCAGCATCCCTCAGCACCGGATTTAAATGCGGGAAGATTGGTGATCGGGCTGAAATAAGAGATTCAAAAATGGTGAAAAGTATTGTGTAACCTGGAGCACTGAGCTTGTATGGGTCGCAGTGACGCTACTCAAGAATGGCTCTTACTCAGCTTATCAATTCCTATCGTAGTGAATGAAACCAAAAATATAGTTCACGCCTAAACCGATGTCAAGAGGGTAAAAATTTCGGTCGTGCCGTAATTTAGATTCACAAAGGTACAAGGGTGGATATTGTCCGCCAGACGAGTGGCCCCGTTAATATTCTGTGAACGAACGGTAGGAGGGCATTTCGATTAGGGATAAGAAGGGAGGGGTATTTCACAATAACGCTACTGCGTTGTCACACGGGAATCTCTCGGCCTCACGGCTTGATTTATTTCCTCGGCCATTTGGTCTTCTGCCGAATCCAGATCAAACTGAGTTTGGAGATTCATCCAGAACGCCGCCGTTGTGCCAAAGTAACGCCCCAGACGTAACGCCGTGTCGGCCGTGATCCTGCGCTCGCAGTTAACAATTTGATAAAGTCTGTGCGGAGCGACGCGTAATTCGATGGCCAGCTTATTAGCGGTCAAGCCGAGTGGACGGAGAAAGTCTTCCACTAAAATCTCACCAGGATGGACTGGCTTCAGTTTAGACATTCTTGCCCTCTAGTGATAATCGACAATTTCGACAAAGTAGGCATCCCCATCTTTCCATTCGAAGCAGATTCGCCATTGTTCGTTGATGCGAATGCTATGTTGTCCCTCGCGGTCTCCATGGAGCCTCTCTAATCTGTTTCCTGGCGGCACCGACAAATCTCTTAACTCCGCTGCCGCGTCGATCTGCCGAAGCTTCCGGAGAGATATCCTCTCGATTGCCTTAAACTTCGTAACGGAGACGCGATTGTGACTCTTTTCGGTGTCGGTACAACGAAAAGATTTAATCACATAGAAAATATATTATGTGTGGCATATTATGTCAAGCATAAAAGAATGAACCATTTTCCCATGCGATTAGCCAATAGCTTTACTTATAAGGATATACAGGACCTTATCAATCAGATTTGTGACACTACCAAAATCTCTTTCACAATCCGAAATTCGCAATCCGCAGTTGGGACGGGTGCCACAAGACGCAGTGAGGGCAGTTTCAAACAGATCTAAAAAGAAAATATCTATTTGAGGGAGGTCACCCCAACCGCCATTTCCTGGAGTTTGGGCTTCTGGGACAGAATGAACGAGACAAAGGCCCGGGCCGCGGAAGATACAAATTGGCAAAGGGAAACCACCGCGCCCGACCGGCGCGCATGTAAGGGGCAGCAGATTGATGGAGGGAGATCCATTCCGAAGTTTAGCGGTTCAGACTTGGAAATTCATTTTTCGGGGGACTTCGGAAAATTGAGTGGCGCAACGATCAACCGCAAAGTCCGCCATGAAGGCGCTAAGAACGCAAAGGGAGCACATATTGGAATCTCGATCGCACCGAGATATATCCTGGTGCCGATGCCCGGAAAGATCTAGTTTTGAAAGTCCAGGGAGACACATTCAGGGAATCACTTGACCAGAACTACGGTCTTGGCTGATGGGTCATCAGTGAACTTGACCCACGCGATCTTCATCACGCTATCATAGGTCCAGCCGCTCTCCCGTTGGCGAAGCTCCCCGAGGCTTCTGACGCTTGGAAGCTCTCGTCCCTCCAATTGAACCCCTTTCGGAGCGCCATCCACGGCGTTAAACTTCAGCAGATCAGATCGGGGGGCGGGCACATAGCCTCCTTCCCGGTTACCCATCTCAAAGACAATCTGTTGCGTCGTGGAGCGACAATGGAAATGGGTGCGGGCTGTCTTTCCATGTTGATACTCATAAGTCAACCCATCATCCTCATAAAGTGATCCGCTGGAATCGGCACCCGGAAAAACGTCAAGCGTGAGCGGATCGATCGGGGCTTCATCGGTATACTGCAATATCTGTTGGGTCGGGATAATAGCGCCCCCTCGTGCGAAGAGGGGCACGCTATCGAGGGGGGCCTCTGCGATGATGTCCGCCGGCCCGGTCAACCTTTCCCCAGTCCAGAAATTGTACCAGTCCCCTGCCGGGAGATAAATTGAACGCCGCCTCCCCCCCTCATTGAGTACCGGCGCCACAATTAAGTCCGGGCCAAAGAAATATTCCGTATCCATGCGGTAGGTTCTGGGATCGGATGGAAATTCCAGAAAGAGAGGCCGCATCACCGGCAGGCCGGTCCGTGCGGCCTCTTCGAATGCCGAATAGATGTAAGGCATGAGGCGGTAACGCGTCTGAATATAACGGCGATTAATCATCTCGTATTCGGGGCCGTAAGACCAAGGTTCCCGGTCGCGGGTCCTTTTATCTGAATGTTCTCGCATGAAGGGGCTGAATGTCCCCGCCTCCATAAAGCGAGTGTACAGCTCGGCGGAGGGATTTCCCGAGAAGCCTCCAATATCGGGTCCAGCGAAGGGCTGCCCCGACAACCCCAGGTTCAAAGTCATGGGAAGCCATAAATGAAGATGCGCCCAATCACTGCTGTTGTCACCTGTCCACGCCGCCGCATAGCGCTGGCCTCCTGCATAAGAAGCCCGCGTCAACACGAAGGGCCTTTCGGCGGGCCGCAGGTCCATGACTCCCTCAAACGTCGCGCGAGCCATCAACATCCCATAAACATTGTGTGACTTGCGATGGCTGGAGTTCTGGCCGTTGTCATCGTGGACTGCGTCCAGAGGCATCGTTCGAGCCGTTTGATCATCGGTGTTGGCAAAAACCGCCGGCTCATTCATGTCATTCCAGAAACCCTTGATCCCCGCATCCACCAGTCCCTTGTAAAGCCCTCCCCACCACTGCCGCGTGGCGCCGCGGGTGAAATCGGGAAACACGCATTGGCCCGGCCAGACATTGCCGACGAAAGGCTTTCCATCGGGCATGGTGACGAATTGGTTCCCTTTTAATCCTTCGTCGTACACCCAGTAACCCGGCTCCTGTTTGATTCCGGGATCAATGATGGTCACGACTTTGATTCCGAGATCTGCAAAATCGGAAATCATTTCGCGGAAATGCGGAAACTTCTTCGGATCGACTGTAAAGATTCGATAGCCGTCCATGTAATCGATGTCGAGGTAAATCACATCCAACGGAATACCTCGTTGGCGAAAACCTTTGACTATCTCCCGAACCCGGCTTTCCGGCTCGTAGCTATAGCGGCTTTGCTGATATCCCAGGGCCCATCGCGGCGGCAGCGGCATGCGGCCAGTGAGATCGGTATAACGCTCGATCACCTTTCGGGGAGTCGGGCCATAAAAAAAATAATAGTTGAGTTCACCCGCCTCGGCTCCGAACGAGTACTGGTCACGCCGCGATTTTCCCAGGTCAAACGTGGAGCGGTAGGTGTTGTCAAAAAAAATTCCGTAGCTTCGCCCCCCGTGCAGCGCGAGCAGGAATGGGATAGTTTGATAGACGGGATCAGTTCCCCAGCGGTACCCATAGGCATCTGTGTTCCAATTGACAAAGGCCTGGTGGTTGTGTTCCAACGGACCGGCCTTTTCGCCCAAGCCGTAATAATATTCATCCGCCGGCATTACCTTCCAGACGCGCACCTCCTTCCCCTCCCAACCCATGCCTTTCCCTGGATCATCCTGACTGATAATGCCCCCGCTCTTATCGCGAAAGGTGATGCCGCAGTGTGCCCTGGCCACCTCGACTGAAATCTCCGCCGTGGCAACCCGGAGCTTGTCCCCGCTTTCGCTAATTTCAACCGGAATACGAGGCCAGTCAGTCTTCACGACCGCCCAGCTTTCGTCCCGGCCGAATACATGGCCCGGGGTCATGCGGATGCGGATCAAGTCCGCTGCCAGCGAGGTGATTTGAATTTCAGCATTTTCGCAGTTAAGGGTGACGCGCTCGGCTTCGCGCTTGACCGATTTGAGGTTTCCGACCGACTGCCACTGGGCCGATGCTGGAACGGCCAAAAACAGGAGGAGGGATAATACCTGGATGAGACGTAGGGCGACGAGACTAGTCGCCCTTCGTGAATTCCGGATTCGCATCATCATCCTTGTTGTTCGTTGCCGACCTGTCATCATATCTCCGTGGCTAAAGCCAATTTTTCAGGCATCAATGGGGCTTGACCGTGTAAATACTCGCTGATCTCGGAGAGAGATTCACTTTTATCATCCCGTCCTCCACCTTCACCTCCGGGGCTTGGCCCAGCCGATCTTCAAGCGTGATTCCATTAACAAGGTGGGTTGGAACAATTGGAACCTCAACCGTCGCCGGTTTCGCATCGTTGTTGAAGACCACAATGGCAGTGGCCCTCTTCGTCATTCGCGCAAAAGCCCACGTTTGTTCGCTCCCTGCCAGGTTAACCATTCTTCCGCGCCGCAGAGGCTCAATTTCAGAACGCAAGTTCGCCAATCTCCGGACCTGGTCGAAGATCGCCTGCTCCTCGGAGGTACGGCCCGAGGCCTCGAATGCATTGTGCGGGTCGCCTGACCACCCGCCCGGAAAGTCGCGCCGGTTGTCCGGATCATTGCCCCCATGCAATCCGATTTCATCGCCATAGTAAATCAGGGGAATCCCGCGCGCGGTCATGAGAAAGGTGAAGGCCAGCTTTATTCCGTCAACATTTGCTCCCGGCTCGTTCATGAATCGGGACACATCGTGCAGTCCCAGGAAGGTGACCAGCAAATTCGGATTGGTATAGAGATAATCGCGGGCCAGAAGGGCCGCAAGATCCCGAAGGGGTTTTCCTTCAGCAAAAGCCCGGCGAAGTGGATAGTACAAAGGAAAATCAAAGAGCCCGTCAACTCCCGAGTCAACCCCGTCAAAGCGTGCTTTCCCCCCCTGAAAAAAAGAAACCAGGGAGGCGTCCACATCCCACATTTCACCGACGACCTTCACGTCGGGGTATTGGCGCTTAATCGCCGCCATCCATTCACGCCAGAAGCGCCGGGGAACATACGGCAGCGTATCCTGGCGGATCCCATCAAAACCCGTCATCCCAATCCACCACAGGGTATTTTGAATAAGGTAGCGGGAGGTCTCGGGATCGTCCTGGTTCAGGTCCGGCAGGATGTCGACGAACCAGCCGCTCAAAGTTGATTCTTGAACCTGGGGTGTGGCGTGCGGGTCCAACAAAGTCCATGTCTGCCAGGTTTCGTTCAGATGATGTGCTTCGGTGCCATTGTACCAGGTGGGAGTCGGAGGATCTTTGACCCAGGGATGATACGGGCCGGTGTGGTTCGCCACTTGATCCTGAATAACCTTGATCCCAAGCCGGTGCGCGGCCTCGACCAGTTCGCGCACCTTGGTCATGTCGCCGAAATGCTCTTCGACTCCGTAAAAATCAATTGCCCCGTAGCCGTGGTAGTCGGTGATGGGTTCATTGTCATATTTCTCACGTTCATTGAGGTGGTTGACGTTATCGTAAATCGGATTCATCCAGAGGGCCGTCACGCCGAGATCTTTGAGATAGGGCAGGTGGTTGATGATGCCCTGAAGATCGCCGCCATGATAATAACGAGGCTTCTGGCGATTGAGCAAACCATGAGAAACGGCCGGATCATCATTGGACGGATCGCCATCGGCAAAGCGGTCCGGCATGATCAAATAGATCACGTCATCCGGTGAGAAGCCCTGGAAGCGCCCGGCACGCGGGAGAGGGGCAAGAACCTCAAACGAGGCCGAGGCAGTTCCGGTTCCAGTGATTATCTTCAACGGATACGGACCCGCTGCTGCCTTCGGTTCAATCATGACGTCAGCGAAAACGTAGGTGCCTGCCTCATTGACCCGCGTGGATCGGATTTGAATCCCACCCCTGGAGGCCTCGACCCTGGCCCCCAACAAATTTCGTCCGCGGATCATGACCCGCACTGGATTGATCGAATGGCTGGTCCACCAGTTGGGAGGTTCCACCTTGAGAACTTCCGGTGCCCCCGCCGGTTGAGGGCTTGCAGCATAGCTTCTGCCCGCTGTGATCAGTAGCGCAAGCAGGAGTAAGAGGAGCGCCCAAGTCTGACGCATGAGAACGCGTTTCATATCAAGACCCCATTATTAATGGAATATCGAGTAGGACTCATGACCTCGTTATCTCTACAATTCCGTCTTACTGTTCAAATTCTTCTATCGCAATGGCGGTGGCCGTGCAGGAAGCGGTCAATCCGTCGCCGATTAACTGAATATGAACAAATATAGCGATAGGAGAGAGTTCGAATTGGGCTAGGACTGAAATTTGCGGCTCTGCCGCACACCATCTTCGTATTCTCCCCCCCCGACGTCACACTATTTGATCATCATCAATCAGACGATTGGTTTGGCTGCAAGCTGGGCTGCATATTCCTGGTCTGCCGTGACATCTCTCACACGCTGCATCAGCACAGCCGCCAATGCCAGGAAAACGCCTCCCGCCACCACCGCCAACAGTCGATTATTATTCAGAAGGTGACTCATGATCCAACCCAAGCCGAGTGAAGCAAGAATTTCAGGAATTACGATAAAAAAGTTGAAAATGCCCATATAGACTCCCATCTTCTGGGCAGGCAGCGACCCCGCCAGGATGGCGTAGGGCATTGCCAGAATGCTGGCCCAGGCAATGCCCACTCCGAGCATGGAGAACAGCAAGAGATACTGGTTGTGGATGAAGGAGACGGAGAGCAACCCGGCCGCGCCGCAAAGCAGGCAAAGGCTATGCGTCATCTTACGGCTGAGTTTTCGCGCCATCGCCGGCAGAAGAAACGAAAAGGCGAAGCATACTGCGGAGTAAACAGCAAAGCAGATGCCGGCCCATTCTACGCCCCGTGTGTAAATGGGAGCAGTTTCACTGGGAGCGCCGAAAACATTACGAGCCACGGCGACAGGGAAATAGAGCCACATACAAAACAGGCCAAGCCAGGTGCATATCTGCACCCAGGCCAGTTGCCGCATCGTGGCCGGCATCCCCGAGATGGAATTCAAGATTTCGCTGGCATTTGCGGCTAGTCCCCGTTTCTCCGCCTTCATGTTTTTAAAAGCGTCGAGATCATCCGGCGGGTACTCCTTCGTCTTTGTGATGGTCCAGAGGACGGCACCGAAGAATGTCGCGGCCCCAATGTAAAATGAAAGTCTTACCGTAAGCGGGATGGCGTGACCGGCTGAAACGTTGCTTTGCACGGCAAACACCCTGCTCATCACCCACGGCAACGCCGAGGCCACCACCGCTCCCAGTCCGATGAAGAGGCTCTGCATGGCGAATCCGCTGGTCCTCTGCTCCTCCGGCAACAGGTCGGCGACAAAGGCTCGAAACGGTTCCATGCTGATGTTGATGGAGGCATCCAGGATCCAGAGCAGCCCTGCCGCCATCCAAAGGGCTGAGGAATTCGGCATCAGAATCAGGGCCAGGGAACTGAGAATCGCCCCCGTCAGGAAATAGGGGCGTCGCCGGCCCAACCGACCCCAGGTGCGGTCGCTCATGTTGCCGATGATGGGTTGTACAATCAGACCGGTCAGCGGCGCCGCCAGCCAGAGGATGGGAATCTGATCCGCCTTCGCCCCCAGATATTCATAGATGGCACTCATGTTGGCCATCTGAAGCCCCCATCCAAACTGGATGCCCAGAAAGCCGAAGCTCATGTTCCAGACTTGCCAAAATCGTAAATGAGGTTTCTGCAAGATGAGTTCCCTTCTCAAGAAGGTGTCAGGTGCCGGGTGTCAGGGAATAGGTGATAGGTAGTAGGTGAGAGGGAAACGAAGTCAGAGGTCAGAAGTCGGAAGTCAGATAGAAACAGCTCGAGCCCCACCGTCAACCACAAAATGCGTCAAATCTGAATTGACCGACACGAAACCATCAGTTTCCCAACCTCTGCCCTCTGACTTCCGACTTCTGACCTCCGACTTCTGACCTCTGACTTCTGACTTCCGACTTCTGACCTCTGACTTCTGACTTCCGACTTCTGACCTCCGACTTCTGACCTCTGACTTCTGACCTCCGACTTCTGACCTCCGACTTCTGACCTCCGACTTCTGACCTCCGACTTCTGACTTCTGACCTCTGACCTCTGCCCTCTGACTTCCGACTTCTGATTTCCGACCTCTGATCTCCGATGTCTGACTTCCTTCCCCTCTCACCTACTACCTATCACCTATTCCCCGCCTCCTAATTCCCCCGGTCATAGATCACCGTCAACTCCTTCAATCGCTCCCGAATCTTATCGGTCAACATTTTCGAGTTAAAGCGCCAGCGCCAGTTACCATGGGGTCTCGAAGGCAGGTTCATTCGTGCTTCAGTTCCCAGACCCAGGACATCTTGGAGTGGAATCATGGCAAGATCGGCGACGGAAGCCAGCACCCAGCGGATGAAAACCCAATTCATGTCCTTGCCGCCAGTTCCGAGAAACTTGAGCGCAAACTCCCTTTCCCTCCCAATATCTTCAGAACTGCGCGTGCTCTCGCCCCCTCCCGTGCTGGCCCACCAGCCCATCGTCGTGTCGTTGTCGTGAGTCCCTGTGTACACCACCGAGTTCCGGGGATAGTTGTGAGGCCGAAAGCCTGGCGCCTGCGGATCTGTGCCGAAGGCGAATTGAAGTACGGCCATCCCCGGAAACCCGAACTGGTTCCGGAGTTGTTCCACCTCGGGGGTAATGACTCCCAGATTCTCAGCCACAATGGGCAATTCTCCGAGCGCTTTTTGAAGAGCTTTAAAAAGCTTAGCGCCGGGACCTTTGACCCAACGTCCACGAATGGCGGTCGTTTCGGTTGAGGGGATTTCCCAGTAGGCTTCAAAGCCTCGGAAGTGATCGAGCCGGATGATATCGACAAGCGAAAGAATAGCACGGAAGCGGTCGACCCACCATTTGTACCCGGAGCGGGCGATAACATCCCAGCGATACAATGGATTTCCCCACAACTGCCCGGTCGCGCTGAAATAGTCCGGCGGGACACCAGCCACGACTAAAGGGTTGCCGTGGTCATCGAGAGAGAAAATTCCGCGATGAGCCCAAACGTCAGCGCTGTCATGGGCGACGAAAATGGGGATGTCTCCCATGATCTGAATCCCCCGGTCATGGCAATATCGCTTCAGGGCATTCCATTGCGTGAAAAACAAATACTGCCAGAATTTTCGGGCTTCAATTTTGTCCGCAAGCTCTTGGCTCCAACGCGTGACCGCTTCAGGCTGACGCATGGCGATGGATGCATCCCATCGCGTCCACATTGCTGCTGCGTGAGCCTCTTTGACCGCCATGAACAGGCTATAATCGTCAAGCCACCAGGAGTTCATTCGGGAGAATAATTCAAGGTCATCCCCCTCGCTCCCGGATGCCTGGCTTTTGAAATTGTGGTACGCCCTCTTGAGCAGCGTGACCTTATATTCGATCACCCTTCCATAATCCACTTCGTGGTCCGGGAAGGGAGGTGCACCCCCCAAATCCTTCGACGATAGAATCCCCTTCTCCACCAATGTTTCCAGGCTGATGAGGAGAGGATTCCCAGCAAAGGCAGAAAAGCATTGATAGGGGGAATCTCCATAACCGGTAGGTCCAAGGGGCAACATCTGCCACGCGCGTTGACTGGACCCCGCCAGAAAATCCGCAAAACGGTAAGCGGCGGGACCGAAATCACCGATACCAAACCGCCCCGGCAGAGAGGTGGGATGCAACAGAATGCCACTAGACCGGGCTAATTTCACGCGCCGATTCTAAGAGGTTTTCAAATTCCAGGCAAGGTGATATGCGACGATCGCGAGTTAGAACATCGGAGCGGGCAAATCTAAATCAAAAAGGGCAGGATAAGTAAGGATACGGCACGACGTTGAACGATTCGGCGGCCAAACGGGGGCGCCGCCGTGATCTCAAGAGCCCTGGTTGGTATGTTGTTTGCGCGAAGGCCACTGAGTATTTCTCAATAGTCTATATCAGAGATGGTCCAAACCCTCGGTGGATCGCAAATAAATTCTGTACTTTGTTGTGGTCTTTACTAAATCATCCACTCAAAAACCGTGAGCAAAAGGAGAATTCTAAAAATGGAAGACTCTCCACCGATTTTTGTATTATCCCCAGAATTCCACTTCTATTTATTCCGCCATAACCACCTCTCTAATATTCTTTCTTATTTGTTTTGAAGAGATTGCGTGGTTGCTCCTTCGGGAACCAGATAATGGCACGAAAAATGATTATCATAGGGCATAAACAAATAGGCAAAGATTGATTTGACACTCCAATTTTGCAGGATAGGGTTCTTTCCTCACAATGGGGCACACTTTCGATGATGACGGATCTCTTAATGGTGTGTCGGATTGTGCTTGGCAGGTCAAATGGTCGAAGCCGAGTTGTCAACAATCCGATCGGACTGGCGTTTGGCAACGGCCTGTTGACAGAACAAAGTTCGATCATTAGAATCGCGAATCATCCGTTGTATTAAAGGCAAGGCTCTTCCTTACTCCGCGAAGTATGCGCTTAGGTCTAAGCGAATTGATGTCTACGAATCAAATTCACACGCAGCAGACAGCGATGTCTTTCAGAAATACTTGGATAGTTGGATTCACAGTCGGGGCAGCTGATCCGCTTGCCTCCAACAATTGCTCCAAATCATCGTGGTAACGCATAATCATCGAGGCTTATAGCCAATCTTCAGGAGGTGTTCCATGAACCGACTTACGTTGGTAGTAGTACTGGCGCTGGTGTTCTTATTGGGCTGCACAGTTACCGCCCTGGCTCAAACTGACACTGCGCGCCTTCAAGGAACCATCACGGATGCTCAAGGCGCAGTTGTAAACGGGGCGACTATTACCGTCACCAACGTGGGCACCGGACGCTCTGTCACGGTGGAAAGCAGTGGGGCGGGAGATTACTCGGTCCCCGCTCTGCCGCCCGGACATTACAAAATCGAAGTCAAATTGCAGGGCTTCAAGGCGGTGACTCAGGAAATCACCCTCCAAGTTTCGCAGATCGCCCCTCTGAACTTTCAGCTACAACCGGGAGATGTCACCACGAGTGTGGAGGTGACTTCTGATGTCCCGTTGGTCGAGAGTGCCAGTTCCACGATTAGTGATGTGGTCGTGGGGCGACAGGTCACTGAGCTCCCACTCAACGGCCGCAATTTTACCCAATTGGCGACGTTGGTTCCCGGGGTCACTCGTGGTGTGATCGACGGCGATGCGTCCGGGGGTCGTGGCAACTCAGAGACTTTCCGCTTCAGCAATGTCGGCGGTGCATCGCTTTCGGTGAACGGCTTACGGCCGCAGGCCAACAACTTCATCCTGGACGGCATTGACAACAACGAATCGCTTGTCAACACGATCATCTTCTTCCCTCCTGCGGAGGCCATCGAAGAGTTTCGAGTCGACACCAGCATTGCGCCCGCAGAGTTCGGTCGTGCGGGGGGGGGGGTGGTGAGCACCTCCATCAAATCGGGATCCAACTCCCTGCACGGGACCGTCTTTGAATTTCTGCGTAATGATAATTTGGATGCGACTCGAACCTTCATCCGGGCGACTTGCCCTCCCGGCAAGGACTGCAAAAGCGAATTCCGCCGGAATCAATTCGGGGGCACGATTGGTGGCCCCATCATCAAAGACAAGGTGTTCTTCTTCTTCGATTATCAGGGACTCCGCCAGTTATTCCCACTGGGACTGGATCGTGCCACGGTGCCCACTCCCAAAATGCGAAACGGAGATTTCTCGGAGTTGCTTCCGGGCACTCAGATTTTCGATCCCCTCACGGGGAAACCCTTTTCCGGAAACATCATTCCCACGGGTCGGATCAACCCTGTCGGGCAGAAATATCTGAATGCTTATCCCCTGCCCAATGCTCCCGGAATCCTTCAGAATTTCCTGGTCACGCGCAACCAGACGCAGCATTTCAACGACTTCGACGCTCGCGTCGATTGGGTTTTGGGAACACGCGACAGCATGTTTGGCCGCTTTAGTTTCGGACAGGACAGTTCGGTGACGAGTTCCCGATTGCCGGCGCTGCCTGCGGGTTTCGGCTCTGGATCGAACCCTAGTAACCCCCGTGGTCTCGCCCTCAACGAAACGCATACCTTCTCTAACTCGCTGGTCAACGAATTCCGGTTCGGGTATATTCGCACGCGGTATGGTTTCACTCCTCCATTCCAGGACCAGCAGATCTCCGCGGATTTGGGCATCCCCAATGCCAATACCAGCCCCCTGCTGGGGGGAGGAGCCCTGATCGGAGGGTTCAACAATCAGATCGAGTTCACCGGGGACTTCGGACCTTTTCTGGTCCCACAGAATAGTTTTCAGTACTCCGACACCCTGTCCTGGGTCAAAGGCGGCCATAACGTGAAGTTTGGCGCCAGCATTATCCGTCGCCAGGTAAACCTCTTTCGCCCAAACCGCGGCAAGGGGTTCTTTGTTCTTTTCGGAAACGGTGGAGGATCGAGCCCGACTCATTACGAAGTGTCAGACCTTCTGGCGGGCTTCGTGCAACAGTATGATATCGGCCCGCCTTTCGGGATGGTGGGAACGCGAAACTGGGAAACCGGCTACTTCGTCCAGGACGACTGGAAGGTCAGTCGCCATTTGACCTTGAACTTGGGCCTGCGCTATGACCTTTACACCTGGCCGGTGGAGGTTGCTGACCGCCAGGCAAACTTCGATATCTCGACCGGTAAGCTTCTGCTGGCGGGCCAAGGGGGGGCGTCCCGCAGCTTTGTCCCCACCGACAAGAACAACTTTGCTCCCCGCTTCGGTTTTGCTTACGACCTGACTGGGCAGGGCAAGACGGTCATCCGAGGGGGCTATGGGATCTTCTATTTTGTGGACCGGGGGGGCATCGACAATCAGTTGGCACAAAATCCACCCTTCAGCGGATTCTCTTCCTTCCAATACACCAACGGATTCCGCATCTCACTCTCCGGCCAGGCCCCGTTGAATAGTAATGATTCTCGTCAATCCACTGGGCCCTTGCCTCAAGGCGATGTAAACAACGTCAACCTGAATAATCCCCAGAATGTGACCGTCTTCGCAGCGCTGCCGAGCAATCGGAATTCTTATGTTCAGGAGTGGAACCTGCAAATCCAGCACGAATTGGGCGCGAATACAGCGCTGTCCGTGGGCTATGTCGGAACCAAGGGGACCCGGCTGACGACGTACTACAACTTCAATCGCCAGTTCTACAACGCACCGGACGGAACGCGCAATTTCCCGAACCTGTCAAACGTGAACGTCCAGGACACGATTGGCAATTCCATCTACCATGCCTTGCAGACCCGGCTTGAGCATCGCTTCACCGCAGGCTGGCAGTTCACCATGGCGTACACGTGGGCCCATGCCATCGACGACTCCCCGGGTGCCTTTGACCAGGGGAACGGCGGTGCCGTTGATTTCAAGAACCTCCGGCTCGAGCGGGGCAACTCGAGCTTGGATGTGCGGCAACGCTTTAGCTTCAGCACGCTGTACGAGCTCCCCTTTGGCCGCGGAAAAACGTATGGTCACGACTGGTCGGGCGCGGTCGATGCCCTCCTGGGAGGATGGCAGGTCAACGGTATTCTCACCTTCCAGAGCGGTCTGCCGTTTGACCTGACCGCACAGGGAAATCCGAATACTCATCCCGATCAGATTCGTGAACCGAACAATCAGTTCACCACAGGCCAGTATTTTGATGTCAGTGCTTTTGCTCAACCCCCCAATAACTCCGCAAATGTGAGGCTTCGACCGGGAAACGTTGCGCGAAACCTCTTCACTGGACCGGGAACCAGCAACCTGGACCTTTCCATCCTCAAGAACTTCAAGTTCAAGGAGCGGTTCGTGACCCAGTTCCGCGTGGAGTTTTATAACTTCACCAACACACCTCAATTTGCACAGCCCAATGGCGACATTACCAGCGGAACAGCCGGGCAGATTACGGACACCCGGCTGAGCTCCGAACGCCAGATTGAATTTGCCATTCGCTTCTCGTTCTGAGGATTTTGAGGGCAGGGGAACGATCCCGTTCCCCTGCCCTTTTTTCTAGCTGGAATGATTTGGTCAAGTCCCATTGACTCGGGACAACCCAACCCCTTTAGACGTCTCCCTGATATACCCTCCTCGCCAAAAACCTGATATAGTCGCAACCGCTCAAGAAAAGATCCCGAAGCTGGATCCGTCTTCCACACCCGCAGCCGGAGAATGACATGAACCCATCCGCTGGAGAAGTGACCCACCGCGCCTTGGCCCCGGTCGATATCGCGATCATCGCGGTTTATTTCGCGATCATCTTTGCGATTGCTTATTACTTCTCGCGCCGGAAGAAGACCTCGACCGATTACTTCCTGGCCTCCCGTAATGTCGGGTGGTTCGCGATCGGGGCCTCCCTGTTCGTCTCCAATATTTCCACGGAGCATTTCATCGGACTGGCCGGTTCGGGCGCAACCTCGGGTTTGGCCGTCGGTCACTTCGAATGGCTCGCTTGCTTGATCCTGTTGATCCTTGGTTGGGTCTTCGTTCCGTTCTATCTTCGATCGAACGTCTTCACGATGCCGGAATTTCTGGAGCGAAGGTTTAACCGGCAGTGTGCTGTCTACCTGGCGAGCATTTCGATTATCGCTTATGTGTTCACGAAGATTTCCGTGCACCTTTACGCGGCGGCGGTGGTGCTGGAACGGGTCGTGGGATGGAGCCCGCTGACCGCCGCGGTCATCCTGGTCATCGCAACGGGTGTGTACACGGTCGCCGGAGGCCTGGCGGCTGTGATTTACACGGACCTGGTTCAGACCCTGATTCTGATTGCAGGTGCTGTTGTCCTTACCTTTATCGGCCTGGATCGGGTCGGAGGGTTCGCTGGTCTGCGCGCCGCTGTTCCAGCCGATTACTTCCACATGATCAAACCCATCACTCACTCCGCATTCCCCTGGACAGGGATCTTTCTCGGTGCGCCCATTCTTGGAATCTGGTACTGGTGCACCGACCAATCGATCGTCCAGCGAGTGCTGTCGGCGAAGGATGAAGGGCATGCCAAGGCCGGCACCATTTTTGCCGGTTTCTTGAAGATCCTGCCGGTGTTCATTCTCGTTCTTCCCGGAATCATGGCGTTTGCCCTCTTTAAAAATCTCTTCCGGTTGGGTCCGGGCGGTGAGGTTCTAAATGGAGACATCGCCTATCCCACGCTGATTATCAACCTCCTGCCGGAAGGGCTGATCGGTCTGATGATTGCGGCCCTGCTGGCGGCGCTGATGGGCGCCATGAGTTCCGTGTTTAACTCCGCATCGACCCTGGTGACGCTCGATTTCTACAAAAAGCTCCGCCCCGACGCCAGTGAAGCACGGCTCGTGAACTTCGGCCGCGTGGCCACGGGAATCATGGTCGTTCTCGGGCTTCTCTGGGTTCCCTTCATCCATCTGATCAGCAGCCAGCTCTACATTTATCTCCAGAGTGTGCAGGCTTACATCAGCCCGCCCATCGCCGCGTGTTTCATCCTTGGCGTCCTCTGGCCTCGTCTGAATGGGTCAGGGGCCATCTTCTCTCTGCTCACCGGGTTCGTGCTCGGCGCCGTCCGATTCATTCTCGAAATCACCGAGCGCGCCCACGCCGGCCACTACTTTAGTTTTCCGGCTCTTCGATGGATTGTGGAAATCAATTTCCTGCATTACGCCATTTTGATGTTTGTGGCCTGCTCAATCGTGCTGGTGGTGGTGAGCCTCGTGACGCGCCCGCCGGAGCGCCGCAAACTGGGGGGACTGACGTTCGCCACGGTCCGGGAAAAGATCGATACGTCCGTCGTGGACAACATCCAGCGCGAGCCGCAATACAAGCCGGCGGCGGAAACCGCGCGCGAACACGCCGTCAACATAGCATTCAGCATCCTGCTCGCATCAACCGTGATCGGTTTGTGGATCTACTTCCGGTAAGAGTAGTAACGACTTCAGTCGTTACTTCTTGTTTTCTTTGTAAATTGAGCGCGGGTTATTTCAGGATTTGACCGCGAGAGACTCAAAGATCGCCATGAAGGATCCAGGATTCGAAATAGATTTCTCATGGTGTCTCCAAGTAGGCATCACACAATGCCTCTGATTCCCGCATTTTTATCCAGTCTCCGAGGGACGGTCCGCCGGAGGCGGATAGCCCCGGGTGGAGCGCAGCGGAGCCCGAGGCCAACGAAATTAAGATGCGATTGAGCCCCCCGAAGGGGGCGACAGATTGGGATCAAGGCAGGCCCACGTATTCCCTTTTAGAATGACATCTCTCCAGGTTCCCATGACCACGATCCGGACTCTCAAACCCAACGTCACGCGTGAAGACGCCATCGCACACTTCTCCGGCCTGCTCAGGACCCTGCAACTTGGGAAGGTCCACTCCGTCGCGGACATCTATATTCCCTTCCGCCTGTTCCGGGTACACATTACGAACCGCTCACGGACGGAGGCAAGGATCCTCGGACTGGATGCCGTTAGAGGGAACTTTGATCTTTACTCGTTTGACTCGATGCCGGACTCAGGCAGCTTGATCACGATCGACACACGCAACCACCCTCACCGTGGAATCGATGAGAATCAAGCCCGCGCCGCGCTCGTCGAAAGAGTTCGCCGTCTGGTTTTCACGCGGGGATTCTTCAAGATTAGAGACCTGGACATCGGGGCCGAATTGGTTCCGCTGGATTTTCACGTGCCCTACTGGGTGGGTTTCTCGGGTTCACCGTCTCATCTTCGACTGGCGGTGATGGATGCGATTCGTCGTCGCGTCGAAGGCGCCAAGGTCCGCAACTTCGTCCGCGATTGGTTGTCTGCCACACTTTCAAGGTAACCCTGCCTGAGGGGGTTCATTCAGCTTGATGGTGTTGAAGGTCAACGTCCATTGAAACCGGACTGGCTTGGGCCTCCCTTTCTTTAGCAGAGCACTTTCTCCCGTCTGAAAGAAACGGACGACCAAGAAACGGTCCTTGTCAATCCAGACCACCTGAGGCTCATCCTTACCATCCTTGGGAGGCGAACTGGGTTCAAACCTGATCTCAATCACATAACAGGCGACATCCTGTGCCCCCACCATGAGGGTCTCCTCGGGCAGGAGTTTGGCGGTCCTCACATGTTCACTCAAGCGTTCGAGAGAAAAATCCATTCCGGGAAAGGGAGATAAAGGGGGTCCCTTAACTTCGTTGCCGGATCGGTCTTCCCATGCTCCAGGCCCAGCTCGAAGCGTCGGCTGCACCGCGGGGGTCAAACCACCGGTCGACTTCTTTGTCGTCCCTGCACGAGTCACAATGATTGGCCGCAGGTAAGTGTCCGGAATTCCTTCGATCTGCATCCGGATCACACCGTACAATTCATAGCTCTTAAGATTTCGATAGGTTTCCGACACTCGACGTAGAATATTGATGGCCTGCTGGGGTTCCTCCGGACTATCTAAAGCAAGTACTTCGGAGACAACAGCGAGCAAAAGGACTAATAGGAGGCTACTCTGAATAAAGATCTTTCTCTTCATGAGGAACTCCATGGATTTTTCAATTTGGTGGCACAGACTCCCATTCAGCGGAGTGTGCGTTTGAGAGTCGACCTACGGTTTGCCATCATCACCAGGGATCTTTGACAGAGTGTCACCCTCCCGGGCAAGGTCAACTGCCCGTCTACAATCCACCCCGCGGCCTGCGAAAGTCTCGCTCATCCCGGCAACCTCCACAGGGGGGAAATGGGCCGCGAAACATAGCCCAAAGTGAAGCAATCCCGCGAGGCAGGTCGCGGAGCCCAAGTCAGATTATTTTCTCACGATTCAAGCCCCACTGGAGGCGGAGACAGAATAAAAAAACGAGAAAATGCGTCAGCCGGCCAGCCCCAGCGCAATCTGAAGGACCTTCCCGATCAATTCGAAATCGAGGTTGCATCAGCCTTGAATTTGACATCCGTTGGGGATATGTAAGAGCCTGGGAATGGCACCTGGGGTTTACCTGGATTGGGTGGACAGGCGCTGAGACTACAAGTAGTTCACAAATGGATCGGCCCGACAAGGTGTGACCCGAGCTACAGGTCCCGCCTGTGGGAAACTTCTGGGCCCGAGCGACCGTAATTAAGTAACGTCCGATTCTGACTTGATAGGTCTGTGCACCAAGAGTTCGACCTTTAATGTCAATGCTGCCGGAGTCATCAGCCGCGACGGAAAAATTCAAAAGTCAGAGGAAGAACACCCTCTCTGGTGTGGTAGCTTCGAGCTCCGGATTTTCAGTGGGGGCCCCACTTCTGGCTTCTGATTTCAAGATCGAGAACAACAATTTTTCGATTAAGCCGGAGGCCGCATCAATTTCAAATCCCTTTAACTCGATTCAACGGGGGGTCAGGATTCCCGCCATGGTCAACGTTGTCGGTGCTCAACCCCGTTTCACCGGCTCAGAGGAGGAGCTTTCCCCTGTCGCCGCGGGCCTTGTGATCGCCCTATGCGCAGCCAAGCTCCTTCTCCACCTCTTCACCAGCGTCAGGCATTACGGTTACTTCCGCGATGAGCTGTACTACCTGGATCTGGCGCGGCACCTCGATTGGGGATACGTGGACTGTGCGCCGCTGGTTGGCTTGTACGCCAGGATTGCGCTGTGGATGGGCGGTTCGCTGGCAGCCTTGCGCATCCTGCCGGCGCTGGCGGGCACCGCGCTTGTTGCTCTATCTATCCTGATCGCACGGGAGTTGGGGGCCGGACGATTTGCCCAGTTCCTGACCGGGCTGGCCGTACTCCTGTGCCCCGGTGTGCTGGCGATGGACAGCCTCTTGACCATGAACGCCTTCGAACCGCTCTTCTGGATGGGCTGTGTTCTTGTAGTCGCTCGCATCCTACGCACCGGCGACTCGCGGCTGTGGGTGTGGTTCGGCGTCCTCGCCGGCCTCGGTCTCGAGAACAAGCATTCCACGCTGTTCTTCGGATTCGCAGTCACCGTCGCCCTCCTCGCAACGCGACATCGCCGCGAACTGCTCAAGCCTTGGCTCTGGATCGCGGGGGCCATCGCCATAGCGCTGTTCCTGCCGAATGTGATCTGGCAGGTTCGGCATCATTTTCCTACGCTGGAAGATCTCGAGAACGTACGCCGCGAGGGGAAAAACGTTGCTCTGGGCCCGCTGGCGTTCACCAGGGAACAGATCATCGCCATGCATCCCATCCTCTTCCCATTGTGGCTCCTCGGGCTCATCTCGTTCCTCAAGCAGGCCCGCTGGCGAGTGCTCGGCCTGACCTTCCTCATGTTTTTCGCGAGCATGGAGATCGCGCACGCCAAGAACTACTACCTTTTCCCCATCTATCCCATGCTCTTTGCTGCCGGCGCAGTCGCGATAGAGAGGTGGCAGGCGGCGCGCTCGAGGTGGGCCAGGGCTGGGGTGGTTGCCATCATTCTCCTTGGAGCTGTTCCGACAATCCCACTGGCAACGTGGATGCTACAGCCGGAGCGGTTCCTCGCCTATGAGGAGGCGATTGGGTTCAAGCCGCGCAAGGTGGAGGTACACCACGAGGGTCTTCTGCCGCAGCCCATGGGCGACCAGTTTGGTTGGCCGGAGATGGTGGGTGAAGTTGCCCGGATTTACAACTCGCTGCCGCCGGATGAGCGCGCCCAGACCGGTATCTTCACGGGCAACTACGGCGAGGCCGGAGCGATCAACTTGTTTGGCCCTCGCTACGGCCTGCCCGAGGCTTACTCCCGCCACCAGAATCACTGGTACTGGGGTCCGCCCAAAGAGCACTACAAGAATCTCATTGTCCTCCAGTGGAGCCGTGAAGATGTCCAGGACAATTGTGCCGCATGGCAGGCATTCGAGCACAATGAACGATTCGGCATGGGTGAGGAGAACACCCCGATCTATCTCTGCCGCGGAGCCCTGTTCGACCTGCAGAAAATCTGGTGGCACTCGAAGCACTGGAATTAGAAACCGCGTTCAGAATTAAGGCCTCCTGCCAAACTCACCTGTCGTGATAATCCCCCCAACAGAAGTTGGGCGATTCTTCAGAATCTGCCTACTTGGACCGACGCCCCACCGTACCTCAATTCCCCCAACGGAAGTTGGGGGATCGTTCAGGTTCCACCTACAGGGCGATACCTCATCGCTCCGAGAAGAAAACTACACACTAGATGAGTGGAACACGCGAGCCCTCTCTGCCCCTCCCGCCGGGCAGAAGGTGGGACATGAACGATCCACCAGCTCCCGCTGGTGGAATTCTTATGTCGGGCTCGGGCGTTCGGTAGGTCGTACTTGAACCTTCCACCACCTACCGGTGGTGGGATTCGAGGCTTGGTTGGTGCGAACGATTCACGAGCGAACGATCGATTTCCACGCCGTCGGGTCGGCAGAAAGAAAATCGCCTCCATAGGATGAGGAGAATCGTCTTTCGAGTACCCATGACAGAAAATGGGAGAGTCCCTCTGGCGTGCCGACAGAACATGAATGTGAAATCATATGGAACAAAAATATCCGAAGATGCGCCATCCCTCCCAGTCCCAACGGGGCGCAATAGAGTAGCCCAGGGTGGAGCGATCCCGCTCAGCGCATATGCGTCAACCTAGAGAGGATTGATTTTAAAGGGGGAGGAGGACGGTTCTGTCGAATTCCCCCAGCGGAAGCTGGGGGAAAGTTCAAGTCCAGCCCACAAACACAGGCTCCAAAAATAAACTCCCCTCCCCCCATCCCGCTTCGCGGGATGGGGGGAGGGGAGATAATGAAAATGGGATCGCTGCTGTAGGCTGTACCTGAATCATCCCCCGGCTTCCGCCGGGGGGATTATGGACCGCTCGTTACTCCGGTCTCAGGTTGACGCGGATGCGCTCAGCGGGAGCGCGCAACCCTGGGTTCACCCGTCTCCTTTTGACCCCAGCCCCGCTGGGGGGGGCGACAGAACATGAAAATGAGAGATGCACCCGCAATGGCCGGATGGCTCCCCAATCACCCCCGCCAATTCATTCTCTGCTTAAGCTGCTCGTAGACATTAAAGACGATGGGGCAGAGTGAGTAATTCACAATGATGCCCCACAGGCGGGATGTGACTCTCTTCTTGTGGAGATGAGGAAACGACCGGCACTGTTCCGGTCGATGATCGTATACGCTGCATCGGTTGTCCTTCAAGAGGGGACAAGGCAGTTGATTGAATTGAAACTCTCCCGGCCCCTCCCCCTTGACCAGGAACTGTGCCTGGACTTCCTCAACCGACTTGCCGAGCGCCTTTGCCAGAACACGGATGTCCTTGGAGCTCAAGCTGGGTCGCAATACTTTGCAGCAATAGGCGCACTGGGTACAATCAATGAGAGACGACACCTCTTGATTGAGTTCATGCGTCATGGAATCGACCGCCCGGGAGCTGATGCGGCCGTGCTTCAGAAAGGACCGGAAGCGCCAGTTCTCATCATCCCTCCGATCAGCCAATTCCTTGATCGTAGTTAAATCGGTCTCCAGTTTCATTCCTCTTCTCGTCGAGCCTTAAGAACTTCACATCTTTTGCTGAGATCCTAAACCGTTCATTGCAATTTGGGATTTGGATTTTGGTCTTTATTTGGATTTTGGCGTTTGGATTTTGGAATTTCGCCGCCTTTGGCGGCGTGTTGGTGCGCGTGGACGGACTTGAACCGCCGACCAACGGTTTAGGAAACCGCTGCTCTATCCAGCTGAGCTACACGCGCCCAGGCAACGTTCAGGTGCTCTTGTAGAATATCGTTACACGGTCGATTTTGTAAAGGCAGGATCGGGAGGCGCGAGGGTCCCAACTGGGTTTTTAGTATACCTCCCGCAAAAACCCCCGCCACAATCCGCCAGCAACAATGGCGGACGCCGCGGGCGGACCGGGGCTACCAGAGCAGCTCATTGGTTGTGCTCTAACGATGCGAGGCCGCCTCAGTGCTTCACATTTCGATTTGCACAATCTTGTCTTCGAGGAAAATGTTGTTCTGCAGTCTTCCGCCTTGCACGTCCTCGGCACCCTCAGGACCGATCAACTCCCGTATGAATGGGGTCGTGTCTTTGCAATCTTCAATTGGGATATGGTTGGATGGAAGAGCTTGGCTAACTGCTTGTCTTTCTCCACCCTTTCTTAGAACCGGCGTCGGGGGGAGAGATGGTCAACTAGCCCGTGCTACCGGCCCGAACCCCCGCCGCGGTGGTGTGATAACATGCACCTGCGCAGATGACGGCAACGTTCTCCCCTTGGAAACTCCATCAGGGGAAACGGTTGATCGTACTCAGGGGAAAACTCGACCGAAACCATATCATGCCGCTGAAATGCAGAATGCAAACGGGCTGTTGCTCAAATCTAATCGCCGGGTCGGGGGACCCGGCCTACCACGCCGAATCATTTGGTCATGTTGTAGGCCCGGTGCCCTCACCGGGCGCTCTCGGGTTTGAGCAACAGCCCACGAAGATACGACCCCAATCCTTTATTCTGCTTTCCAATGAGATGTCAGGCTGGCGGGAGGATTGTTGCGTCCCCAATTATGCGCCGGAAAGTCTTGAGAAGAAGGGAACCTCCTCCATCGGCCTGCTGAAGATTATTTTCTCTGCGGTGGAGACCATCATGAGCCGATGATCCGACCTACGATACATCCTGCAATTAATAAACAATCGGATAGGCGCCATCTCGGGGGACGGATGGCCTGTCAGAAATGGATTTTCAATCCAAGGCTCGACCTCGATGTCCAAGACGTCGCGTGCTGAAGCATTGTTCAGATATGCGCTCTTACGACGGACAATCGTGCGCCGATTGATCAGGTCCTCCGAGAGGGGGAATTCTGCCGATCCAAGTACTGGACGCTCGCCTATGTCGAGAAAGACCGGGTAGTTGGCAAAGTATACTAGACCCGCGCCATTGAGATCCCGATCGGGCACCAGTCGATATTCGATTTTGACGGGCCCCCTGGTCATAGGAATGTAAGTTTTCCCTGGAGGAGCAAAATAACCATCTTTCTCGGCCTGTTTCACGGCAGTATACGAGTCCGGCGCCAACGCACTCTCAGGGATCCGTTCAAATCCAGGGTTCGCAGGTCGGGATTTCTTGAGCCACTCGGCCCCTGCAAACTGCATGACAAAGATATTCGAGAGGCGCACCGCGGGGATCCCTGCCGCCACCGCACCCTCGATCCCCCCAAAGGGAGGAGCGCTCGTTTCCGACGAGTCCCCAGGCATCATAAGGTAAGTCACACCATCAAGCATTGAGTAGCCAAACCTCTTCATCGTGCACAAAAACTTTATTCGATCATTTTCTCCATAAGATGCCATTGGCCGATCTTCAGGGAAGGCAATCTCGACATAGAAGAATGTGGAGTAAAGTCGTTGCCCGTCACTGTCGGCAAGCTCTTTGCTGGGAACCCCACAAAGCGCGCTAAGTTGGTTCCATCGGAGGTCGCCGACGCGTTGTAGCAGGGGGCCTTCACAAAGATTGTTCAACCCAGTGAAGGGCATCCCGATCTCCATCTCGTCGTATAATATACCCGATGGAGTGAGCGACCATCCTCGAGACCCAGACGAGCTCATCCGTGTTTGCATGGTCTCGTGTTGTCTGGCCGCGCTGCTCGGCGACGTCCTTAAAGGAGCTTGTTTGCTGTTTATAAAACCCATTAACTGATCGATTGACCGGAAGCCAAGCCATTCGTCGTCTGAAATAAACACTCGGAAGATCCTTTCGAGAATCTCCCTGAATTCGAGGATTTTGAGCGAATCCATTAATTCAATCACCGATTTCGACGTGTCGATACTATGCGCATCACTGATTCCCGTCATTCGCGCGACAAGGTCCTTGACTTGGAGATCGATTGTGTCTGGGTTTGCAGATGGTGCCGGCGCTTCCTTCATCCTTCCCTCCGAAATTGTCCCAAATGTGCGCACTGCATTAGTAAAAACAACTTTTGCAAAACAATGGAATAGTCAGCGCTGCCTCCACTAAGGGGGCCTCTCACCTGCACGAATTAGTTAAGGACAGCCCTATTTCTATCCCATCACGAGGCGTATGCGGTCTGCACATGAAAATAAAATAGACTTGACCCCAAAGGCTCTTCGACCCCAAGAGCTTTTTTCTAAACAAGAGTTGGAAAGGATCTGACCCACTTTTGCTTCATTCTAGATGGCCATCTGAAACCGCCCGGCTTTTCATGCTCATACGGTCGCGTCAGATACCCTTCGCTCAACCACAGCCAGCGATTCAGATTGGTCCAGGTGGGGAAAATTTGGAGGAACTAATACTCCGAATTTGTGTGTGACCAGGTTTGAGTGCGTCAGGTGATTTGCGAATGCTACCCCAAGAATGCTATCCCCAAGAACTTTGTCACATATAGCACAAGTTGGGAGCAGAGCACAAGAATCGAGAAATATTTCTGTCGTTAGCACATGATATGTCCGGTGTAAATAGCAAATGAAGTGTCCGCTCGAAGCGGCGTAAGGTGGGGCTTTTGTCAGGAGGAAGACATGAAGCTCTACCCGGAGCGCGCGATGGAGCGGGCCATGAAGATTCAA
>JAIQFY010000072.1 GCA_020072965.1 Terriglobia bacterium | reverse complement strand
TGCTGGACGAAGGGCTGGCGGGGGACAACGTGGGGCTGCTGCTGCGCGGCACGGAGAAGGACGAAGTGGAGCGGGGGATGGTGTGCGCGAAGATGGGGTCGATCACGCCGCACACGAAGTTCAAGGCGGAAGTGTACATCTTGAGCAAGGAAGAGGGGGGACGTCACACGCCGTTTTTCACGGGGTACCGGCCGCAGTTTTATTTTCGGACGACGGACGTGACGGGGGTGGCGAGTTTACCGGCGGGGACGGAGATGGTGATGCCGGGCGACAACGTGAGCCTGGAGATCGTACTGATCACGCCGATTGCGATGGAGAAGGGGCTGCGGTTTGCCATCCGCGAGGGCGGGCACACGGTCGGGGCCGGCTCGGTGACGGAGATTCTGCAATAAGCAGAAAAGGGAGTGGCGCTGTGGGGCCGACATCCCGTCGGCCTGACGGGTAACAGGGCAGTAGAAAACGAACGGAATTGTAGAGATCAGACAGGCAGACGGGACGTCTGCCCCACAAGGAAACGCTCAATAAAGGAACGTAATGCTGGCAAACGAAAAAATTCGAATTCGACTGAAGGCTTACGATCATCGATCACTGGATCGCTCGACCGCCGAGATCGTGGAAACCGCAAAAAGAACGGGAGCGCGTGTGGCCGGGCCGATCCCGCTGCCGACGCGTATCCAGAAGGTGTGCGTTCTACGATCGCCACACGTCGACAAGAAATCGCGCGAACAGTTTGAGACCAGGACTCACAAGCGCCTGCTGGATATTCTTGATCCCACCCAGGCCACCGTGGATGCCCTGATGCGACTTGACCTGCCGGCGGGGGTCGATGTCGAGATCAAAGCCTTCGGCCATGAACATTTGAAGTAATTCATCGGCTCCGCATTCGCTTGATGAGAAGGTCAGACGGGGATGTTCGCGGGAACAGGCAGAGCGTGCTCGTGAGCGCGGGGCCCGCCATGGGGTTATGAAATGATAAATGGCATCATTGCAAAAAAAGTAGGGATGACGCAGATCTTTCGCTCCGACGGGGTCGTGGTGCCGGTGACCGTTCTGAAGGCCGGCCCCTGTGTTGTCGTGCAGAGGAAGACGACCGCGAAGGAAGGGTATGACGCCGTCCAGCTTGGTCTTGTCGAGTTCCTGAATCCCAAGAAAGTCACCAAGCCGATGGCGGGCCATTTCAAGAAACATGGCGATGTCGCCCCGGTCCGGTTGCTGCGCGAGGTGCGCCTCGAGGGGAAAAGTGACGAGGTGAAGGTGGGCGACAAGGTGCTGGTGGACCAGTTCAAACCCGCGGACAAGGTGGATGTGGTGGGAACGAGCAAGGGAAGGGGTTTTGCAGGATTTGTGAAGCGACATCATTTCCGTGGAGGGGCGGCGACCCATGGGTCCATGTTCCATCGGGCACCCGGCTCGATTGGCGCCTCAGCCTTTCCATCCCGCGTCCTTAAAGGCATGAAGGGCGCGGGCCATATGGGCGTTGAACGGGTGACCGTAAAGAATCTACAGGTGGTGCAAGTGGATGTGGAGAACCATCTCCTTCTGGTGAAGGGGGCGGTCCCCGGACACGAAGGGGCTGTGGTCATCGTGCGCAAGAGCCTGCGACAGTAGCTTGAGTCTGGTGATTTGCTGAGGTCGGTATGCCCATAATTGAAGTTAAGAACTTACAGAACGAAGTGGTCGGCAATCTGCCGCTTTCCGATGAGCTGTTTCTCGGAGACGTGAACGAGGGACTGCTGTGGGAAGTGGTGAAATACTATCTTGCCTCCAAGCGCGCGGGGACCCATGCGACCAAGAACCGGGGAGCCGTGAGCGGCGGGGGTAAGAAACCGTGGCGGCAGAAAGGGACCGGTCGTGCCCGTGTGGGCAGCTCCCGGAACCCTCTGTGGCGTCACGGCGGCACGGCCCATGGGCCGCAGCCCCGCGACTATTCCTTCACCCTCCCCAAGCAGAAGATCCGGGGGGCGCTGAAGTCGGCGTTGCGCGCGAAATTTAATGATCACAAGTTAACCGTCATCGACGAATTCAAGCTGGAGTCCCACAAATCCAAGAACCTTGCTTCCTTGTTGAATAATTTCAAGTTGCAAAAGGACTTGCTGATCGTCGATTCCCCTGAAAACACCAGCTTGATCCGGGCTTCGCGGAATATGCCGGATGTGAAGTTCTGCGCCAGCGGCCAGGTGCACACCTACGACGTGCTCAAATACGATCATGTGTTTTTTTCCAAGCAGGCGATCACCGATCTTCAGAAGGTCCTGACAGGGGGAGGAGCCAAAGCGGCATGAAAAACCGTTATCAGATCATCCGGCGCCCGATCATTACGGAGAAGGGCCTCGATAAAAAAGAGAAAGAGCACACCCTCTGCTTTGAGGTGGATCCGCATGCCAACAAGGTTGAGATCAAATCCGCTGTCGAACAGATCTTCAAAGTGAAGGTGGAATCGGTGCGGACCTCGAATTTTGAAGGCAAAGAACGCCGTCGAGGCCGTTTTGCCGGACACAAGCCGGATTGGAAGAAGGCCTATGTGAAGTTGGCCGCGGGCGAGAAGATGCCGGAATACGGAGAAAACGTTTAGCCTTTCAGATTGAGTAAAGAATGAGGTGGATCCCGCGGTCAGTCGCCGGGATCCGGACAAAGGAACGGGGAAGGTTAGGAACGATTATGGCGTTGAAAACATTCAAACCCTATACTTCGACGAGGCGATTTCATACGGTCGTGGACACCAGCGAATTGACGACGGACCGCCCGCTCAAGAGTCTCACTGAATCCAAGAAGCGGATCAGCGGTCGGGACAACTATGGGCACTTGACCATTTGGCGCCGGGGCGGCGGGCACAAGCGCCAGTACCGGATTGTCGATTTCAAGCGCGATAAGACAGGAATTCCGGCGAAGGTTGCCACCATTGAATACGATCCCAATCGATCCGCGCGGATTGCCCTCTTGCAATATGCCGATGGGGAGAAGCGGTACATTCTTCATCCGAACGGCCTGACGGTCGGACAAACGGTCGTGTCCGGTCCGGAGGCCGATATCCTGGTGGGGAACGCGCTTCCGCTCAAGAATGTCCCCGTGGGAACCAACATTCACAACATTGAATTGCGTCCCGGCAAAGGCGGCCAGATGGTGCGAAGCGCCGGCGGCTCGGCCCAGGTGGTGGCGCGCGATGAGAAATATGCTCAGGTTCGGCTGTCCTCGGGCGAGATCCGGATGGTGGATGTGAACTGTTATGCAACCATCGGGCAGGTGGGGAATCTCGACCACGAAAATGTGACCATCGGCAAGGCGGGTCGCAGCCGGTGGCTCGGACGGCGTCCCACCAATCGGGGTGTGGTGATGAACCCGGTCGACCATCCGCACGGCGGGGGCGAGGGCAAGACCTCGGGCGGTCGGCATCCGGTCACTCCGTGGGGCCAGCCCACCCGGGGTTATAAGACACGCAATAGCAAACGCACGGATCGATGGATCGTCAAACGGCGGAAGTGAAATTGACGAGTGGAAATTGCCGGGGAAAACCAGCGACCGGCGGAAAAAAGAGTGCTCAAGTAAGTAGATTAGAAAATCGAGGTTGATCATGGGTCGTTCACTGAAAAAGGGACCGTTTGTGGATCATCATTTGATGAGGAAGATCGAATCCATGAACCAGGGGCTTGACAAGAAGGTCATCAAAACCTGGTCCAGGCGTTCACAAATTGTTCCTGAAATGGTTGGCCACACCATCGCGGTCCATAATGGCAAGAAGTTCATCCCTGTGTATATTACGGAGAACATGGTTGGACATCGACTGGGCGAGTTCTCCCCCACCCGGATATTCAAGGGACATAGCTCCAAGATTCTGGCAGAGCGCGCTGTGGCCCCGGCAGGACCGGCCGGGATTCCCGCGGGTGGCGGCACTGCTCCCGCTGCGCCGGCGGCTCCGGCGGCCCCGAAAACATAGGTTGGATTGACGTGGGATGCGGCTACGCAGGCTCTGAGTAGCGAATCGAATTTGGATACGGAAAACTCTTATGGAATCAAAGGCAACGGCTCGATATTTAAGGATCTCCCCGCAAAAAGTACGGCTTGTAGCCGATTTGATTCGGGGCAAGCAAGTGGGGAAGGCAATCGATGTCCTCCGGTTCACAAAAAAGCGGGGCGCGAAGCATGTCGAGAAGCTTTTGCATTCGGCCATCGCGAATGCACAGCAGAAGGAAGAGAACATCGATGTCGACCGGCTGTATGTCAGCCGGACCTATGTGAACGAGGGTCCGAGACTGAAACGTATTCGGCCTGCTCCCATGGGCCGGGCTTATCGGTACCAGCGGCGGATGGCACACATTACCATTGAACTGGCCACAAAAGGAAAGGCCGCCGAGAAATAACGCAGGCGATCGCGTCCGTCCAGAGTGCAAAAGAGCCGGGCGACGCGACCAGAGAGTCACGGAGGAATGAAGTGGGTCAAAAAACACATCCCTATGGATTCCGGTTGGGCTACAACAAACCCTGGCGTTCGCGATGGTATTCCAAGCGCGATTTTGGTTCCCTTCTCCATGAGGATTTGAAGCTCAAGCGGATGTTGAAGGAGCGGCTCGGTCACGCTGGCGTTGCCAATATTGAGATTGAACGGGCTGCCAACAAGCTGCGGATAACCATCCATGCATCCCGCCCCGGCATTATCATCGGCCGCAAGGGTGCGGACATCGATCGCTTGAAGCAGGAAGTGACGAAGATGACCAAGCGGGATGTGTACGTCGGAATCCAGGAAGTGAACAAACCTGAATTGGATGCGCAGTTGGTGTCCGAGGCCATTGCGATGCAATTGGAAAAACGCGTTGCATTCCGGCGCGCGATGCGAAAGGCCGTGGATTCGGCGCTGCGCTTCGGGGCAAAAGGAATCAAGGTGCGATGCTCCGGGCGTTTGAACGGCGCTGAAATTGCACGCTCCGAATGGTATCTTCAGGGCCAGTTGCCCTTGCATACGCTCCGCGCCGATATCGATTACGGATTTTCGGAGGCCCGGACTACTTACGGGCAGATTGGCGTGAAAGTGTGGGTGTACAAAGGCGAGATTTTCGAAGCGAAGAAGCCTCAGCCCCAAGCAGCTCCGAAATCGGCGCCGACGCCTCCGGCCGCCCCCGCTGCGCCGGGGCCTGACAGTGTTTAGCGAGTCGAAATGAAACTCTGCGAGCGGCCGCGGGGCACTGAAAGCAGGAATTGAATCATGTTGATGCCAAAAAAAGTGAAGTACCGAAAGCAGCAGCGCGGCAGAAGGCGCGGCAAAGCGTGGCGAGGATCGGAACTGAGTTTTGGCCAGTATGGGCTGAAGGTCATGGAGCCCGGCTGGATCACGGACCGGCAGATTGAAGCCGCTCGCGTCGCCATTACGCGCTTTGTCAAACGCGGCGGCAAGGTGTGGATCCGGGTCTTTCCCGATAAACCGATCACCAAGAAGCCCGCGGAAACCCGCATGGGGAAGGGCAAGGGTGCCCCTGAGGGATGGGTGGCGGTAGTTCGGCCTGGAAAAATCCTTTACGAGATGGAAGGGATCCCTGAAGCCGCGGCAGTGGAGGCCATGACGCTGGCCGCGCACAAATTGGGCCTGAAGACCAAGTTTGTTTCGCGCCATCAGGCTGTGGGAAAGTGACGACGGCTATGAAACCAGAGAAGATTCGAGAGATGTCGGATGAAGAGCTGATGAACCAAGACAAGGATCTTTCCGATCAGTTATTCAGGCTCCGCTTTCAGCTTTCCATGGGACAGACGGAGAGTCTGAAAAAAATCCGGGAGCTGCGGAAAGACATCGCCCGCATTAAAACCGTGCGCCGGGAACGGCAAATTCAATTGGCAAGAGAGGCGAAATGAGCAGTGAGAGCATGGAGACAACGCCGCCTCAGGATTCCAAAGCGGACAAGCCTGAGGCGGGGGTGCGTATACGGCGCCGGCAGCGACGAGTGGGGACGGTCAGCGGCGCCAAGATGCAGAAAACGATCACGGTCAGGGTGGATCGAACGGTGCAACACCCCTTGTACAAAAGGATTGTGGGACGCTCCACGAAGTTCCTGGTTCACGACGAGAAAAATGAGGCGCGAGTTGGGGACAAGGTGGAGATCGAAGAGACGCGACCCACGAGCCGGCTCAAGCGGTGGCGTTTGAAAAGAATCATTGCTCGGGCGGTGCAGTAGAGCCAATTCCCGTCCGTCCGCCGCGGAGTGAGTAGGGCGGTACGGACGCTTGGAGTCATTGTCATGATTCAAATGCGGACCATGCTCGAAGTGGCCGACAATTCGGGGGCGCGCAAGATTTCCTGCATCCTGCCCATTGGCGGACACGTGGGGCTGAAGGCCGGCCTGGGCGACGTCATCACGGCAGCGGTGAAAGAAGCCAGTCCCGATGGCCAGGTCAAGAAGGGGAAGGTCGTCAAAGCGGTGATCGTCCGGATGCGCAAGGAGCACCGGCGCAAGGACGGGACCTATATCCGGTTTGACGACAACGCCGCCGTCCTCATTAACGAAGCCAACGAGCCGGTCGGGACCCGCGTGTTCGGCCCGGTCGCCCGCGAATTGCGAGAGAAGAAGTTTATGAAGATCATTTCGCTTGCACCTGAAGTGATCTGAATGAATCTTGAAAGGGATAAAACGTAATGTCGGCACTGAAGATTCGGCGCAATGACCAAGTGAAGGTCGTGGCGGGACGGGATAAGGGCAAGACGGGAAAAGTTCTCAAGGTCGACGCCAAGAAGGCCCGCGTCGTGGTGGAGAACGTGATGTTTATCAAGCGCCACACGCGGCCGAATCCCGGAAAGAACATCAAGGGAGGGATTGTGGAGCGGGAGATGCCGATCCACATCTCCAATGTGATGCTCATTTGCCCGAGTTGTCACGAGCCGACCCGCGTGGGGCATTCCCTCCTCGCCGATGGACAAAGGGTCCGGGTCTGCAAGGAATGCGAATCGACTATTGACCGCTGAAGGGTCGGGAGAGGGCCGCCCCCATGAAGGATGTTGCCGCCACGTAATAACCGTGGATGAACGGCACAGGGAGAGAGGGTATTAATGGCTGCTCGGTTGAAGGAAATTTACAAGAAGCAAGTCGCGCCGGCCCTAATGAAGGAGTTTAATTACAAAAACATCATGGCCGTCCCGCAACTCAAGAAGATCGTGGTCAACATGGGCGTCGGCGAGGCGATTGCCAACGCCAAGATCCTGGATGTCGCCGCGGCTGAAGTGTCCGCGATCACGGGTCAGAAGCCCGTCATCACCCGCGCCAAGAAGTCGATCGCGTCTTTTAAGCTGCGGGCCGGAATGCCCATCGGCGTTTCAGTGACCCTGCGCGGCACCACGATGTTCGAATTCTTTGATCGTCTTTGTAATATTGCCCTGCCGCGCGTCCGCGACTTCAAGGGACTTTCCACCAAGTCCTTCGATGGGCGGGGCAATTACACGGTGGGACTCCGGGACCAGCTGGTGTTCCCGGAGATCGACTATGCCAAGGTGGACAAGATACGTGGGATGAACGTCACGCTGGTCACCAGCGCCAAGACGGACAACGAAGCGCGCTCCCTGCTGAAGCTGATGGGAATGCCGTTTCGATAGAATTCTGGAGACTATTAATGGCCCGAACCTCGCACATGGTAAAGACCTTTCAGAGGAAGCCCAAGTTTAAAGTGCGTCATCGCAACCGATGCCGGCGCTGTGGGCGGCCTCGAGGTTACTTGCGGCAATTCGAGTTGTGCCGCATTTGTTTTCGACAACTGGCGTTGCAGGGCGACATCCCCGGCGTCATGAAGTCGAGCTGGTAGAAAACACGCGCCAGTACCGCTGAAAAAGCGCAGATCCTGGCCGAACCGGGAGGAATTCCCGGTCGCCCGAGGCTGAGAGTCGAACACGAAGATGCAGGAAGAACAGGGTCCCGGCCGCCCCGAGGATTCAAGGCAGGATTTCAATACGGAGTACGAATCACTATGGTAATAAGCGATCCAGTGGCTGATATGTTGACGCGAATTCGAAACGGAATTCGTGCCAAGCATTCAAAGGTCGACATTCCCGCCTCTCGGCTGAAGGCGGAGATTGCGCGCATCCTCCGTGAGGAAGGATTCGTGAGCAATTACAAGGTCATTGAAGAGGGGGGTCGGTCAATCCTCCGGGTGTACCTTCGCTATGCGCCCACGAAGGAGGGTGTAATTTCACACCTGGAGCGGGTAAGCAAACCCGGCTGCCGTGTTTTCGTTGAACGAAGCAAGATCCCCAAGGTGCTGGGAGGGTTGGGAATCAATATTCTGACGACCTCCCGGGGTGTTATGACAGGGAAGATGGCCCGCCGTGAAGGCGTGGGCGGGGAGATCCTGTGCAACGTCTGGTAGGGCCGAGCCCGGGTGCAAAGTTGCCTGCACAACCACAGGATTTGTGAGGAAGGGTCCCCTGGAGCCGAGGGTCCAAGTTTCTTATTTGATGGAGTAATCAATGTCTCGCATTGGACGACAACCGATTCCGATTCCGAAAGATGTCAAGGTGCAGATCAAGGATCGCGCCGTGGAGGTACAGGGTCCCAAGGGGAAGCTCACGACGCCCCTGCCGGGGGGTATCACTTTTGTCCAGGAGGACGGGGTGCTGAAGGCGAAGCGCGCCGACGACTCCAAAACCCAAGCGGCCCTTCATGGTCTGATGAGAAAACTCGTGGCTAATGCGGTGGATGGAGTGACGCAGGGCTTCCGAAAAGAGTTGGAAATTGTGGGCATCGGGTATAAGGCTGATTTGAAGCCAAAATCAGTCCTGTTCAACCTGGGATATTCTCATCCCATCGACTTTCCCATTCCCCTGGGAATCTCTGTCGCGGTGGAGAAACAGACCCGCTTGACCGTCTCCGGCTGTGACAAGCAGCAGGTGGGACAGGTGGCCGCGGATATCCGCGCGCTCCGTCCCCCGGACCCTTACAAGAACAAGGGGATCCGTTATGTCGGCGAGCGGCTGAAAAAGAAAGTTGGAAAGACAGGAGTCAAGTAATCCCATGAACCGCCAATTAAATCGAATCGAAATCCGTAAACGCATTCATGGCCGGATCCGTGAACGACTTCAGGGCACGCACCAGCGCCCACGTCTGGCGGTCTTTCGGTCGCTGAATCACATCTATGCGCAGGTGATCGATGACGAAGCCGGACGGACCCTGGCGGCCGCCTCGAGCAAGGACAAGGAACTCAACGGGAAATTGAAAAGCGGTGGCAATGTGGCGGCTGCAAAACTGGTGGGCGAATTGGTCGCGAAACGAGCGCTTGAGAAGGGCGTGCAATTGGTCGTCTTTGACCGTGGCGGGTTGATTTACCACGGTCGGGTGAAGACCCTGGCGGAGGCTGCGCGTGCGGCCGGCTTGAAGTTTTAATCGGGGGTTGCGAGCACCGCCGGGAACCCCGCCGGGCGGCGGTCATTGGCAAGGAGGAGAATTTGGTTAGAGAACGTATTGACCCGAACACACTGTCTTTGAAGGATGAAGTGGTGTCAATTAACCGCGTGACGAAGGTCGTTAAGGGCGGAAAAAACCTGAGCTTTTCAGCCCTCGTTGTAGTGGGCGATGAGGCCGGGCACGTTGGATATGGTTCAGGTAAGGCCAAGGAAGTCCCGGCTGCCATCAAGAAGGGAATCGAGGCGGCCAAAAAACGCATTGTGAAGGTTCGGCTGAAAGGGACCACCATTCCGCATCAAATCGTGGGGCGCTTTGGAGCCGGTCGCGTCCTATTGAAACCCGCGCCGGAGGGCACTGGAGTTATCGCCGGAGGCGCCGTTCGTGCCGTCATCCAGAAGGCGGGCATTCAGAATATCCTGACAAAGTCTCTTGGGACGACAAACCCGCACAATGTGGTGAAGGCGACCATTGATGGGCTGACACGACTGAAGGATGCGGCGCTGGTGGCCGAGTGGCGCGGGAAGTCAGTGGAAGATCTTTAGGACCTCCACGAAGGTTGGATTTGAGATTGAATTCAATAAGGGGATCCCGCTGCTGGGATGAGCCTCATGGAAAAGAAGACAATAAAGAAAGAAGCTCCGAAGAAAGCCGATAAGCCTCTCGCTGAGAAGGCGGAAGAGAAGACTCCGAAAAAGGCTGCGGGGAAAAAGGGGAAGCCGGTTGTTGCAGAGCCTGAAAAAAAGGCGTCGGTAAGCCCTGCCGTTGAACCCGCTGGGAAGGCGACATCGGTTGAGCTTGCCGCACCGCCGGCACTCCCGGAGCCCGACGTCAAACCCAGCGTTGAGGAGACGCCGAGCCCCCGGAAGGCCAGGGTGGAGAAATCCGTTCCTGCGCCCCCGCTCCGTCTTCGCTGGGTCCGAAGCGCGATCGGCTCTCCGAAAAAACATAAACGGATTGTTCAAGGACTTGGATTTCATCATCTGCGCGAAATCATTACTCGACCCGACACGCCCATGATTCGCGGGATGGTCGGAAGGATTCCACACCTCGTGGAGATCATGGACTAACGGAGGGGGCGGGTTTCCCGCCCCGGGATATTTTCACTGACCGTCATATCAGCTCCAAAGGAGAATAATCATGGATCTAAGTTCGCTGAGACCTCCGAAGGGTGCAACCCAGCACGATAAGCGCCGCGGTCGGGGCATGGGAAGCGGGTTGGGACGAACCGCCGGACGGGGTGAAAAAGGGCAGAAGTCGCGGTCGGGCTATCGCTCCAAACGCGGATTCGAGGGCGGCCAGATGCCGCTGCACCGCCGTTTGCCGAAGCGCGGTTTCACCAATATCTTCCGCAAAGAGATCTCCGTCGTGAACGTGGAGTCCTTGAACCGATTCAACGATGGGGAACGCATCACGCCGGAACGGTTGTTGGAATCAGGGGTTCTGAAGGCCCTCAAGGACGGCGTGAAGATCCTGGGCGATGGTGAGTTGAAGCGGAAATTGACCGTCGTGGCGCACATGTTCAGCGAGACCGCCAAGGCCAAGATTGTAGGGGCGGGCGGAGCCGCAGAAGTGCTGGCCGCGCCCCCTGCGAAGCGGCCCCAGCGGAGCACATAGGAAGAATCAAAGTGTTGGTTTGAGCAAGGAGAGGGAAGCGTGATTGAATCGCTGAGGAATATTTTCAAGATTCCTGATTTGCGCAACCGGGTCCTGTTTACTCTGGGGATGCTGGCGATCTATCGTCTGGGAGCCCACATCCCGACACCGGGCATCAATGGCGATCTGCTCGAACAGTTCTTTCAGTCGAATCAGGGCACCATTTTCGGATTTCTCGACCTGTTTTCCGGAGGCAGCTTCCGTCGCTTAACGGTTTTTGCGCTTGGAGTGCAGCCATACATTACGGCATCAATTATTTTGCAGCTTTTGACGGTGGTCTGGCCCTATCTGGAAAAGCTCTCCAAAGAGGGCGAACTCGGCCGCCGCAAAATCACCCAGTATACGCGTTACCTTACGGTGTTCCTGTCCGTGTTTCAGTCGATCGGAATCGCCCTGACCTTGCAGAAACAAACGTCAGGCGCGGGGGGGATCGGGTTTGTCCTGAACCCGGGTCCAAGCTTCATCCTCATGACTGCGCTGACGCTGACGGCGGGTTCGATCTTCATCATGTGGCTGGGCGAACAGATTTCTGATCGCGGGATCGGTAACGGGATGTCGCTGATTATTTTTGCGGGGATTGTCGCCGGTCTGCCCCGGGCGGTCCAGGAGATCTGGTCGAAGATGCAACAGGGCTGGCCGGTCCCATTCGTGATCATCTTGCTGGCGGTGATGTTGGCGGTGGTGGCCGCGATCGTGTTTGTGGAGCGGGGCCAGCGTCGAATTCCGGTCCAGTATGCCAAGCGGGTCATCGGACGCCGGATGATGGGAGGTCAGTCCACCCACCTTCCGCTGCGCGTCAATTCCGGCGGCGTGATCCCGGTCATCTTTGCCTCTTCGATTTTGAGCTTTCCGACAACGTTCGGATTGTTCTCACGGGACAACAAGTTTTTGCGGGGAATGACGGATGCCCTCAAGTGGGGTGAGCCGCTGTACACCTTGCTTTACGTGGTGGCTATCATATTCTTCACCTATTTCTATGTATCGATCATTTTCAATCCGACGGAAGTGGCCGACAACATGAGAAAGTATGGCGGGTTTGTTCCCGGAATACGCCCGGGGAAAAATACCGCGGACTATATCGACACTATTCTCACGCGGATCACTTTTGTGGGCGCCATTTACCTGGCCCTGGTTGCGGTGATTCCGGAATTCATGATCGCGGGGATTCGTCTCAATCACCTCCCCTTGGTGGGGGCCTGGTTTGACGCGCACACCCCGGAATTGATCTTAAGAGGACTTAATGTCAATTTCTATTTCGGGGGCACTTCCTTGCTCATTGTGGTTGGAGTGGCGATGGACACGGTGCAGCAGATAGAATCGCAGTTGATTATGCGGCATTATGACGGTTTCTTGAAGGGGTCGGGGGTCCGAATGCGGGGGAGGCGTTAGGTTGAGCGAACGCCTCATAACCGCTGTGCAGGAGTCGAGGACATTGGATACGATTGGGAAGCGTGCCAGGATTATCATTCTGTTGGGACCCCCGGGAGCGGGCAAGGGGACACAAGCCAAGGCTATCATGCAGCGTTACGGAATCCCCCAGATTTCAACGGGGGACATGCTTCGAGAGGCCGTTAAGAACAGGACGCCCCTGGGACTGGCAGCGGAACCCATCATGAAGTCCGGCGGATATGTAAGCGATGACATCATAAATGGTCTGGTTGAAGATCGGACATTGCAAGCCGACTGTGTTCACGGTTTTGTACTGGATGGGTACCCCCGAACGGTGGAGCAGGCAAAATCTCTGAATCAGCTCCTGGAGAAACAGCGGCGGCCGATGCCCACCGTCGTTAACTTGCAGGTTGAGCCGGAAGGGATGATCCGCCGGATTTCGGGTCGGCGGACGTGCAGACAATGTGGCCGGATTTATAATATTTATTTTTCGCCCTCCCAACGGGATCCGCTGTGTGACACCTGTGGCGGGGAGTTGTTTTCCCGCCCCGATGACGACGAGTCGATTGTTCGCGAGCGTCTCAGGCAGTACGAGAAACAAACGCAGCCACTGATTCAGTTTTACAGGGAACTGGGCCAACTGGAAGGACTTGACGGCGATGCCGCGCCCGAGACGGTCACCCAACGGGTGCTGGAGATTTTTGAGGGCCGAAAGGAACAACACGCCGGATCATGATTGTTTGTAAGTCAAAATCCGAGATCGAAAAGATGCGGCGGGCGTGCCTGCTTGTCCACGACATCCTTCAGGAGTTGCGTGAAGCGGTAAAACCGGGGATCACAACGGCCGAATTGGATGAGTTGGCTGAGAGACGTACCCGGGAGGGGGGCGCCAAACCCGCTTTCAAGGGTTATCGGGGCTATCCCAAGGTATTGTGTACATCGGTCAATGATGAGATTGTGCACGGCATTCCATCAGCGCGGGAGTTGAAGGTAGGCGATATCGTCGGCCTGGACTTCGGCGTGATCATCGACGGCTATTATGGCGATTCGGCGTTAACGGTTCCCGTGGGTGAGATCAGCGAGCCGGTGAGCAGGCTGCTGCAAGTGACTCAAGAGTCTCTGGAACTGGCCATCGAGCAGGTCCATGTGGGTAACCGGATTTCGGATATTGGAGCGGTCGTCCAGAAGCATGTGGAAGCGAACGGGTTTTCAGTGGTCCGGGATTTTGTCGGCCACGGGATTGGGACCGCCATGCACGAGGACCCCCCCGTCCCCAATTACGGGGTGCCCGGACGAGGCCCTCTGTTGAAGGAGGGCATGGTCATTGCCATCGAGCCCATGGTGAATGAAGGAACGTATCAGGTCAAGATCCTGGATGATCAGTGGACTGCCGTGACAGCCGATGGAAGGAATTCGGCCCATTTCGAGCATACCGTCGCGGTGACCAATAACGGGCCATGGGTCCTATCAAGACCCTGAATCGGAATTCCAGCGACGGGAAGACGCGGACAGCGTCAACTTGAAGGCGGTGAGGGCACCCGCTGTTCGTATAATCCAAGCTTGAGGAGTTATGCCAAAGGAAGAGGCTATCGAGGTCATGGCGACGGTGCTGGAAACGCTTCCGAACGCCATGTTCAAGGTCGAGCTTGAAAACAAGCATCAGGTGCTGGCACACATTTCAGGTCGAATGCGAAAAAACTTTATTCGCATTCTGCCCGGCGACAAGGTGTCAGTGGAGTTATCGCCGTACGATTTGACGCGGGGTCGAATCGTTTATCGATATAAATAGTGGCCGGGATGGGTCGAGGGAAGGCCGCGCAGGTAAGTGGCAAGGGTCGTTCGGCGACGACTGGAGCCAGGAAGCGGGATTTGCATGAAAGTTCGGGCATCGGTAAAGAAGATCTGTGATAAGTGCAAGGTCATTCGCCGCCGGGGAGTCGTGCGGGTGATATGTCCAAACCCAAAACACAAACAACGGCAGGGATGACTCCACCCCGGCGAACTTGTATCGGGACTCGGCCCGTGAATCCGTCGCTCAATGCATTGATCGATGGAAAGAGGGAACCTGCTGAGGAAGACATCATTAGGGAGAAGCTGGGACATCAATCTCCGAACTCGCAATCAACCCCGGATTTGAGTTTCATCCCAGCAAGGAGAATTGATTTATGGCACGTATAGCGGGCGTTGATTTACCGCGCCAGAAGAGAATAGAAATTGGCTTGACTTACATCTACGGGATTGGACGGGCTCGCTCCCTCAGGATTTTGGGCAAGGCGAAGGTGGATCCGGCCACCAAGGTCGATCAGTTAACCGAAGATCAGGCGGCGAAGATCCGGACCGTCATCGATGAGGAAGGGATGGTCGAAGGCGACCTGCGCAAGGATATCCAGATGAACATCAAGCGCCTCATCGAAATCGGCGCATACCGGGGTGCGCGTCACCGGCGCAACCTGCCCGTGCGCGGCCAGCGGACCCATACTAACGCGCGCACTCGCAAGGGTCCACGACGGATGACCGTGGCGATTAAGAGGAAGGCGACGGCCAAGACCTAGAGGCGTCTGCAGGAGCGACGCCGGGCGCCCGGGCCAACGGTCGTTGTTTGTGAGAAAGTTCGTCCTCAAGAACCGGGAAGAACCTGAGTAACAACAAAGCACAAAGGAATCTCATGGCTGAAGAAAAAGAAAAAGAAAAAGAAAAAAAACCGGCAGGAAAACGGAAGAGTTTTCGCAAGAAAGAGAAGAAAAACGTTCCGATGGGGCTTGCTCACATCCAGGCCACATTCAACAACACGCTGATTGGAATCACCGACACGCAGGGGAATCTGGTGAGCTGGTCCAGTTCGGGTTCGATGGGCTTCAAGGGTTCGCGCAAGGGTACACCCTTCGCGGCGCAACAGGCATCCCTCAAGGCCGCCAACGCTGCCCGCGAACAAGGGATGAAAACGGTGGAGGTTCGGGTGAAGGGGCCGGGCGCCGGTCGCGAGTCGGCCATCCGCGCTCTCCAGACAGCAGGTCTCGAAATTAGAAATATTCGGGATGTCACCCCTATTCCTCACAACGGGTGCCGCCCCCCGAAGCGTCGAAGGGTCTAACAACGGCAAAGGGCAGTTCGGCTGAAAGAACGTGCACGGGATCCACGGTTCCATGTCTTGTGCCCGCGACTTTTGGCGAGAGGCTGTTTGCCCTAATCGAAGGAGAATGAAATTGGCTCGATATCGTGGTTCTGTTTGCCGATTATGCCGCCGTGAGGGCGTAAAGCTTTTTCTCAAAGGGGAGCGCTGCTTCACGGACAAGTGTGCCGTCGAACGACGCAAGTTTGCACCGGGTCAACACGGTCAGCGACGCGGCAGCAAAACCCTGGGTTATGGGCTGCAGTTGCGAGAGAAACAAAAGGTAAAACGCATCTACGGCTTGCTGGAAAAGCAATTTCACAATTACTTTGTGCGGGCCGAGCGCTCCAAGGGGATTACCGGCGACAACCTGTTGATCGGCCTGGAGCGCAGGCTCGATAACATCGTTTATCGCCTGGGGTTTGCCACTTCGCGGAACCAGGCCCGGCAGATTGTGCGGCACGGTCACGTCATGGTGAACAAGAGGAAAGTGAATATCCCGTCCTACGCGACCCGCCCGGGGGATGAGGTCTCGATCCATGAGAAATCCAGGAAAAATCCGTTGATTCAATATTCGGTCGAGAGTGTGAGCGGGCGGGGTGGAGTTCCCCAGTGGCTGGAGCTCAACCGGGAAGGATTCACGGGAAAGGTGCTGGCACTCCCTCGGCGCGAAGAGCTTGATCCCAACATCCAGGAAAAGCTGATCGTCGAGTTGTACTCCAAGTAACCCGGCAAGAGCGGCCGTTGCACGCATCCGGCGGAGCAGCGCAACCACTCGGTGGCTGATGGGAGAACGTAATTAAGGGGGGTCCCGTCGTGGCGGGATCGCCCTCCAGGAGAATAAACGCAATGCTTTGGAAAGGCTTTCAGAAACCCAAACGGCTGGCAACCAACATCGACACCCTGAGTGACCTCTTCGGGCAGTTTTACGCCCAACCCTTTGAACGGGGTTTTGGGACAACGGTGGGAAACGCGCTGCGGCGTGTTCTGCTTTCATCGATCGAAGGGGCGGCGGTCACGGCAGTCAAGATTGAAGGAGTGCTCCACGAGTTTTCCTCCATTCCCGGAGTGGTCGAGGATGCCACGGATATTATTCTGAATTTGAAACAAATTCCCTTCAAACTCCACTCCGATCAGTCGAAGACCATCTATATCGATGTGAATCGCCCCGGCATTGTCACGGCGGCCGATATTCAGGCCGACGGCGATGTGGAGATCCTCGACAAAGATGTGTACATTGCGACCATCAGCGAGGGCGGGAAACTCAACATGGAAATGCGCCTGAAAGTGGGCCGCGGCTATGTGTCGGCGGAAAAGAATTTCGACGAAGACCTCCCGGTGGGCTACATCCCCATCGATTCGGTTCACTCCCCCGTGAAAAAAGTCAATTACACCGTCGATCCGGCTCGACTCGGTCAAATGACGGACTACGACAAACTGACGCTGGAAATCTGGACCAACGGCTGCGTCAAGCCGCAGGACGCCATTGGGCTGGCTGCCAAATTACTCAAAGATCATATGGCCATCTTCATCAACTTTGAGGAAGTAGAAGAGGCGTTTGAGGAAGAGCAGCCCAAGAAGGAAACCAAGGGCAACGAATATCTGGATCGGTCAGTCGAAGAACTGGAATTGTCTGTCCGTTCGAATAACTGCTTGAAAAATGCCAATATCAAGACAATTCGTGACCTGGTTCAGAAGACCGAATCGGAAATGTTGAAGACCAAGAATTTCGGCCGCAAGTCGCTGAACGAGATCAAGGAGATTCTGGCGACCATGGGGTTGAGCCTGGGCATGAAGTTTGATGAGAGCGGCAACCCCGTTCAGGGGGACACGTAGAACCAAGGCCGGCTGGACTTCGCCGGAATTGTCAACACGGATCCGGACCTTCAGGAACAGCTCGGATTGGATTCGTTTAGCAAAGAGGACTCATGCGACATCGAAATGCAGGATGGAAACTTGGACGAAACACTTCTCACCGCCGGGCGTTGCTGCGCAACCTCACTACCTCAGTACTCTTGAACGAACGGGTCGAGACCACCATCCAAAAGGCCAAGGCAGTTCGACCTTGGGTGGAACGCATGATTACGCTGGGGAAGCGAGATACCCTTCATGCCCGCCGCCAGGCGGCGGCGTATTTGCTGCAGCCGTCCGCCGTCAGCAAATTGTTTGCGACCATCGCCCCGCGCTTTGGCGATCGCAATGGCGGTTATACCCGCATTATCCGGACCGGGTGGCGTCAGGGCGATGGCGCGGACACAGCCATTCTGGAGTTGCTCGGGAGTGAACTCTCCGTGAAGAAAGCGGAACGCGCCAAGGCCGATGCCGAGAGAGCAAAGAAAAAGAAAAAAACCGAGGTGCCCGAGGAAGCCTCTCCCGACGAAAAGAAGTAAAGCACTTTTTTTTGAAATGTTTTTGATTTGACCCCAATCCGCCGAAGCGGCTTGGGGTTTTTATTTTGGGGTTCGAGTTCCGAAGGCGGGGGTCTGCAATAACTGTTCCCTCTGGAGTTCCCTTCAGTGATCCAATGTGGACATGGTGAGGCGACACTTCATTTGATCCTTCTCAACAATTGATTTCGGAACCCAATAAATTCGGGAGAATCTCGAAGCCGTTCAGTTAAGGTGGGCCGATTCGGAGATTCCCTAACAAGGTGGTCCTTTGGGAGATGTAACCTTGGCTTAACCCGAGTTCCGGGATGGATTTCTTCTTAAAGCCGCACTGCGGTCCGCCGCAGGCGGATAGTCTGGGGCGTCAGCCCCAGGAAGGGTGCCCAGCCTTCAACCCGGCAGTCCGCCTTGGCGGGCAGCATAACTATTTTGTTCTCCGAACAAATGGAGACAGCCGCCTGTTTCTCACAGGTCCAAGTCAGACAAATGGGTGGCTGTCCCGAATGGCACTAAGTTAAGACCGCTGCGGGAACAAGGGCTCCATCCCTGAAAGGGATGTCTATATCAGCCCAGGGCATCGCCCTGGGTTAGTGTCCCCTCTTGGGTCGGTCAAGAACCCTGAAGGGGTTCTCTAAGAATCGAAGAATCTAGGTGACCCCGCCCGGCGGGGTCAGACAACACGCTATGTCTTGTGGAACCCTTTCAGGGTTCGGGGGATTCAACAAGGGTGTTGAACCCAGGGCGTTGCC
>JAIQFY010000019.1 GCA_020072965.1 Terriglobia bacterium | reverse complement strand
CCTACTTTGATCGCCGTGGACTCGTTTCGCTGCGGGATCAACGGTTCGCGCTCCAGCGATCTTTCTGAACCGCCGGATACGGAACCGTACGTCCGGTGGTGTGGGAGGACGGCGGGGGTAACCCCGCCTCCTACCCGATTGTAGGGGGGCAGACGTCCCGTCTGTCCCCTGTTTTATTGCCTTGGTAATGAGGATCTTAAGGAAGGGCGAAGGGAGTGCATGAACCATCAGGGCAGACGGGACGTCGGTCCCACGGGGAGCTAAATGGAGATGGTGGAGACCTCCAATACCGAAGGCTCGCCGCTAACCACGACGATGCCGGAGTCCGTGACCAGATATTTACTTCGGTCCAGTTCCGGGTCGAAGCCGATTTCACTATGTGGCGGGATGCGGACGTTCTTATCGATGATGGCATTGCGGATGGTGGTGTTCCGTCCAATATCCACCCGATCCATGATGATGCTGTTCTCCACGGTGGTCCAGCTGTGCACAAACACGTTGCGTCCCAAGACCGAGTTCCGCACGGTTCCGCCGCTGATGATGCAGCCTTCGGAAATGATGGAATCGATGGCCGAGCCCCTTCGGCCTTCCTGGTCAAAGGCAAACTTGGCCGGCGGGTCGTTGTAATTCGCCGTGCGCAGCGGCCACTTGGGATTATACAGGTTCAACGCGGGATCAATGTCCTTCAAGTCCATGTTGGCCGCGTAGTACGCATCGATCGTCCCCACGTCCCGCCAGTAGTTGCTTTTTTCGGCCGGTTCCCCCGTAATCTTGTTGGCGTAGAAATCATACGCGTAGACAGGCCTCCGGCGGCATAGATCGGGAAGCAAGGTCCTCCCGAAATCATGGTCGCTTTCCGGGCGGGTGGCATCCATGTACAGTTCGTGCAACAGGATGGGGGTATCAAAGATATAGTTTCCCATGGAAGCCAGAACCTGATCGGGGTGGCCGGGGATGGTGTGGGGTTTTTCCGGCTTTTCCTGGAACCCGACGATCCGCCAGTTTTCATTTACTTCGATGATCCCAAAATGCCTGGCCTCGGAGACCGGCATCGGAAGCGCCGCCACCGTGACCGCGGCATTCTCGGCCTGGTGGTACTCAATCATTCCCGCTACGTCCATCCGGAACACATGGTCCCCGCCGAAGATGGCTACCACATCCGGATTACAGTTCTCAATCAGGTTGATGTTCTGGTAGATGGCGTCAGCAGTTCCCTGGTACCATACTTCGCCCGAGCGCATTTGCGCCGGGACCGGAATGATGAACTGATCCTTCAACAGGTTCGTGAATTGCCATCCGTCCTTCAGGTGGTTCAACAGCGATTGCGATTTGTACTGGGTGAGCACGTAGATCGAGTAGATGCCTGAGTTGATCATGTTGGAAAGCACAAAGTCGATGATGCGATACTTTCCACCAAAGGGGACAGCGGGCTTGGCACGTTCGCGCGTCAGCGGCATCAGGCGGGTGCCGGTGCCCCCGGCCATGATCATGCCCAGGACTTTGATCTTCATGGCGGGGATTCTAACTTAAACGACGATACCCTGTCACGACCACAATCGACGATTCTTCGCCGCCTTCAACGGTACTCCATCCAGGGACCTCACACCGAAATCCGGCGATCTCAAGCCTGAATCATCTCCGCTAGCCATCCGGAAGATGGGTGGGCACAGGCAATCTCGTGAGCCCATATCTTACCGGGAGTGTTTCTAACCGATTCGGGTGGGGGCGGGAAGGCCATCACACGGCCTGATTGCAGCACAGGCGTAGACCTGTACTGATCGGCCTGCAAGATCTGAAATTTCAGATTTGAGATCGGAGAGTGGCTTGAGCGAGCGCTGCAGACCGGCCTTGCGAACGGCTTCCCTACACTCAAACCTTAAATTCCCTTTTGACCTTTTCTGATTTCGCAACGACTGACTTTTCGAGCTCGCGCTTGAATCGATTCAGTTTCAAAGCCAGGGCCTTATCGGAGATTGCAATAATCTCTGCCGCCAGGATTGCCGCGTTGCTCGCCCCGGCCTTGCCAACGGCCATGGTGGCTACCGGGACACCGCTCGGCATTTGCACCGTGGAGAGGAGCGCATCGATTCCGCTGAGGGGTGAGCTGTCGATGGGAACACCGATGACCGGGAGAATCGTTTCGGCCGCGATGATTCCTGCCAGGTGGGATGCGCCTCCCGCCCCGACGATAATGGTCTTCAGTCCGCGGCGGCTCGCCTCGCGCGCATAGGCGGAAGTTCGGATCGGGGACCGGTGGGCCGAGGTGATTTCAATTTCATAAGGGATGTCGAACTCCGTCAAGCGTCGCGCCGTCTCTGTCATAACGGGCAGATCACTGTCGCTACCCATAACGATTCCTACTAGCGGTTTCATTTTGGCAATCCTCGGGGATTTGATTAGCGTGGTGTGTTTTCTGTTCTTGCAAATGAAGTCGGAAGCCAGAGGCCAAAAGTCAGACGAGACAGAAGCCGGTTCTTATCTGACTTCTGATTTCCGACTTCCGACCTCCAACTTCTAACTTGCGACTTCAGTCCCAATCCGCCCGCCCGTCGCTGTTACTTCTTCGGGGCTGCGGGTTTCTTCAACAGGTACGCGCTGTCGAGACGGCGCGCACCCTCGGCCGTGGCCACCGAGTAGCGACTCTCACTGAAAATGGCGGCTGCGGCATACTGACCTTTCTTATTTACCGCGTAAAAGTTAACATTCTGGAGATCGCCGTACCATTTCGCGGTGCGCTTCTGCACGTCGACAATACGTTGGAGGGCGCGCAAACACGCTTCTTCCGGTTGAATTCCCTGTCTCATGAACTCCACCACCGTGTGGGCCCCTGCCACCTTGATATTCGCTTCGCCGTGGCCGGTGGATCCAGCCGCGCCGACTTCATTGTCCAAATAGAGCCCGGCTCCGATGAGGGCGGAGTCACCGACGCGTCCAGCCACCTTGAATGGAAGACCGCTGGTCGTGGTGACGCCGGCGACACTGCCATGGGTGTCGACGGCGTTGCAGTTAATCGTCCCATGCGTGATGGGATTGCCTTCTTTGTCCTTGGGCGGCTCCCAGTCGTCATGCGTTGAAAGGTTGTCCTTCCATTGGAGCCAGATTTCCCGTGCCTTGTCTGTCAGCAGGTTCTCCTTCTTAAATCCATGGGCAAGCGCAAAGCGCAGCGCGCCTTCACCGACGAGGAAGATACGGTTCGAACGTTCCATGACGAGCCGGGCCACCTTCGACGGGTTTTTGATGCACTTCAACGCCCCCACGGCGCCTGCCCGGTGGGTGGGCCCGTGCATGCAACTGGCATCGAGTTCCACTTCGCCATCCTCATTGGGGAGACCGCCATAACCCACCGACATGTCATTCGGATCGTCTTCCACGATATTCACGCCGGCGATGACAGCATCGAGAGGGTCACTGCCCGCCTTCAAAAGCTCCATCGCCTTTTTCACGGCCTCCAGTCCATTGGCGCTGGAGATGACGACGGGAAGTGACCCCCCCTCGCCTCCTGTCTGCGCCATGCTTTCGGTGGCTGAACCCGGCCCCATCAGAGCAGCGCCGACTCCCGCTGCTGTTGATTTCTTGATAAAATTCCTGCGAGAGATGTTGGGTGCCATGAAAACTCCCTTCAAACAGGATTGGAAGCATGAGATGATCCCCGCGCAACCTCAAAGGCCGGCCCGAACGGAAACCGGAAGAAAAGGGCTGTGAAACGAGGGCGGGGGCGCCAGGCGTCCCTTCGAAGAATACTCGAACGAAAATGGGATTCTGGGTTCGACAAGCGGTCAAACTTACACAAATCAAGAGATGAAAGCAATAGTTTTTGATGGAACTCTGCGGGTGAGCGAAGTGCCTCCACCCCGGTTGTCGGGCACCGAGGCGCTGATCCGGGTGTTGCAGGCGGGGATCTGCAATACCGATATCGAAATCACCCGCGGCTATCACCAGTTTCATGGAATCCTGGGCCATGAATTCGTCGGGGTCGTGGAACAGACGACGGACCCTCGCTGGCGGGGTCGGCGTGTGGTTGGAGAAATCAATTGTGCCTGCCACCACTGCGATCTTTGCCTGCGGGGCCTGGAGAAACATTGCAGAAATCGCACCGTGCTGGGGATCGTCAGTCGCCCCGGCTCCCTTGCTGAGTTCTGTGCGCTGCCACTCGAAAACCTTCACGAAGTTCCCGATGAAATCCCGAATGACGAGGCGGTCTTTGTGGAGCCCCTGGCCGCCGCTTGTGAGATTTTGGAGCAAATCACCGTCCTCCCGGACGATCGGCTTTGCGTGGTTGGCGATGGGAAGCTGGCTCAGTTGATTGTGCGGGTCCTGGCGCGTCAGGGCGGGGTCCTCACGGCGATCGGAAAACATGAGAAGAATCTGGACCGCATGGCCGGCTGTGGTGCCCGAGTTCTGCTCTTGGACGCCGTGGAGGATGAACGAAAACAACTCATGGGAACGTTCGATATCGTGGTCGAGGCAACAGGTTCTCCGAGCGGTTTCCAAACCGCCCTGATGCTGGTCCGTCCGCGCGGGACGCTGGTATTGAAATCGACCTACCATGGGGCGTTGAGCTTTGATGCCGCCCCCCTGGTCGTGAATGAGGTCCGTGTGGTGGGCTCCCGATGCGGGCCCTTTCGCACGGCACTCGAAAAACTGCAGCGGCAAGAGGTTGAGGTCAGTTCGCTGATCTCCGCCCGGTATCCACTGACCCGCGGATTGGATGCGTTTGAGCAGGCCCGGAAAAGTGGCACTCTGAAAGTCCTTGTTAGCATGGAGACCGGGGACCGAGCGTCTCATTAGCAGCCTTAACTCACACCCTCTGAGGTCATGCAGTTCCCTTACTTGTTCAGTGCTGGGCGCGGACTCCATCGAAGTGACTGGGACATGCCGACGCGACCTTCCCAATTTAGATTGCCGTCCCAGGGCAAACCTGCAAACCGCCACTTCTTAAGAAATGCTTTGCGAAGAAATGCGCGAGCGCCCTCGACCATTCGCCAATTCGGGATGCCCTCCCGGTTCTCCGTCTCATTTTTGTTGACCTGTCCTCTTGACGGAAGATGAAAAAACGTTCATCCTATGAGCACACCTAAGACTGGAAATCACTTCATGTCGAAGAAGCTCGCTTGCACGTTGTTCGTTGTAGGAGCGGTGTTTGTTGCGCGTCTGGTTCTGGCTGGATACAAAGTCAAACCCTTTTCAACGGGTCATGCCAAATCCTATCTGGCCTTGGACTCCCACGATAAGATTACCATTGCCGCGCAGCCTTACGATCGACCGGAAAAGGTCCTGGAGGTATTCGATCGCGACCCGTCTCGACAGAACTTTGTGACGGTATTGATCGTCGTGAGTAACGACAGCGATGACGAGATTGAGGTGGATGGAATTGAAGTCGAATTGGCAAACTCCAAGCTGCATGCCTTGCATCCCACGCCGACAGAGGATGTCGTCAGGGAAATCTTTTACCCCAAGGACCGCCGCCGGGATTCTAAGGGAAAAATCGGAATTGGGGGCATCGGGTTGGGGGGAAATCCCGAGAAGGATTTTACGAACGCCCGGGCTGATTTCCTCTCGAAGGAGTTGGGAGATAAATTCATCCCCCCTCATAGTACCGCTTCTGGGTTCGTGTTTTATGAGACCCCCCAGCTGGAGGCCGCTTTGGTGGGTGGGAAGATCTACATCCCCCGGGTTCGAATCCGTCGTTCCGCTGATCCCAAACAGGTCGGCCGCGAGTTGCTTTTCTATGAAATTGATCTAAAACCCGCAATCGTCGGGCACTGAAAGTTTGATCGGAGGGACATCACTTCTATGAAAAAACCAACGCGAGAGCCTCTGGCCCGCAACGAGCCGCTCATCCGGAAGAAAAGACCGCTCATGTCGCCGTCAGAGGATTCGGAGAAGAAAGATATCCGGCCCGGCCCGCTCCCCCCCACCAACGGCAATGTCCGGGTATTTCGTCCGCCGGAGATGAAGCCTCCGGAGTTGACAGGAGACGCGGTCGGCCAGAGGAAACTGATTCGTACCACAATGGAAGAGGTTCGCAAGCGCCAGGCAGAAGGGAAGCTCAAATTGAGCGAAAAGGCGACCTCCAGCCCGGTGCGCGGTCAGCACGCACCCGACTTGACCAATGCTGAATATCAGTACCTTTCGGAGTTAGTCCAGTCCAAGGTGCGCGTCGTCGTGAAACTCATGAATGGCGAGACAGTGGAAGGATGGATTGAGTACATCGACCGTAATTTCATCCGCCTGACACGGCAGGGTCGGCCCAATCTTTTCATCTACAAGCACGATATCAAGTACCTGGAGGAAGTGAAGAAGGCCAACGGGGATACCCGCCAATAGGGCCATTTCCCGCATCCGACATGATTCGGCCAGTGAGACTCAGGGAATTTCATTGATCGCAAAGCCCCCCGTCAAATTGTTCACCGGTTTCCAGATTCTATCTCGTGCTCTACCTCGCGATTTGGCGTCTTGGCGCGAACCGGTCACGGTATTCGGGTTCAGTCGGCCAGCCAGTATCGAATGATGAAGTAGAGCGCGGCAATCCCATCCTTCCAGGTGATCTTCTTCCCCTCGGAATAATCCCGGCCTCGATAGGAAATCCCTACTTCGTAGATCCGGCACCCCTTAATCTTGGCGATCTTTTGCGTAACCTCGGGCTCAAAACCGAAGCGATTTGATTTGAGAGCGATTTGTTGGAGAATCTCACGCCGGAAGACCTTGTAACCCGTTTCCATATCGGTGAGATTGAGGTTCGTGAACATGTTGGAGACCAAGGTCAGCAAGCCGTTTCCAACCGAATGCCAGAAGTAAAGTACACGATGGGGCGAACCGATAAAGCGGGAACCATATACGACGTCGGCAATCCCGTCGAAAATGGGTTGGAGCAGCCTGGGATAATCCGCGGGGTCGTATTCCAGGTCGGCATCCTGGATAAGGATGACCTCATTCTTCGCCTTCATGATTCCGGCGCGCAGAGCGGCTCCCTTGCCCTGGTTGACAGGTTGAAGAACCAGCGTGTGGCCTCGTCGCTTCAAATCTTCAATGAGAAGCTCGCGCGTGCCGTCTTTGGAGCAATCATCGACGACGACGATTTCTTTCTCGAACGGCACGGCTTCAACCTTGTCGAGAACCTGTTCGATGGTCTTTCGCTCGTTGTAGACCGGGATGACAACAGAGACTTTCATGGAGATCTCTTGACGGCGACGTCACCCCCGATTTAATAAGCTTCGTGGTTTGAGAGATCCGCGGGTGGGGATGGAAGGTCCGCCCAGGGGATCGTGACGTCGAAGAGTCGTGCCATTATACTGAAATCCGGGCACGCTCCCAATGATTAATCACGGCGTGGCCTGCTCGCGAATTTCGACTCCACAGAGCTCTTCGAGGGGCAGTGCCCGGAAGGAAGCCTCAACCTGGAAATCCGAATTTAACCGGATGAGGGGGGCAATTCTCGGCGGCGGATCACTCTTCCGGTCACTTGGGAGGCTTAGGGGTTTCCGGCGCGGCTACGGCTGGAAGCTTAAATTCAAGAATCTTGATATTGACCAGCACTCCTGCGGTGATCTCCACGTCGCGCCCTTTCCTCTTGGTCAGATCCAGGGTGCCTGTGTTTTCGTGCTTCTGCTTGTCCGGGGATTTGATGTCGCTATGCGCGACATCGTCGGGACTGGAAGGCGGAGGAAGATTGGAGGTGCTGGAGTGAACGGTCATCTTCTCCGATTCCTGGACGCCACCGCGCAGGGTCAATTCATCTCCGTTGGACTCAGGAGTGACATCCTTGAGTACCGGGAACAGGAGTTCTCCCCGGAGCGTCTCGGTTCTGCCATCCGGGAACATGAGTTGATCGATCACCAGGGTAAGAAAGCCCGCCTCCCCACGCCGCGCGGACCGGGCGGCTGCAATTCTTCCAGACAGTTTGCTGCCCCGGGGGAGTCCAACACGCTTCCCTTCTTCCGTGGCGAACAGGATCTTTAGATTGAAACGATCACCCTTCGACGTGGACGAAGAGCTGAGATCACTCTCCAAACTTGTCTTCAACATAGTCCCAGGCTTCAGTGTCGCCGGGACATCCTTTTGTTCTGCATAAAGTCTGCCGAAGAGAAACAGAATCAAGGGGATCGCAAAAAGAAATTTCATGTCATGGAATCTCATGATGAAACCTTCACTTTCTTCAACATTAGACGCGGAGGCTCCCGACAAGTTGCTTCAGTCCCTGAACCCTCTTCAGGAGGCAGTAGGCTTCAATCCCCTTGACGATCTTGAGGGTCGCTTCTGGATCATAGAAATTGGCCGTTCCTACTTCGATGGCCGAGGCGCCGGCCATCAGAAACTCAAGCGCATCCTCGACTCTTGTAATGCCCCCGACTGCGATGATCGGGACGGAAACCACCTTTGCGGTTTGATAGACCATCCGCAACACGAGAGGCTTGATGGCGGGGCCGGAGAGCCCCGCGACCACTCGAGGAATCCTCGCCTTTCCAGTTTCAACATCGATCGACATCCCCAGGAATGTGTTTGTCAATGTCAGCGCATCCGCTCCCGCATCCACAGCGGCGAGGGCAATCTCCCGGAGGTCTCCCACGTTGGGCGAAAGCTTCACCCACAGCGGGCGTTGGGCGGCGTTCTTCGCGCTGGCGACCACCTCGTAAGCCGATTTTGGATCACTCGAGAACTCGACTCCCCCCCGGGAGGTATTGGGGCAGGAGATATTCAGTTCATAGGCGGCAATTCCGTCAGCTTCATTCAAGAGATTGAGACATTCGACGTATTCCTCCACACAGGTCCCGAACACATTGACGATGGTCCTCGCCTTGAGGGTTCGCAGGAACGGGAGCTTCGTCTCAATGAAAGTCCTGGCGCCGATGTTTTGAAGGCCGACGGAGTTCAGCATCCCGGATGCCGTGGGAACGAGACGCGGTGGGGGATTGCCTTCGATGGGCCGGGCGGAAATTCCCTTGACCACAATCCCGCCCAGCCGATTGAGGTCAAAGAGAGAGTCGAATTCGACACCGTATCCAAACGTTCCGCTTGCCGTGAGCACGGGGTTTTGAAAGGTGATCCCGGCGATTTCCATCTGCAGATCGATCATCCTGGCATCTTAGCAAATTAACCGAAAGGTGCAAGACTTAGCCGAATGTCCGCCGCTCCGGGCGCCGAATTTTCCGGGGGTTCAAACCCCATGTGTGTTCCTCCGCCCTTGTGTTAGACTTAAACCCCGCGTGGGATGAGATTATTTCAGGCCGAGAGAGTGGCTCGAGGTGACTCTATGAAGATCGTCGAAAAATCTCAACTGATGAGTGCTGCCGAGATGGAACGGACACTCGTACGACTGGCTTACGAGATTGTGGAACGGAACAACGGGATCGACCATCTGGCCTTGATCGGCATCGTCCGTCGGGGCGGATTCCTGGCGCAACGCCTGGCTAAAAACATCGCCAGGTTTGAGCCGACGGCCGTCCCCGTGGGAAAGCTTGATATCAATCTTTATCGAGACGATCTGTCCACCGTCGCCGAACGGCCGGTCGTCCAAAAGACGGAGATTCCTTTCTCGATTGTCGATCGCAACCTGGTGATCGTAGATGATGTCCTTTACACCGGGCGGACCATTCGGGCCGGCCTGGATGCCTTGTTTGAAAAGGGCCGGCCCCGGCGAGTCCAACTGTGCGCCCTCATTGACCGTGGCCATCGTGAGCTCCCGATCGAGGCGCAATTTGTCGGGAAGTTTGTGCAGACCTCCGATACTGAGATTATTGAAGTGAAGCTGACGGAGGTCGATGAGGAGGAAAGGGTGATGCTCGTGGAGCGGGTGGGGGAATAATGTCAGGTCCCCCGAAGCCGGGAGTGGGAATGCAGAGCCTGCCTTCTCATCTCTCTGGAATGAGAATTTTGAGACGGAGAATTTGACACGGTATGTCAGGCCTCATTATTCAAAACGGTCGAGTCATCTGCCCCGCAACGCATCGCGATGAATTCGCGGAGGTGTGGATCGAAGGAGGAATCATATCGCGAGTGGTGTCCGGGGGTGAAAGAGACACACGGGAAGCCGGATCTCCTCCTGCCCTCGGGGGCTCGGTTGGATATGAGATGGTCGACGCGTCCGGTTTGATCGTTGCCCCGGGATTTATTGACTTGCACGTCCATCTGCGGGAGCCGGGACGGGAAGATTGCGAGACCATCGAAAGTGGCGGCGCGGCAGCGGCGGCGGGGGGGTTCACCTCTGTTTGTGCCATGCCCAATACGCATCCGGTCAACGACGGGGCGTCAATCACCCAATTCATCCTCCAGCGCGCACGCTCCTACTCCCAGGTCCGAGTGTTTCCCATAGCCGCGGTGTCCCTGTCCAGCGCCGGAGAAGTTCTGACGAATTTCGAGGATCTCATGGCTGCAGGCGCAGTGGGTTTTTCGGACGATGGAAAGGCGGTCAAAACGAGTTCCCTCATGCGCGATGCGCTCCAGGCTGCGAAGCGTCTAGGGACTTTTGTGAGTGATCATTGTGAGGATTCCACCCTCACCCGGGCGGGCGTGATCAACGAAGGCGAAATTTCTCGCGCCCTCGGAATTCAGGGGATGCCGCCCGTGGCGGAGGATTCGATCGTTGAACGCGATATTCGAATGGGTGAAGAGACGGCAGGTCATGCCCACATCGCACATCTTTCGACGGCTGGGGCGTTGGATTCAGTCCGGTGGGCGAAGCAGCGCGGCATGAATATCACCTGTGAGGTTGCCCCGCACCATTTCACGCTTACCGATAGAGATGTAGAGCGGTATGGCGCGAACGCCAAGATGAAGCCTCCGTTGCGAACCCCGCGGGACGTTGAGGCGTTGGTCGAAGGTCTGGCCGATGGAACGGTGGACGCGATTGCCACCGATCACGCTCCGCATTCGGCTGTGGAAAAAGGGCGGGGCTTGGCCGCTGCCCCCTTTGGGATCACGGGGCTGGAAACGGCCGTGTCGCTCGGAATTCAAAGACTCGTTCAGCCAGGAAAACTGGACTGGAGCCGGCTTGTCGGGCTGTTCAGCGCCAACCCGGCGCGTATTTTGCGGCGCCATGACCTGGGGCGGATTGAACAGGGTGCACTCGCGGATCTCACTATCATCGATCCCGGGAGAGAATGGACTTTTTACCGAGCGGAATCGCGCTCGAAGAGCCAGAATACCCCGTTCGACAGTTGGAAATTTCGTGGTAAAGTGGTCATGACCGTGGTGGATGGGAAAGTCGTATTTGATGCCAGGGCGTGCCTGCATTCAGGCCCTAAGTAGCTGAAAGCAGGTATTTTTTTTCAATTGCAACCTTTCCGTTAGGAATCACGTATTCTAACCGTCTACGGACTATGACGGGCTCCGACCAACAACTCGTCAAGCGGGCTCTCAAAGGAGACGAACGGGCCTTTGAGGAGATCGTCCGCAGATACCAGAAGCCGATCGTGAATTTCATCGCGCGGATGGTTGGCAATTATGACTTGGCCCTGGATCTTTCTCAGGACGTCTTTGTGAAGGCTTTCGTGGCGCTTCGCACATACAACGAGACCTTCAAATTCGGGTCGTGGATTTTCAAGATCGCCTCGAACACGGTTATTGATCATCTGCGCAAGGGAGGCCCGGCCATCAGTTCTTTGGACAAGCCGGTCTCGACCGAGGACGACGAAATCCAGGTGGACCTGGCGGCGACCGCGCTCATCCCCGAGGAAGAACTGGAGCAGACTGAAACACGGAGTATTCTGGTTCGATTGATTGAACAGTTGCCGCAACCCTACCGTCAGATGATCGTGCTGCGGCACGTGAATGAACTGAGTTACGATGAGATGGCCGAAATCACCGATCTTCCCCTGGGCACGGTCAAGAACAGAACGTTCCGGGCTCGCGAAATGATGCGACGGATGATTGAAAAACTGGAAGGAAAAGGCGTCAGGATATATTCAAGGAGCTGAGCGGGAAGGGCAGGCTCCCGGCAGCCGGGCTGTTCGGCAGCCAGGGAGGTGACTCTGTGAGAGAAGGTGTAAGGACCCATGCTGCGATGCGACGAAATTGATTATTCGGCTTACCACGATCGAGCGCTCGACGAAGGCGAGTTGCGGAAGATCGATATTCACCTCCAGTACTGTTCCACCTGCCTGACGCGTTATGGCCAGGAGGTCAGGCTCGTTGGCGGCCTCTCGGAAATCCCCCTGATCGACCCCCCCAAGCATTTCATTCCTCATGTCATGTACCGTGTTCGCCAGCAAATTTATTCTCAAATTATTCCCGCCGAAGAACGAAAGTTTTCCCTCTTGACAGCCGGTTATGGTCTGACACTCTTAACACTCGTGGTATTTCTGGGAGGCCTGCAAAAAACGTTTTTCGACGTGACTTTGGGTTGGGCCCAACTCCCCTTGAAATCGATGTTGGCCGTGCTGCGCACCATGAACACCGTGACGGAATCGGGCAGCCAGTGGCTCTCCGCCTCAGCTCCGTTGTCGCTGCTGGTGGTTTTGCTTGCCACGCTACTGGCCGGCTTCGCGCTCATTAAACTTCTCACCCGTTATGAGCGGCTGATGCTCGAGGACGTGCACCTGCGGATTCGTCGAGGTGGGAATGAAAAGACGTTCTAAAGCGGGAACCCCCTCGGTTTGGTTGAAGCGGTTTCTACCCTTTCACTTTTTTTCCATCTTCTTACTCCCGGTCTATATCTTTTCCGGCGGCGCACTGTGCATCCAGGCGATGCAACCGGGACCGCAGGCGCAGGCCCCGGTCCGGCCCGCCCCCGTCCTCGACGATATCAACATCGAAAAGAATCGCACCGTGGAAAGCGATGTCATTTCGGTGGGACATTCCATTTTCATCGACGGTGAGGCCAAACAGTCCGTCACAGCGCTTGGCGGGTCCGTCACGGTGAATGGAAAGGTAGGCGGAGATGTGGCCTCCATGGGCGGAGACGTCTGGCTGGGTCCGGAAGCGGTCGTGGAGGGCGACCTGATTGTCCTGGGCGGAAAACTTTACCACGATCCCCGCGCCCGCGTGGCTGGAAAGACACTGGCGACTACCTATTTTCAAGACGAATTGCGGCGCACTTTTTCTCAGCATCAGAACTCCGTCCTGGCGCAGCATTTTGAACGCAACGCCCTGTTGTGGCGAATGGCAAGAATTCTCGCTTGGTTCATTATCGCGGTCCTGGTCATCCTGTTCATCCCCGTCCAGACCGCATTTGCAATGGATCGTTTTGAACGGGACTTTGCAAAGATCTCCGTGATCGGTTTGCTGGCCCTGATCGTGTTCATCGGTTTGCTGGCGTTGTTTTCCCTGATGATCAAGATCGTGATCGGCATCCCGCTGGTTTTTCTGCTGATCCTGCTGCTTTTTTCAATGTGGGCCTTTGGCGCCGTGACCTTTTATCTCACCATCGGACGCGTTTTCGTGCGATGGCTGCTCAAGCGGCCGCTGCCCCTCGCGCTCTATGCCCTGCTGGGTCTGATTCTCTGGTCATTGCTCTCATTTATCCCCGTGGTCAACTGGTTCATCCCTTATCTCGTGTTTATTTTTGCCCTCGGAATCTCTCTTGCCACGAAATTCGGAACCGGTAAGCCCTGGTTTGTCCGGGCGACCTGAATTTTTCGCCTCTTTCCCAGAATCCCCTTCAGTGACAATCCCCCCGACGGGAGTCGGGGGATTGTTCAGATCCTGCCTACCCAACGCGCGATCCTGAGCCACAATCCCCCCGACGGGAGTCGGGGGACCGTTCAGATCCAGCCTACCCAACGTGCGATCCTGAGCCACAATCCCCCCGACGGGAGTCGGGGGATTGTTCAGATCCTGCCTACCCCGAAGAGCCCCCCTCTAAATTTCCTTTCACTTGTGCCCGCTGCATGGCAGAATTGTCTTATCGATCTCCCCCCAGGAAAGTGGTCCCGCATGCATATCCAGCTCTATGAGTCCTTGAATTGGGCTTATCAACTTCATTACTACATCTGTTTTCGCTCTCACTGTCGGAGGGCACTTTTCAGTTCCTCGACGTCTCTGGAGAGGCTCACAGCACGCCTTCTCGAAATCTGCCGACGCCATGACTATCACGTCCTCCAATCCAAATGGCGTTCCAATCAGGTTCGCTTGCTGGTGAGCTTGCGTCCGGATCAAGCGATCTCAAAAGTGATCCAGACCCTCAAGCCGAATCTGGTTTCGGCGTGTGACTTGGAATCTCCTGTGTGGGCACGTGGATTTCTGGCGAAAAGTACAGGGCGAGTGAACCGGGAGACTGTTCGTCAGTATCTATTGCTTCAGACAGAGCACCACGGATACGCTCAACGCCTTGCTCCGCCCGTTTTTCGTTATCGGACGCAGGATCGAAAACCGCTGCGTTCAGCGCATGCCTTCTTTGATTTGAGCCACCATGTAGTGTTGGCGACCCAATCTCGGAGATCCGTGTTTGGTGCTTCCACTGCCCGTGCATTAGGGGCCTATTGGCTCAAGGTCGCGGAAAAACGGGGATTCGCCATTGATCAAATGAGTATCCTGCCGGACCACGGACACCTGCTGATGAGAATTGTGCCCAAGACAAGCGTGGAGTCTTGCGTACTCTCATTGATGAATAACGGACAGCATTTCATGGCTCAACACTTTCCGGAGATCCTCGTGAGAGCAGGGATGGACCAACTGTGGGAGAGCTCGGCGTATGCTGGAACCTGCGGCGAATTCACAACGGCGTTGATGAGGACATTTTTGAGGGACGGATCTTAGGCCGGATTTGAAATATCCACCGATTGCCGTCGGTGGGATTGCTCTCTTGCAGAACGGACGTGTTTGTAGGCTGCACGGGAACGATCCCCCAGCTTCCGCTGGGGGCATTCTAGCTGCGGTGCTGGAATGAACTAGAAATGGTTGTGTTCAGCACTGAATCCCCCCGACGGGAGTCGGGGGATCGTTCAGATCCAGCCTACCCAACGCGCGATCCTGAGCCACAATCCCCCCGACGGGAGTCGGGGGATGTTTCAGATCCAACCTACGAACAAGCCCTCGGACCCACAATCCCCCCGACGGGAGTCGGGGGATCGTTCAGATCCAACCTACGAACAAGCCCTCGGACCCACAATCCCCCCGACGGGAGTCGGGGGACCGTTCAGATTCAACCTACACGGCGCCACCCCCCATTGATGATATTATTCAGAATGTATCTCTTCTTCCCCCGGTTGCATCTAATAATTCGAACTTTTCCGTGATTCCCGATGTCTAACCTGGTGAAGGTCCGATGATGCAGTGGGGGTGAGAATCCTGATTTCTCTGGAGCCGGACCGGAGGTGATCAAGTGGCAGCGCAACAAACCACTTCTCTGGGCTTGAAATCGCAAAACGCTAAACAATGCCGCACGGTCATCACGACTGCGGGCGTGTTTGTTTTCCTCCTGGGTTGCATTCTGCCTTCGCTCGTTTTCAGTCAGGGAATCATTTTCCCGCGCCGTTGTCCAGGTCCGTGGCCAATGCCACCTCAGCGGCCTCCTTGCGTGGAGCTGGGAGCACCCCTTCCGGTGAAATCGATTACGTTTGCCACAACTATCAACAATCAGGTGGCCAGGACCCATATCGAGCAAGTCTTCGAAAATCCCAACCGCTGGGCTGCCGAGGGGGTTTTTTATTTTCCAATTCCTGAGAGTGCCTCCATCGAAGAGTTTGCCATGTGGACCGGGGGCAAGCGCATCGTGGGAGAGCTGGTGGAGCGCGACAAGGCCCGGCAGACCTACAACGAGATTGTCCGCCGGTTGCGCGATCCCGGCTTGCTCGAGTATGTGGGCAAAAACCTTTTCCAGGCGCGCGTCTTTCCTATTGCTCCCGGGAGTGAACAGAAGATCGAAATCCGTTATTCCCAGATACTCAAGGCGGAGCAGGGGACTGTGAAATTCGAGTATCCTCTCGGAGTCGGCCACAATGCCTTGCCACAGCCAATCGGAACGCTGGCCGGAAAGGTCGAAATTACGTCCAATGTGGGGCTGAAAAACATCTACTCGCCCACCCACGCCCTGGAAGTTAACCGCAAGGGCGAAAACCGGGCCTCTGCGAGCTTCGAACTGTCAATGGTGAAGCCCCCCCAGGATTTCATTCTGTATTACGCGCTTTCGGACAAGGAATTCGGTTTGAGCCTTTTGACCTATCGTGAAAAGGGCAAGGACGGATTCTTCATTGCGCTGCTCTCGCCGAGGATCGAGTTGAAACAGAGCGAGACGGTTCCCAAGGATATCGTCTTTGTCCTTGACACTTCCGGCTCTATGAGTGAAGAGGGAAAGATCACCAAGGCGCGAGAGGCTTTGAAATTCGGCATTCGTTCGCTTCACCCCTCCGATTATTTCAATATCATTCACTTTGCGAGCGAGGAGCATCTTTTTGAAACGGAGCTGGCGCCCGCCAATTCGGCCGGGATTGAGCGCGCCGTGGAATATGTGTCAAAGCTGGAGGCCAACGGGGGAACTGATATTAACTCGGCATTGCTCGCCGCCCTGAAAATGTTCCGCGAGGACATGCGGCCTCACTTCATCGTCTTCTTGACCGATGGCCTGCCCACCGTGGGGGAGCAGAGTATCAGCCGAATCCTCACCAACGCTCAACAAGCAAACCCTACCCATGCGCGCCTTTTCACAGTCGGCGTGGGATACGATGTCAACACCCATCTTCTGGATCCCCTGGCCGAACATAACCACGGGGTCGCCGAGTACATCGCTCCGAAGGAAGACCTGGAGGTGCGCGTCTCCAATATCTTCACGAAAGTGAATTCCCCGGTACTGACGAACCTGAAGCTGGACTTGGGAGATGTAAAAGTCGACGATGTCTTTCCCAGGGTGCTGCCTGATTTGTTCAAGGGCTCCCAGTTAGTAATTGTAGGGCGTTACACAGGCAGCCATTCGGTCAACGCGAAGCTCGAAGGGGAAGTCAATTCGGGACGGCGCATGTTTGCACTGGGGACCCTGGCGTTCCCATCAGAGAATTCTGAAACCGACTTCATCCCGCGGCTGTGGGCCATCCGGAAGGTGGGCTATTTGATGGACCAGATCCGGCTGAATGGTGAGACCAAGGAAGTAAAAAACGAAATCGTCGAGCTTGCGACCCGGTATGGCATCGCCACACCCTACACCTCTTTCCTGATTACGGAAGAGGACCGCCAGGCAATGCGGCCGGTCCCGATGGGCGGTGTTGTCGGAGGCGCCATGGGCGGGCCCATGTCCAAATCGGCCCCCTCCCCGGCCGCCACCATGTCGGTGGACATGGCCGCACAATCAGGCTCGAATGCGGTCCAATCCAGTGTCACCCTGCAACGACTCAAAGCCGCGGAGCGCGCCGAAGTTTCCGGGCTAAGCAGTGTCCGCCATGTTCACAACAAGACCTTCATCCTGAAAGAGGGCGTGTGGGTGGATTCCGAATACAATGCCCAGAATAAACTCCCGGAGGTGAAGATGGAATTTGGCAGCGAGGAATATTTCAAGTTGGCGGTGCAAATCCCCGAGGCCGCAGAGTACTTCTCATTGGGTAAAAAAGTAAGGTTCGTTCTCGATGGTAAGGTTTATGACGTAACTTCAAATTGACCATGTCCTACGCTTCACTACTTCACCATTTCACCCCTGAGGCCCAGAGCGCGCTTCGCTTCCCTCCGAGGAATTAATTCATCCCTGAATGTCCCTTTTCTTGCCCGGTTATCTGAGGGGCGGTATACTCCCGATGATTCGTCGGCGAATCTTACACAACCGGTGGGTGATAATTCTTCGGGGATTCAGCTCCTGAACGCAGGCCCGCATTAGGGTGCGCCATGGGGTGGATCCTCGATTATAGGATGCTTGATATGATCGAGTGGGTTATGGAGGACCTGCTGGCTCGAAGTTGCAGACCGGGTTTTGACGGGCTGGATGCTGAAACATCGCAGGAGGATGTCGACCGGTGGCTTGAATCGGTGCGCCACATGGGGATCAAATCGATTCTTTGTCTTCTTGCGGAAGAACAGATGTCCTTCTGTCCCGGACTCCCGACGGGTCTCGTGGATTATTATGAGGACGCCGGATTTCGGGTCGCCCACATTCCGGCTAAAGATTTCCAGTGGCCGCCGCTCTCCGCCGAACAACTCGAACAGGTCTGGCAAGCATATCTGCGCCTTCCCAAACCGGTTCTGGTGCATTGCAATGCGGGAATCTCCCGGACCGGATCCGCCGTGGAGCATATTCAGGGGCGCCTGAGCATCGGCGATGATGTGCCATGACCCGCCGGGACTAGTGTGCTGAACCGGATCGATGCATCTGGGGGAATGGAATGAAGAAGACCAACATTGCTGAGAAGTTTTCTCTTTTCGCGGACCATTGGCGACCCAAAGTAGTTGCGGCCCTGAATGGACAGGAAGTCAAACTCGTCAAGTTCAAGGGCGAATTCGTCTGGCATCATCATGCCCATGAGGATGAGCTTTTCCTCGTGTGGAAGGGAGAGTTCCGCGTCGAGTTTCGAGATCACGTCGTCGAGCTCGCACAGGGCGAAATGATTGTCATCCCGCGCGGGGTGGAACACAGGCCCGTGGCTGACGAAGAAGTCGAGGTCCTCCTTTTTGAGCCCGCTGGAACTAGAAATACCGGCAATGTCGTTGATGCCAGTTTGACGGCACCCAACCTGGACAGGGTATGACCTGGATTGCGAATAGATCGAAAACAAAATGACACCCAGGAAAGACAACCTCTACTTGAGATGCTGAGCGATTCGGCGCTTGCTTTCACCGGAGCGCTGCGATTGCCTGTATTTGAGGTCGAGGGAATGATCCTGATTAAACGGGTGACGATGATTCTCAACACGGGGAAAATAATAAAGATGTTTTATCCGGTATTCCCGCCGGATCAGAATGCGCGGGAAGTGGCGGAATGGCTCTTGTTAAACGGGAAGGGTGCGACGGGCAAGAGGAGTTGATGACTGTCGCCCAGCCATCCAAGAGGAGGTTTTACATGGCTGCATTTAGTGCAAAACGCATACGGTTGTCCTACACTCAAAAGTATGAGGCACCCCCCTCACAGGTTTTTCCTCTCCTGTGCCCCACCCGCGAATACGATTGGATTGAAACCTGGCGGTGTCATCTGGTCTATTCCGATTCCGGATACGCCGAAGAGAACTGCATTTTTACTACAGACTTTCCGGAAGACGGGGGTGATGAGACCTGGGTGGTCATTGCGTACGAGCCCGACCGCACGATCCAGTTTGTCCGGATCGGGGCGATCAAGGTCATTCGATACAACATTACTCTGCGTGACCATTCGGACGGTTCCAGTTCCGCGGAATGGGAACAGATCATCACGGCACTGAACGAGGAGGGGAACCGGTTCATCGAAAGTCTCTCGCAGGAGAGGTATGCAACAGAAAAGAAAATCCTGGAGTCCCTCTTAAACCATTATCTCAAGACAGGTGAAAGGCTTTCTCTAAAAAAGTGAAGGTGGGGACGCTGCCACCGGAACGCTTACACGGAGAGCACTGGTGAAGCCCGAAGAGCTTGTTCGTTTCCTCACGACGCTGGGCGAGACGCCTGACCGGATTCTCCAAATCACCCAGGACCTCGATCCCCAGGCTTTAACCTGGAAGCCCTCATCGGAGGACTTTTCGATTCTCGAAAATGTCTGCCACCTTCGGGACATCGAGGCGGAAGGATACAACGTGCGGATTGAAAAACTGCTCACCGAAGAGCACCCCCGCCTTGCGGACGTGGACGGGGCCAGGCTGGCGCGGGAACGCGATTACAATGCTCAAGACCTGATGGCAGCTTTACAGATCTTTCGGGTCGCGCGGGTACGAAGCCTGCAACTTCTTAAAGGAATCAAGCCGGGAGCGCTGGAGCGCGAGGGTGAGCTTGAAACGGTGGGTCGTATTACCCTGGAAGGGATTCTCTTAATGATGGTGGAGCACGATCGCGGTCATATCGATGAAATGACACAGCTCGTCGACAATTTGGTCGAAAAGGAGTGAGGAGGCTCTCGGAGCCGGTGTCAAGGTCCCGCGCTCCCAGCCTCTTTGCGGCGCGTATCAACCTTCTCTTCTCTTGAAAAAAACGAAGATCAAGAAACCTCCGCTCGACACCACACACAGCCACGCAAAGACGTCCCCGAAGCGAACATAAAATGTCTGGTCAGAACGGTATTCAAATTCCCCATGAAGCACCACCTGCGTATTCAACTTCGTCTTCTTAATGATTCGCCCGTAAGGATCTACGATAGCACTGATCCCGGTATTGGCGGCGCGAATCAGGTAGCGGCGGTTTTCGATGGCCCGGACGCGGGACATTTCAAAGTGCTGATAGGGCGCAGACGAATCCCCGTACCAGCCGTCGTTGGTAACATTGATCAAGACTTCCGCGCCGGCGGCAGTGAAGCGCCGGACCAGGTCCGGGAAAATGGCTTCATAGCAGATGGAAATACCAGCCCGGTTTCCGTTGAGCAGGCTGAGGGTGAACTTGTCACCGGCAGTGAAATCGCTGACCTCGCGTGTGAGTTTCCCTGCAAATGAAAGATACTTTCGCAGGGGGACGTATTCTCCAAAAGGAACAAGATGTTGCTTGTCATATGCCGCCACGAGATGACCGTCGGGGGCCAGCGTGGCCGCGCTGTTGAAAGTCCCGGCTTGACCCTGCGCGTCATCATGAGACATCACGACACCCGCCACCAGAAAGCTCCCCGAACGGTCTGCCATCGCTTCGAGGCGCTCGGTAAAGGCGCGGTCATCGGGATAGTAAAAAGGTGCGGGGTTTTCCGGCATGACCGCAATCTCGGCATGGGAAGCGAGGATCATCTTTTCAAGCGTCAACAGCCAGGAATCAAAGACAGGTCGAGTCCAATCTGTGTCTTGGGGGATATTCACTTGAAGAATGTCGACGTCATGAACGCTCGGGCCTGCCTGCAGCCGCGAGGAAACGGTCTCTGTCGATGCTCCCAGCCACCAGGTGCGAACGGCGAAGTCCCCCGTAAGGAGCAAGCCAAGGACAATGGCGATTCCCACAAACAGGGGCCGTTTCCGCTGGTATAGCGCATGTGACAGCAAGACGTTGATGCCGCATACCAGGAAGGAAACTCCGTAAATTCCGGTCACCGTGGTCATTTGCATGAGACCGAGGTAGTTCACAAGACTATAACCGAGCAGACACCAGGGAAAGCCGCCGAAGAGGTGGGTCTGGAGGAACTCTACGGCCACCCAGAGGGCCGCCACGAACACCGAATTCAGCAGGGCGATCTGAGGAGGGGTCGGAAGAAACCATTTCAAAAAGAGGTAGTTTTGCGTCAGGATCTTGCGGGCCAGGATCCCGAATAGGGCGAGAAACAGGCCATTGTAAAGGGAAAACCCGAGAAGGAACAGGATGGCGAGCGGGAGAGGAAGAAGGCCGAATCGGTGCATGACCCCGACGACCCAGTAAAGCAACAACGCGTAGAACACCCCTCCGAACAAGAGCGAGTACAAGAATGAGGCGCGACGAGTAATAGGTTGAAGCAGAACAAAGAAGAGGGGCAATAGCGCAAACCACGCGAGCCAGCCATAGTTGACCTTCGGGAAGATCAGGGCCAGCATGAAACCCGAAAGAACAGCTAACTGGGCGCGTCGCGCGGTCGGGCTCGACAGGAGTGTTTTGATCGTTTCTCTCCAGGTGGAGGAGTGAGGATTCATGTTCAGGCCTGTCGCATGGATTCACCGCCTCAAACTGTAAACCGTGTGGAAATTCGTCCGAGAAGACTCACGGCAAACCTCCACCCGTGTTTGGGGGTTTGGGGTACAATGGAGCAAAGCGATTATCGAAACACGTCTCAATAGGGAACTGGATCAGAGATGGAATTGTAGCACACTGAATCTTCTCATATGAGAGTCGCTGAAAGACACACCCGGGAAATGAAAAGATCCGGTGGGAAGTTCGAGGTGAGCCATGAAGATTTCCGTGCTGGAGGGGGACATTACCGAGCAGACCGAAGTGGACGCCATTGTGAATGCGGCGAACACCGACCTTGTTTTGGGGGCAGGCGTGGCAGGCGCCATACGGCGCAAAGGGGGAGACGTTGTGGACCGGGAGTCACGGGCCAGAGGGCCGATCCGGTTGGGTGAAGCGGTTGCGACGACGGCGGGAAGGCTTCCCAACAAGGCGGTCATTCATGCGGCGGTTATGGGCTACCGGACGGAAGATGAACGGGCGCCCAAGAGAACCGGCTCTCTCACCAGCGGCGAGATCATCTACAAGGCGACGCAATCGTGCCTCCTCGTCGCCACCGATCTCAAACTGAAATCCCTGGCATTTCCAGCTTTGGGAACGGGCGTTGCTGGTTTTCCCACGGACGAGTGCGCAGGAGCCATGGTCCGGGCAGTCCGGGATTTCGCTCCGAGCCACCCCCAGTCAAGCGTCGGGCATGTGATCTTCGTTTTGTTTGATCCGCGTTCCTTTAAAATTTTTCAGGAGGCCATTAACCGGAAGTGAGCTCGGATGTGAATCCCGGACTTCGAAGCGATATGTGAGTTTCTTGGACTAGCGTTCGAGGAGGAGCCCGTTATGGATTGTCATGAATCCCCCCGACGGCAGTCGGGGGATTGTTCATATTCAGCCTACCAGACAAGCGGTCTGGAGCAAGAATCCCACCGACGGGAGTCGGTGGATTATTCAGATCCTACCTAAGGCACGCTCCCCTCTCAATCTTCTTTCCCGTCTGCCCGGTCCCCTGCGAGTGCTCCTCTGCTGTGCCGCTGGAGGAAACAAACGTGAAGACATGCATGCTGGCCTTAATGAAGACATTATTGAGAGACGGCTTATAGACTGGATTTGAAATATCCACCGACTGCCGTCGGTGGGATTATTCCCACGCAGAGCCGGCTCTTCTGTAGGTTGGACAGGAACGATCCCCCAGCTTCCGCTGGGGGGATTCTTTCTAAAGCGCTGGATGCAGAAGAAAAGGTTGTGCTCTACCCACAATCCCCCCGACGGCAGTCGGGGGATTTTTCAGATCCAACCTACAACCAAGCCCTGCCGAACAACAATCCCCCCGACGGCAGTCGGGGGATACTTCAGATGCAGCCTAATCCGCAGCCCTCCTCCAAATTTCATTTACCTTCTGCCCACTGCATGGCAAAATTGTCTTATCGTTTCCCCCCAGGAAAGTGGTCCCGCATGCATATCCAGCTATACGAGGCCGTGAACTGGGCCTATCAACTTCATTACTACATCGGTTTTCGATCTCACCGCCGGAGGACACTTTTGGCTTCCTCAACGTCGCTGGAAAGGCTCACGGCACGCCTTCTCGAAATCTGCCAACGCCACGACTATCATCTTCTCCAATCCCAATGGTGTCCCAACTCAGTTCGCTGTCTCCTGAGCATGCGTCCGGATCAGACAATCTCGAAAGTGATCCAGACGCTAAAGCCCAATTTGGCTTCCGTGTGTGAGCTGGAACCTCCGGTATGGGCGTGTGGATTTCTGGCGAAAAGTACAGGGCGTGTGAACCGGGCAGCCGTGCGTCAATACTTGAAGGCGCAGTCGGAGCACCATGGATACGCCGGGCGCCTGCATCCGCCCGTATTTCGTTACCATGCCGTCCAGAGAAGGCCCCTGCTGGCCGCGCATGCCTTCTTTGAGTTGAGCCATCACGTGGTGATGGCAACCCAGTACCGGCGAGGGGTGTTTGATGCCTTCACAGCCGAGGCGCTGGGAAACTATTGGCTCAAGGTGGCAGAGAAACGGGAATTTGCGATTGATGAAATGAGCATTCTCCCGGAGCATGCACACCTGCTAATGAGAATTGTGCCCAAGACAAGCGTGGAGTCTTGCGTACTCGCGTTGATGAATAACGGGCAGTATTTCATGGCTAAACACTTTCCGGAGGTGTTAGTGAGGGCGGGGATGGAGCGACTCTGGGAGGACTCGGCATATGCAGGAACCTGCGGCGAATTCACAACGGCGTTAATGAGGAAATTCTTGAAGGACGGATCTTAGGCGGGATATGAATGATCCACCGACTGCCGTCGGTGGGATTATTCCCATGCAGAGCCGGCTCTTCTGTAGGTTGGATTTGAATGATCCCCCAGCTTCCGTTGGGGGGATTCTTTCTAAAGCGCTGGATGCAGAAGAAAAGGTTGTGCTCTACCCACAATCCCCCCGACGGGAGTCGGGGGATTTTTCAGATCCAACCTACAAACAAGCCCTCCCGAACAACAATCCCCCCGACGGCAGTCGGGGGATCGTTCAAATCCAACCTACCCCGCAGAGCCCACTCTAATTTTTCTTTCCCTTCTGCCCGCTGCATGGCAGAATAGTTTTATCGATCTCCCCCCAGGAAAGTGATCCCGCATGCATATCCAGCTTTATGAGCCCTTGAATTGGGCCTATCAGCTTCATGACTACATCTGTTTTCGCACTCACCGTCGGAGGGCGGTTTTTACTTCCCCAACGTCGCTGAAAAGGCTCACGGCACGCCTTCTCAAAATCTGCCAACGCCACGACTATCATCTTCTCCAATCCAAATGGTGTCCCAACTCAGTTCGCTGTCTCCTGAGCATGCGTCCGGATCAGACAATCTCGAAAGTGATCCAGACGCTAAAGCCCAATTTGGCTTCCGTGTGTGAGCTGGAATTGAACGATCCCCCGACTGCCGTCGGTGGGATTTGCGGGAGGACCGGGGTGGCGATTGGGTAGGTCGGAATTGAACGATCCCCCAGCTTCCGCTGGGGGGATTCTATTCGTCAGGGAGAGATCACAACAGCTCTCCTACCATTTTCTCCGGGACAACGTATTTTGAGAACTCCTCATCGGTCACATACCCGAGTTGAATGGCGGATTGTCTCAACGTGAGACCCTCCCGGTGGGCCTTTTTTGCGATGGCGGCGGCCTTATCATAGCCGATGTGGGGATTCAGCGCCGTGACCAGCATGAGGGAATTCTCCAGGTGAGATCGTATTCGCTCATGATTCGGCTCGATCCCTACGACGCAGTGCTTGTTAAATGAATCGCAGGCGTCTCGAAGCAACCGGGCGGAATTTAACAGATTGAAAATCATCATCGGCTTGAAGACATTCAATTCGAAATGGCCACTGAGGCCCCCCACATTGATTGCCACGTCGTTTCCCATCACTTGCGCGCAAACCATCGTCATGGCCTCCGTCTGTGTGGGATTGACCTTGCCGGGCATGATCGAGGACCCGGGTTCATTCGAAGGAATGCTGATCTCGCCAATCCCGCACCGCGGGCCCGAGGCCAGGAGGCGGATGTCGTTGGCGATCTTCATGAGGCTGACCGCAGCCGTCTTCAGAGCCCCCGACGTTTCGACAACGGCGTCATGGCAGGCCAGTGATTCGAACTTGTTCTCAGCGGTCTTGAAGGGGTGGCCGGTTAATTCCGCAATCCTGGCGGCAACTTTCTCTGCAAATCCTTTGGGCGCGTTCAATCCGGTTCCCACCGCCGTCCCCCCCAGCGCCAATTCCGCCAGGTGATCCAGCGAATTCCGGATAGCATGGAGGGAGTGCTTCAGTTGAGAGGCATAGCCGGAAAACTCCTGGCCGAGAGTGAGCGGTGTGGCGTCCATCAAATGAGTTCGCCCAATCTTGACAATTTTCATGAAGTCACCGGATTTTTGATCCAACGTCTGTCTTAGCTGTTCCATGTGAGGGACGGTATGCTCCACAATCATCTTGTAGGCTGCAATATGCATGGCCGTCGGGAACGTGTCATTTGAAGACTGTGATTTATTGACGTCGTCATTGGGGTGAATGGGTTTTTTTGAGCCCATCTGGCCGCCCAGCAGCTCAATGGCCCGGTTGGAAATCACCTCATTGACGTTCATGTTGGACTGGGTCCCCGAACCCGTCTGCCATACCACCAGGGGAAAATGTTCGTCGAGCTTTCCCGCGACAATCTCATCACACACTCGACCGATCACCTCGGCCTTCTCCCGGGACAAGACACCCAACTCCATGTTGGTCATGGCGGACGCTTTTTTTAAGACCGCAAAGGCTTGAATCACTTCAATGGGCATTTTTTGCCCGCCAATGACAAAGTTTTCAAAGGACCGTTGCGTCTGGGCCCCCCAGTATTTATCCGAGGGGACCGGAATTTCTCCCATGGTATCCGTTTCAATGCGGTGGTTCATAAGCAGGCTCCTTCTTCAGCATTGAATATCAGGCTGTGTTGTCATTTTAACAATTGAAAGGCCCAAAGGGCCACATTCTTACGGCCCTGAGGTCCTAAGATCGAGGTCTCACCATCTATACGCTCTGGGCCCAAAATCAGGACATCATTCAGCCGGTCCAAAGGGCTTGAGGTTAACCCAGCGTTCCGCTTGTAACAGTTTTTCTCTAAACCGTGCGCTTGACGAATCTTTTCCTTCTTCGTAATCTTTCGATTGATCCCGAATCTCGACCTTATTTTGATGGACCGCAACAACACTTGACCACAGAGACGCAGAATCCAATGAAAGATAAGAATAGGCTTAAACGAATCACTGTCATAATTATCATTCTCAACATCATCTTCACCGTTCCAGCCTGTACTGAAAGGGCTGGGAATGGCCCAAGGGAATCATCTCCCGGCGTCTCCACCGATGCCCAAGGCTCTGCGACCGGAGTCCCGTTCTATACTTTTCAGGTCGTCAAGAGTTGGCCTCACGACCCCGCCGCTTACACTCAGGGACTGGAATTCTCCAACGGGGTGCTCTATGAGAGCACGGGGCTATTCGGGAGGTCCAGCCTTCGCAAAGTGGATTTTGAGAGCGGAAAGGTTCTCCAGCAGCATGATTTGGCGCCTGAGTATTTCGGCGAGGGCATTACGGTACTCGAGAACAAGATCTTTCAACTCACTTGGCAGTCCCACAAGGGATTTGTCTATGACCGGCAGTCGTTTCAACCTCTCAAGGAATTTTCGTACAGCGGCGAAGGATGGGGTTTGACGCATGATGACCGTTCTTTGATCATGAGCGACGGGACCAACGAAATCCGGTTTCTCGATCCGGTCAGCCTTCAAACCCAGCGCACGATTCGTGTGATGAGCGATGGCCAGCCGCTTTCAAATCTTAATGAGCTCGAATATATCAAGGGCGAGATTTATGCGAACGTTTATGGAAGCGACTACATTGTCCGCCTGGACCCTGGATCAGGGAAGGTGCTTGGGTGGGTTGATTTAACGGGACTTTTATCTGCGGACGATCGCCGGCAACCCGTCGATGTTCTCAACGGCATCGCTTATGACCCAGCGAAAGATCGGTTGGTCGTGACAGGGAAGTTGTGGCCGAAATTATTTGAGATCCGATTGATGAGGAAGTAGGTGGTATTTTGTAGGGCGAGGAGGTTGCTCGCCCCTACGTGGATGGCAAGGCCATTTTTCCTGTTCGTCTCTGTCGTCCCCCAAGGGGGACTTGGAAATGGAAAAGGGTTCACTTACCTGAGGTTTCTCGATCCCGCCTTGCGCCCGCCACGGCGGGCGTCAACCTAAAGAGGATTGATTTTAAAGGGGGAGGGGGACGGCTCTGTCGAATCCCCCCAGCGGAAGCTGGGGGAAAGTTCAAGTCCAGCCCACAAACACAGGCTCCAAAAATAAACCACACTCCCCCATCCCGCTTCGCGGGATGGGGGTGGAGATAATGAAAATGGGGTCGCTGCTGTAGGCTGTACCTGAATCATCCCCCGGCTTCCCCCGGGGGAATTATGGACCGCTCGTTACTCCGGTCTTAGGTTGACGCGTTTGAGTATCGCGGGATCGCTTCACCCTGGGCTACCTTCTTCCGCCCCGCCAGGCGGGGCTGGCGGTAAGATAGACCCCGCAGCCAAGCGGTGTCCTCTTTGGTAGACCTTCCGGCATAAACCGGAGAATTTCTTTACTGTTTTGCTCTTTCTTTTGCTGCTGGTGTGGCAGGGGCAGCAGCCTTTGGCGCCGCGGATGGCTTGGGCGTCCAGAATCCCGGGTCGATCCCCGCCATTTCCTTGGACACATAGCTCATCCTGGGACTGATGGCGTAGAGGTTCGATTCGATGTTCATGACGGAGTCGCGCTCGAGCGTCTGCAGCTTCTTTCCATTTTCTTCTCCGAGCGCCGCCATAACCGCCTTGTTATTGTCCACATCCATCTCTTTCAACGATTTCATCGCAGAAATGGCAAAGTAGGTGCCACCCGGAGCTCCTGAAATGGCCTGGTAGAGCGCGATGGGCGTGTTCACATTGGCCTTTTCCATGGCACTGAAATACAGCTTTGCCCCTTCCCCAAATTCCCCGAAATGGCCGAGCCTCACCCGAAACGTTTCGATTTCGACGACCCGCGAGTGCGCAATACTGTCGGCAGTGATGTCTTTGAGGCGATAGCTCAGATCCGCCCGAAGAACAGCCAGAATGGCGCGCTGACTGGCGTGCATGTCCGCGCCCGCGGCCTCGAGCTTTTCCATGTCTGCCATCAGGGCTCCTCCCTCCGCCTTCTCGAATTTCATACGATCCTTCTCCAGGGCTTCGAAGGAAGGATAGCTGACCAGGAATACCGCTTCATTCTCATTCCCTGAAATGGAGGACATCCCCAGCCAATGAGCTTCCGATTTCGCCCTGGCGGCCAGCTGGACAAACCCGTGGGCCTCTTTCTCATGGACCGTTCCCTTTCCCGGCTTGATCTCCTCTCGCTCGATTAAAAGCACCTTGGGTGGGCCCGCGCTCGGGGCCGGTTGTGCGAGCTGCGAAACGCTCGATCCCAGCAAAAAAGTCGCGACGAGAAAAGGTAAAAGGAGCTTCTTCTTCATATTCGTCATTCCTCCTGAGTGTGTGTGGTGAAGCGTGACTGTAATGTGGTCTTCCAAATGATCATTGACTGCAGCTGACCGGAACGGTCCCTTGTTGAGGATAGCCTCAACCTTTCTCCGCTATCTTCTTGCGGCCTTCACTGCTGCGGTGAAGATCTCCTCGTTTAGCCGTTCTCCCGAGCGGCGGTCTGTCCAGATGGGGTGGGAAACCCCACCCAGGCTGGCAAGGCCGGTGTAATCGCCATATTGGTTGAAGAATTCGGCACTGCACTGCTGCCGGCAGAAGCTAATCGTCGACGAAGTGAATCCGGTTTGGGCAAGAAGGGCCTCGCAGACCGGGCAGCTCTCATCGGTGGATGCGGTTGTGACGCGCACGTTGGGACGGAAGGTCAGTCCTCCGTTGGTGGACCGCGCAAAGTAGATGTCGGTCTTGCGCCGGGCAGGATCATTGCGCGTATCGTACCAGCTGATATTAACCGAGCCATCCGTTGGATCCACGGAAAGCCACTGATAAAACTGATCGGCATGAGCCCCATCATCTGCGACACGAAGGGGAGTACTCCAGCTCAAACCCTGGTCATCGGAGAAGGCGAAGAAAATATCCGTCTCCGCGCCATCAATGAAAGGTTGAGTCTGGTTCGCCTGGTCGGTCCAGGAGGCGTAGAGTCGGCCTCGGTGAGGTCCAGTGCTGCGGTCGACATCAATCGAGGGATAGACCAGGGCGCGCCGGATTTTGATGGCTGGTATCCCGGTATCAAATCGAATAATCATGGGGGTGATCGTGTTGTCGCGACCGAAAGTAACGCCGCCGTCCAAGGAGCGATCAATCCTCAATCGCGAGTTGAGAATATCAAGCCACGCCACGTAAACCTCACCGGTGGGACCGACGGCCGGATCAGCGCCAATTTCACCGTTACTGGCCCCCGAATTGGGATCATCAATCCGCTGACGGGTAAAGGTGACCCCGTGATCAGTCGACCGGGCCAGATTCACGACGCCGTTGCCATTCCCTTCAGTGGTGTCCCAAGCCACGTAGACGTTATCTCGAAACGGGCTGCTCGGATTGTTGTCACAGGCAATGAGAGGCTTGTCTTCGAAGCGGCCGAGCGCGCCCGCGTTGAGGTCCTTCTTCAAAATGCTCCCGACCGAGAAACTCGCTCCACCATCTGAGGTGCGGTTCACGATCGTCGCATCGCCTTTAAAGTTGTTATTGACGCTTGCAATCAGGATTTGAGAGAAAAAAATGTTGCCCCGAGTGTCGAAACAGACGCCCGGATCGGAGGCAAAGCTCCACAGGGTCCCTTCCTCATCCACCAGGGGTTGGTCATGGCCGATCCATGTACTGCCTCCATCCGTGGAGAAATAAGTCCGCTGGGGGTTGCGGAAGATTTCGTTCGAAGCCCCCGCCAACAGGCTCGAGTTCTGTCCGCTCACCGCAATGAAAGTTTCACTCTGCGGCCCAGGCTCATTGCTGACATCCACGTTCTTGGACACATTGACTGCGCCCGACGAGGCATTGGTCGAGGTGGCCAGTTGGGCTCGCATTTTGGCCATCCAGCGGGGCTCCTTGTAAGGAGATGACTGTTGAGCGATGATCGGAGTTGTGGGAAGAAATGCAAACACCAATATCCCCAAGGCCATTAGCCCTAGAACCCGCATTCCAATGATATTCGATATTAAGGCACTGACTCTCGTCTGGAGACTAGCCATGACCATTCTCCCTTCTTGAACTAGTCTCATACAGTTCGGATCGGATTACAGACACGATCCGGCCCGAACAGGCCGTTCCTTCTATCCTTCACCCCATCGAAGGTGGGCTCACTTGGGCATGCGATCTCAAATCCTGCTGGAACGGATAAGTCTACAAGCTTCAGTTGGTATACTGCGGATTCTACAAGCGCCATGACGCTTGTCAAGCGCTTTTGGCGAAATGGGAGGGACGCGGATTGCAGTGAGAAGGGTGGAATGACCTTCGGTCCACAAAAAAAAGCGCTCCGATCCGCTTGGACGGATCGGAGCGCTTCAAGGAGTTCAAACTCGCCGGTTTGGGCTAGAAGTAGAACTTAGCAGCCAGCTGAACTATCCGGGGAGAACGGGCGGTGGTAACGCGCCCGAAATTGGCGCTGTTGATGTTGTTCGTCGGGTTGTTGAACTGCGTATGATTGAAGAGATTGAAGAACTCGAACCGCAGTTCCACCCTCGTCGTCTCCGTGATCTTCGTGTCCTTCATCAGGGAGAAGTCGAAGTTGTTGATTCCCGGTCCAGCGAAGTTGCCGCGTCCTGCATTCCCGATGGTTCCGAGCGGTTCCACGGCGAATGTGTTCGGGTTAAAGTAATAGTGATCGTTGGATGTGGTTCCGCCCCGCGTTGCATTCACAAATTGGCCGGATCGTACATCGACGATTTGTTGTGGACCCAGGGAATTAGGTCGATCTGGACACTCGAAGAAGCTAAATGTCCTTTGACAGGTTAAGGAGCGGCTCGCGGTATCCATCGGATAAATCGGGAACCCTTCTTGCAGCGAAAGGATACCGGTGATTCTCCAGCCATCCGTCAAACGACTGGGAAGTCTCTCCAACGCGCCGAAATGCCGGACACTCGGAATTTCATAGACGTAGCTGAACACGAGACGCTGCCGGGCATCATACGCTGAATTCCCATAGTTGTTCCGCCGGTTGAATGGATCGAGGCCCGGTCCCGCGCCCCCACCAAACCCGCTGTTCTCGAAGCTCGAACTGTTGTCCAGCGCATGAGACCAGGTGTAGGACGCCAGGAATTGCAGCCCCCTTGAAAAATGCTTGTTCAAAGAGAACTGCAAGGCGTTGTAGTTGGAATTTCCCCCCGCCGAAACATTCCCGATACTTGCGAAAATACCGGGATCAAATATGAAATTCTGCGGGGCCACAAGTCCCTGGACGGTGCGATTCGCCACGCACGAAGGACTTGCGGCGCATCCCTTGGGGTTTATTCCGGGATTAAGTTCCCAGATATTGGTATTCTTGTGGGCCAACGAACCGACGTAGGCCGTCGTAAAAATCATATCATGGGGCAGTTGCCGTTCCACCGTCAGGTTAAAGTTCTGAGCGTAGGGAGACGTAAAGTTCGGGTCCACCGTTGAGACGCTCATCGGGAAGAACTGGCTGAAGTCAATGTTCGCACTCGGGCCCCCGAACGGGAAGGGGTTTGCAACACAGGCGCCCGTCGAGATATCACAGTAGGGTTTTGCAAAGCTCGGATTCTCCGCTCCGAAAGCCGTCGTTCCGAAAGGTGGTCCGCCCACGAACTGCAAGTTGACTTCTTCTTCTGACCGGTTGAAGTAGATGCCGTATCCACCCCGGATACTCATTTTACCCGGTCCCCCGGAGAGCCATCCCCAATCCGGACTCCACGCAAATCCAAAGCGGGGGCCGAAATGGTTGAATTTGGTTTCTCCAGTGGCATTGACGCCCGTATCGCCTGGGAAGACATACCCTACGGGTGCGGTCGGGAAGACCGTTGACTGTTGGCCTGGACGGAACGCATTCAATCCGTGCCCCCCAAAGGCCTTTTGACCAATAGGCGTGTCAATCTGCCAGCCAACTCCAAAGGTGAGGGTCAGATTCGGGCGGACCTTGAATTGATCCTGGGCATAGCTGTAATACTGTTGTGCCCGGGCGTCCGTGAGGCCGCCACTGCCCTGGCTGAACGAATCCGGAATTCCCAGCAGAAAATCAGCTCCGGCATTGCCCGTAGTGAAAGCACCCGCCGCGCCGAATGTAAAGCTTCCATTGTTGACTGCGGAGAAGGGGTTGTAGACCTCGAACCGCCGCATGTCAAAACCAAACTTGAGCGTGTGGCGGCCGTGCGTCATGGAGAAGTTATCGGTTGCCTGATAGGTCTGGTCAATTCGGGGTTGAGGACCGTTCGTGCTGAATCCCAGACTGAAAAACCCCGTGAGTCCGATGAAAGGCGCGCCCGCGCCGTCCGGCAGTTGCGGGTTGATCGTGAACCCCAGGGTGGACGGAAGCGTCGGGGTCTGCGGGAACACGGCGGCGAAATTGAGACGCGTGTAACCGAACCGGGCTTCATTCAACATCCGATCATTGAACACATGGTTCCAGGCGGCCGTGTACTGCTGTGAATGGCTCAAGGAGACCTGCCCAAAGCCCGGAAGGGTGGAGCCCGTAAAGGGAGTATCACTTATGCTGGGGGCACGCTGGATGAACCAGTTGCCGTAAATAGAGTCTCTCGCGCTGAAGGTGTGGTCAATTCGAAGGATCTCTTGATCGGTGGTCTGCTTGTTCACCGGATTGAATGTGAAATCCGTCGTTCCCAGGTTGGGCAGGGGAACGAACTTGCTCAGCAGATTCGACGAGATCGAATTGAAATCAGCAGAAGGAATGTGCCCCGTTGGGAAGAGCACGTTGTAGGCTGTGCCTGCCGGGTGGAGCTTTCCGTCTTCACCGGTCAGAGCGAAAGGAGACAAGACTGTCGACTTGGCGATTCCCGGGAAGATTCCATTTCGCTGGTCCTGGGTAAACACCGTGGTCTGGCCCGATGAATTCGTATCGGGTTGCCGCGCCCGGACTCCCTGATACGAGAAGAAGAAGAACGTATGGTTCTTCCAGATCGGCCCCCCAATGGTGCCACCAAATTGATTCTGATGGAAAATCTGGGGTTTGACCGCAAAGAAGTTCCGGGCGTTCAAACTGGTGTCACGGAAGAAGTCAAACGCGCTTCCGTGAAAACCGTTCGTGCCCGATTTGGTGATGGCGTTCAGAATGCCCCCGGAGTTTCTGCCGTATTCCGGATTGATGGTATTGGTCACCAGGCGGAATTCGGCAATGGCATCGGGGCTGGGGATGATCAGCGGGGTGTTCAAGGGCAAGTCGTTGGCATCGGTCCCGTTGATCATGTAGCTGTTCTGCTGAGACTGGGCTCCGTTCGTGGCGAAGTTACTCCCAAAGCGGTCCGACGACGCCACCACGCCCGGCTGGAGCTGCTGCAGTTGGACCCAGTTGCGGCCGTTGAGCGGCAGATCCACAATCGTCGATCCGGTGACGACCGCCCCCAGTTGCATGCTGGTCGTTTCCACTTGGGCGGCATTGGCCTGGACTGAAACTTCCTGCGTCACATCACCCACTTCCAGATTGATGTTCTGCACAAAAATCTGGCTCACCACCAGACGGATCCCAGTGGCAGAGTAGGCTCTGAAACCGGACTTCTCAGCCGCGACCTTGTAGTTCCCGACCGGAAGTTGAAGGAACTCATAGGACCCGTTTTCCTCCGACACAACGTCCTTGGAAATGCCCGTGTCAATGTTCGTGGCGGTGACCTTGACCCCCGGGATAACTGCACCCGATTGGTCGGTCACCGTTCCGCGAATTCTAGCGTTTACTTCGTCGGCCATGACCATTCCCGTCATGGCCAACGTAAAGAGAACCCCCCAGATCACAAACTTCAAGAAAGTGGAACGATTGTTCATTTGGTCTTCTCCTTGTTTTCGGTTGTTGGTTTTTCCCATTTAAATAACAAAGATGAAGCCGCTACCGACAGGTTCAAACCAAGGCGAGACAACCCCGTTCCTGACATCGGGGAAGAAGTCCATTAAACCTCTCTGCGACAAATAATATTGGTGGATTGAGAATATGTGCTCGGCTTATACGTGAAAAACTCCGTTGACGTCAAACGAAACCTCTGGAGGAACTTGAGAGGATCGATCCCTCAACAGCTCCTCTCTTTAAACCGAATCCTCTGATGTGCCAGCGTCGATCAAGGACACCTGAAAGAATCAAATGAGGCCTAGAATATTGCTCCCTAAAAAGTTTGGCGACGCTATTTTTAGAAGCAATTACTTATCCAAAGAGGCATCCTTACCAAATAGCTTATTCGTAAAGACTTATGTGACTCTGCGGAAGTTGATGGGAACAGAAAATACGGAATTACATAGAAATTTATTTCACAAGCTATGTGTGGGTCGAGAATTTCCTTTCTCTCCTTAAGAAGTCGCGACGAAAATACAATAAATTACAATGAATTACAGTTAGGACGAGACCAGGTTGCTTGGGAGCACCTCGAATATGGAATGCCGTATCGAGCCCATATGAGGAATTGGATAAAGATGCGAGGCCTCCATGTGGGGCAGGAGGACTGCTGTCACATTCCTCTGACTGTTGCATAATAGGCCTGTTTTACCAAACCCAAGGACTCCGAAATGACCAGCGTTTCGCCCGGATCGGCCAGGATCAAGGCTCGAACGCGCCTTCTTCCTTCGGGCACGGAGGCAAGAACAGTTTGGGAACCTCCGAACCCGTAACGCCTTCGGAAGCCTCTACCTTGGTGGTGTAACCGATGGAGGAAAGATCCATATCATTCGTTGATTCGTCCCACCGGCACCTGCGAATGCGCCGATTCATCAGTATGGAGGATGAAACCGATGAAACGGTTTGGAATCATTGCAAGGTTAGAGTCAGGCCCCTGGAAACCGCGGTCCAGTGTCGAGACACCAAAGGGAGCTGGTACACTTTGGAACGCGCCATCCTCAGCCGTCAGGGAGCTCAGCGCGTCCGGTAGACAAGGCAATGGACGTACTGGTGTTGCGTTGCGCAATCAAACCGTTTAGAATCTGAATCTGTTCAATCGCTTGCGAGAGGGGACCCGAATGCGCACTTCGGAAGTCGCTTTGGGGGCTTCCTACCCCATTGAGCCTTTCTCTTGGGGGTAGTTGTAATCGAATGGAGCTTACGGCAGGACAAGGTTGTCGCGGAAGTCCTATTGCCATAGGGAGGCTCCAGGCTTGCCGTCGAGAGGCGGGTTCGTCCCAAAAAGGTGATCGTTTTGTCATTTCTTAAGACACTGGAAGAAAAGATCCTCATATTTGATGGGGCGATGGGAACCTCGCTTCAAATGCAGAACCTGACCGCCGACGACTTCTGGGGCAAGGAAGGCTGTAATGAATATCTTGTCCTTTCGAAACCTGACGCGGTCCGTCGGGTGCATGCCGGCTTCCTGGATGTTGGTTGCGAAGTCATCGAGACCGACACGTTTGGCTCCACCCGCATCGTCCTTGCGGAATATGAGCTGGCCGACAAGGCCTACGAGTTGAACTTGAAGGCGGCGCAGTTGGCGCGGGAGGTAGCCGGCGATTACTCCAACGGAGCGGGCGGTGGGGAAGGCCGTTACGTTGCCGGATCGATCGGGCCGACCACGAAGCTGCCTTCGCTCGGGCACATTACTTTCGATGCCATGAGCGAGGCCTATTACGAGCAAGCTCGGGGCTTAATTGATGGCAACGTCGACGTCCTCTTGATCGAAACGTGCCAGGATCTGCTACAAACCAAGTCGGCCCTGGCGGGAGTTCTTTGTGCGCTTCGAGAGTTGCGAAAACGCATCCCGGTCATGGTCCAGGTGACCATCGAAAACACGGGCACGATGCTGCTGGGAACCGAAGTGGGAGCAGCGCTCACGGTCTTAGAGCCTTACGAAATCATCTCCGTCGGCCTGAACTGCGCCACCGGGCCGCGCGAGATGAACGACGCCGTCCGTTATCTGGGAGATAACTGCACCAAGATGATTTCCTGCCTGCCTAACGCCGGAATCCCCAAAAACGTGGGAGGGCACGCCGCCTATCCGTTGACCCCGGACGAACTGGCCCAGTACTTGAAGCGATACTCGATGGAGTACGGATTGAACATGGTCGGTGGCTGTTGTGGCACAACCCCGGCCCACCTGGGCAAAGTGGTTGAAGCCATCGGCCGGATGGCGCCAAAGCGGCGCGAACGCAAGAGTGCCGGCGCGGCGGCCTCCATTTATTTTTCCACTCCGCTGGCCCAGGAGCCGCGTCCGCTGATCGTGGGCGAGGAAATGAACACCACGACGCGCAATCCGAAATTCAAGCAACTGGTTACCGAGGAAAAGTACGACGACATCCTGATGATGGCGAAACGGCTGGTGGGAGAAGGCTCTCATATCCTCGATTTGTGCGTCGCCATCGTGGGGGGCAACGAAAAGCATTACATGCAAGAAACCATCCAGATGCTGGCCACCCGCGTCACCGTCCCCCTGATGATCGATTCCACCGAGGCGGATGTCATCGAAACAGCACTCAAGCTGATCCCGGGGAAGGCGATTGTCAACTCCATCAACCTCGAAGATGGGGAGAAGCGGACCGGGCAGGTGCTCCCGCTGGTCAAAAAGTTCGGAGCCGCAGTCGTGGCCCTGACCATTGACGAGGAAGGCATGGCCCTGACGGCAGAGAAAAAATTTGCCGTGGCCCAACGCATCTTCAGTCTTGCGACCGAAAAGTACGGTATTGCTCCGCAAGATATTCTCTACGATGCCCTCACCTTGCCGATTTCCACGGGGCAGGAGGAATACCGCACCGCCGCTATCGAAACGATGAAGGCGATTGAGCTGATCAAGAAGAATATTCCCGGCGCCCTCACGATCCTGGGAGTGTCGAACGTCTCGTTCGGCCTGGACATGTACGCGCGGCGCATCCTCAACTCCGTGTTCCTTCATGAGGCCATGGAGCACGGTTTGGATGCCGCCATTGTCAACTGGCAGCGCATTTATCCGCTGTTCAAGATTCCCGCGAAGGAGGTCGAACTGGCGCGGAAGCTGATCTATTTCGATTCCTCGGACGGCGATCCGCTTCAGAAGTTTATTCAATTTTACGAAGGCTCTGAGAAGAAGACCTTCAGCGTATCGCAAAAAGAAGAATCCGAGTTGACCCTGGAAGACCGCTTGAAGAATTCCATCATTAATGGCGAAAAGGTATCCACCGTAAGAGGGGAAAAGGTCACCCTCGAACAGCTGCTCGATGACGCCATGAAGAAATACTCTCCCCTCGACATCATCAACACGGTTCTTCTGGATGGCATGAGGGTGGTCGGTGATCTTTTCGGATCCCGAAAAATGCAATTGCCGTCCGTGCTGGACTCAGCCCAGGTGATGAAGACGGCGGTCAGTTATCTGGAAACGTTCATGGACAAATCCACCAGTGCCACCAAGGGACGAATTGTCCTGGCGACGGTGAAAGGCGACGTCCACGACATTGGGAAGAATCTGGTGGACATCATTCTCACCAATAATGGATACCGGGTCTTTAATCTCGGCATCAAGCAACCCTCCGACAACATCATCCGGTCGGCAATTGAACATCAGGCCGACGCCATCGGACTCAGCGGCCTGCTGGTGAAGTCGACCGTCGAGATGAAGTACGTGATTGAAGACCTGGAACGCATGAGTCTGAGGCTGCCGGTCCTTTGTGGCGGCGCCGCATTGACTCGAAAGTACGTGGAAGAGGATATGCGCGCCGAATACCGGGGGCCGGTGTTCTATGGGCAGGATGCCTTCGCGGGGTTAAGATTGATGGATGAACTGACCGATCCGGCCACGCACGAGGAGTTGGTCGACTCGGGGATTTACAAGATCCCTGAAAACCTGGCGGGGAGCCTCCCCCCGGCGACCGCGGCCGCCGGCTGCGCCGCTGGGGCCTCCACCGAGTCGATCCGCGAGTCCACCGGGAAGAGTGCCCCGACCCCTCACACTGGCAGTATGACCCGCTCCGATACGGCGAGAGACGTCCCTGCTCCCAAGCCTCCCTTTTGGGGAAAACGGGTCGTCCCGCCAGTCGAGCTCAACCTGCGGGAAATCTACGGCTATGTGAATCCCATCGCCCTGTTCAAGAACCAGTGGCAGATCCGGGGGATGGCACGCGATGAGTATGAGAAGGCGCTGGCGGAAAAGTATATCCCGATCCGCGACGCCCTCCAGGAAGAGTGCCTTCAGGAGAACATCCTGCAGCCACGCGTAGTGTACGGTTATTTTCCATGCAACTCGGAGGGAGATGACCTCATCGTTTTTTCGCCGGAGGGATTACCTCGGGAAGAGGTGCGTTTTCATTTTCCCCGACAGCGAGCCAATCGCCGCCTATGCCTGGCCGACTTTTTCGCCCCGGCCGATTCAGGCCGGCGCGATACGTTGGGTGTGATGCTGGTGACCGTGGGAGGGCGCGCCAGTGAGAGGGCCAGGGAGTTGTTTGCGGCGAATGAATACGCCAAATACCTCTTCCTGCACGGATTAAGCGTCGAGACCGCAGAGGCGCTGGCAGAGTACTGGCACCAAAAAATCCGGGAGGAACTCGGCATCGCGGGAGAAGATTCGCCGGACATTGCCGACCTCTTTCATCAGAAATACCGCGGCAGCCGTTACAGCTTCGGCTATGGCGCCTGCCCATCCCTCGAAGACCAGGAAAAGATTTTCCGCTTGCTCGATCCGGAAGGCACCATTGGTGTGAAACTCACCACCGGGTTCCAGCTCGATCCGGAGCAGTCCACCTCGGCCCTGATTGCGCACCATCCCGAAGCAAAATATTTTAACGTTTAAAAGCAGTTCTCAGTTGTCAGTTCTCAGTTGTCAGAAAAGGCCTTTGACCTCGGCATCGAGGCAAGTAAGCGAGTTAGGTTGCTTGCATTCACCATTGTAGACCCGAACTTTGCTTTCGATCTTGGCATTTTGGTTACTGACAACTGAGAACTGGGAACTGACAACTGCTTTCTTCACTTCTTCGAGAAAATCTTCTTCAACTGGCTGCCGAGGGATTTTCCACTTTTGGATCTGCCCACGGTGCTCTTCAGTTCTTCCTTGGCGATCTCATTGGAAGGGTCCCGCTCCAGGGCCTGCTCGTATGCCCGCCGGGCACGTGAGGGGAGATTGATCTCCTTATAAAAATTCCCCAGGGCGAGGAAGTGGGAGGGGTTTTCAGGTTCGAGGTCAACAGCTTTCAGAAAATGATCTTCCGCCTCCTTGCGGAATTGGGGCACCTGTGAAAGCGTGCGGGCCAGGAACGACAGGTACTCTGCGTTTGAGGCTTGGAGGTTGGCAGCATCGCGGAAATAAGGCAGTGCCTTGATGTGCTCCCCCTTCTCAAACAACTGTTTGCCTTCGGCAAAGCTTCTTTCGGCCCTCTCCTTTTCAGAAATAAGTGACGCACTGGGGGTGGGGGTGTCCTTCTTGAATTGCTGCGACACCAGGCGGCGGTCGTATTCCGTCCGCCGGGTCTGGTCTGAAAGGGTCTGGTAAGCGTTTGTAAGTTGGCGAAAGAGATCCACGAGTTGACTGTGAAGGGATTCAGGCGCCCGCGCCTTATACCGATCGGGGTGAAACCGTTTAGCCAGTCTGTAGTATTTTGCTTTGATTTCTTCGGGAGAGGATTTTCGAGTGACGCCCAGCAAATCATAGAAGTCCCCTCCCGAAATTGCGGCGCTGCGCTCTTCAATTTCATGTCTTAACGACAACCAGTCCGTCGCCTCGTCTCTGCTCGGAGGCATGGGGGGAGCGGTCACCGGGGCGGATCCGGGGAGACTGCGCCCCGTTGTGCCAGCTGCTGCGGCCTTTGGGTCATAGGCGTCGACCAGGCCGAGGAGGTAAAGCACGTAGATTTGACGGACGGTTTGAACTTCCCCGAAGGGAGAAACAGAGAGAACCTCTTCCACCGACAGGGGGGTGTCAAAGCGGGAGAGGAGAAATACCTCTTCGCGTGAAAGAAGCCCCGCCTTATTTTCCAAACCGGTCGATTTCAAGGCAATGAAACGGGACCCCGAGGCCTTCATTTGTGCTCGGATCGCATCGGTTTCCAAGGCGGTTCGTGCGAGTTCGGCAAGGACCGCATCGATGGAAACTCGTGCAACCAGGGCGTGCGGCGGGGGCTGCTCCCGCCCCTCGGTAAATGAACATTGGGGCGCGCCGCCGATTGCCAGAGTGATAAGAGTCTTAATGAAAAAGGTGGCGGGGTCGGCCCGGCCGGAATCCGAAGAGGTTGTCGGGGTGACGGTCGCGGCGCGTATGTCGCCATTGAGGCAATAGAAACGCCATGCCTCTTCGTTCGATTGGACCTGCAAGACGCCATTGCGGGATTCCAGCGCCAGGAGACGCAGCCAGTCCAGGAATTGTTTTTGTTTGTTGGTGGAGTCCGTGCTCATCCGGCCTCCCAATTGACAGGTACCACGCCTGTGATGTTAGCACAGCGGAAAATTATTTGGAAATTTAGTGAGGCTCGATTCCCGGCCCGGAGAGAGATTTGAATAGGCATTCCGGCTGCCCTGAAGGGAGAAAGAATTCACTGCAGAAATTCGGCAGGTCCCGAAACTCTATAGGAATTCCCCCAGCGGCAGCTGGGGGATAGTTCAGTTCCCGCCTACATCCTCCGGCTCTGCTCTCTCCGGATCCCACCGCCGGAAGGCGGTGGAGGATTCCAGTTCCCATCTGCGCTGGAGCTGGAACTTGAATCATCCCCCACCTGCCGGTGGAGGGATTGAAGCCTTGTAGACTGTATGGATGTAGGCTGAACCTGAACAGTCCACCCGCTGCCGCAGGTGGAATTCAGGCAACCAACCCGGGTGTTGCCCACCGGGACGCGCCCTTCGGCCTCAGGATCCCCATCGAATCAGGGTTGTAGAAAATTCTCGATTGTTAGAGAATTGGCATTCACGCATCGTAGAGTTTATGGCATATCAGACGAACTTGGGCCGACAGGGGCAAAAAAATTCCTTATTAGGAAGCCAGGAATACAGGAGACTGAAAACCTTCAGTCTGGAGACAATCTGATTAACCCATCAGGACGGGCCTTCCACTGGCGACCGATCCCGGGTTTCCTGGCTTCCTTATAGATTCTGGTTTTTGTTCAGGCTCGTCCGGATTAGAATCTCGTGACCTGTAATTCAACTGAGGATCTCTTATGGCGGCGTTCTGTGTAACGGGTGGTGCGGGTTTCATCGGATCGAATCTCGTTGAGGCGCTGGTCTTGCGCGGCGGTCGAGTTCGTGTCGTGGATAATCTCTCCACGGGACATCTGGAGAATCTGGAGTCCCTGTCCGCAAGGATCGAATTCATCAACGCCGACATTGGCGACACCGCCCGGATGCGGGAGGTCTTTTCGGGGGTCGATGTGGTGTTTCACGAGGCGGCGATCCCTTCGGTGCAGAAATCCATTTTGGATCCCCTGCGGTCGAACCAGGCCAACATCACCGGGACATTGTCGGTACTGGTGGCGGCACGTGACGCCAGAGTCCGGAGGGTCATCTATGCCGGATCCTCATCCGTCTATGGCGATACGCCGACCTTGCCGAAAACCGAAAGCATGGCTCCCCATCCGATCTCCCCCTACGGCATAATGAAATGGGTGGGGGAGTTGTATGCCCAGCAGTTTACGAGACTGTACGGGTTAGAGACCATGACCCTACGATACTTCAACGTGTTTGGTCCGCGACAGGATCCGACCTCGGAATATTCCGGGGTTTTGGCGAAGTTCATCACGGCGATGCTCCGCGACGAACAACCCGTCATTTATGGCGACGGGGAGCAGTCACGCGACTTTACTTTCGTGCAAAACGTGGTCCACGCCAATCTCCTGGCGGCGGAAACCTCAAAGGGAATTGGAGAAGTGATGAATGTCGCCGTAGGATGCCGGTATTCGTTGAACGAGACCCTGAAGATTTTGAATCGAATTTTCTCAAACCAGGCGGCTGCGCGCTATGAGGCGGAACGGAGCGGCGATATCAAGCATTCGCAGGCCGATATCAGCAAGGCGCGGGCGTGTTTGGGATACGAGCCCAAATTCGATTTTGAAACCGGCCTCCGTCACACGGTCGAGTGGTACCGGTCAAAAACCCCGGCCCCGTCGGTAAAACCATAGCGCCACAAGGATGAGCAGGATTCACAAGATAATCATAGGCCGAAGCAATTAGATTGGTTTGGTAGCCCCGGCGTGTTCTTGCGCCGTGGGATTTGGAGTCGGGATCCCAGGTCTTTGAATCATTTTGGAGACTTCGAAAAAGCATCGGGGCCTTCGAGTCTTGACGAATTCGTTTTTGGCAGTTGAATCTTCGCGATCTCATACAAGGTCCCCCCGGCGCAGGAACACGCCGGGGCTACCAAAGCTTCTTTGTGGCGCTGCATTTTCTGGTCGGTATTGGGAACCTTTGTGCCGTCGAGATTCTTTTCGATGATAAAATTTGGAATTTGGATTTTGGAATTTGGAATTTCTCTCCGAAGGAGAGCTCATGGTCAAGCGACGGGAGTTTCTTGAAAGATTAAAGAAAGAAGTCTTGCTTTGCGACGGGGCGCTGGGGACCTTCCTGTATTCCCGCGGGGTGGCCCTGAATGAGCGTGATGAGCAGAACCTGACCAATCCGGATCTGATCCGGTGGGTCCATCAACAGTACATTGAGGCCGGCGCACAGATCATAGAGACCAACACCTTCACCTCCAACCGTTTGAAGCTCCGGGAACTGGGTCTGGAGGATCGCCTCCTTGAGATCAACCAGTCGGCGGTCCGGGTGGCGCTGGAGGCAGCGCAAGACAAGGTGTTTGTGGCGGGTTCGGTGGGCCCTCTGGGCGCGCTGGTCAAGCCCTATGGCAATCTCACCATCGATGACTTGGGCCAGGTGTACAAGGAACAAATCCAGATCCTGGCAGAGTCGGGGGTCCATCTCATTCTCATCGAAACGCACCCCTCGCTGCTGGAGGCGCTGGAAGCGGTGCGTGCGGCCAAGGCGGTCTGTGATCTTCCGATCGTTGCCCAGATGACGTTCTGGGAGGATGGCAAATCGAAGTTCGGGGACGACATTCGCCGCTCCCTCGAAGCCCTCGCCGCGGCCGATGCCGATGTCGTCGGGGTCAATTGCACTCTCGGCCCACAGGAGACCTTTGACCTGATCAATGAGTTTGCCTCCCATTCGGACCTGAAAATATCGGTGCAGCCCAACGCCGGACATCCCCAGATCATCAATGGCAGGACGGTGTTCCTCTCTTCGCCCGAGTATCTCGAGGAATACGCCAAGGCGTTTGTCAACTGCGGCTCCAACATCATCGGGGGTTGCTGCGGGACGACACCGGAGCACATCCGCGCGATGGCCCGGGCAGTGCATGGGCAGTCGCCCAAACCGCATCGCCGGCGCGCCGTCTCGGTTCATGTCGAAGTGGAAGCCGTGGAGGAACCCTCCTCGCAAGTGGTCGGCGAGGTGCTCGAGGCGCCCCGTCTGCTCGACAAGATCGGCACGAAGATTCTGGCGACCTGCGAAATCAATCCCCCCAAGGGGCTCGACTATTCCAAAATGGTGCAGGGGGCGCGGCAGCTCAAAGACGCGGGCGTGGACGCCGTGAACATCACCGATAACCCCATGGCCCGCGTGCGCATGAGTTCCGTGGCGATGGCGCATATCCTCCAGCGCGAGGTGGGGATTGAGGCCATCTGGCAGTTGACCTGTCGCGACCGCAACGTGATTGGCATTCAATCCGATTTGCTGGGAGCTGCCGCGCTGGGCATTCGCGCGGTGCTGGCGCTGACGGGCGATCCGATCACGATCGGGGATTACCCCAAAGGCACCGCGGTGTTTGAAGTTAATTCCACCGGCCTCGTGCGGATCGTCAAGGGATTGAACAATGGTTTTGATTTTGCCGGACAAAACATCGGTACGACTACTCAATTCCAAATCGGGACCGCCGCCTCCCCTTCGGCGAGCGACCTCAACAAGGAGATGGCGCGGCTGGAGGAGAAACTCGAGGCGGGCGCCGATTTTGTGCAGACGCAGCCCGTCTTCGATCCCGCGCTGGCAGAGAAATTCTTGAAACGGGTCGAACCCTTGAAAGTCCCGGTGTTGCTCGGTCTGATGCCGCTGCGGTCGTCGCGTCACACCGAATTCATGCATAATGAGGTGCCGGGAATCTCCATCCCGGATTGGATTCGTGAACGTATGCGGAATGTGGCGGAAGAGCAGGCCATCGAAGAAGGGATCAGGATCTCGGCCCAGATTATTGAAGAGATCAAAGGTATGGCCGCAGGGCTCCATTTCTATCCTCCCACCAATCGATTTGACATGATTGTCCGCCTGATGGCGGTCCTGAACCCGAAGATCGCGCATGCATGAGGGTCGAGGGGCAGACGTCCCCGTCTGCCCCTTCGCATTTCGTGCAGTGTGTTCAAGGGCAGACGAGGACGTCTGCCCCACAAATCCTATCCCCCCACTCATCTAATTGACATGGTCCTTGGGCAGATGGTTGTGCTGCGGCGCAATCCCCCTTGGGGGATGGAATAGTCGTAGTCCCGCCCAGGCGGGACGCCAGCCTCAGGAATCGGTCCAGTAGGAAGAATTCAAATCCCCCGAGGGGGATTGGATTTGAGCAAACTCACCCTTTGGTCCGAATGAAAGAACTGTGACCTTTGCACCGAACGAAGACAACGGAAATCCCCATCCCGGTTGACCGGGTTCGGCTGAGTCTGCGATTTGGGACGACTCTCTTCACCGGGTTCGGCTGCATCTGCGATTTGGTCCGGCCTGTTTCACCGGGCTGCGACGAGGCGAATCTCTTCCGGCCCGGTTGACCGGGCGTAGACGAGGCGAGGCTCTGCCGACCCGGTTCACCGGGCCTGCATACGTACAGCCCGCCGGTTTACCGGCGGGAAAAGAAGGCAACGATAATCAGCCCGGTTCACCGGGCTTGGATTCATCCCCTCGCCCGTTGACGGGCGGCATGATTCATAATCTCTATTCCTCGTCGTCGACGCGCTCCAACGCCGGATAGAGGGTCCCCCGCGCATGGTGCTCCCGCTGGTTCTGGACATAGCTCACCACCTTCGTCAGCGCCTGCTTGCCGAAACTGACCACACCGTATCCCTCCTGCCAATGCAATAACGAACGCCTCACCCGCTTGTTTATCTCGTGGGAACTCGCGCCCTTCAGTTGACCGATCCACTCGCTGATCAAAAGGGTCGGAGGAACGCGAACAACCATATGGACATGATCTTCTATTCCACCAATTGAATGGACCTCAACTGCCTGGGTTTCGGTGGCCCGCGACTGGAGATATTGATGAAGCGGTTCTTCAATGTGGTTGGTGATGACTTGTGCATTGTCCTTGGTATGCCAGGTGATGTGAAGATAGATTTCAGAAAAGGCATGAGAGGCCATGACGTCTCCTTTAGGTCGGTTTGCGCTCAAGCGCGGCGGGGGAGAATTCAAGCCCCGTGAACGGGGCTGGGTTGAAGGTTTTTGCCTTGGGGGGTTAGGGTTCTCGCTCTCCCGCCGGTAAACCAGCGGGCTGTACGCAATCAGGCCCGGTGAACCGGGCGGGGATTAGCGTTTTATTCCGGGGGATTGGGGTTCTCGCTCTCCCGCCAGTAAACCAGCGGGCTGTACGCAATCAGGCCCGGTGAACCGGGCGGGGATTAGCGTTTTATTCCGGGGGATTGGGGTTCTCGCTCTCCCGCCGGTAAACCAGCGGGCTGTACGTAATCAAGCCCGGTGAACCGGGCGGGCTCCATGCTCAGGTACGTTTCACCTCGGCGAACATGACACCGAGACGATCTTTCATGCGTAGTGCACAGCGGGGGTCACCGGGGGTTGGTCAACACCACAGACTCATTAAGAATTGTGTCACACGGATCATTTGTTCGCAAGAAAGATTACCGTGCTGGCAGACCTCCGCGTCAGTCCAATTGTGTTTCGCGAAAGTTCGCCATGGTCGAGTTGAAGGCGACAGGTGCGAGAGTGTACCCCTTCCGGTCTATCCGCGGGAGAAAAAGCGAATCGAGTTTCCCTGCCCCTTAATCGGTCGTAGTCGCCGCAAGGATCTTCACCGCCTGATTATTTGGGTGTAGTGGTAACGAGGATCCCCCCGGCCCAGTTCACCGTGCGTGATTGGGGTGAGCATCTGCCGGTCCGGTTCACCGGGTTTGGCTGAAACTGCGATTTGGTCCGACCCGGTCCACCAGGTTCGGCTGAAACTGCGATTTGGTCCGGCCCGGTTCACCGGGTCCGGTTGAAACTGCGATTTGGTCCGACCCGGTTCACCGGGCCTGAATGCGTACAGCCCGCCGGTTTACCGGCGGGTACACGGGGCAACGATAATCCCCAGCCCGGTTCACCGGGCTTCCCCAAATCGGATTTATCCCCCGTAACCATTTCCCATCTCTCAACGTCCTTTGCATTGATTTCAGATCATCCATTGGGTTCTCTGCTCGAGACCACTCGTTTCATCCAATCGCTCTCAATACTAAACACCCTTTGAAGGAGACGCCTCATGATTCGCAAAATCACTCTCGTGGCGATTTGCCTGTGTGCCATGACTTCTTTCATCCTGGCCAAGGAAGTGAAGCTGGCCCGCCATCCGGACTATCACAATGGAAAAATCGCGTTCAGCTACCTGGGAGACATCTGGGTGGCCGATGAGACGGGCTCGAATCCCGTCCGCCTCACCGTGCATAAGGCGCGCGACGTTTATCCGCGCTTCTCTCCGGACGGCAAGTGGATCGCCTTCTCCTCCGATCGCTATGGCAACTACGATGTCTTTGTCATCCCGGCGGAGGGAGGCGAGGCCAAACAGCTCACCTTCAACACGGCGGCCGACATCGTGGTCGGATGGACACGCGACAGCAAGCGGGTGATCTTCAACTCGGTGCGTGGTGGTGAAAAGATTGTTTATCCCGGAACCGTCAGCCTGTGGGAAGTGCCCGTGACCGGTGGCCTGGAGACCCGCCTCGATACCGACTGGGGCTACTGGGGCAGTTACTCCCCCGACGGGTCGAAGTTCGCCTTCAACCGCCATCCCATGGTGTGGTGGCGGAAACATTACCGTGGCAGCTACTCCGCCGATCTCTGGGTGATGGACACACAGAAGAAAACCTTCAAGCGAATCCTTGATGACACGACTCCCGACAATGAAAAGCCCAACAACTTCTGGCCAATGTATGGAAACAACGGCGACATCTATTTCGTTTCCGACCGCGACGTGGTGGCGAAGGCCGGATCCAAGGAGGCCCTCAAGAGCGGCAACAACATTTGGAAAGTCTCAGAGAACGGCGGAAAGCCCATCCAGGTAACCCATCACAAGGACGGCTCGCTTTTCTGGCCTTCGATTTCGAGCGATGGAAAAGTCATCGTCTATGAAGACAACTTTGGAATCTGGAAACTGGATACCGCCAGTGGAAAGACTTCGGAAGTCAAATTGAATCTCGCCTCGGACGACAAGGAGAACAATCTCGAGACCCTCACCCTCACTAGCGAAGCCGACAGCTTTGATCTCTCCCCGTCCACCAAGCGCGCCGTCATCTCCGCCCACGGCGAGCTGTTTTCCATCGCCACCGATCGCGGCGACGTCACCCGCATCACGGAGAGTTACTCGCGCGAGACCGGCCCGCAATGGTCCCCCGATGGCAAGTGGATCGCTTTTGTGAGCGACAAGTCGGGACGCGACGAAGTGTGGTTGTGCGCGCCTCGCGCCGCCGAGAAGGATTGGAAGCAGGTCTCTGGCAGCGACTCCCAGAAGCTCCAGATCCAGTGGGCGCCGGACTCGAAATCGCTGATCTATACTGCCACTGATCACAAGCTGTACAAGTACACGATCGAGACGGCGAAGACCGATGTGCTCGCTTCAAGCCCGGTGACAGGGTTTGGAGGCGGAGCCATCGGCAATCCCCAGTTCTCTCCCGACGGGAAGTGGATTTCATTCACCAAGGCCCAGGAGACCTTGTTACCGCACACCGTTGTGATTTCTTCCGACGGCGGCGCAGAACATCGCCTCACCGACGAAACCACCTACAGTGATGCCAATGCGGTGTGGGCGCCCGACGGAAAAAAGATTGTTTATTTGTCAGGGATGGACACCGGCAATATTGGCGGGGCCGGGGAATCGAGGGTCCAGATCTTCAGCGTGGCACTGACTCCGGAAGAGAAGAACAACTTCGACCGTGGCATTGATGACGAGGAAGCGGCGGCCGCGGCCGAAGCTGCCGCCCGTCCCGCAGGCATGCGCCGATCCGCCGGCGGTGAAGCAGCCGGAGGCGGCCCCGAGGGGGCGCCGCGCAAGGTGGATGTCAAGATCGAATGGGAGGGCATCGCCCGTCGAGCCCATCAGCTCACTCGGCTGTCGGATAACATTACGAGCGTCGTGGTCTCTCCCGACAGCAAGACCTACGCGTTTGTAGTCGTGGGCACGGTGGATGGCCGTCCCAGCCAAGCGATTTATACAATCCAGGAAGATGGTGAGCGGTTGACTAAAATAACCCAGGCGGGCCCTTCCGGTGAAGAAGAGGGCGGTGGCGGCTTCGGTGGCTTCGGCGGAATTTCGTCCCTCCAGTTTTCAAAGGATGGCCGAACCCTGTTCTACCGCCAGGCGCGCGGCATCTATTCCATTGGAATCGGAGGTGGTGGCGGCGAGGCGGGTGCCGGCGCAGGTCCCGGCGCCGCGGGCGCACCCGGTGCGGCGCCCAGCGCCGTCGGGCCCGGAGGTGGACGATCGGCCCGCCGGTTGAACTTCACCGCAAAGGTGGAAGTAGATCATCGCGCCGAACGCCAGCAGGTGTTCAACGAGAGCTGGCGCGTCATGAAGTTCCGCTTTTACGATCCCCAGATGCACGGGGTCGATTGGAACAAGATGAAGCAGACTTACGAGCCCCTGATTGACTACACGGCGGACCAGGAAGAAATGCACAATATCGTCAGCCAGATGATCGGAGAGCTCAACGCCTCGCACACCGGCATCAGCGCCGGCGGTGGACCGGGCGGACGCGCTGAAGTCCAGACGCGCTATCCCGGGTTTGAGCTGGCCTCCGATCCGAGCGGTTACTACAAGGTGTCCTGGATTTACAAGAAAGGCCCGGCTGACCACGACTATGTCAAGATCAAGGAAGGGGATTTCATACTCGCCATTAACGACCATCCCGTGAAGGCCGGCGATAACTACTTTCAATATTACAATGCGGCGGCCGGACGCAAATTCGAATTCACCGTCAACTCCAAGCCCGCGGTGGAGGGGGCCTGGAAAACCAAGGTCGATCCGGTAAACGCCGGGGCCTATGGCACCCTGCAATATGACAAATGGGTGGCCGACCGGCGCGCCATGGTCGAAAAGTGGTCCAATGGCGAGATCGGCTACCTGCACATTCGCCAGATGAACCAGGACTCGCTCCGCAAATTCGAGCGCGACCTCGCGGAACTGCATTTCAAGAAGGCCCTGGTCGTCGATCAGCGCTTCAACCCGGGCGGCGGAATCGACCAGGAACTGCTCGAGATTCTCCAGCAGAAGCAGTACCAGTACACTCGCGTGCGCGATTCCCTCCAGGTGACGCGACCGCTGCGCGCCTTCTTCGGCCCGCTGGTCGTCATGCAGAACGAACGCTCGACGTCGGATGCTGAGGTCTTCCCCGATGGAGTCCGCACCCTGAAACTCGGCAAGGTCGTTGGAGTCACCACCTATGGTGCTGTCATCGGAACCGGCTCTTACACCCTGATGGACGGCTCTGCCATCCGCACCCCCGGCTCCGGCCTGTGGAACGTGAATGGAACGAATCTGGAAAACTACGGCGTTCCGCCGGACGTTTATGTCGACAACACCCCGGCCGATTTTCTCACTGGCTTGGATGCGCAATTGAAGAAGGCGGTGGAGGTATTACAGGAAGAGCTGAAAGGGAAGAAGTAAGAAGAAGTTCTTGTACACCGGCTTTGCGGTTGAGTGTTTTTCAAGCAAGAATTTTGAAGTCGTCAAGGTTTGGTAGCCCCGGTGAGCGTTTTTCTCACCGGGGTTTTTTGCGTGAATGCTGAGAAAAACCCCCTTGAAGTGCGAAGTTGAAAGGTTTTTTAAGCCGCGCAGCGGTCCGCCGCAGGCGGATGGCCTGGGGCGTAAGCCCCAGGAAAGGTGTCCCCCTCTGACAAATTAGCCCGCCATGGCGGGCGACATAAAACAGCTCCAGTGCCCGCCATCACTTCCGGCGGATCACCGGGGTTAATTGCGTGAATGCTGACAAAAGCCCCCGGTGAGAAAAACGCTCACCGGGGCTACCAAAGCAAACCCTTGAACCCCCTGCTCAATCCGCGTTCGTCTGTGTTCGTCCGTGTCCCTTCCAAGCCGGGCCCGTCACCAAGCTTTCCAGTATTTGACAGATGCGCTTCCCGCTGTCTCCGCAGCCAAAGGGGTTTTCGGTCTTCCCAACCTTTGTGATCCAACTTTCATCCCCGATCGCCTCTTCCAGCATTTCCTCGAGGCGGAGGGGGTCGCCTCCCACCAGACGTGCCACTCCCGACTGGATCGCCTCGGGACGCTCCGTATTCTCCCGCAGAATGAGCAGCGGCTTGCCCAGGGTCGGCGCCTCCTCCTGTACTCCGCCGGAATCTGAAACGATCAACCATGCCTGAGACAGCAGAAAGACAAACTCCTCGTAACCAAGCGGAGAGGTCAGATGGATCCTCGGATGTTCCGACAGGATCGACTTTGCTTTCTCAACCACGGCGGGGTTCAGATGCACAGGAAAGATCAGCGCCACTCCATCGTGCCGTTCGACGAACCGCCGCAGCACCCTGAGATTTCCCTCCATGATCTCTCCGAAGCTTTCGCGGCGGTGTGTCGTGAGGACGATACGTTTCATCCCGCTGGTCGAGGACAGTATTTCTTCGATCCGGGGCAGCCGTGGCTTACGCGCGAGGATGGCGTTCAAAGAATCAACAACCGGATTCCCGGTGACGAAGATAGAATCTGCGGCAATCCCTTCCTGGAGCAACGTCTCTCGATTGTGCTCGGTCGCCGCGAAGTGGTAGGTAGCCAGGCGCGTGATGAGGCGCCGGTTCATCTCTTCGGGATAAGGACTGAGCACATTTCCTGACCTTAAGCCCGCTTCGACATGGCCCACTGGAATGCGTCGATGGAATGCCGTCAGGGCCCCTGCCATGGCGGTGGTCGTGTCTCCCTGGACGAGAAGAAGGTCTGGTTCTTGTTGGGCCAGGATGGGTTCAAACTCACTGAGAACCCGCGCGCACACCTGATTGGGCGTCTGATTCTCCCGCATGATCTCCAGGTTATGATCGATCCGGATGTCAAACAGACGGACGAAGGGATGGAACAGTTCCGCATGCTGCCCGGAAGCCACGTTGATTGTGCGAAATATTTGAGGGCGGCCCTCGAGTTCCCGAATCACCGGCGCCAGCTTGATGACCTCAGGCCGGGTTCCAAAGAGCGTCAGAATTTTGTGTGGGGATTTTGGAATCGACATCGTGTTCGGTTTGACAGAAAGGGGTCTGTGCGCCGCGTCCTCACGTCATAAGGCTGCGAGTTGCGCTTTGACCAGATGAATACAACCTAGGTTTTGTTAACCCCGATGATCCGCCGAGGCGTCCGCCATCATATGTGGCGGATCATCAAGTATTTTTGTCGATTGCGGACAAACACCTCACGGAAATAAGTGAGCCATCTTGTCCGATTTTCGGGTCGCCCCAATTATAGACGCGATTGTGGCGCCCTTAAGGGCGTATTGATGCCCGATTCCTCAATGGCCACTCCTTGGCCCGAAATCCCCTTCCCTTCAGCGAAGTTGTCATAAGTCCAGTCGCAAATCGTCTTGATTAACAGCTCCTGCTGAGAGAGGGGAGTAAAGGTGTGATCGGTCTCGTCGAACGATAAGACTCGAACTTCACCCGGATGACTGAAAGCTTCGACTTCACGCTGCAGGCGGGAGTGGTAGTAATAATGAGCGGGGCCTAACCCGGAGTTGATGAAGCAGAGTCGGACGCCGCGCCGAACCAGGGTCCGAAGATCCGCGATAATCTCTTTTGGTGACGGGGGTTGCCACGCCGGGGTCGTCTCCTCACGGCCCGGCTTGACTTTGGAGAAGATCATGCCTGCAAGAGATTGCAGCGACTTCCGGGGATGTAACTTCCCGGTCAGAAGGTTCCACCACATGCGCCAGCGGAAAAATCGCCGGACATAGGTGCTCACAATGTATCCCGTCGTGCTGAAGGGGTAGCTTTCAATGGGAACCGCGCCCACGACTCGAGGATCAGAGAGGGCAATGCGAAGGGAATTGCTCGCCCCCGAGCAGATTCCCACCAGGACGAATCGGCTGACCCCCTTGGCCGCACTCATGAGATCCATGGCTTCCCGGGCTTCATGGATGGTGCTGACCTCATACGGCAACGCATCCTTCCTGGCCTCACTGTCCCCGATGCCCGAGAAATCGAACCGCAAAACAGGGAAGCCCGCTTCAGCCAGGCGCCGCGCCATCTTGGTGTGAATGCGGGCAGGGCCCACCCGGTGAACGAAACCTGCGTTGAGGAGGAGAACGGCGGTCGGTTGTTGGGGAGGTGGGGCGGGACCGGGGTCGGTTATGACCCCAACCAGGTTGTTGTGATCTCCAAAAAGAACAGCACTCTCTTTCATACGTGGATTTCCGTCATCCACAGAATCATGGCATCCAATACTTCATTCGGCACGACGACTTGATCGATCCCTTCTCTTTGAAGCCATCGGTTCTGTGTGGCAATTTCCATATAATTAGGGGAAGCGCCCAGTTCTTCCAATCGGCCAACAAAGGATTGATCCTTGGCGCCGTTCGAGCTTCGCACAATCAAAACATGTTTAGCCGCGCACCTTTCAAGGGACAGCAAGTCAATGGATTCAAGGCCCAGCCGAAACCGGTTCGTCAAGGGGAACCCGATTATTTCGACCCCCCCATCCTTTTGGTGGGACAAGTTCAATTCCGAAAACAATTGCTCACCCAGCCAGTCTCTGTGCTGGATCCCCAATTCCTCGATGTATCCCCTGGTGTTGAGGACGGGTTCCCAGAGCATCAGGCTCTCCACATCGTTTCGCTCGCCGGCCACCATAGTCGCTAGTGTGGCGCCCACCCGCAGGCCGACAAGTGAGACGTTTGAGAGACCGGCCCTGTTCTTCAGCTCTTCGATGGCAAATGAAATGTCCTTCTTCCATTGATCCACATCCCCCTCATCGCTGTTCCCTCCCGAGTCGCCGCTGCCGTAATAATCAAAACGGAGGGCATGGAATCCGACCCGGGAGAGTCGGACAGCGAACTGTCGAAGGGCGCGATGTGAATTGAGGTACTCACTCCCGAAGGTGCTGCAAAGAACGACTCCTGTACCGCGGTCCGCTCGCGTCAACGGGGGATGGTAGATGCCAAAGAGCGGCTTGTCCGGTTTTCCAAAAAAAAGAGGTTGCATGGTTGGACAGCCTCAAGGCGGTCAGACTTGGAGCTCGATATCATAAGTAAGAATCGAGGCCTGAGGCAAACGGAATGACGAGTGGAGGCGGCGGGGCCTCCTTCTAATGTTGGTCATTTTACTTAGTCACCCCGTGAGAAAGCCCCCTTGAGAGCGCCCAGCAGCCTGTCCTTGAATCCTTCTGCCTGCACTTCCGGCGTCTGCCTTTTCATTGATTCACAGGCGGCTGCAATTTGTTCCACGGTCTCGAAAATCATTTGCCTCGGGTTGATGTGCAGTCCGATGCGCTTTTCCACTTCGTAGACCACCTTCATGGACAGCAGAGAATGGCCGCCAAGATTAAAGAAGTTATCATGGATTCCAACCTGATCCAGCCCCAGTGCCTCCGCCCAGATCTCCGCCAGGGCCCTTTCCAGCGGCGTGCGTGGTGCGATGTAGTGTTGACTGCTGTCCAGTTGTGCGCTTTCCGGCGCTGGCAGAGCGCGGCGGTCGACCTTGCCATTGGGGGTCAGCGGCAGAGTCTCCAGCAGCATGAAGCTGGAGGGAATCATGTAGTCCGGCAGTTTCGATTTCAAGAGGGTTCTCAACTCCCCGAAACTTGGCGCCTCCGGTCCCTTGGACACGACATAACCGACCAGGCGCTTCTCCCCCGTTTTATCCTCTCGTGCAACCACCACGGCTTCTGCGATCCGGTCGTGCTGCCGCAACACTGTCTCGATCTCACCCAACTCGATGCGAAACCCTCGAATCTTCACTTGCTGATCGACGCGGCCGAGAAATTCAATGTTGCCGTCGGGGAGATGCCGCGCCAGATCGCCGGTCTTATAGAGGCGGGAAGACGGATCAGCACTGAAGGGATCGGGCAAAAACATCTCCTTGGTCAAGTCCGGTCGGTTCAAATATCCGCAGGACAGGCCCTCCCCGCCGACATACATCTCCCCTGGCACCCCGACGGGGACCGGATTCAAAGAAGCGTCGAGTAGATAAACCCGGGTATTGGCGATCGGCCGGCCTATCGGAGGAGGGGAGTCGGTTTTCTGTCCCGGTTCCACTCGACCCCAGGTGGTCACAACCGTGTTCTCGGTCGGGCCATAATGATTGAACAACCCGAAGGGAAGGGACCGCTCAGGGCGTTGGCGGAGTTGATCTCCGCCGGTCAACAGCGCGCGCAAGGGCGAATTCGAGGGCCACGGGATCTGAAGCACGACTTCGGCCAGCGGTGTCGGCAAGAAGGTGATAGTGATTCTTTCGTCTGTCAGCCATTGGACGAGTTTGGGCGCGGTCAGGCGGGTTTCATCATCGGCGATATGAATGCTCGCGCCCGCCGTGAGATACGGCCACAACTCCCACACCGAGGCGTCGAAAGCCGGGCTCGCCAGAAGGGTGGCCCGGTCATCCGGGGTGACCGCATATTCGCGCTGATGCCAGTTCAGCAGGTTTGCCAGCCCGGAGTTTTGAATCATGACCCCCTTGGGACGACCCGTGGATCCGGAAGTATAAATCACATATGCCAGGTGCTCCGCCGTCACCCCGCATTCGAGATTCTCTTCACTCTCGCCGGCGACGGAGTCCCAGTCTGTGTCCAAACAGAGGATCTTCATCCCGAGCGGCGGGATCAGTGAGCACAATCGCTGCTGTGTCAACAGCACAGGGGTCCGCGTTTCCTCCAGCATGAACGCCAGCCGTTCTCTCGGATAAGCAGGATCCAGGGGGACATATGCTCCGCCCGCTTTGAGGATGCCCAGAATGCCTACGACCATCTCCGGGGAGCGCTCCGTGCAGATCCCTACCAACACATTGGGGCCCACTCCGCACTGCTTCAAATGACGGGCCAGTTGATTGGCGCGCTGGTTCAGCGCCCTATAAGTCAGCTGTTGTTCTCCGAACTTCACAGCCAATGACTCCGGGGTCCGCTCCACCTGCGCTTCGAACAGCTCATGAGCACAGCGATTTCTCGGATACTCAGTAGCGGTCTGATTCCACTCCACGAGCAACTGCAGGCGTCCAGCCCCGGTCAGCAAGGGTAAGGTGGCAATCGGCTGCGTGGGATCGGCCACTATCCCCTCCAGGAGAGTCTGGAAGTGCGACAGCATTCGCTCGATTGTGGAGGTGTCGAAAAGATCGGTATTGTATTCCGCTCCGCCTCGCAGTCCCTCGGGGCTCTCATGCATGAACACCGTGAGATCAAATTTGGAGTTCTTCCACTCAACCTGCAACGGGGTGAGCGTCAGTCCAGCCAACTCGAGCGGGGAAGCTTGAGCATTCTCCAAAGCAAAGGCGACCTGGAACAAGGGTGAGTAACTCAAGCTGCGCTCAGGCCGAAGCTCTTCGACGAGTTTTTCAAAAGGCAGATCCTGATGGGAATAGGCCCCCAGGGCGACTGCACGCACCCGTGCCAGGAGTTCGCGGAAGGTCGGGCGGCCGGACAGATCGGTGCGCAACGCCAGAGTGTTGACGAAGAAGCCGATCAGTGGCTCGATCTCCGCCCGGTTGCGATTGGCAATGGGGGAGCCCACCACCACATCTTCCTGGCGGCTGAAGCGGTGGAGCAGGGTCTGGAAGGCCGCCAGCAGGAGCATGAACAGCGTGACGCCTTCGCTGCGCGCGAGGCTCCGAAGCTGCTCGGACAATGCCTTGGGAAGGTCCAGTGTGGCCACCGCACCAACGAAGGTCTGAACGGGCGGACGGGGCCGGTCCGTCGGCAGCTCCAGAAGAGCGGGAGCCCCCGCCAACTGCCGCTTCCAGTACGCCAACTGTGACTCCAACACTTCCCCCTGCAGCCATTGCCGCTGCCACACGGCAAAATCAGCATACTGGAGCGAGAGATCAGGCAGTGGAGAGGACTTATTGGAGCAGAAGGCCTCGTAGAGCACCCCTAACTCATGGGAGAGCACATCGATCGACCAACCGTCGGACACAATGTGGTGCTGGGTCAGCAGCAGGACATGCTCAGCCTCGCCCAGACGGACCAGCTTGGCGCGCCACAGGGGAGCATGGTGCAGATCAAATGGTTTCTGTGACTCTTCCAGGGCCAGCCGCTGGAACTCTGTCTTCCGCTGTCCTGCTTCCAGTCCTTTCAGATCTACCACGGGAAGCGTCACCTCACAGGCGGCCTCCACCTCTTGGACGGGCTCACCATCCCGCGTCTCAAAGTGCGTCCGCAAGACCTCGTGCCGTTGCGCGACAGAGTTCAGACTCCGTTCCAAAGACTGCACGTTCAACGGCCCGTTCAGTTGCACCGCCATGGGAATGTTGTAGCCTGCACTGCCCGGCTCCAACTGTTCTAAGAACCACAACCGTTGCTGCGCAAACGACAGGGGAAGATTCTGATTGCGGGGGACTGCTTGGAGCGGGAGGGTGGGTCGGACCGGACCGCCGCGGCGTGCCGCTTCGATGCACTCCACCAGCCCAGCGACCGTGGGAAACTCAAACAGGCGCTGCAGAGGCAGGTCAACCTGCATGAGCTCACGGATTCGCGAAATCACTCGCGTCGCCAAAAGAGAATGGCCGCCGAGATCAAAGAAGTTGTCGTGAATGCCGACGCGCTCAATGTCGAGCACCTCGGCCCAGAGTCCGGCCAGCATTTCCTCCGCAGGATTGCGGGGAGCGATGAAGTCCTGACCTGCGGCGAGGCGCGGACCCTCGGGTTCGGGCAACGCGCGGCGGTCCACCTTGCCGTTGGGAGTCAGCGGGAAAGCCTCCAGCAGCACAAAGCTGGAGGGCACCATATAGTCGGGCAGTTTTGCCTTCAAAAAATGGCGTAGCTCGTCGAAGCCCGGCTGCGTTTTGCCCTTCGCCACGATGTAGGCGACGAGGCGCTTGTCGCCTGCCTTCTCTTCTCGCGCCACCACCACCGCGTCGGCGACCCCCTCGTACTGCCGGAGCACTGTCTCGATCTCGCCCAGTTCAATTCGAAAGCCACGAATCTTTACCTGCAGATCGCCCCGACCCAGAAATTCAATGGCGCCGCTCCTCCGATAGCGGACGAGGTCTCCCGTTCTGTAAAGGCGGGCGCCAGGCTCGCTACTGAAGGGGTTGGGAATGAATTTTTCGGCGGTCAATTCCGGCTGGTTGAGATAACCGCGGGCCAACCCGTCGCCCCCAATGCAGAGCTCTCCGGGAACTCCGATGGGCACGGGCTGAAAGTGAGGATCGAGCAGATACACCTGTGTGTTGGAAATGGGTCGCCCGATCGGCACGGTGTCGGCGATATGATCACCCGGCCGCATGACGTTACAACAGGTAAAGGTGGTGTTCTCAGTGGGTCCGTATCCGTTAATGAGCGTGCATTCTTCCAGCCCCTGAATGACCTTCCGGACATGAGGAGGCGACAGGACGTCTCCACCTGCCAGGAGTTGACGCAGCGGTTTCAAATCCTCCAGGCGCCGTTCCACCATGAGGTGAAAGAGCCCGGCGGTGAGCCACAAGGTGGTGACACCGAATTGCCTGATCGCCCGTCCCAATTCTTCGAGGGATGGAGTCTGCTCCGGCATCAAAGCGAGCCGGGCGCCATTCAGAAGAGCTCCCCACAATTCAAAAGTGGAGGCATCGAATGAAATAGTCGCCAGCTGCAGAAAGACTTCGTTCGGGCCGAAGTGAGCGTAGTTGGTCTCTTTGACCAGGCGGACCACGGACCGATGCTCCACCATCACGCCCTTGGGGCGGCCCGTGGAACCGGATGTGTAAATGACGTAAGCAAGGTTCCGGGGCCCGGTTTCACAGTTTGGATTCTCGCGGCTCTCCCGGGCGATGAGCGGACGGTCGGTGTCGATGCAGACGACGCGGGCTTGGTCCGAGGGAAGCTTTTCCAACAGCGCACTCTGGGTTAACAGCACGGGGGAGCCGGTGTCTTTCAGCATGAACTCCAGACGCTCTCGAGGATAGTCCGAGTCCAACGGTACATAAGCCCCGCCTGCCTTCAGAATGGCCAGCGTGGACACCACCATGTCCAGAGACCGCTCCAGGCACATGGCGACCGGCACCTCGACGCCCACCCCCGACTTCTTCAAATAATGAGCCAGCTGGTTGGCGCGGCGGTTCAGCTCCCGGTAAGTCCACTGCTCGTCTCCGGACACCACGGCCACCGCATCGGGGGTTTGCTCCACCTGCGATTCGAATAACTGCTGGACACATTTGTCGCGGGGATATCCGGAGACAGTCTGATTCCAATCGACCAGCACCTGCTGCCGCTCGTCCCCGCTCAGCAGGGGCAACTGCGAGAGGCGGTATTCCGGATGGGCCACGACTCCTTCCAGCAGTGTCTCCCAGTGGAGGAGCCATCCCTCGATGGTAGCTTCGTCAAACAGGTCGGTGTTGTACTCGATGTCCGTTTGCAGACCATTCTCCTGCTCCAGAAGAAACAGGGTCAGGTCAAACTTCGCGGTGCCACTGCTGCCCGCTTCGAGGCGCATCTTCAGATCGCCCAACTGCAATGGGGGTGGGGGGGCATTCTGGAGCGCGAACATCACCTGCACCAGCGGGTTGTGGCTGAGGACGCGCTCCGGCCTCAACTCCTCCACCAGCTTTTCAAACGGCAAGTCCTGGTGGGCATAAGCCCCCAGTGCCACCTCCCGCACCCGGCCTAACAGCTGCTCAAAACTGGGGTCCCCCGAGAGATCCGTCCGCAACACCAGGGTGTTCACGAAGAACCCGATCAGGGGCTCGATCTCGGGGCGGTGACGGTTGGCAATGGGAGAGCCCACCACGATGTCGCTCTGGCCGGTGTAGCGGGACAACAAGGTCTCGAACGCCGCCAGCAGGGTCATGAACAGGGTCACACCTTGTCGCTGACTCAACGCCTTCAGCCCCTGCAACAGAGCGGGGCTTAACAACCGTCCCCGCACCGTCCCCTGAAAACTCTGCACTGCCGGGCGAGGTCGATCCATCGGAAGTTCCAAAACAGCAGGAGCCCCTGCCAACTGGTGCTTCCAATAGGCAAGTTGTTCTTCGAGGAATTCGCCTTGCAACCATTGCCGCTGCCATTCCGCATAAGCGGCATATTGGAGCGAGAGAGCTGGCAGTGGAGAAGGCCTGCTGGAGCAGAAGGCCTCGTAGTTCGCTTCCAACTCGTGAAAGAACACACCCAGCGACCAACCGTCCGACACGATGTGATGCTGGGTCAGCAGCAGGACATGTTCCGCCTTGCCCAGGCGGACCAGCGACACCCGCCACAAGGGAGCGCAGCCGAGATTAAAGGGTTTCTGCGCCTCCTCCAGGGCTAGCCGCTCGAACTCGGCCTCCCGCTGTCCCGCTTCCAGCCCTTCCAAATCCACTACCGGCAGCGTCACCTCACATCCCGCCTCGACGACTTGCGTCTGCTCGCCATCCCTCGACTCAAAGTGCGTTCGCAGAATGTCGTGCCGCTGCACAATGGAATTCAGACTCCGCGTCAGGGCCTCCACCTGCAGCGGACCCAGTAGCCGCAGCCTCATCGAGACGTTGTAAACGGGGCTGCCCGGTTCCAGTTGCTCCAGAAACCACAGTCGCTCCTGCGCAAAAGACAACGGAGCAGGGCCGACCTTTCCTCTCGGAGGAATCCTCCCGGCGAGCGAGTCTTCCAGGCCTTCTTCCCGGGCCAGTGCTTTGAGCAGCGCAAGTTTCTCTTCCGAGAACTCAAAGCTGCGCTTTGAAGGACCGCTCATTGAATACCACCCTTGCCCGTGGCCGAGGATTTCTCTTTGAGCATCGCGTGAGTTTCCTCCGCGGAGAGTTCCGCCAGCCTCAACAGGACCTGGGCTCTCTTTTCAATGTTCCCGCGAACCGATGTATCCTGCAGGAGGAGGTCTGCCAGTTCCGCAGCGGTGGGGGCTTCGAACAGCCGGCGAAGAGGGAGTTCGAGTTCAAACGCGTCACGAATCCGACCGACGGCCCGGGTGGCCATCAGGGAGTGTCCTCCCAGTTCAAAGAAATTATCATGGATCCCGACTCGCTCCAGCCCCAACACTTCGCCCAGGATGCCCACCAGCACCTCCTCGACGGGATTGCGCGGGGCAATGTACTTTTCTTCCAGATCCGGTCGCGATGCGTCAGGTATCGGCAGCGCGCGGCGGTCTACCTTGCCATTAGGAGAGAGCGGGAGTGAATCCAGAATGACGAAAGTACCCGGCACCATATAGTCCGGCAGTTTTTGCTTCAGAAGAGAGCGAAGTTCGCTGACTACAGGCTTCCCCTGGTTCCGGGGGACCAGATATGCGACCAGCCGTTTGTCTCCCGGGGTATCTTCCCGCATCACCACTACACACTCCTGCACGCCGGGATGTTGGTCCAGTACGGATTCGATTTCTTCCAACTCCACCCGGAACCCGCGGATCTTGACTTGAGTGTCGATGCGTCCCAGGAACTCGATACTGCCGTCCTCCAGGAATCGGCACAGGTCCCCGGTCTTGTAGAGGCGAGCGCCGTGGACTTGGTTGAACGGATGAGGGATGAATTTTTCTGCCGTGAGATCCGGACGGTTCAGGTAGCCCCGTGCCAGGCCATCCCCACCCAGATGCAGTTCCCCACTCAGTCCAATCGGCACAGGCTGGAGGTTTGGATCCAGGATGTAAGCCTCCGTGTTGGATATGGGCCGGCCAATGGGAATAGTTACTGCGTCCGGCTCCACACCGTTTACAAGATGCCATGTGGCAAACGTGGTAGTTTCCGTGGGTCCATAAACATGCAAAAGCCGCTGTGGCGGGTGGGTGTGTAAAACCTCTCGTACCCACCGCGGATCCACAGCCTCACCCCCAAACAGCAGACAGCGGAGACGGGCGAACGCCCCAGGGGCCTCGCGAGCCATCTGGTTGAACAAGGCCGTGGTGAGGAACATGATGCTGATATTCTGATCATGGAGCGCCTTTGCGAAGGCCTGAGGTGACAGGATGACGTCCCTCGGAATGCCGACTAACCGTGCTCCACTGAGCAGAGCTCCCCAGATTTCAAACGTAGCGGCGTCAAAGGAAGCATTGGACGCCTGCGCCACATTGTCCGAAGATTGAATTTCAATATAGTTGGTGTTCGAGAGGAGGCGGTTAATGGCGCAGTGGGGGATGCACGTCCCTTTGGGCTTTCCTGTCGACCCCGAAGTGTAAATCACATATGCCAAGCTCTCCCCATTGGTCTGATTGACTGGATTCTCGATGGGCTCTTGGCCGATCGTATCCCAGTCCTTGTCCAGGCGCAGGATTTGGATAGGATGAGAGAGCAATTCCGCAGTCACCGGCCGATCGGTGATCAAGACTCTGCCTTTTGCATCCTCCAGCATGACCTTTATACGTTCGGGAGGATAGGTTGTGTCGAGTGGAACGTAAGCGCCTCCAGCCTTGAGAATTGCCAGGAGGCTGATAACCATTTCCACGGATCGCTCCATGAAAAGGACGACGGCAATATCCGGCCCAACGCCTAGGCCGCGCAGGTGGTGAGCCAACTGGTTGGCCTTTGTGTTGAGCTCCCGGTAGGTCAAACCACTCTCTCCGTAAACAACCGCCACAGCATCGGGCGTGCGCTCCACCTGGGCTTCAACCAACTGGTGGATACACTTGTCCCGAGGATATTCAGAAGCAGTCTGATTCCATTCCACTACTACCTTCTGCCATTCGGCGTCGTTTAACAGTGACGGCTGCGAAATACGCTGTCCGGGGTCGGCCACCAAGTTCTCCAGCAGACTCTGGAAGTGCGACAGCATTCGCCCCATCGTCGATCCGTCGAACAGATCAGTGTTGTATTCCAGGACGCCTCGCAGTGCCGTGGGGCTCTCATGCATGAATAGAGTGAGATCAAACTTGGAAGTTTTCCACTCCAACTCCAGCGGGGTGAGCGTCAGTCCAGCCGATTCAAGCGGGGAACCTGGAGCATTCTCCATAGAGAAGGCAACTTGAAACAAGGGCGAATGACTCAAGCTGCGTTCAGGTCGAAGTTCTTCGACAAGTTTTTCAAAAGGCAGATCCTGATGGGAGTAGGCCCCCAGGGCGACCTCGCGCACTCGTGCCAGCAGTTCGCGGAAGGTCGGGTTGCCGGACAGATCGGTGCGTAATACCAGGGTGTTGACGAAGAAGCCGATCAGCGGCTCGATCTCCACTCGGTTGCGATTGGCGATAGGGGAGCCCACCACGACATCTTCCTGGTGGCTGTAGCGGTAGAGCAGGGTCTGGAAGGCCGCCAGCAAGAGCATGAACAATGTGACCCCTTCACTGCGCGCCAAGCCCCGAAGCTCGTAAGACAATTCCTTGGGAAGGTCCAGCGTGGCCACCGCGCCAACAAAGGTCTGAACACGTGGACGAGGCCGATCCGTGGGCAGTTCCAGAACCTGGAGAGCCCCCGCCAACTGCCGCTTCCAGTATGCCAACTGCGAATTCAATACCTCCCCCTGCAGCCATTCACGCTGCCAGTGGGCAAAATCAGCGTACTGGATCGGGAGTTCGCTGAGAGGCGACGGCTTTCCGGCGGAATAGGCTCCGTATAAAGTTGTCAATTCCCTCATAAAAATGCCAATGGACCAGGCATCGGAAACAATGTGATGCATCGTGTAGAGAAGTACGTGGTTGTCATCACCCAATCGTAGCAACACAGTTCTCAGAAGAGGGCCGACCGTTAGATTAAATGGCTTTTGAGCCTCCTCGACTGCAACTCTCTGGATCTCAAGTTCCCGCTGCTCCCTTGTGAGAGAACCCAAATCCACGAGAGGGACTTCCACCCTCATTGCTCGGGCGATGTTCTGGACAGGCTGTTCGTCCGATTCACCAAAAGTGGTACGTAAAACCTCGTGACGTCGAATGATCTCGTTGAGGGCTTGTTCAAGCGCGGCTATTTTAAGCGGACCTGCGAGACTCGTCCCGCCTGAAATGTTGTAGACAGGACTTTCGGGTTCCATTTGGTCAAGGAGCCAGAGGCGCTGTTGTGCGAAGGAAAGCACGTGGTGGATCTGCCTGGGGATTGGCCGCAATGGCTGCGTCTGAAACAGCGCAGCGGCTTCGACAGATCGCAAATAAGCAACGAGCTCAGCCTTGTGGCTCTCCAATTCTGCGCGCAGTTGAGGTGTCAGAGCCCCCTTGGGCGCGTTTACGCGGAGTTTTTCATCCTCGACCCGGAGCCGGATATCCAGGCTGCGCAAATGTGACAGAATCTCGACAGGGGTCATATCTCCACTTCCTCGCGGTCGTGTTCCAGGTTGCCTCCAGAAGCACTCTCGCTCTGTTTCGACCAGCGAATGGCTTCGATTTGCTCCGCGAGGCTTGCCACCGTGGGAGATTCAAACAGGCTGCGTAAAGGCAAATCGACGTGCATTCTTTCGAGGAGTCTCGATTTGACCTGAATGGCCGTGAGCGAATGTCCCCCCAGATCAAAGAAGTCGTCGTGGATTCCAACACGGTCAATGCCGAGGAGCTCCTGCCAGACACTCGCAACTGATTCTTCAAGGGGAGTTCGGGGTGCGACAAATGAAATCTCCACCAGTCGTTTTCCTTCCGGGACAGGCAGGGCACGGCGATCAATCTTACCGTTGGGCGTCAGTGGCAGCGTGTCGAGCAGGACGAAGAAGGATGGAACCATATAGTCAGGAAGGGAGGTACGCAGGTACTGGCGCAACTCCGCGAAATCGGGTGTCTGACCAGGCTGTGCGAGTAGATAGGCGACCAAGCGCTGGTCCCCGGGCGTGTCCTCGCGAACGACCACGACTGCTTCACGCACCGCGCTCTGTTGTCGCAGCAGTGATTCGATCTCACCCAATTCAATGCGAAACCCGCGCAGCTTGACCTGGAAGTCCAGGCGCCCGAGGTGTTCTATGTTGCCATCGGCACGATAACGGGCGAGGTCACCCGTCTTGTAAAGGCGAGCCCGCGGGGCGGAGTTGAAAGGATGGTTGATAAAGCGTTCAGCCGTCAACTCGTCGCGGTTGAGATAACCCCGGGCCAGCCCGTCGCCTCCAATGTGAAGTTCTCCTGCAACTCCGACCGGCACCGGTTGAAGATTTGAATCCAGAATGTATATTTCGGTGTTGGCAATGGGTCGGCCTATGGAAATCTTCTCATCCGAGGCCGTGACTCGAGCCGCTGTCGACCAGATGGTCGTCTCGGTGGGTCCGTAGAGATTCCACAGCTCACCACAGCGGGAGAGCAGTTGTTGCGCCAGCTCGTGGGACAACGCTTCCCCGCCGCAGAGAAGCTTGAGCGACGGGTTGCCCTTCCATCCGGATTCCACAAGCACTCGCCACGTAGCCGGAGTGGCCTGCATGACCGTTGCCGCAGAGCGCTCCATAAGATCCGCCAGCCGGATGCCATCGGCAGCGGTCTCGCGGCTCGCCACCACGACCCGCGCCCCCACCATCAAGGGCAGGTACAACTCCAACCCGGCGATATCGAACGATAACGTGGTGACTGCAAGCAGAATGTCGTCCGCAGTCAAACCGGGCTCCCGTTGCATGGAGTGCAAAAAGTTAACCACTGCGCGGTGCGAAATCTGCACGCCCTTGGGCTTGCCCGTTGACCCGGAGGTGTAAAGGACATAGGCCAAGTGCTCGGGGCCGGACTCCACGGGTAGATTCTCTTCCCCCAGCGAGTTCAGTGCTGGATCATCGAGGAGCAGAACCCGGGCAGAGTGGGGAGGCAGGGTAGGCTGCATTTGTAAATCGGTGAGCAGTACCGAAGCCTGGGAGTCTTCGACCATGAAGGCCAGTCGCTCGCGGGGGAAGGCTGGGTCCAAGGGGAGATAGGTGCCTCCGGCCTTGAGCACACCCAGCAGGGCGACAAGCAGATTGGAGGATCGTTCCAGGTAGAGCCCGACGATCGAATCCGGGCGAACACCACAGGCTCGCAGGGCAGCACCCAATTGATTGGCACGGGTGTTCAGCTGAGAGTAGGTCAGCGTCTTATCCTCAGCGACAACGGCCACTCTCTGCGGGGTTCGTGCAGCCTGAGCCTCAAAGAGCTGGGTCAAGGTGACATCACGAGGGTAGTCGGCTCGGGTGCTATTCCACTCGACGAGCAATCGATGCTGATCCCTCTCCGATAATAGCGACAGCGCCGCAATTGGATCCGTGGGATGGGCTGCGATGGATTCCAGCAGAGTTTGCAGGTGGTCCATCCAGCGCTGGATTGTATTCAGTTCAAACAAGTCTGCGTTATAAATGCAATCCAGTTCCAACGAATCCTCATCTTCGCTGAAATCGAAGTTGAGATCGTAATTGGTGAAGCTGTAAGGGTTGAGGCCAAGTTGCGTTTGTAATTCAAAAAAGCGCAGCGTCTGTTTCCCATGGGCGAAGTTGAACGCGGCCGACACCAGCGGCATCCGACTGAGATTGCGTCCCAACTTCAGTTTTTGAATCAGGGTACCGTAAGTGACATGGCGGTGTTCGTAGGCCTCCAGGAACACCTGTTTCACTGCCTCCAAGTGCTCGGTCCACCGCATGCTGTCGGCGAGGCGGCTGCGCACTGGTAAGAAATTGACAGTGTGGGCGACCAAGCGGTCTTTACCTTCAACACCCGGGCTGGCGACGGGCACACCGGCCACGATTTCATTCTGGTCTGTCAGCCGATTCAAGAACAAAAAGTATGCAGCCAACAGCGTCGTGAACAAAGTGCACCCGTAACGGGCACTGGCGCGTCTGAGTTCCTGGCACAGCGCGGGTGGCACGACCAGGTTGATGAGCGCCCCGCGAAACGTCTTCACGGGCGGGCGCGGCCGGTCGGTGGGCAACTCCAGCGCCGGCGGTTCATCCACGAATTGCTTCAGCCAGTACGCCTCGGCTTCCGCGTACTCCGGGCTTTGGATCAACCGTGCGCCCTCCTGCGCGTATTCTCTGAGCGACCGGGGAGGGGGGAGTGGAGACGGCAGCCCCTGACATTCCGCGGAATACAATTCGCCCAGATCATGTAACAGCAGGGCCAGCGAACGGCCGTCACACACGATGTGATGGATCGTGAACATCAGCACATGGCGCTGGTCTTCCAGCTTCACCACCCGCGCCCGCAACACCGGACCGTGAACGAGGTCGAACGGCTTCGACGCTTCCCCGGCCAACATCGCCGCTACCTGTTCATCACGCTGGCTCGGCTCGATCGTTGAAAGGTCGTAGAAAGGCAACTCCACCATCAGCTCTGTCGCAATCTGCTGGAAATCACCCAATTCCGAAAATGTGGACCGCAATGCTTCATGCCTGGAGATTAAGCCCTCCAGCGCGCGGTCGAGAGCTTCCCGTCGAAGGAGCCCACGGAGAATTAACGTGCAGGACTGGTTGAACACACATGAGGCTTCGTCGCCCATCATTGTGGCCAGCCAAACTTCCCGTTGAGCTTCTGTCAGTGGCGCTCTCTGGCCCGTCAGATCAGCACTCACGGCCGCAAGGGCCGGTGGCGCTGCCACTGCGGGCTTGGAAACACTCTCGAGTTGATCGGCCAATTTGTCGAGCGTGGAAAATTCTCCAAGCAATTGCCGGAAAGCGATCCGCAGGCCAAAGCGTTTTTCAATTTCGGCGCTGACCTGGGTCAGGAAAAGCGATTCAAACCCCATCTCCACAAACGTGGTGTTGTTCTCCACGTCACTGCAATCTATTCCCGACAACTCGCGCAGCAGGTCTTTTAACTGCAAAACGATCTGTTCCTTGCGGGTCGCCGGCGGGCCCGCAGAGATTATCCCGGTCGGCTCGCCCGGGACGGCTGCCGGGAGGCTTTCTGTCGGCGCCGCAGCAGCGAGAGACAGGCTCGCCCGATGGCCCACTGACCGGTCGGGCTCAATCCAACAGCGTTGACGCTCAAATGGATAGGTCGGCAGAGCCACGCGCCGCCGCTGCTCCTGAGCGTAAAATGCCGGCCAATCCACGGTCACTCCCGCCATCCACAGTCTGCCCAGCGCCGTGAGGACCGAATGCTGCTCCGGATCTTCGGCCGTCGGAAGGGAAGCCAGTACCACCTGCTTTCGCGCGCAGGCCGGATGCTGTCGTGTCAATGCGGTTAGCGTGTGGCCAGGACCGACCTCCAACAGCACCGAATGTGGATCCTCGAGCAACAGGGCGACGCCGTCCGCAAAGCGCACCGCCTGCCGCACGTGGCCCGCCCAATAGTGGGGGTCTGTCGTTTCGGCCGCGGTGACCCAGCGGCCGGTGACGTTGGAGACGTATCGAATTTTCGGCTCCTGAAGCCGGACTTTATTGAGGATTTCCGTGAAGGGAGCAAGCACCGGCTCCATCATCGCCGAGTGAAAAGCGTGCGAGGTATGTAGCCGCGTGTTGACCACTCCGGCTTCCTTCAGCCGCTGCTCGAAAGCTTCCACGGCGCCGAAAGGACCCGATACCACGCACAGCGATGGCGAGTTGATCGTGGCGATGGAGAGATCGGCGTTCAGTAGCCGCAGAATCTCACTCTCGGGCAAGCGAACGGCCACCATGGCCCCGCGAGGTTGAGCCTGTACCAATCGCGCCCTGTCCGCCACCAGGGGCAGGGCATCTTCAAGCGGAAATACCCCCGCCAGGCAGCCGGCCACATACTCACCAACGCTGTGGCCGATCATCGCCACCGGACGCACTCCCCAACTGATCCATAACTGCGCCAGGGCATACTCAATCGCAAACAGCGCCGGTTGCGTGATCTGCGTTTGCAGCAACCGCTCTCCCATCGAGGCGACCTGATCGGACGGGGGATACAAAATGGACCGCAAATCCAGGCCCAGATGCGGGTGCAGCAACTCGGCACACCGGTCCATGGCCTCTTTGAATACGGGTTCGGTTCGGTATATTTCAGCGCCCATATTGACGTACTGAGCGCCCTGGCCGGGAAACATGAACATCACAGGCGGATCGTGTTGCTCAGCGGTTTGAGTGAACACACGTTTGGAGTCGCGTTTCTCAAGGACCTCCACGGCGTCCTTCGCATCGCCGCACACCGCCATGCGACGATGCGGGAATGCACGGCGGCCCACCTGGAGTGTGTAAGCCGTATCGGCCAGGCTCAGGTCGGGGTGTGTCCTGAGGTGTGTCGCGAGAGCGGTGGTCGCCTGGTCCAATGCGGTGTCGGACCGGGCTGAGACGAGCAGCAGTTGTCGAGAGCGGGATGGTCCTGAAGGTTCGCGCGGGGGGGCTTCTTCTAGCACCAAGTGAGCGTTGGTTCCGCCGATTCCAAACGAGCTGACGCCCGCGCGGCGGGGGGTGTCGTTGCGGGGCCATTCGGTCGGTCGCGCGACCACATAGAAGGGGCTGTTGGCAAAATCAATTTTAGGATTGGGCTGAGTGTAATGCAACGACGGGGGAATCAGTTTATGTTGTAATGCCAGCACGGTCTTGATTAAGCCCGTCACACCCGCCGCGGAGTCGAGGTGTCCAATGTTGCTCTTCACCGACCCGACGCCGCAAAACCCTTTCTTATCGGTGCTCTGTCGAAAGGCCTGGGTCAGCGCCGCGATCTCGATCGGGTCGCCCAGCGGAGTCCCCGTGCCATGAGCTTCAACGTAGCTGATGGTATCGGCGTCCACACCGGCGAGGGCCTGGGCCAGCGCTATCACATCCGCCTGGCCATCCACGCTGGGGGCCGTGTAAGTGACTTTAGAAGATCCGTCATTGTTCAAGGCGAACCCCTTGATGACAGCAAGGATGCTGTCGCCATCATCCACGGCATCCTCCAACCGCTTCAGCATGACGATTCCCACACCGCTCCCAAACAAGGTGCCTTGGGCCTGAGCGTCAAAGGCTCGGCAATGTCCGTCCGGAGAGAGGATGGCGCCTTCCCGATACAAATGTCCAGCCATCTGCGGAACCGTCACAGCCACGCCGCCGGCCAGCACCATGTCACACTGGTAAGACAGCAGGCTCTGGCAGGCCTGGCAGACCGCCACCAGCGAGGTGGAGCATGCGGTTTGCACCGTCATGGCAGGGCCCTTCAAGTTCAGTTTGTAGGCGACGCGAGTGGTCAGGTGGTCCTTTTCGTTGGCTAGATAAATCTGGAAGGCGCCAGCATCCGTGGAACTGACCAAACTTTCAATATACTCTCTGTCGGCCCCTAGATTGGCGAACAGGTAGGTACTCATGTTGACGCCCGCACTCAGTCCAATGGCCCCGTCGTACTTCTCGGAATCGTATCCCGCATTTTCCAGCGCCTCCCAGGAGGTCTCCAGGAAAAGACGCTGCTGCGGGTCCATCGTTTCCGCTTCTCGGGGAAGTATGCCGAAGAACCCGGCGTCAAACATATCAATGTCTTCAAGCAAGCCCCGGGCCTTGACATAGCTCGGATTCGCCAGCAATTCGGCATCGACCCCGGCGGCTGCGAGTTCCTGGTCGGTGAAAAATCGGATGGACTCGACCCCATTTTTCAGGTTGTGCCAGAAAGACTCGATGTTCCGGGCGCCTGGAAAACGACCCGCCATACCAATGATAGCCACATCGCCGATCGATTTGCTTTTTGGGTTCTCTTTCATTTGTCGAGTTCCTTCTCGAGTTCCACACGCCGTGACCGGGCTGCAATTTGCCGCTCGGCGCGCCGCCGTATGTTCTTTGTCGAAGTCTCAGTAGACGCTGGCTCGGTCAGGTGATCGGCCAGCGCACGGATAGTTGGGTATTGGAACAGCTCGGTGATGGGCAGGTCGCGGTGGAGAAGCGACCGCAGTTTTCCATGGATTTGAACCAGAAGCAGGGAATGCCCGCCGAGTTCGAAGAAGTTGTCTTCCAATCCGACCCTTTCCACATTGAGTGCACTTTGCCAGAGGCTGGCCAGGGTCCGCTCCAGTTCGGTTCGCGGCGCGACGAAGGGTTTCTCCAGGTCGCGCTGGGTCTTATCAGGTGCCGGTAGTGCCAGCCGATCCACTTTCCCGTTGTTGGTTAACGGAATGGTCTTGAGCGGAACGAAAGCTGACGGGACCATATAATCTGGAAGATGTCTCCTTAGATGGGTATGCAGCTCATTAATGGCGGGGGAAGCTGCATGGGGAACCACGTACGCGACCAGACGTTTGTCTCCCGGGACATCTTCTCGGGCAATGACAACCGCTTCGCGGATGGAAGGATGCTGACAGAGGAGGGACTCGATTTCACCCAGCTCAATGCGAAATCCACGGATCTTGACCTGGGTGTCGATTCGGCCCAGGTATTCGATATCATGCCCGGGCAGGAATCGTGCCAGATCCCCCGTCCGGTACAGGCGTTCGCTTGCGTCCTTCCCAAACGGGTTGACGATGAAACGCTGTGCCGTTAATTCCGGGCGGTTAAGATAGCCGCGCGCCAGCCCCGCACCCCCTACGTGCATCTCCCCGGGAATGCCCAGGGGAACAGGGTTGCGCTGCGGGTCCAGAATGTAAATCTGAAGATCGGGGATCGGAATGCCGATGACGCTGCCGCGACTGACATCCCCCGAGGACAAGGGGCGATAGGTCACATGCACGGTCGTTTCCGTGATGCCGTACATATTGACCAATTGGGGGCGTTGGTCCCCATGCCTTTCAAACCACGGCTTGAGGCTTTGCATCTCCAGAGCCTCGCCGCCAAAAATGACCAGGCGGAGAGCGAGTTGTTTTTTCTTTTCGGCCATTTCTTCCGCCTGGATGAGTTGGCGGAAGGCGGAGGGGGTCTGGTTCAACACCGTCACCTGTTCCTTGGCGACGAGTTCATAAAACGCGTCGGGTGATCGGCTCACCATATAGGGAACAACAACCAATCGTCCGCCGTAAAGGAGAGAGCCCCAAATCTCCCAGACTGAAAAGTCAAACGCACAGGAATGAAACAGTGTCCAGACATCACCGGAGTCGAAGTGGAACCACGGATCAGTTGCTTGGAAGAGTCGAGCTACATTGTAATGGGTGATCCCGACGCCCTTGGGTTTTCCCGTGGAGCCGGAAGTGTAGATCACATAAGCCAGATTGTCCGCTCCTGTGCCGCTCTGGGGATTGTCAACGTCTGGCCGGGCGTCAAATTCGTCGACACACAGAATCCGCAATTGCGGGGCAGTAACGCGGGCAGCCAATTCCTTTTGGGTTAAGAGAACGGTGGCGTGCGAATCCTCGAGCATAAAGTTCAATCGCTCCTGGGGGTAGGCCGGATCGATGGGCAAATAAGCACCCCCCGCCTTGAGGATTGCCAGAATGCCCAAAACCATTTCCACCGACCGCTCCATGTACATTCCCACGATGACATCAGGTTTGACTCCAAATTCGCGCAACCCGTGGGCGAGGCGGTTGGCACGTGCATTCAACTCGGAATAGGTGAGACGCTCCCCGTCACAAATCAGGGCCACCTTCTCAGGGGAGCGTGTGACTTGATCCTCAAAAAGTTGGTGGATGCACTTGCCCTTTGAAAAATCCAACGTTCCCTTGTTCCAATCTTCCACCAGAATTTGGTATTCCTCATGAGTCAGCATCTTCACTTCAGCCAATTTCTGGTTTGGAGACGCCGCCATATGGACCAGGAGGGTCTTGAGATGACCTAGCATCCTCTCAACGGTTGAATCATCGAAACGGCGTCGATCATATTCGATTCTAAGCAGTAGTTCCGCGTCCGAGTACCCGATGACCGTGACTGGAAAATTGGTGTGACCGATATACCGGAACTCTCGATGCAGCCATTGGCCGCCTCCGGCACGCAGGGCGGTGTTTAATAGGTAATTTTCAAATACAACAATACTTTCAAACAGGGGCTTCCCCCGCGGAACTCCACTCCACCCTTGGACCAAGTGAAGGGGCGTGTGTTCATACTCTCGCAAGCCGACCTGCTGAGTGCGGAGCCCTTTCAGAAATGGGATGAGCATCAAGTCAGAGGTCACCTGGACCCTGACGGGGAGCGTGTTGATAAAGATCCCCACCATGGATTCAGCTCCCTCCAAAGCAGTCCGGCGACATGCTCTTGTGGCGCCAAATACAAGGTCTTCCTCACCGCTGTAATGATGGAGAAGGAGCGACCAGGCCCCTTGGATGAGCGTGTTCAGAGTGAGTCCGTTCTCCTGGGTGAAGGAGTTCACTGTCTCTGTCAATTCTTTTGATAGCCGTATTTCCTGGGCGCCGTGATTTCTTGTGTCAGAATCTTGATGCGAGTCTCGAGGGACATTAAACGGAGTGGGGGCTCGAAACCCTTTGAGCATTTCCCTCCAGAAAGCCTCTGATTGGGAATGGTCTTTGCTTTGAAGCCACCTAATATAGTCGCCAAAGGGACGGGGAAGATCCAGTGTAATTTCACGCCCCTCGCAGAAGGCTTCGTAGAACGTAAACACCTCTTTCAAAACGAGCGGGAAAGACCGTCCATCCAAAAGGGCATGATGGAATGTCCACACGCATCGGTAGTCCGCATCACCCAGTCGGAACAGGGCAATTCGCATGAGCGGCGCTTCATTGAGCAGAAAACCGCGGTGGCGGTCCGATTCGAGATAGGAAATCAATCGCTCTTCCTGCTCTGCCCGGGAAAGCGAATGCCAGTCGAACTCTTTAAAAGCGGGGGGAGCTTCACTGTGGACAATCTGAATGGGGTCTGCAAGGCCTTCCCACTCAAAGGTGGTTCTCAGAATAGGATGCCTCTCTACAACCCTCCGCCAGGCCTGCTGGAAATGGTCGGAGCGCACTCGCTCACGCAAGGTAGAAACGATCTGCTCGATGTCAACGCCGGAGTGCCGGTCATCCAGATAGTTGAACAGCATGGCCTGCTGCATCGGAGAGAGGGGATAGGAATTCTCTATCCTCCCTTGCCCTGTTTTGGTCTCTTTTTCCTGTGTTTTCAAGGTAGGTCGACTCCTCTCTGGAGCCTGAAAAGCCGCCCCCTCAGGGAGCGGCCTTTTCTACGAGTTGAATTGTTGACTTGGCCTCCAAGAGGCCCTTCCTTGTCTCAAGAGATTCTACACATGAATTGTGAAGGAAATGTTACGAAAGGCGCCTCCGGACGTCCTTCTTCCTGATCCGAGGTCCAACTCTGATTTCACGAGTCTTATCCGATACGGGCACCGTTGCTTCGACACTTGCGCAGCCTGGAATGTCCTTCTCTTCAGTGGATGAGCGGCGAAAACTGCCTCGGGAGAATTTCCAAATTTGAGAAACCCCTCTCCTGAGTTCAGGCGGGGATATTTCCTCCCAGCCCCACCAGTCACTGGCTTAAAGCCTATCATGAAAACACCCTTGATACCACCGTTGACACCTGCCCACACAGGTACGCTTTTGCGTCCACCTGTGTGGAACTTTAGAGTCGTTGGAGTGTCTTCTCAGCCTTCACCCCTCAATGGTTGGGTGAGACGCAGATTCAGTGGCGACCAAGGGAAAAAGGGCTTTTATGAGGAGGCCAGGAATTAAGGAAGTTGACAACCTTCCCTCTGAAAAGCTTACGACTGTTTCCTCCAGTCAAATATTGCATCAATCGCGATCCACTCAAAAAGCCACATCCGAAAATTGTATGCGCCGGAAAATCATTGTCGGTTCTCCGGCCCTGAAAGGGCAGCCTTCAAATAAAAAGGCGCCTCAGGAAATTGTGTGCGTTAGAAAACCATCGTCTGTTCACCTGCCCTAAAAGGGCAGCCTTCAAAAGCCCAGGGCATCGCCCTGGGGTCCGAGGGGATCTTTTCTCTTGCGCCTGCCCTGAAAGGGCGGCCTTCAAATAAAAAGGCGCCTCAGGAAATTGTGTGCGTTAGAAAACCATCGTCAGTTCTCCGGCCCTGAAAGGGCGGCCTTCAAAAGCCCAGGGCAACGCCCTGGGGTCTGTGGGGATCTTCTCTTTTGGGCCTGCCCTGAAAGGGCGGCCTAAGGGGAAATTTTCACCAACCGTGAAAGGCACCTAAACCCGAGTTCCCTGAGTGTTGGCTTGGGCGATGGTCCATTATCTTGCTCCTGTGTTCAAAGCCTATAAATCACCGGCACTCGAGGTGGGTGGACCCGCGGATCTCGTTTTTGCGTTGTGTCCTCTCCTGATCCTCGAAGACGCAGTCAAGATTTGCGAATCCAGAGAACCCGCCAAGGCGGGTTCAGGAAGTTTGTGCTTTGTGTTCCCCCAGGGCGATGCCCTGGGCTTTTGAAGGTGGCCCTTTCAGGGCACAGGCGCCGGACCAGGCACCCCTCGTGTTGAAAGTTCAATACATGATCGCTTGGTGGACTTGCTGCCTGCTTGGCAAACCCGCTACTGCAGGTTTGGTCCTGCACATTCAATTTCCGAAAGCGCTTAAAAAAGAGGGGGGAAGGCTTTCGAATCCCAACAGGAGAGACGCCCCTGCTGCCCCTCGACGGCAAGTGCAGCGACATAATCCGCGCCGGGAGCGAGTTCCGTGAGAGTCCATCGCGAGGCCTCCTCAGGGTCCCCCAGGATACTGACCACTCTTGCCACTTCCTTGGAAGCAAGCGACACAACAAATTGGTCCAGTGGAACCCCTAATCCTTCTCCAATGGCCTTTAGATAAGCTTCCTTCCGGGTCCAACACCGGAAGAACCCTTCTCGCTGTAAACCTCCGGGGAGTGAACACAATTCATCGAATTCTTCCGAAGCGAAAAATCGTTTGGCAATCTCCAGCATATCTGGAACGGCCCGAAGCCGTTCCAAGTCGATTCCAATTCTCCGGTTTAGGGCGAGCGCATAAACCGCCAAGTCTCCTGAATCGGACAAATTAAAACTCAATTTTTCCTTTCTTTCCGGCGCCGCCAGGGATGGCCTACCCTGGGGTTCGTATTGGAATCGTAGGGCTGTCGGTTGAACTTCAAGGTATTGTCCAAGGATGGTGCGCAGAAGTCCGCGCCCCACGATGAATCGTCTTCGATCCACTTCAAAGTGAAATCTCGCGGCCCTCTCCTGTTCATCACTCGAAAGGAGCCCGGCCATCTGATCGACAAGGGAAGCGGACGGGGAGAGAGACGCTCGCCAGACGTGAACGTCAGCGCCGGTCAACCGTAAATCCTTCGGCGGATGAAGCCAAAGTTGATCGAGATTTGTCACAATCAGCTCCCTATCGGGTCCGTTAACTCCGTGCAAGCTACGGTTCAGAGAGTAGAAAGCCCCCCCAAAAAATGCTGGTGGATCTCGAGTCCTGCAAGGATTCTTTAAGCAGGAAGCACTGAGGGCGTCTATGTTAATTCCTTTGACGGCCAATTCAAACTCGTTTTGTTGATCGTCGCACAGCTTCTGCTGAGGATGATAACGCCATGCGGCTCCAGGGTGCGGAAGTTCATGGCTCAAAGTTCAAAGTTTAAAGTTCGAAGTTAGCAATTTCACCCATTTCAGGTCCGGCTTCCGGCTTCCGACTTCCGGCTTCCGACTTCGGATCTTCGCCTTCTGACCTCCGGCTTCTTGCTTCCGGCCTCCGGCTTCCTTCCAGTGGCAACTGAGAACTATGAGCCGCGCGTCGCCTGCCATGCCGATTGACAAAAAGATTGAATGGAGCAAGAATATGGGGGTATGTAGGGAGGCCCCTCTCGCCCTGAGACTATTTCGCTATTTGATCCAAATTAAGCGAAGAGTTCTGCCGGCTCGATGTCTCGAGGAGCGCTTTATCACTCATAAGGATCAATAGTTTCGCTTACCCACCGACGACCCGAACGGGAATAGTGTCAATTGTGAAGATTTTGACACAAGTAGAAGGTATTAGTTCCTCTGAATGAGATTGTGATGGGGAGCACAAAGGCCACGTCTTTTGCATTGATCCAGGAGGATTATTTCAGCGCGGTGCATCCGAAAATTCGGCCAGTGTGCCCATCTCAATCAGATCTACGGGAAGTACCGGATGCAGTGGTGGCAATGTCCAAGCCCGGCCTGACCTGCCGTGGTGCGGTTGAGGCGCAGTACTTTAAGGTCTCGCAATCTTTGTAATTCAATAATCTGTCTGGCGAAGAACGCAGACTATGGACGGTCTTAAGGGTCGCCCGGGAGCATAGTATGCGAAAGCTGTTGCTGGCAGCCGTCCTGGTGATTTCTTTCACTTTCACCGCGCCCGCTGCGGAGCCTGTCGTTGCAATCCACGTTTCAGAACTGACCCAGGCCCTGGAGACCATGCCCGCCAGTGGGGCGACGCCCACCGGCGCGGGGTATACGGGTCACCAGTGGTGGACTCCGTATTGGCACTACTTCGTGATGCCGGAGTCGCTGAAGGAAGCCCTGCGCTCCGACGGCACTCCGTTCGTGGTGGTCAGTGACGCCGACATCCGTGCCGGTAGCCTGCTCAATCCCGACGGCTCGCCCCGATATCCCATCGTCATCAGCCTCGCCTCTGAAGCTGTCAGTAACGACGAGGTGACGCCTTTGCAGAACTATGTCTCGGCAGGGGGATTTCTGTTGGTGGGCTCCTCCGCGTTCACGCGCAATCCCGACGGGAGCACGAGGGGAGATTTTGCGTTGGCCGATGCCATGGGCCTGCACATGGCGAACCCTGGTCTTCAGAACTGGTATCAGAATTCGGGCTTTAGCAAAACAACAGAGCATCGCCTGGTGTCGCACATTCCAGCGGGAGACCTGTTCTGGAGGATGCCGTTGACCTCGGAGGACATCCCGTGGGGGATCTGGCCTGATTATCAGCCTCTTGAACTGCTTACCTATGCGTGGCAGGTCAATGCCGGCGACGCCACTGTGATTGCCCGCGGGAATGGCACCCCGTATGTGGCGACGAAATCCTACGGGAGAGGACAGTTCATCTATCATGCCGGGATGCAACCGCTGATGGGATTCAGTGGAAATGCCCCGGGGATGTATGCGTACGGGATCTTCCGCAATGCCATCGAATGGGCGTTTGAGTCGGCCAATCTTCCCCTCGTCAAGGTCAGTCCGTGGCCCTATCCCTACAATGCCGCGTATGTGGTGCGGCATGATTTTAATAACGTTCAATGGGAAATCAATACCCTGGAGGCCTCCGCATGGTATGAGAGCCTCATGGGCGCCAAAGGGGACTACTATATCTGCACCGGCACAGTGCGGGTGGAGATGGGCAATTCACCGACCGTGATCGATGGTTTGCGGACCGCCGTTTCGTCATGGGGCGCGACGATCGGGTCGCACAACGGGGGGCTGCCCAACCCCAATAACCCCAATTTGAGTATGAGCGACCTTTATTACTGGCATTGGGGACCGGACGAAGCCCTGGATATATTGCCGCCGGGCTACGCCAGCGGGA
>JAIQFY010000107.1 GCA_020072965.1 Terriglobia bacterium | reverse complement strand
TATACTTCGTGCTGCGGGTCGTTGATTTACTCATCGTAGGCTCCTTTGAAAAAGTTGTCTCTGCTGCCCAGGAGCTTACCAAAAAACGACCCGCTCTTTCCGGTCATCCCGATCCTTCATAGGATCTGACACTCAAAATTAATTGCCATATGCAGAGATCTGACACTCAAGATTCTTGACCCAGGGGCACGGCGTCGCTCAGTTGGCCGGCAACCATTGTAAGCCTATGACAACGTGGCAAGAGTGAATTGATTATGTCAGGCTTGAACTGGCTCGAACAATTAACCCAAGACATGCGCTACGGCCTCCGCGGACTGTCGAAGGATCGCGGGTTGGCTGCTATCGCCATTATCACCCTCGCGTTCGGAATTGGTGCTAACACGGCAATATTCAGTTTTCTGGACGTGCTCATTTTGCAGCCATTGCCGCTTCCCAAGTCCGATCGCCTCGTCTCGTTGTATTACCGATCCACACGTAATTCCGACGTGTTCGACAAAATCTCCTTTCCGGATTACCTCTTTTATAGGGAACGTAACCGAACCTTTTCAGGCCTAGCCGCCTACAATGGGGTGGAGGCCAATTTCCGTTTCGGCAACCAGATGGTTAGAGTTTCCGGGGAAATGGTCAGCGCCAATTATTTTTCCGTGTTGGGAGCCAGGCTCGTCGCAGGACGAACGTTCCTTGCGGAGGAGGATGCCGTTCCCGGGCGAAACCCCGTCGTGGTGCTTGCTCACCGAGCATGGCAGCAATACTTCGCTGCGAATCGCGGCGCTCTGGGTCAACAGGTGGTCATCAATGGCGTCGGCTTTACTATTATCGGGATTGCAGGGCCGGAATTCACGGGGTTACGGCTGGATCGCGATGCCCAGCCTGAGTTCTGGGCTCCTGTGATGATGTACCCCGTCCTTGCGACGTATGCCGCAGGCCGGGACCTCCAGCACTACCAAGGCAACACGTGGATCTCTGTGACCGGGCGATTAAAGCCCGGGGTGAATTTCGCCGAAGCCGAGTCTGAGTTTGTGAATCTCACCTCGCAGCTTAAACAAACAGAGTGGGTGGATTTCTGGAAGAATTGGCCGAATGGTCCAAACGCCTGGGCGGCAATGCTCGTGTCCGCGAACGAGGGGCGTCTCAGAACCGATTCCCGAGAGGAGGCTCTTGCATTCCTCATGATGCTCATGGCGATCGCTGTCTTGGTGCTCCTCATTGCCTGTTCAAATGTAGCGAGCCTTATGCTGGCCCGAGGGGTCAAAAGGCAAAGCGAATTCGGGGTCCGCCTGGCGCTGGGTGCGAGTAAAGGGCGTCTGTTTCAACAACTTCTCACCGAGAGCCTGATGATAACATTACCGGCCGCTGCTGCAGGGTTGGTGATGGCCCTCCTCGCCACACACTTTCTCTCGAGCTTTCATCGACCGTTCAACATGCCCCTGTTGCTTCAAACGAGCTTGAATGTTCGTGTTCTTTCCTTCTCCCTGGTGCTCGCCTGTTTGACAGGCGTCTTGTTTGGTGTCATCCCGGTTCGACAAAGCTCCCGAACGAATCTCGTCTCCACTCTCAAGGGCGAACTGAATTCTCTGCCGGGAGGATTTCGGCTCGGAATGCAACAGATTTTTATAGTGGCTCAGGTGGCTTTATCCGTCGTCCTCTTGATGGGAGCGGGTCTGTTTGTACGCACATTGCTCAACGCTCAATCGGCGGACGTCACGCTGGACCCGGGGAAGGTCCTTCTACTGAAATTGAACCTCCCCACCCAGAAGTATGACCAGGCGCGCGGAATGCGGTTCTATTCGAACCTCCTGAGTTACGTCCGCGCACTGCCGGGAGTAAACAGCGCTGCTTTTGTGTGGGTGGTTCCGATGGGCGGCCGGCGGGGAGGTACCGAAGTGGCCATTCACCCTGGCGATGAGCCCCGAGAAATAGACATCAATATAGTCTCCGAAGAGTACTTCAAGACCGTTGGAATTCCCCTTCTGCGCGGGAGGGTTTTCAGCCCAGACGACCGAGCGGGTGCGCCCGCCGTGTCAATCATAAATGAGGAGATGGCGCGGCATTTCTGGCCCGGAATGGATCCGGTGGGACAGAAGATCCGGCAAACGCACGACAACCGGATAGCGGAAATCATCGGAGTCGTCCGGGACGGTAGATTTCGGAATTACCGGGCTCCCCTGAATCCTTGCTTCTACGTCCCCTTATCACAAATGTACCGCAGCAACGTAAGCTTGGAGGCACGTACGGTCGGAAATCCCTTGACGCTGGCGGCGCCAATCCGCCGAGAAATCCAAGCGCTTGACATGGACCTGCCCCCGACCGACGCATGGACGCTGAAATCCTTCCGAGATGAGGGGCTCGGTCAGGAGCGGCTTTCCGCCCTACTGCTGATTGGGGCGGGGATCATCGCCGTGGTGCTCGTGGCAATCGGTTTGTACAGTGTGCTTGCCTTCGCGGTGGAACGGAGAACACACGAGATTGGTATTCGGATGGCTCTCGGAGCCCGACGTGCCAATGTCGTGGGACTTGTTGTGCGGCAGGGCGCGGCTCTCACTTGCGTAGGCGCGACGCTCGGAGGGTTAGTCGCGAGCCTTCTAAGTCGCTTCGTCTCGAAACTCCTTTACGGAGTGCAGCCGAGTGACCCCGTGACCCTCCTGGTCGTGGGGACATCCCTCGCCGGTGTCGCGCTGCTCGCACTTTATCTTCCCGCACGCCGCGCAACGAAGATCGATCCGATGCAGGCGCTGAGATACGAGTAGGGTCGCAAGTCTCGGACGGTGCGACGTCCCGTCGCACTCGGCGACATAAAAAGGAGAGGAGGTGTCCGCGATCACATTTCAATCCCCACTGATTTGGGCTATAATAAACGGTACTGAATGAGGTCGATATGAAACTAAAGCACGTTCTTCTTATTATCTCTTGCCTGTTCTGCCTGGCCACGCTCCTCATGGCTCAGGAGGATCTCGGCGAGGTGGCCCGCAAAGAGCGCGAGAGGCAGGCCGCTATCAAGCAAAAGTCACGCGTTTTCACAAACCAGGACGTGGTGACCAAACGCCCCGCGGACCAAACCCCACCGCCCTCGGCTGAAGCCAAGAAGCCAGGCTCGGAAGAGGAACCGGTGGACTCTCAAGGGCATGGAGAGAAGTACTGGAGCGAGAAATTCATCGCGGCCAAGAAAAAGGTTGCCGATGCGGAGCAGAGACAAAAAGATCTCGAGGCCCAGATCCGGGACTACAACTACCGGCTCCTGAACCAGACCGATGTGTACGATCGGGAGCATCTCTACATGCCGCTGATCGATCAGGCCAGTAAGGATGTGAGTAAGAACAAGCAGGAGCAGGAGGAGGCCAAGGCAGCCCTGGACGATCTCTATACCGAGCTGGACAAGAGCGGAGCCCCCCGGGAATGGGCCGACTCAACTCTCGCCACAGAGGACAAACCTCCTGAGCATCCGACGCTGGAGTACTATCAGGAACAGCTCAAGAAACTCGATGCCGAATATGAAGGCACGGAACGGTCTTATAAGGTCCAGCGGTTCCAATTGATCAATAGAAGGTTGCCCACCGATCAAGACTCGCTGGATGCCGTGGACCAGAATTATGGGTTGGGATCGGATCCGTCTCTCCCCCAACTCGACACCAAGATCAATGAGATCGAGCAGAAACACAAGGAGGCCCGGGAAGAATTCATCCGCAAGGCCGGTGCCGCCGGTTTCACGATTTCCTAGGTATTTGACCGCCTGAAACGGTTCTATAAAGTAATTGTATTATAAGATGTTTCATTCTATACTCGGGGCATGTCACGACATCCTTTACAAATTCATGTCTCGCCCCACGACCAAAAGGAACTGCACCAGGTGCTG
>JAIQFY010000018.1 GCA_020072965.1 Terriglobia bacterium | reverse complement strand
TCGGGTCAGCGTTTTGCCTGCGGCTTCCTTCAGATTCCCCCTCGCGGTGGACACCCTTGCCGTCCGGCTAACGATTCCTCCTGTCAGGCTCGTAAAGGACTTGCACCTTCAAGTGAGTGCGCCCTGCCGGGCGCACAAATAAAAAAGCCCTTCGAAGCGTTTTCCCTTCGAAGGGCTCGAACTTTAGGTCTGAATCTAATCCAGCGTTTCTCTCTAAAATCCTTTTTGCTGAATCGATTTCATTGTGAAGTACCGGCTCTTATTTTCCTCCTCCACAATGCCCGACCGCATCCGCCGTTCGAAGTGGCGACCAACAACACATCGCCATGGCTTCGTGGCCCCCACAGTACGGGGTCGCGGGGCGACAACACCACTGAATAAGCGAATGCATAATCGTCAGCAAATTGAGAATCGTCTTTTTACGACAAGAGGGAGGGATATGTCAACGTCTGAATTGTATTTTTGTGTCCACACAGGCATGTCCGCGTTCATCCGTGTTCGTCTGCGGACAAAATCTGTTTGACCGTCTCATGCGCCTGCTTGATGCAATCGCCGACGGAGACGCCGCTGAGGTAATTGCCTGCGAGATAAAGTCCGGGGATTTGACCTACGGCATGGCGCGCGGCATCGATGCGGGCTTTATGCCCCAGATTGTACTGGGGAATGGCGTGATCGTAGCGGTTGACCGTCACCACGCGAGGGGCGGCCGACATGCCCAGAATGGTTTGGAGGTCATTACGGACGGCGTCGACGAGTTGGCCTTCGCTGAGGGAAATGATCTCGGGATCAGTGGCGCCCCCGATGAAATTGGTTAACAAGGTCCAACCGTCAGGCGCACGGTGAGGATAGAGTGATGAGCTCCAGATACATCCGAGCAGACGGATCCCCTCCGTGCGAGGGATCAGAAATCCAAACCCGTTGAGGTTGTGCGGAACATCGGATTTCTTCCATGCAAGGCAAACGCCCGCCAGCGGCGGCAGTTCAATGGAAGCCAGATCCGTTGCCGCTTGTGTGAATTCCACACTGAGCGTCTTAGGCCAAGGGTGGGCGGAGAGGCTCACCGCGAGATTCTTTAGATGTTCGGCTGTTTCGAACACCGGGGTGGCAAGGACCAGCCGGTCACTCCTGTACTCCTGCATGGCGCCGTTTTCCTGAACTTCAAGTGTGAACCCGCCGCCCGGGTTCGCCCGCACCGCCCGGACTTCGCAATTCAAATGTACGCGACCGCCCAGTTGTCCGGCAATTTTCACGGGGAAGGTCTTCAAACCGTTCTTGAATGAGCACAAGGTGCGCCGGGTCTTCGCCCTGCCTTCAGCTTCGCGCTTCTTGCGCTCAGCCTTCATGTGTCTCATAAAACCCTTGAGCAAGCCACCATACTTGGTTTCCAGCTCGACCAGAAGTGGAAACACGCTTTGCATGCTCAGTTTCGCCGTATCCCCCGCATAGATGCCAGAGACCAGCGGGGCCAGCATGACGTCGTGCAACTCCCCACCCAGGCGCCGTGTGACAAATTCCCGGATGGATTCTTCATGTCCGTCCGGATTGGATGGGGCCCAGGGTTCACGAACCAGCTTGAGCTTGGCGCCGGCCGAGAGCAGTTTCGTGAAAATGAGCGCGCCGGGTCCCATGGGCGCCCGGTGCAACTGTCCGCGAAAGTAAATGTACCGTGGCATCTGTGCATCCGCTTCCAGGAGCTCCCCATCCAATCCGACATCGTGAATCAGCGACAGGACCTCCTCGCCGGACTGGAAGCTATTCGGCCCGCCTTCGGTGAGGAAACCATCGACGGCGCGGGTTTGCATGACCCCGCCGGGCGCGGCCTCACGGTCCAACACCTCGACGTCAATCCCGGCCTGGTGGAGCCTGTACGCGCACGTGAGCCCGGAAATCCCTGCGCCGAGCACGATGATTTTCCGTGAGGGGGCTCCAGGCGATGAGGAGGGCGTCATCATGATGGATACTGAAACATTACGGCACCTTCAAGTGGGCGATCTGTTCTTTCACAATCGCGGCCAGGGCGGCGATGAAGTTCGAATTCAGGTTGAGCGCGGCGGCGCGGCGAAAATGGGGAATGCCTGCCTGACGCGCCGTGTCGCGGTATTGAATGTCGATTTCGTAAAGTGTCTCGATGTGGTCAGAAACAAAACTGACGGGAACGATCAGGACCTGTTGTGTGCCGCGCCGCCCCAGGGTTTGGATCACTTCCTCGGTGCTGGGCTCCAGCCACTTCACCGGGCCCACCTTCGATTGAAAAGACAGCGTCCAGGGACCCTTGAGGCCCAGCCTCTGGTTGATCAGGTCCACCGTATGCCGGGTCTGGTCGAGATACGGGTCCCCTTCTTCAACGTACCGCTGGGGAATCGAGTGGGCGCTATAAATCACGTAGGTGGCCTTCGGGTCGGCCTCGGGAAACTGCTCGATCTCCGCGCGAATCAGTTCCGCCATCGCTTCAATATAAAGAGGCTCGTTGTACCAGCGTGTCACGTAACTCGCCCGAAGGCTTTCACCGGGGTCGTTCTGCCGGAGCCGGGCGTTGAAATAGTTGATGCAGGAACCGCTGGTGGTCACTGAGAATTGAGGAAAAAGCGGCAACACGACGAGATGCGTGATTTCATCGCGCTGGATGGTTTCCAACGCTTCGTCGATGGTGGGCCGCCAGCAGCGCATGCCGACGAAGGCCCTCACGTTGAGCCCCTCATTTGCCAGCTTCTTCTCCAGAGCCGCGGCCTGGTCCTCGGTAATCCGGCGCAAGGGCGACCCGCCGCCAATTTGGGCGTAATACCCGGACGACTTCTTCCGGCGTGTGGTCGCAATAAACCACGCCACCGCTTTGCGCAACCAATCGCTCTTGATTCGAATGATATCGGGGTCCGAGAAGAGATTGTACAGAAAGGGTTTGACATCCTCGAGGGACTCCGGCCCGCCGAGATTGAAAAGGAGAACGCCGATGGAGGGTGGTTTCATCAATGAGATCGCCGGCCAACGCGGAGCTGACTGGCCCCGGCGCGGGCGGATTGCTCGGTCTACAGGGTCTTTGAGAACAGCGGCTTGGCCGAATCTTTCTTCTGGCGCAGATATTTATCAAAGGCCATGCCCACGATCCGGATAAAAATCCGTCCCGACAATGTCACCGAGATCGTGTCGCCGTCTAACTCCAGCAGGCCGTCGTCCGCCAGCTCCCGTAATCGGGGTTGCTCCTCGGCGAAGTAGGCGTCGAAGTCCAGGTTGAATTCAGACTCGATTTCAGATTTATGAAGAACGCAATGGCAGAGGATCCTGCTGATCACCGCGCGGCGAACGACGTCATCCTCCGTCAACCGCATTCCGCGCATGATGGCCAGGCGGTCCTGGTCAATGGCTCCGGAATAAGACTCGAGATCACGATAGTTCTGTGCATAGATCCGATCGATGCCGCTGATAGAGCTGACCCCCAGGCCGAAAAGGTCCGCGCCCGCCTGGGTGGTGTATCCCTGGAAATTCCGATGCAAGGTCCGGTTACGCTGCGCGACGCACAGTTCGTCATTGGGTCGGGCGAAATGGTCGAAGCCGATATAATCGTACCCCGCGGCCGTGAAGCGCTCGACCCCGCTGCGAAAGATCTTGAATTTGTCACGCCCATCCGGTATGAATTGAGCAAAAGAGCCCTGCTGCTTCTTCAACCACGGGACATGCGCATAGCTGAACATGGCAATGCGGTCGGGGTTGATTTCAATCACCTTGTCGACCGATTCAGCGAACGAATCGCCGGTCTGGTGAGGCAGGCCGTAAATCAAGTCGATATTGATCGACTCGTAGCCGGCGGCCCGGCACTGATCCACGAGCTGGCGGGTGAGGTCGTAGGATTGGATTCGATGGACCGTCTTCTGGACGAGCGGATTGAAATCCTGGACCCCCATCGAGATGCGATTGAACCCCAGCCGCCGCAACGTCTGCACATGCTCTTCCGTTGTGACCCGAGGATCCACTTCGACCCCGATCTCCGCATGGGGCGCAAATCGGAACCGCTCCCGGGTGAACAGAAACAAGTCCTCCAGTTGCGCGGGTGACATGTAGGTCGGCGTTCCCCCGCCCCAGTGGAACTGGATCACCTCCCGCTGGGAGCTGACGTGCCGGGCAAAAACTTGGATCTCCCGCTTTAAGCGGTTGAGATAGGGATGTGCGCCGTCATGATTTTTCTGAATCACCACGTTGCAGCCGCAAAAAAGGCACAGCGAGTCGCAAAACGGCAGGTGCATGTACAGAGAGATCGGGCGCGGACGGGCGACCGTGTTGGAGGCCTCCAGCGTCTTCTCCATGTCGCCGGGCCCGAAATCTTCCTTCCATTCCGGCGCCGTCGGATAACTGGTATAACGCGGCCCCGGGACGTTGTATTTCTCCAGCAGCCATAATGGAAAAGTGACCTGTTGATCTCTAAATCGAATTTCCAGATTTTCGTCCAAAAGCCCGTTCCTCTCTCTTTCGCGCTTTCCTGTAAAGACGTCCCGCCGGAACGTTACTACAAGATCCCGTTCCACGGTGCTCACCCTTGCTTCACACCTTGACCCGTCTGCACCATAAAGATTTTTTTCGCTGTCTCCACAAAGGTCGCCACGTTTTCCTCCGGTGTTGTCGGCAGGATGCCATGGCCCAGGTTGAGGATGTGTCCGCGTCCACCGCCCTTGAAGATCGCCTGACTGGCTTCGTGCTCGACGGCTTCGGGCGTGGACAACAGGACGCAGGGATCAACGTTGCCCTGTAAGGCGATGGTGGAGTCCAGGCGCGCGCGGACCTCACCGAGATCTACGCGCCAGTCCACGCTGAGCACGTCCGCTCCAGACTCCGCCATGGCCTCCAGCAAGGTTCCACAACCGTTCACAAAAAGGAGGCGCGGCACGCCCAGGTTCCCGATGGACTCAAAGATTCTCTGTGTGTAAGGGAGTGCAAATTCCCGGTATTGCGCCGCCGACAATTCTCCGGCCCACGTATCGAAAAGTTGAATCGCCTGCGCGCCCGCATTGATCTGGGCCCGCACATAAAGCGAAACGGTGGTGGTAATCTTATCGAGCAAAGCATGCAACGTCGCCGGCTGGCTGTAAAGCATCGCTTTGATCACGGCAAAGTTGCGCGACCCCCCGCCTTCGATCATATAGCTCGCGAGGGTGAATGGGGCGCCGGCAAAACCAATGAGAGGGGCTTCGTCACGGAGCTCCATGCGCAGCCTTTCCAGGATTTCCAGGACGAATTTCGTTGACCCTGTGGGGTCCGGGACCTTGAGTTCATTTACGTCCTGCAGTGTGCGCACCGGGTGCTTGATCTTGGGTCCGCCTTCCGGGATGGAAACATCCATGCCCATGGCCTGGACCGGCACCAGGATGTCCGAGAACAGGATGACGGCGTCCATGTGAAATCGCCGGTACGGTTGAAGAGAGATCCGGGTGGCAAGATCGACATCCTTGACCAGCTCCATGAACGGGATGTTGTGGCGGATTTCACGATACTCGCGCATGTAGCGCCCCGCCTGCCGCATCAGCCAAACCGGCACTCGATCTACGGGCTCCCGCCGGCAGGCGCGAAGAAAACGATCATTCCTCATCAGAGAGTTGACCCCATGGTGTTTCGCTGAAATTGCCGTCGCCCATTGGCGACTGACCTGACCCACAAAAGAATTGCATATGATATCAGATTCAGCGGGTACCGAAAAGCGGATTTGCCGTTCCTTTCCGTCGGGTCACGCGTTCTCCTGCCGGCTTCCGAAAGCTACTCTTCAGAACACACTTTTTCGCACAAAAATCCCTGATTTTAGCCGAAAGATTCATTGCGGCAGGGCGTCCAATATGTTATAATTTTTCGAAATTTTAAAGGCCCTACTCAAGCCATACCGTGAGTGACCCCGAACAGTAGTTTTCCACAGGCTGTGGAAAACTTTGTGAAAAATAAATCAGCTAAACCCTTATATATGAATGTATGGCAAAAGATCCTTTTATCCCTTGAAAACAAGGTTGATCCCCAAAATTATGATACCTGGCTTAAACCAACACGGTTGAGCCAGTTGAAAGACTCCGTCGCTTTTGTGGATGTTCCGAACGAGATTTTCAGAGAGTGGATCCTCGAAAATGTAATGGACGAAATCAACCGTTCAGTGGTTGAGATCGGGGCACAGATTGCCCGGTTCGAGTTCATGGTTCAACCTGCCGCTGCGGTGTCGGAAGCGGTTGGCAAGGCGACGCGAATGTCTCGCTTTCCCCAGCAAGCAGCCCTAGATTTTGACTCGATCGATCACCAGCTCAACCCGAAATACTCCTTCGACACTTTCGTGGTGGGATCGAGCAACCAGTTCGCCCATGCGGCGGCCCGGGCGGTGGCCGAATCGCCCTCCAAGGCCTACAACCCCCTGTTCATCTATGGTGGGGTAGGATTGGGCAAAACGCACCTGATGCATGCCATCGGCCACATGATCAAGCGGCACAACAGCAAGTGCCGTCTCACCTATGCCTCCACCGAAAAGTTCACCAACGACGTCATCTCCTCGTTGCGCTATGACAAGATGGTGTCCTTTCGTGAAAAATACCGGAACGTGGATGCCTTGTTGATTGACGACGTCCAGTTCATCGCCGGGAAGGAGCGCACCCAGGAGGAGTTTTTTCACCTCTTTAATGCGCTCTACGACAATCAGAAGCAGATCGTGATTTCAAGTGACTGCCCGCCGAAGGACATTCCGACGATTGAAGAGCGGCTGAAGTCGCGCTTTGAGTGGGGGTTGATCGCTGATATTCAGCCTCCGGATCTCGAGACGAAAATCGCCATCCTCCAGAAGAAGGCCGAATCGGAGAAAGTGAAGATTCCCGATAATGTCGCGCTGTTCATTGCCAGCAAGATCAAGTCCAATATTCGCGAGTTGGAAGGTTCGCTCATTCGGCTGGTTGCCTATTGTCAACTCAAGGACCTCGAGATCAATGTTGAGATTACCCAGCAGGTCTTGAGGAGCATTCTCGACTCACAGGAAAAACGCATTACGATTGAAATGATCCAGAAAGCCGTCTCGGAGCAGTTCGGCCTGAAGGTGTCGGATCTGAAATCGAAGAACAATTCGAAGAGTATCTCCTATCCACGCCAGATTGCCATGTTCCTGGCCAAGCAGTTGACCAGCGCCTCCCTTCCGGAAATTGGCCGGGAATTTAATGGGAAGCATCACACGACGGTGCTGCATTCCATTCACAAGATCGAGGAGTTACGGAAGAGCGACAAGGATTTAAACAGATTAATCAACAAGGTAACTGCCTCTTTCCAATAGCGTGGCGTGTGTTTCTCACAGGTGACGATGGAGAAATCCTGTAGAAAACTTTGGAAGGACAGAAGGAGGGCAGTTTGTCACAGGGAGACACAGCGAAGCCACAGAATTTCTTTTTACCAGGATGATGAAAAGACATGCAGGAGTAGTTTGAAACGGGATATTCATATTTCAACAGGCGTTATCATCATCATTAATTTATATACTGATTGATATATTTACTTTGGCAGAAGGCGAAACCGTCTAAATCACCGAGGAAACATTCATGATCGAATTCACGGTTAAGAAATTTGATCTGCTCAAAGAGTTGACTTTTACTCAGGGGGTCGTGGAGAAAAAGGCCACCATACCGATTCTGCAGAATGTCATGCTGGAAGCAGAAGCGGAGAGATTGTCGATCGTCGCCACGGACCTTGAGATTGGAATCAAGACGAGTTGTGAAACCAAGTTGAAGTCTCCAGGGGCGATCACGGTCCCCGCCAAGCGCTTTTTCGACATCGTGCGCGCCATGCCCGACGCCGACATCAAATTCAAGGCGCAGGAGAACAACTGGGCCACTGTGACCTGTCAGAAGTCGTCGTTCAAACTGGTTGGGACCGCAACAGACAACTTTCCAGCGATGGCGGAGTTCAAGCATCCCCTGGTTACGATCCCGGCGCGGATGCTGGCCCGGATGATCAACCGCACCATTTTTGCCATCAGTGCGGAGGAATCCCGCTATACCCTCAATGGAGCCCTCTTGTTACTGAAGCCCAACAGCATGACGATGGTTTCGACCGATGGCCACCGTTTGGCCCATATCGAACAAAACCACGAATTCACGGGACTGAATACCGAACTGCGTGCCCTGATCCCGAAGAAGGCGATGGCCGAGTTGACCCGGTTGCTGGGGGAAGCCGACGAGAAAGCAGCGGTGGAAATGGGGAAGGACGAGAATCATCTCTTCTTCAAGTTGGGGAACCGGTTGCTGGTTTCCCGCATGTTGTCGGGACAATTTCCCAATTACGAGGCGGTCTTGCCGCGGGAGAACGAGAAAAATATTTCCGTGCCTCGGGAGGAATTTCTGTCGGCCCTGCGGCGCGTGTCCCTCCTCTCGGATGAACGGTCACATGCCGTCAAGCTGAACATTGGGGATCAGAAACTGGAAATTTCGTCCAGCCACGCCGACTACGGAGAGGCGCATGATGAGTTGGAGGTCGACTATTCCGGCGCGCCGCTCGAAGTGGGATTCAATGGACAATACATTTTGGACTTCCTGTCGGTCATCAACGAGGACAAAGTGAGCTTTGAGTTCAAGGATGAACAGAGTGCCGGGCTTCTGAGGCCGCTCAGTGAAGAAGGCGTCAACTACCGGTACATCGTGATGCCGATGCGGATTTGAAAACAGGGTGGTGGTGGGAGGTATCAAGCGGGTGAAAGGGATTCGACTGGGGAGAGCGACAAAGGAAATCAGGATTGGATGGGTCAGCAATTTTCAAAGGAAATAGACCGACTCCCACGGGGGTCGGTTTTTCTTTTTTTGGCAGAAACCTGGAAGCGAGGATGGAATCGTTCATGACAAAAAGCGGCAATCAGGAAAATACCGTTTCCGAGCGAAGAACGAACGGAAGCCCGGGGCACTACGATGCGGATAGCATCAAGGTGCTGGAGGGGCTGGAAGCCGTTCGCCTGCGCCCCGCCATGTATATCGGCTCTACGGGCGAGATGGGTCTGCATCATCTGGCTTATGAGGTTATCGACAACTCCATCGACGAGGCGCTGGCGGGATATTGCACCCGCGTCGACGTCACCATTCACGTCGACAATTCGGTAACCGTGGTGGACAACGGACGAGGGATCCCGGTCGATGAGCATTCAACCGAAAAAGTGTCGGCCGCGGAAGTGGTGATGACTAAGCTCCACGCCGGCGGCAAGTTCGATTCCAACAGCTACAAGGTTTCGGGAGGGCTGCACGGGGTCGGCGTTTCGGTGGTCAACGCCCTGAGCGAAATGCTCGACCTGGAGATCTGGCGCGACGGGTACGTTTATCAGCAGTCGTATGAACGCGGCAAGCCGCAGGCGCCGCTCAAGAAAATGGGCAAATCGCAGAAACAGGGGACGCGCGTCACATTCCATCCCGACACCGAGATTTTTGACACCGTCGAATTTAACTTCGACACCCTGTCGCAGCGTCTGCGCGAACTGGCGTTCCTGAACAAGGGACTGGTCATCACCATCACCGACGAGCGCAGCGACAAGAAGCATGAATTCAAGTTCACCGGCGGTATCTCGGAGTTCGTCAAGCAACTCAACAAGAACAAGTCCGTCCTCCACGACAAGGTCATCTACTTCGAGGCGGAGCGCGAGTTTGGCGCCGAGAAAGAAGACGGGACCAAGGACAAGGTCAACATCGAGATGGCAATTCAGTACAACGACGGCTACGCCGAAAATGTGTACTCCTTCGCCAATAACATCAACACCGTTGATGGCGGCACACACCTGTCCGGATTCCGGTCCGCCGTGACGAAAGCGATCAACAACTACGGCGGCTCGAGCGGGCTTTTCAAGGAAGTGAAGGAGGGCGTGCAGGGGGATGACGTGCGGGAAGGGCTGGTCGGCGTCATCAGCGTTAAACTGCCTCAGCCGCAGTTCGAAGGACAGACCAAGGGAAAACTGAACAGCGATATCAAGGGCGTGGTGGACTCCTTCCTGTATGAACGCCTGATGGACTATTTCGACAAGAACCCGCCCGTGGCGCGCAAGGTGGTGGGAAAGGCCATTGATGCCGCCCGGGCGCGCGAGGCCGCCCGCAAGGCGCGGGACCTGACGCGGCGCAAGGGAGCCCTGGATAGCGGGTCGCTGCCCGGAAAACTGGCGGATTGCCAGGAGCGGAACCCGGAATTTTGCGAATTGTTCCTGGTGGAGGGCGACTCGGCCGGCGGCAGCGCCAAGCAGGGGAGGGACCGCGCCACCCAGGCTATCCTCCCCCTTAAAGGAAAAATTCTGAACGTTGAAAAAGCGCGCTACGACAAGATGCTGGCCCACGAGGAGATCCGGGCCATGATTACGGCGCTCGGCACGGGCGTGGGCAAGGGCGACGGGGACGAGTCGGGTTTTGATGTCTCGAAACTGCGTTACCACAAGGTCATCCTCATGACCGACGCCGACGTCGACGGATCCCATATCCGGACCCTGTTGCTGACCTTTTTCTTCCGACAGATGCCGGAACTCATCAAGCGCGGCCACGTGTACATCGCGCAGCCGCCCCTGTTCAAGATCAAGAAGGGGAAGACCGAGCAGTACATCAAGGACGAAAAGGAACTCACCAAGGTGATCATGAGGCAGGCCGTCGAGAACAAGAAAGTGGTCATCCCCCAGACCAACAAAGAACTGAGTAGTCGTGCGCTGACCTCATTTCTCGGCAACATGGATGAGTACTATCGCTTCATGGATCGGATCGGCAAACGCATCCGGGACACGCGGGTGGTGCAACTGCTGGTGGAAAACCAAGTGGATTCGCGCCAAGCGCTTTCCGATGAGAAGCGGCTGGAGAAGCTGTCGGAGAAACTTTCGAAGATGGGATTCGACAGCACGGTGGGGCGCGATGAAGAACACGATCTGTTCGAGCTGGTCGTTTCAAATCTGAATGGCAGTGAGGTCACGCACATCGGCTGGGATTTCATTTCGCTGCCGGAATACCGCCGCATTGTGCAGTTGACCAAGTTGGTGGCGGAGTACAACACGCCTCCCTTCGTGGTGGAAGAGGAAAAAGAAAGGACTGAGATTGCCACGACGAGGGAGCTCGTCGACTTCATCCTGACGCAAGGCAAAAAGGAATTCACCATCCAGCGGTATAAAGGGTTGGGCGAAATGAACCCCGAACAGCTTTGGGAGACCACCATCAACCCGGAAACCCGGACGCTGCTTCAGGTGCGCATCGAGGATGAGCCGGAGAGCGATGAGATCTTTACCATCCTCATGGGCGACGAAGTCGAGCCGCGCCGGCTGTTCATCGAACAGAACGCCCTCGATGTAAAGAATCTGGATATTTAAGAAGAGTCACCGCGGAGGCCGCAAAGAACGCAGGACTAGCTGCAGACGTTTGAAATGAGGGGGAAGCTTCGCGACGACGGCTATTTTGGGGCGCCTTGGATGAACAGCGGGGGGATGTCGTCCAACCCGGTGACCCAAGTCATTCTTACCTGCGATCCCGGCGTTCTCTGCGATTAATTCAAATTTAAGGAAACCTTTAATCATTCATGTCCACGGAACAACCACCCAAGGATCCAAGCAAGCCGCAACCTCCTGTCCAACAACCGCTCCATCTGGGTAACCGCATCCCCGTCAACATCGAAGACGAGATGCGGCGCAGCTACCTGGATTACGCCATGTCGGTCATCATCGGCCGGGCCCTTCCCGATGTGCGCGACGGGCTGAAACCCGTACATCGACGCATCCTCTATGGCATGAACGAAATGGGGTTGGCCTCCAACAAGCCTTACCGCAAGTGCGCCAAGATTGTGGGCGAGGTGATGGGCAACTACCACCCCCATGGCGACGCCGCCATTTATGACACCCTGGTGCGCATGGCCCAGGAGTTCTCCATGCGCTATCCCTTGATCGACGGGCAGGGGAATTTCGGTTCCGTCGATGGAGATCCTCCGGCCGCAATGCGGTATACCGAGGCGCGTCTGCCGCGCATCGCGCAGGTGATGCTCGAGGACATCGACAAGGAGACCGTCGATTTCACTCCCAACTACGACGAGTCGCTCGAAGAACCGATGTGCCTGCCCGCCCGCCTGCCGAACCTCCTGGTAAATGGCAGTTCCGGCATTGCCGTCGGCATGGCGACCAACATCCCCCCGCACAACCTGGTGGAAATCGTGGATGCGACCGTGTCGCTCATCGAGGATCCCGAGATTACCGTCCCCCAGTTAATGAAAAAAATCCCCGGGCCTGATTTTCCAACGGGCGGATTCATCTACGGCAAGGAAGGCATCAAGAACGCCTACATGACGGGGCGCGGTTCACTGATCATGCGGGCGCGCGCCGCCATTGAACATCTGACCAAGGACAAGGACGCCATCGTCATCACCGAGATTCCATACCAGGTCAACAAGGCAAGGCTCATTGAAAAGATAGCCGAACTGGTGCAGGAAAAGAAAATCGATGGCATCAGCGACTTGCGCGACGAATCCGACCGCGAAGGGATGCGCATCGTGGTGGAACTGCGCCGGGGTGAGCCGGCGGAGGTGATCCTTAACAATCTTTACAAGCAGACGCCGATGCAGAGCTCCTTCGGCGTGATCATGCTGTCGATCGTCAATGGCCAGCCGCGCGTGCTGAATCTGAAAGACATGATTCAATACTTCATCGACCACCGCGTCATGGTGGTCCGCCGCCGCACGCAATTTGAGCTTCGGAAGGCCGAGGAGCGCGCCCACATCCTCGAAGGGCTGAAGATCGCGCTCGACAACATCGACGCCGTCATCAAGCTGATCCGCGCCTGCGCCACCCCCAAGGAGGCGCGCGAAGGGTTGATGGCCCGCTTCAAGCTGAGCGAGCGCCAGGCACAGGCCATCCTGGAAATGACCCTGCAGCGGTTGACTGGCCTCGAGCGCGGTAAGATCCAGGCGGAATACGAGGAGTTGATCAAGCTGATCGAAAAGCTTCAAAGCATCCTGGCGAGCGAGAAAAAGCTCCGCGGCGTGGTGGTCGATGAACTCCAGGAGATGAAGAAGACCTATGGCGATGTCCGCCGGACTCTGATCATCGACGAGCAGGCCGAGATCACGCTGGAAGACCTGATCGCCCAGGAAGATGTTGCCATCACGCTCACGCATACCGGTTACCTGAAGCGCACGCCGACGGCGATTTACAGGACCCAGACCCGCGGCGGCAAGGGACGCATCGGAATGCGGACGCGCGAGGAGGACTTCGTCGAGCACCTCTTCATTGCCTCGACGCACTCCTACCTGCTCATCTTCACGAATAAAGGCAGGGTGTATTGGCTGAAAGTGTACGAGATCCCGGATGTCGGCACGGCGGGTAAAGGCAAGTCGATTGTCAATCTCGTCAACCTCACCGCCGGCGAAAAGGTGTCGGCCGTGCTGCCGGTGCTGAAGCTGGACGCGGAGGACAACGACAAGCAGTTCATCGTCATGGCGACCCAACTCGGGGTCATCAAGAAGACGCCGCTGTCGGCGTTTGCGAACCCGATGGCGCGGGGCATAATCGCCATCAATCTCGATTCCAACGACGAGTTGATCGGATGCAAGCTGACCGATGGGAAACAGGTCGTGTTCCTCGCCACGCACGACGGCAAGGCCATTCGCTTTCCTGAAGCCGAAGTGCGCGACATGGGCCGCCAGGCCCGCGGCGTCCGCGCCATGAGACTCGGCAAGGGAGACTTTGTGGTCTCGATGGCGACGTTTGGCGAGAAGGGGTTGGTGCTCTCGGTCACCGAGCGCGGCTACGGCAAGCGCACGGGAATCGAGGAATATCGCCTCACGGCCCGCGGCGGCAAGGGCGTCATCAACGTCAAGACGACCGAGCGCAATGGCAAAGTGGTCGGCGCGCTGTGCGTCGAGGAAGATTCTGAAGTCATGTTGATCACGGCGCAGGGGAAAATCATCCGCACCGACTCGTCGCAGATCCGTGAAGCCGGGCGTTCCACCCAGGGGGTCCGCTTGATCGACCTCGAGGCCGAAGACCGCGTCGCCGCCTGCTCGCTGATTGAAAAGAACGCCGAGGAAGGCAACGGCAACGGGGAGCAGGGGTAGCGGTTCCTGGATCAAGGGTGGAGCAGACGTCCCCGTCTGCTCATAAGTTGACGTTTCTGATGTCTGGAACTTTGTAGGTAGTATCCCCCTAGGCGAAGATCTCCAATCCATCGGGCCTGATTCCTGTGCGTGCTGAATTAGGCTGCAGAATCAGCCCGCGGCTTGGCCGCTCATTATTGCGGAATGGCTCCGCCTTTCCGAGCCGGGGTTCTTCCCCCTTCCATATTCTTTCCCCTCGGCGAGGCTGAGCCTCGCCACAGAAGACAAAGATAGAATGTTTATTGGCCGGCCACGGGAAAGCCAGAGGCTTTCCGTCCGCCAAGGCGGAAGCGGCGAAGCCGCGGACCTACTCCGTACGATCTCTGATCTTCTGGAACTTCTCAAGTCAGCTCAATGAAATTCTCACCTCTTCCGCCAGCAGATCAGTTCAATATCAAGCCGGACAGGCTCATCATCCCTGACTTTTCCTGCCCAATATCTCACACTTGACCAAAGGTAATCTTCGGCTCGGTCGACCAGTCCCGCTTTGACCGGGTTCTGATGAATGTAATTCACCTTTTGCATCAAGATGGATTCACTCGTCAACCAAAGTGTATTGGGATGGTGATCCCATAGTGAGTATTTATAACCCCTGGCCTTTTCGGCCTTTCTCAACTTGTCCAGGGATTTCTGGCAGTTGTTTCTCTTCAAGTACTCAATGATCCGGTGACCGAGGATTCCATCGACAAATCTCAGAATTTCTGAGGGCTTTTGTACCGAGTCGGTGATCCAGTGAATGTGATCCAGCATGAGGACGTATGCAAATAACGCAAATTCTCCCGAGATTCGCGCCTCGTTGAGGGCTTTGCAGGCAATGTCTCTGACGAGGTCTGTTCTGAATACCGGGAGACGATCCTTCGTGACCGAAGTGAAATAGAGCGCAGGCGTGTCTTTGGAGATCTTGAAATTCAGATTTTTCATGGTCAATTCCAAGGGGGGAGGATTTAAGGAAACGGGGGGAAAGGACTTCAATTTCGGATTGCTGACCTGTCTATTGTATTCCAGGTTATTGCCGAAGACACTAATTTAATTCTTGTTCTCTGGATGAACTGGTCATCTCCCTGAGAGAGGGATCTTGCGGCTTCGCCGCTCACTATTGCGGAAAGCCTGCGGCTTTCCGGAAGTGGCCATCTCAATCAGAATTGTTTTTCTTTGGCGAGGCTCAGCCTCGCCAAAGAAGAAAGAAGTTGGTGTGCACTCAGTCCGGAAAGGCGGAGAGACTGTGTCAAAACCAACAAATCGCGAAAATCAGGACAAGAAAAATCATTAACCTGATCGATGAAGCGTCTCATAGGTCATCTAATGCAGAAATTTTTTTCCACAGATCCTACGCACCTGAGTTTTGACACAGTCTCGGAGCCTTTCCGCAATAGTGGGCGGCAAAGCCGCCGGGCTGAATCCAAAGTCTTAGCTATCAAGAGATCAGAACGGGACAATTCCCTGGTTCTAAAGAAGGAGAGGGGACCGTCCCCTGACTTCACGGCGACAGTCCCCAATTTCCTTCGCCTTTATTGCCCCTTCCGCGTGTACTGGATTTCCATCATCCGGTACTCCTTGCCGGTGGGGTCCGGCCCCCACATCTCGAAAAGAATTTCGTCCTTGCCGGTGAGGGTCATCTTCTCACGGACCGTCATCGTCTTTCCGGTGGTGAAATCATCCATCTTCCCGGTCGTAGTGAGAATCTTGCCAGAGGCATCGAATGAACCGGTCATGTTCATGATCGAGGTGGCCGCTGAATCCATCCACACGCTTACATACTTTTTCTTGTAGTTGTCGTAGCCGGTGTAGCCGATCCCGGAGAAGGGCATGTTCATGAACGTCCCTTCGAAGCGCTGCTCGAGAAACCGTCCACCCAGGATCCACTTGTGCTCCGACGTCCCTTCGGAAACCACCGGCGGCTTTGACGGATCCATCCACATCGTGTTTTTCGCATGCCAGGTGCCGACCATCAGATCGAGTTTCTTATGTCCCTCCGATGGGGTGGCCAGCTTCTCCATCATCGCCATAGCAGCCTTCTCGTCCATGGCCGGTTTCGCCGCGGCCTTGGTGGCCGGCTTCTTCTCCTGGTCAGTACCGAAAACCAAACCAGCCAGGATCACGACGAGAGTCAAAGTCAAAAACGCCCTTGCAAACCTCATAGAGTTCCTCCTGTCTTTTTTTTAGGTGTTCAGACGTTGTTTTTAGTCGACTTCAGGAATTACCGCACTCCCCGCAACAATGAAATCCCCAACCAGAGCTGGCGGTCGAGCGGGGCTGCGTTGGTACCAAAGTATCAGGGTGAACAGGATTTTAGGCTGGTTTCAATGGTCCCGTCAACGCAAAGATACTGAAAAAATCTTGTTGGACGCGGATGACCGCGGGTAAACACTAACGAAGAGGCAGAGCAAGGATTCCTCAAAGCGATCCACGAAGAGGGGCCCGGCGCCCCTAATATTTCCTGGGCCCCCTCTTCTGTGCCTTGCAGAGTTTCTTCCACCGCTCTTTGACCGCCCGGCGGACCTCGAGATTTGTCTTGGTATCAAGGAATCTCAGCTCCGCTTGCATCTTGCGATAATTCTCAAGGCGTTCGCGATCGAAGGTGCCGTCCGCGATGGCCTGCGGGATGGCGCAGCCGGGTTCTCCGAGGTGTTGGCAATCGCGGAACCTGCATTGTTGGGCCAACTCTTCAAGATCTTCAAATGCTTTTGAGATCCCCGCATCGCTCTCCCACAGCTGCAACTCGCGCATCCCCGGGGTATCCACCACGATACCCCCGCGCGGCAGCATGATCATCTGGCGCGAGGTGGTCGTGTGCCGCCCCCGATCATCTGTCTGCCTGACGGCCTGAACGGGTTGGAGGGTGTCGCCCAGGAGCGCGTTGATGATCGTGCTCTTCCCGACTCCCGAGGAGCCGACAAATGCTCCTGTCCGGCCCACACTCAGGTACTGTCGCACCAATTCAAGCCCTATCCCATTCGCCGCGCTGATCGCATGTACCGGGGCGCCCGGCGCGCCCCGCGCGACGTCCGTCGAACGAGCGCCTGCATCCGGACAAAGGTCGGCTTTGTTGAGGAGCACGACGGGTTGAGCCCCACTCTGCCACACCAGAGTGAGATATCGCTCGACGCGCCGGAGTTTGAACTCCTGGTTGAGCGATGTGACGATGAACACGAGGTCGAGATTCGTCGCCAGGACCTGTTCAGCGACGGCCCGCCCGGCGACCTTGCGCGAAAGCAAGGTGCGCCGCGGCAGAATCGCCGTAATGCTGGCACGTCCGCCTGAGGCGTGTGGCGCGAGGACAACCCAGTCACCCACTGAAGGGAAATCGCTTCGCTCTTCGGCGCGATAGCGGACCCTTCCCGCAATTTGCGCGAGGAACTCCCCCGCTTCAGCCATCACCCGGTAATATCCTTTGCTCTCCTCCGAGACGCGTCCAGGTACACAGCCGTTCGATTGTTCATTCAAAAAATGACCCTGAAAATAGGGATTCCATCCCAGTTCAGTTAATTGCATGCAAGTCTCTCCTCATCTTGTTGGCTCCGGCCCACCGTATCCGAGAAGCACGGAGATGAATTTATCGCGCAGCGAATCAATCGCTACGAATGGTGGCTTATGACGGTAGAAGGGGAGAGGCCTGCGGAAGAGAAACAGTCACCGAAAGATTTGTTGGATGCCGGGCATCCAGGCGCAGAACGTCTTGGTTTAGATCAGCGGACGGAGGCAGACCTACCCCTGACGATAGAGATTGCAGACATAGGCTCCTCCTTGAGGAAAGTGGCAGCGAGCATTTGCCCGATGCGGAGGGTAGTATAACCCAATCCTTAATAGCGTCAAGGCCCGTTGAGTGGACGCAACGCTACTTCAGGAAGAACTGGATCTCACAGATCATCCCTCAATGATGCCTCGCGGAGAAGCATGGATCAGGAATAGTTTCCTGTGGATGCGATTCCCGTGCCCTCAGACTTGGGGGGTTAAGCAGAACATCTAATATTAATGATAGTCGCCCCCGAGCGAAATCCCTTCAGACAATCCTTGAGCGATTGTCCCATTTCATTACATGGGCAAACCGATGACCATTTTTGACGAATTTCTCTCCTGCGTGGCACCGTTCCCTTACCCTTGAATCCTCAAATCGGCTTCAACAAATTGATTCCTCTCGCAGAAAAATGGCCCGCCATTCAGCTGCGATTTCAGGCATTTGGAGGTGGTTTTCCCTGGCCTCTTCTTCCTCCCGCGAGCAGACGAATCAATGCCAAATTGGGCTATGTCATTGAATGAACACAATATATGGCGTACCCAGGGGGTGTTTCATCGATGAAACGTGGTTGGACTAATAGTGCCCATTCAGCGGAAAAAACTTGACATAAATTCGATTTACCTGTGATATTCGGGCCTGATAAAGGCAAAACTCGCTGTCCTTTTGGCATGATACCGGCCAAACGCGGGCGGAATGATCATTTCATCACGCCTAATCCAAATATGACGTTGGCGGCTCGTGCCATATGTTTGAGACGGAAACCAGTTCTCATCGCGGCAACCAAGCACGAGGTGGGTAGATGTCGCCAGGGTTTGTCCGCCAAATGTAAAGGAGTATTTAGAAAAACATGCACAAGCCAATAAAGTACGTGGAGAAAGGCTTAACCTATTTAGCTGGTGGGGCGTGGAATGTATATGAAAGGCTTAACCGCATTAAGCCGAACCCGGCATTCACACCGAAGTGGTCGGATCGCCCCCTCCTGAAATCCTATCAAAAAGTCAAACCGCCGCTGGGGTGGCCGCGAACCACCGATTCGCTTTGCCCGAAGTGTGTGCCCGAAGTTCGCAAGCAGATCGTGGACGGCAAAGTTCCCAAAGAGATTCTGTTGAATGAGAGGGTCGGTGAAATCAAGGCGCAGATTGTGGAGCGTGACGGGCAGATCCTGATGGTGAAAGACTGCCCCAAGCACGGACATTTTGAAGATGTGATGTCGATTGATGCGGAGTTTTTCAAGCACTTGGAACAGGCTTATCCGGGCAGCGATATCCTCTCCCACAATGATGAGAAGTTGCACAACCACGGAACGAGCACGATCCGGTATGGGCGGGGTGCAGTCCTCACGGTTGATCTGACCAACCGCTGCAATATGATGTGTGATCCCTGTTTCATGGACGCCAATCAGGTGGGATTTGTTCACGAACTGAGTTGGGAAGAGATCCAGCAGCTCCTGGATAACGCCATCTCCCTCAAGCCTCGGCGCCAAATGAGCGTCCAGTTTTCGGGCGGTGAGCCGACCCTGTCCCCGTATTTCATCGATGCGGTCCGTTATGCCCGCAAGGTGGGATACAACAGCGTGCAGGCGGCGACGAACGGGATCGAGTTCGCCAAGAGTGAAGAGTTTTGCCGCCAGTCCTCGGAGGCGGGCCTGAGGTATGCTTACCTCCAGTTTGACGGGATTGGAAACGCGGCCAATGAACATCGCAAGGTGGGGAACCTGTTTGACGTTAAACTCCGTGCCATTGAAAACCTCCACAAAGCGGGTATCGAAATTGTGCCCGTGACGACCATTGTCAATGGCATTAACAACGAACAGGTGGGACGCATCATCCAATTCGCGCTGGACAACCCCAAGAGAGTGTCCTTCTGCTCGTTCCAGCCCGTCTCCTTCACGGGGCGCGATGAGGACATCTCCGATGAACGCCGCAAGGCGCAACGGTATACGCTTTCGCACCTCGCCCACGATGTGAAAAAGCAAACGGGCCTGGGCGAACCCATCCGCGACTGGTTCCCGCTCTCCTTTATCAGCACGTTTGCGGACTGGGCTGACCTGGTACATGGCCCCGGTGCCGACTGGGGACAGTTGAGCTGTGGTTGCCATCCCAACTGCGGCGTCGGGATGGCGGTGTTGATTGATAAGGAAACAAAAGAGGCCGCCCCGCTCACTTCTTTTCTTAACACCGACCGGCTGGCCAGGGATGTCGCCAAGGTCAACGATGGCGCCCGCGGCAAATTCCTCTCGATCCTGGGAATGGCACTCGCCGTGATGCGGAATTACGACCCCTTCAAAGCGACAACGCATTTCTCGGTTTTCGACCTGTTGCAAAAATTCGACAAGGGCTTTGGAGCCAGCGGAAGGGACTACGGTAAAGTCACAGCGGATCGGACCTTGGAGGATATCGAAAGGCGCCGCCGCGACCGCTGGAATGTCCTGTTCATTGCCGGCATGTGGTTCCAGGATCTATTCAATTACGACTTCCGCCGGACGGAGCGGTGCATTATTCCGTACGCGACCCAGGAGGGCGAGATTTCTTTCTGCGCCTACAACACGGGCGTCGGCTGGCGCAATATCGTGGAGAAGATGCACATGACGGCCACGTTGACAAAGTGGTACGAAGAACATGGACGCCACGAAATCTTTGCCGGCGGTAAGAGCGTCAACCTCGACAGCCGTGACCATTCTCTCGTCCTCAAAGAGGGACTCATCACCACCGAGGTCCAACACGATCTCGAGGAAAAGGGAATTGCCAAGACCGCTCGCGAAGAGAAGCTGCGGGCAGCGCGAGAGCGATTGAAGCAGCAGCAGGAAAACGAGCGGATGGCGAAGCTCTACCGGCAGCACATTTTGAATGAACCCGTCCCCGAGGTCCCTAAGATCGTCCAGTTGCTGAACAAATACGGCATTGAGCCGCAGAAAGACTCGCCTCCACAGTAGGGGTGTCCCGCAGTGACGGCGAAAACGGGACGCTGTTATCCACTTCCGAGGATCATTAAGGATTCCTCGTAACCGCGCTTCGAATGAGGAAAGGAGATTGCAAGAATGTCAAGACTGGTCCAAGTCGAATCCACACCCGAATTTACTGAATCCGCACGTCCCTTTCGAGTTGATGTTCCTTTGCAAGAATTCCTTCAAAAGTCGTCCGTGCGGACTACCCTCCTGCCACCCTCCCCGGAGCCCCAGGCCCTGCCGGAGCCGGTCTTTCCCATGAACTCAAGGACCACCGACATGAAGCGGTCGGGATTCGTCTATCACTCCAATAATGGAGTGCGCGCATTTCGTCGTTGGTTTGTCCCCTACGTTCAATCGCGTGTGATGTCGGACGAATTTCGCCCCTTGTTGTCCTACCTGTTTACAGAGTGGAAATGCAACCTCGACTGCCATTACTGCTGGGCGTTCGACAATAGTGTCAAGGGAATGACCGAAGACACGGCCAGGCGCTCCATCGATTGGCTGCATTCCGTGGGATGCCGCGTGATTGCCATCATGGGAGGGGAGCCGCTGCTGCGTCCCCAGTTCATCCACAAGGTGGTTTACTACGGCACGAAGAGGGGATTTTTCGTTTATCTTCCCACTAATGGTCGATTGTTGAGGCCGGAGGTGTGCGATTGGATCGGTGATAGCGGCGTCGCGGCCATCAATTTCGCGGTCGATTGTGTCGATGAGAAGCCGGGACTTCCCAAGGCGCTCAAGCCCATCCGATCCAATTTTGATTACATGGTGAAGATGCAGCGGCGGTATGGCTACATGGTCGTTTTCAATATGAACATTTGCCGGAACAATATGGACGACATCAAGGAATTGACCGAGATCGCGCACGACCATGGGATCTCCACGGATTACCACATCAACGAGACGCCGATGCTGGAACAGTCCCACTTCAAGCATATGCAGGAAAACGAGACTTACCTGCGGCCCGAGGACTTCCCCCAGGTCGACGCCCTGCTGGATCATTTGATTGAGAAAAACAAGCAGGGTTACATCATGGTGAATTCCAAGGCGCACCTGGGGCGAATGAAGGAATTCATGCGGGGCAAAGTCGAGTCTTGGAATTGTCGCGCCGGTCACAACTCCTGCGTGATTCGGACTGACGGCACCCTGGCGCCCTGCTTCCCCATGTACTCCGCGCAGTACGACTGGGGGACTGTCGAGAACCAGAAGTTCGATGTCAAACAACTTGATGAGATGAAGAAGGACTGCAACAAGCATTGCCTGTCGACCTGCCAGTACGTGCTGGGCCATTATTACAACAACCAGACCGTCCTGCGGTGGATCATCAAGCAGGCCTTGCACGGCTTCAGCCTGAACGGTGCGACGACGGCCGTGGCTCAAGCTTAAGAACGGCGTTTGCAGGTGAATGGGCAGCCCGCCCTGGGCTGCCCGCTTCCTTTATACTCCCAACAGTTCCGCTCGAACCCACACCCCATTTAGGCAGACGAGGACGTCTGCCCCACAACGCACCTTCCACCGTGACCGGGACTTCCGAAGTCGACAGGTGCTGGGAGGCCTTCGTGCGGTTATTGCCAGATCTTGAGCTTTGGCCACAGGACTTGGAGGTCGGTCTTGAGACCGCGGCAGAGGAGGATCGGGCGGATTTCGTAGGAGTAAGCGTATGGATTATCGAGTGTGGCCGCCACGATAACATTTGCATATGAAGGTCGAACGGTGTCAATCGTCGCTCCAACACGGATTACAATTTCCCCGGTAGAGTTGCGGGGGCCCCACAAGAAATAGCTCTGATGGGGGCAGATGGCTTTGGGCAGGCCGTATTTCAAGCCGAAGAAATCGATGGCGGCGGCCTCTCCATAGTTGTTGGTGAGGATGGCGGTCCTGGCGCGATCCTCCGGCGGCAGGGATTCGTAAACACGGGCCACGGCGGCGACCATTTCCGGCCAGCCGAACTCGTCGGCATAGTACTGCGGCAAGGCTGTCCCCTTTTGACTGTTCTCGCTGTGCGGCACTTCGAAAGGAAGATGGGATTGGTAACGGAGAAAAGCTTCAACGCTGAGCACCGGAAGGGTCACAGGCAAGAAGAGAATCACCCCGGCAAGGAGCCACAGGAACATAGCGGGCTTCAAAATGGAACGCAGCCGGAAATGTTCCATTAAGCGCGAGCTCGCCAAAGAACGTTCAACGACGAAGGCTCCAGCAGCCAGAACGATGGGATAGACCGGAGCCGAGTAGTAGTTCTTGCCGTGGGCCACAAGGAAGAAGGTAATGGTTAAGACAAAGGCCCAGCCAAAGGCCCGGAACGGTTTTGCGTCGCGAGAGAAAAGATAGAAGAACAGGCCGCCGAACCAGAAGGGTGACGTGGTAGGGCTCATGATGAGCGCCTGCTGCAACAGAAAGTCCACCGGCGAGAGAACGATATCCTTGCCGGCGGCGTGGATGTTATGCATGAGCTCCAAAAAGGGCCAGTGGTGGTGGATGTTCCAGAGCAGATTGGGAAGAGAAAAAAGAAGCGCCACGGCGCCGCCAGCCAGGAGCCAGGGGGTGAAGAGGAGCTTGCGTTGCGGAGTGAAGAAAAGACCGGCAATGAGAGCAAAGGCGAAGACGGCGATCGAGTACTTGTTCTCCAGTCCGAGTCCGGCAATGGCTCCGAAAGCCAACCAGAGCCTCGGGTTGTCTGACCTGATCATCCGCAGGACGACGTACGCGCAGCCACCCCAGAACAACGGCTCGAAGGCATTCATGGAGAACTGGTGATCGCTGACCATCCACACACCGGGAACGGCAGCCAGCAGGGCAGCGAGGGCAACGCCAAAGCGGCGGGTACCCAGTTCCCGGGCTATGACAGCCGTGAGAACAATGCGCGCAGCACCGGCAGCAGCGGGCCACACGAGCAGCGCAGGCAGCGACAGGCCGAGCGTGTGCCGTGAAATCCATGCGACGAATACGATCAGCGGAGGATGATCCACATAGCCCCAGTCAAGATGATTGGAGCAGGCGATATAGTAGAGCGCATCCCGGAAGTAGCCGTAGCGGCTGGCAGTGACCATGTGCAGAAGAATGTAGGCCAGGGCAATGAGACAAGGTGGAAGAAGGACTGACTGAGATGGGCCACCTTCGTGAACGGAAGCCTTCATGGATGCTGGAGGATAACAAAACGCAAAGCGCCTCGGCAATCAAAACACGGCAAACCAGAGGAGGAGACTTTCATTCCTATCTGGAATTTTGGGGGCTCCCGCGTGCCAAGTCCGCCAACGCTGACTTTGCATGAACATTAAGGCGATCCCTTAACTTGGCGTCATTTGTGCTGTCCCGATTTACTGGGCAGACGAGGACGTCTGCCCCCCGGCGCCCGCGTCGGGCTCAGCCACAGCGTTCCGGGGGAACCAGAAGCCGTTTCATTGTTCCGGCGAAGCGGTCAACGCCTTCTCCGCCCTCGCGAAAGAACCTGCGAATCCCTCGCCTCAGCGTTTGTATCGATACAGCCTTGCCATCAGGAAGTACTTGTGACACAATTCACATGTTCTTCAAGATGCCATTTAGGGGTGAAACACATCAGGTGAAAGATCCGCGTGAACTCATTCGTGTGGGCATTTTGATTCACATCTCTCCAAATTTTCCCCGATATTGAGACATACCAAACTTCTCTGTCCTTAACAAACCCGTCTCAGGGTGGCTCTTCAAAGGTATCGCCCCATGAAGAATTGAGACATTGATTTAGAGGATTTGAGGTCTCTTTTGAGCGCTTGCGCTGAAGCGCCATTATGGTCAGGCGACTGTCTTCAAGGGCAGGCGAGATGAGCTATCTATTCAGTAAGAACGGCAGATTCTTATCTTGGAGAGTGTTGCTTTGAGGTTCAATCGATGACGGGCATGCAAAGTAATGTATGGGCGAACTGGTCAGACGAGAAAGGGAAAAATCATGAAAACCGCTAAGGGATTCACATTCGGCTGGGTAATGCTGTTCATTTCACTGCTTGCCCCGGGGCTCCTGGTGGGCCAGGCGGTAAAGCCGGACAAGAAAGGCTGCAGTGACTCTCCGCTTCTGAGCAGGGTCTCCGGTTGCTATATCTACAGCTGTGAACGGAACGAATGGGATGCGGTAAAGATCGCGGTCGGCGCCGGGAACAAGACTCAAATGATCGAAGGGGAGAAGGTCCACAATTACTACGAGTGTTCAGCGGAGTCTTACAGCCGCCTGAAGGTGGTCCGCAATGCTGAGGCGGCCCTGCGACCGGCGGGCTACACCATCGAGTTTTCCGGGACGTACGACGGCGACCCTGCGGTCACGGCCCGCAAGGCGTCGCAATGGATTTTCGTGACCACCGGCAGCGACCGCTACTGGGTCACCACCGTCAAGGCCAAGGAAATGGCTCAGGAGATGAAGGCCACGGCTGAGGTGCTGGCCAACGACATTACCACCACCGGCCACGCGGCGGTTTACGGAATCTACTTCGACGCCGACAAGGCCGAGATCAAACCCGAGTCCGAGCCGGCGCTTACCGAGATGGCGAAACTGCTGAAGAGCAACGCCGCCCTCAACGTTTTCATCGTCGGTCACACCGATAATACCGGCATCTTCGAGCACAACAGGAAGCTGTCGCAGGACCGCGCGGCCTCAGTGGTCAACGCGCTGGTGGCCAAGCACGGGATCGGGGCGACACGCCTCAAGCCGATGGGCGTGGCTTCGCTTGCCCCGGTGGCTTCCAACGATACCGAGGACGGTAAGGCCAAGAACCGCCGCGTGGAGTTAGTGAAGCGGTGAGAGGCGGAAGGTAGGTCAAACCATGAAGCTGAAGGGAGGTCACATCATGAAAAGATGCATCCTTGTTGCAGCGTCCGTCGCAATGCTATTGCTACTCTGTGCGGTTGCAGTATGGGCGCAGGAGGACTCCAAGGGAAGTAAGGATTACCCATTGTTCTCCCGCTGGCCGGGGTATTACATGGATAGTTACAAGCACAACAAGTTCGACGCTTACACGTACGAGCTGAAAGACAAGAAGGAAGCTGTCGAGGGAGAGTACTACTATCTCAGTTATTGCAAAAAGAGGGGCGTCGAAGGTGCTAGCGAGCTCGAGGTTATCCGCAACTACGAGAACGCTATTCGCAAGGCAGGCGGCGCCCTACTGTACACCTCCGGCAAGTCTTACACGATTGGGAAAATCATCAAGGAGGGGAAAGAAATCTGGGTCCGCGCACAGCCATGGAACGGTGGCGACTGCATCGCACTAAACATCATCGAGCGGCAGGTCATGGAGCAGACTATACAGGCCAATGCGGCCTCCTGGCTGACTGACATCACCACCACGGGCCATGCGGCGGTCTATGGCATTTACTTCGACACCGACAAGGCCGAGATCAAGCCGGAGTCCGAGCCGGCGCTCACCGAGATGGCGAAGCTGCTGAAGAACAACGCGGCCCTCAACGTTTTTATCGTCGGACATACCGACAACACCGGCACCTTCGAACACAACATGAAGCTCTCCCAGGACCGCGCGGCGTCGGTGGTCAGCGCGCTGGTCGCGAAGGACGGGATCGCGGGGGCGCGCCTCAAGCCGACGGGAGTGGCTTCACTTGCACCGGTCGCGTCCAACAAGACCGAGGATGGCAAGGCGAAAAACCGGAGGGTGGAGCTGGTGGAGCGGTGAACGAACAAGGCGCACGAGCGAATGTGCACCCCAGGGAGGTCCATATGACACGGCGAGTGCTTGCCCTTGCGGCAATGGTGTTTTTTCTTGTCGGGGCTGCTGAGGCGGCAGAGGCAAATCCCTGCCCGAAGGCAAAGGTTTACGTCAAGTTTGCCTTCGTCAAGGGCACCGAGGAGCAGTTGAACCAGGACAAGGGGCATTTCCAAACCGACGAACAGTGGACGGAAGAACTGGCGAAGATCGTCATGGATCAGTTGAGTAAATTCGCCGGCGATGTAGACTTGATCCTGGATGAGAAGACAGTATTCTACGACGACGATCCCAAGACGGAGAAGGTAGAGAACAGCTTCAACTACGATGAGCCCGGCGAGTACAGCCTCCGGATCGTGGTCGGTGTGATAACGGCCCGCGGCCCAGACGGCGTGAGGGATTCCTCCCTCCACCCCAACTATTGGGTCGGCTCCCACCTCGGGGCAGCCGACCGCGGGGGCACGATCGCAGCCTTGTACAACACCGAGATGCCCAACATCACCAGCGCCCTCCAGATCAACGTGCTCCAGTACGGAAACCTGGCGAAGCTCATAGAAAAGTACGAGAGTACCCACTTTCGATCGCTTCGGGAGCCGAAACTCGAGTCAAAAGTGGATCCATCATGGGTATCGCCGGAGCCCGGCGAGCGCAAGGCCAAGATCTGGGCGAAGGTGACCGATTGCCGGGGTCGAAGTGGGGAGGGAACAAACGTCTATATCCAGGCCAAAAACCCCCCAGGGGACCGAGGCACGATCCGAGACTTGAAGGCCAGCGAATGGATCGCAGACTTGCCGATCGACGGCGGGCGTTTTGACCAGATCAGGACGATGAAAGATGGCACAATTCAGGCCGAGTACACACTCGAAAAGGGAACGGATCCGGGCTCTGAGAGGATCACGGTGCATGTGATCGGAAGAGGCGAGAAGCGGATCGAACAGATTCTCATCATCAAGATCAAGGGCTTGAAGCTCGAGGTGAAGGCCGACCAGAACACGCTTATGCCTGGAGCGGAGACGAAGGTACGCTTCACGCTTTTCAAGACGGACCCGGACGGCGGCCAGGAACCGCTCTCCGGCCGCAAGATTCACTTAAGCGTCCAGGGGTTGAATGATGGGAAGGTCACCCCGCTGGGCGAGATCGCGACCAACGGGCAGGGGCAGGCCACCACAACGTATCAGGCCGGGAACAAGGACAAGTCGGTGACGTTCATTGCCAACTACCAGCCCACGGGCTACAACGAGGGCGTCGCCGGCAAGGGGGTAGTGAAGGTCACGCCTCCTACTTTTTCTGCGGTGCTGACCGGAACGTTGCACGAAGAGCGGACCGCGGACTGCCGCGAGACTCCGCCCGGTTATACCAAGATCAACAAAGAGAACCAGACGAAGGATCTCCGGGTCCAGGTCAACCTCACCCTCGACAAAGACAGCATTGTGTCGAACTACGTCCGCAGCACAGGGGAATTGCGCTGGCGAGTCACAGTGAAAGACACCGGCGTCGCTTCCTTTTCCGGGACCGAGAACCATACCTCTTATGACTACGTCGGAGACTTAGGAAAACCACCCCTCCTCACCGAGGGCGAATTCGAATTGAAGAGAACGGTCACGAGCGCACAACCCAACCCCGATGAGGCCAATAAGAAGCACGAAGTAGTCATCTACTTTGACGGCCAAACGAAGAAGATCAAGAGAGTCTATTTCAACTACCCTCGAATCGAACAAACCTGGGAGGAGACCAAGACAACCAAGTCCAAAAGAGGGGTCGATACAGGTAGCGGCAGGCAGATCAAGACCACCGGGCCGACAGAAACGCACGACACGTTAAAGAGGAGCTTCAGCCCCCACCCGGTCGAGGACAACGTCACCACGCCCTCCGGTGGTTCGGGATGGCATAAAGACTCCGAGAATTCCTCTGGCGACGGGATACGGTCGGCCTCCGGGCACGGGAAGCACACTGTTAACCGGGAGGGCAAGTGCTCTAAGACCACCGAAGAAGAGTCCTTTCAGTGGCAACTGAATATGGCCCTGGCGCGGAGATGAACTCCCGTGACACTCAAGTGTGCCCCCGGCCCCCTCGGGTGCGACCGATTTGCCACTCCGGGTCCCATTCCCTCAACAACACGGTGTTCCAGAGGAGGCTTGCGCGTCTCTTCATCAGCTTATAAGTAGACGGATCACGCCCTCCAAGCCAACCGCATCGGTCTGCGCTCATTGTCACTGGATCTAGACAAGCCTCCAACAGAACATCCCTAGAACGTCTTTTTCCCTGCCACGCGAGGTCCAACGTCTCGCCGTGGTCTCGCATCGGATCCGGAGGCGGGCGGCTTTATGGAACGAGTGATCGTGAAACATATCACAGAAGCTTGTGAAGACACCTGAAAAATCGAAATTATATTGACTTTTGGCATCATGAAGACTACTTAACTCGCATAACCAAACTGGATCTGACTTTCGAGACCTACAATGGTTTCGAACGCCTCTATCGATGCGAGACGATACGTGATGGAGGCACTTCGAGGGCGCGACCCAGTGGGCAATCAATGAGAATTGCCCAAACCGCTCTCCTTCATCGCCTATTTGGACGGCGATCTCCAAGGAGCACTGGTAACTCTTGTCGGGCGGCTTCTGCGGATGCAGGAGTTTAGACAATCGTCCGCGATTGAGCAGCCCCACGGGAGGGATTTGAGTGGTGCCTGCCCGGGGAGGAAGACTCAGCCGCCGATGAGCGAACTGGCGCGCCAGGGGGCAGGCTGTGTTGCGGATCCAATGCCGGCTGCCGAGAGTCCGAAATGAGAATTCCCATGGAGTAATTACCAAGGCAAAACAATTAGTTCTGGAGGTGTGCAATGGCAACGCTTCAAAGATTTGGTGCCCTCTGGCAGGCACTTGCGGTGCAATCCACGATTCCGGCTCTAGGGCGTGCGGCCCTGGCGGGATTCTTGCTGGCGGGCGGGGCATCTCACGGCCTCGCCCAGCCTGCGCTCCCGAATCAATTGGAAATCAAAGCGCAGGGTATCACCATGCGCTACCCGGCCGGCTGGTCAAGTCCGCTCAAGCGATATGCGAACGTGGACGAACTGGTGAATGTGCCGGTCAGCGAGCATGCCCGTGGCCGGCCGACCGCACGGGTCCAGATCACCTCTGTGGCCCGAACGGACCATGCCGAAGCGCTTCGGGAGCTCCGGGACATCGCGACGGAAAACAGCTCCAAGCCGACGTTCCTGGACATCGGCGGCTGGCCGGGGCTCCAGCGACGCCACACGGAACCTCGCCAGCAGCCCAGTGGTGGCCCTTTGTTCCCCGACAAGATGGTGTTGCGAATCACTACGGCGGTCGCGGTCGGCAATCTTCTTGTTCGCGTCGAGGCGTTCCTGCCTTCAGCCGCCAGCCCGACCCTCATCGCCGAGGTGGAAGCCATGGAGAAGTCCCTCAAGTTCAAATCCGAGGGGACGCCCCAGCGCACGGAGCAAGAACTCGAAGAGCTCCGTCGGGGCGCAAGTGCGCCCCCCGGATCGGCACTCCTCACGTCCCCCGGTCCGCAGAACCCGAACTCGTCGAACGGCATTGCGGCAGAAGCAGTCCCGCGAGAGATGACTCAGGTCGCCGCAAATGAGACTCCCACCGTTGCGCGGCAGTGGCCGCTTCAGGATCCGCCGCTCACGAGGCTGTTTCAGGGAGGGAATGGCGAGCTAGAGATTGCTGCCTCGCCCAATGGTCGAAATATCGTGGTTGCCCGGCAACGCTTATTCAGGACCTCCAACGACGGCGGTCAGACGTTTGCTTTTAACGGGGCTGCAGGGTTCGGCGATGGGGACCCATCGCTTGCTTGGGGGCAAAGCGGCAATTTTTATCTGGCGGGGATCAACACGGGCTGTACGGCCACCACCACGTGTACGGGAATGGACCGGTCAACCAATAGTGGCCAGACCTTCCCGTTTCTGACCAATGCACTAAGCTGCCCCAATACGGGCGTCAATTCGTGCTTTCCCGACCAGGAGCACATTGCTGCCGATCGCGTCAACGCCGCACCTGGCGGAGGGGACCAAGTTTACTCGGTGTGGCGAAATTTCAATTCCACCGGCCAGGACCCCTCCATCATCTGCTCCCAGGACAGCGGGGCCAACTGGACTGCCCCTCTCGATGTTGAGATCGGCGCCTTCGTGCCGCGCGTGGGCGTCGGGCAGGATGGGTTTGTTTATGTAATCTATCGTCAGGGCGGTAACATCCGCCTGCATAAATTCAGTTCGTGCGGCGCCGGCCTCGCCCCGCAGTTGGGTTTTCCGGTAACTGTGACTGCCGTCAGTGATGTCACCTGCCCGGTCGCGGGATTGGACCGCTGCAATGACGGCAATGTGCTCTCCAGCCACACGGTGGCAGTGGATGACACAAACACCAACCACGTCTACGTGGCCTACGCAAACAACACGGCGGCCGGAAACGAGAACATCCTCGTGCGTGATTCGCTGGATGGCGGACGGACATGGTTGGCAGGCCGAGTGGTAACTATCAATACCGCGGCCGCGGGACGACGGTTCATGCCATGGGTAGCATCGACCGGCGGCGAAGCCTTCGTGTCGTGGTACGACCGAAGAGCCGCGACTCCTGCGGCAAACGACTTGACGGAATTCTTCGGGGGAAGGGCCCGCCTTGACGCGCTTGGCAACCTTGTTGCGGGCCCCGAGTTCAAGATATCGAAGGTCCTCGATCCCCAGTGTGCCTCGGGGTGGGGCTCGGCGCCACGGAGCGCCGGTGATTCTGAGTCGTGCTCTGTCCAGCCGCAGCTTGCCGGCGTCTGTTGTGACAATACGCAGCCCAATTGCCCAGGGTCGCATACCCGATGTGATTTCTCTTCGACCGTGTGCCCGGCGGGAGAGACCTGCAACACGGGTGGGGGCTCTCCGAAGTATGGAGACTATAACGGTAGTGCCTGCGCCGCAGGACGATTCTTTACCTCCTTCGCTTCCGCGAAATCCCCCCCTGAGATCACTCCACCCTCGGCCGCCATCGATGTTTTCTTTGCCAAGTTCCTTGTGGGAGACGTCCCGCAGATCCAGGTACCTTCGGGCGCATCTTTCGGGAGCATCTGCGATGGGAGCGTCGGGCATGCGACGCTGAAGGTCTGCAATACGGGGAATGCCAACTTGTCCGTGAATCCCATTACCGCATCAAATCCTCAGTTTGCGGCCACGACGCCGTCCGGGGGGTATCCGGTCGCGATCAGCCCTGATTTCTGCTTCCCCTTCGAGGTGACCTTCACCCCGACGGGTGTCGGACCTCAAACCGCCACGCTGACAGTTCCAAGCGATGACCCGTCGACTTCCTCCGTCACCGTGCAAGCCACGGGGCAGGGAGGAGCGGGCGCACTGGGCCTCACGCCGAATCTGCGGTTCCTGCCTACGGTCATTCAGAGCCTGGGAACGTGTCAATCCTCCAAGCCGGTTGTCATATCGAACACCGGGACCTGTAATCTTACGATCACCAACATTGCCATTGGGGGGACGAACGCAGGCGACTTCTCGCTGTCCGGAATTCAGGCCTTTCCCATCACGCTCGAGCCCGGACATGTGGCCGGCTCGGGCGACTTGAAAGCGGTCTTTGCGCCCACCGCCTTGGCACGGGAACGTACTGCCAACATCACCGTCACCTTTGTCTCCAACCCGGCCACCGGCGCGACGAGCACCCAGACGCGCGATCTTTGCGGTGAAGGCGTCCGGACGGGCGCCCGTGTCCTGGTAACTCAGGGAGGCGTGCCCATGACTCAGGTCCACGAGATTGAACTGAAGCGATTCGGGGGCGCGTTTGGATTTGCCAATGAGATTGACGAGACAAGGAACGTAGCCCTCCAGACGGTGACAGCGACGCCGGGCACGGCGTGCGCATCATTCCAGTTCCACCGCGAGTGGGGGGCGATTTCCAACCCGACGCAGTTGGTGCCGGGCGTCTACCAGCTCAAGGTGGAGGCAACGATTGCCGGCAAAGAGGAGCGCAAGGTGGTCTGGTTCAACGTGGACACGTGCGGCTTCGATGGGACAATCGTCATCGATTTTTAGAGACCATGAACCCCTGAAGCGGGGCAGGTGAAAAAGTCTCCCCGGTGTTTTCAGAACGCAACTTCTTAGGTAAAATGGGCCGTCTTCGGGGCTCTTCCTGCTTGACGATCTTGTCTTGTGGTTGGTACATGCACGAGGCAGACCGCAGGAAGAGTTTGATTCCGCCTGCGGGTTGTCCACCCAGGTTCTCGCTGAATTAAATCATCGTCACGCGCCAATCCTTGTCTCCGGTTTCCTCGAGCGATCTTCACACCTCTGCCTGATGGCGCCGGCTCAGGTTCGATTGCCATCCCTTTCCAGCATCAAGGAACGGAACCCAAACCACTTTATCCATGCTGAACGCGATCGCCTTACATCCGAAGATGACGAAGTCCGGTGCCTTGCTGCTCCTCTGGGGTACAGTTTGCTTTCCCTCTCAGTTTAGGGCTCAACCGCAAAATCTCAGGGAAACTCGAGCTACGGTCCCGATCATCCATATCGAAAAGCTGAATGAAAAAGTGGTGATTGACGGCCGGCTCGACGAGCCGGTGTGGCAGAAGATTACCCCGATTACCTCCTTTACTCAGACCGAGCCGGAGGAGGGGAAGCCCGCGAGTGAACGAACCGAAGTCCGGATCTTCTACGATGACAAGAAGATCTATTTCGGCTTCCGTTGCTTTGATCGCGAGCCCAGCAAGATTGTCGCCCGCTTCGATGCCCATGATGCACGCACGAATTCCGACAGCGTCGATATTCTCCTCGACACGTTTCATGATCTCAGGAGCGGGTATTTTTTCAGCATCAACGCGCGCGGCGTGCAATACGACGCCACCGTCCTTGAACAAAGCGGCTTGAAGGGTTTCGAAATGTACGATTCGACGTGGAATGCGGTGTGGGACGATGCGACCACGATTGACGATCAAGGGTGGACTGCGGAAGTTGCCATTCCCTTTAAGATTCTGCGATTTCCCCGGACCTCGGTCCAGGAATGGGGCATCAATCTTGGGCGCCCCATCGTGCGGAAAAACGAGGATTCCCGCTGGGTCTTCGTGGCCCGGTTCGATGAGGCGATGCGCCCTTCCAAGTCAGGTGTGCTGGAAGGCTTGCACGATATTGAGCCGGGACATGCCGTGGACATACTCCCCTCGATCACCTCCCGCTTCACCAACTTCGGACGGGCGGACGGACACTATGCCAAGTTGGGCAGTGCGGGGCTCGATGTGAAATATGGGTTGACTTCAAACTTGGTGCTGGATGCCACGGTGAATCCCGATTTCTCGCAGGCGGAAGCCGATGAGTTCAACCTCACCGTCTCGCGGTTCGAATTGTTCTTCCCGGAAAAACGGCAGTTCTTCAATGAGGGGATGGACAACTTCAAGACTCCGCTCAACCTGTTCTTTACGCGGCGTGTTGGCGCTGTTCTGCCCGATGGCGAACCCCAAAGAATCCTGGCCGGAGCTAAAATCACCGGGAAAATAGGGGCCTACAAGATCGGTTTTCTTGACGCCCGGACGGTGGAGCGGACTTTCTTCGACCCCGAAAACACCAACCCCTCAAATCCAGCCTCTCCCAACAACTTCGATGCCCCCGCGGCCAATTTCTTTGTTTTGCGTGTGGCCCGGGATATCCTCAAGAAATCGTCCATTGGATTTATCACAGTCAATCGTGACCAGCAGAACACCACCACTTCTTTCACCGAACGTGCCGCCGGAATCGATGCCAATTTCTTATTCGGAGACCACATCACCTGGAGCTCACAACTCGCGGTGAGTTCCTCCCCCCAATTTCACGGCGCCCTGGGCAAACGGATCGGCGCGGACTCCCAATTCGCCTACAACTCCAATCAATGGGAATATCATCTGCACCTGAAATCGCTGGGAGAGAAATTCGACGTCGAACAAATTGGATTTGAGCCTGAGACGAACCGCTGGGGCGGTTCGGCTTCAATCGTGTACAAACCGTTCATCAATCGCTTCGGTATCCGGCAGCTCTTCATCGAGCCCAACTACGATTTTACCCATCTGCAGGATGGACGCGTGGATGATTCCGGTGCGGACTTCAGTATCAGCGCCCAGTTCAAGAACTTTTGGAGTGCGGGGCTCGATTGGTCCTACGACAGGGTTCGGTTCAATAAATTTACCCCGAACCATCTTCCCCTGCCGGACGGCTCAACGCGCATCTATGTCAATCCCAAGTATGTCGTGCAGGTCTCCTCAAACGAGAATCGTCAATTCTCCTTTAATTTTGAGCTCGAAAATCGAGTTCGCTTCGTCAACTTCCCCTTTAACTTTCAAGGAAGAACGCGGAACTGGTATGTGACAGTCAATTGGAAGATCGGCGATCGATTCCGTACCAGTCTGAGCACCAATGTATACCAGGAGCGCTTTCTGGATGGCGCCCGTTTTCAGAACCGCAGTTCCCTGATCTGGCATATTTCAGGAAATTTCACCCGGAAGTGGCGGGCGCGTCTCCTGGCGCAATATTCCTCAGAGATTGATCCCAAACGCGTTGTCTTCGACCCCCCTATTTCCGACTTCCCATCCGCGTTCGGCCAGAAACGGCTTGCGATCAACTCACTGCTGGCCTACGACTTCAATGCGCGCTCGGCGCTCTTTATTGGATACAACAGTGATCGATTCACACCCAACGACCCCACACATCGGGGTAAAGAAATCTTTATCAAGCTTTCCTACCTGTTTTCGTTTTGAAGGAGAATAGGGAAACATCGTAAGCGGATACAACTTGAGGGTTCTGAGGAGTTCGCCTATCCCGGCCTTTTTACATCTCCGCGACCCCGCCCCTCTGCGGTGGCAGTTTTGCTTTCGTTTTGCCTTCCATGGCAAGTTCCAGTAGAATTTGGAGCTTTTGTTTTCACCCGGACATGAGGGAGTGAGTCCTGTGAGTTCACATGCGGCGAAGAGTGGTGAAGTTCGCGTCCGATTCGCACCGTCCCCGACAGGCTATTTGCACGTGGGGGGAGCGCGCACAGCACTGTTCGACTGGCTGTTTGCGCGGCACTATGGAGGAAAGTTCATCCTGCGCATCGAGGATACGGATGTTGAACGAAGCTCGCCGGAGATGGTGGAAGAGATCCTGGAGGGCATGCGCTGGCTGGGGCTCGATTGGGATGAGGGACCCTTCTTTCAGTCCGAGCGCACGGAACACTACCGGAAGGCGGCACGAGAGCTTCTCGAAAGCGGACATGCTTATTACTGCTATTGTACCCCTGAGAGTTTGAAAGAGCGCCGCGACCTCGCGATGAAAGAAAAAAGAAACTACAAGTATGAAGGGACTTGCCGCCGGCTGACTTCAGCGCAGATCGAAGTGAATGAGGGGAGAGGGCTTCCCCGGGCCGTGCGCTTCAAAGTTCCGGAATCCGGTACGGTCGAGATCTCGGACCACGTCTTTGGAAAGATCGAAGTGGCCCATGAGCAGATTGAAGATTTTGTGTTACTGAACTCAAAGAATCATCCCACCTACCATCTCTCGGTGGTAGTCGACGACATGGAGATGCGCATCACACACGTGGTCCGCGGGGCCGACCACGTCTCGAACACGCCCAAGCAAATCCTCCTCTACCGGGCCTTCGGCGCCGAGATTCCCGAATTTGCGCACCTGCCGCTGATCCTGGGCCCGGACAAAGCAAAGCTGAGCAAGCGTCACGGGACCACCTCGGTGACCGCCTATCGCGACATGGGATATCTTCCGGAAGCGTTTCGCAATTTCCTGGCGCTCTTGGGGTGGTCGCCCGGGGACAACACCGAGATCATGTCGACCGATGAATTAATCGAGCGTTTTTCGCTCGACAAGATCAACCAATCCAATGCCGTGTTCGATATCCAGAAACTGGATTGGCTGAACCGGCAATACATCGGGGCGTCCACGGCCGAACGGCTGGCGCCCATGGTTCAGAAGGCACTCGAATCCAAACACCTTTGGCGCGACGAGTTCAATGAGGCGGAAAGGGAATATTTCTTCGCCACGATCGACATGTTGAAGTCTCGCATGCATTCGATCAATGATTTTGCGGAGAGCGGACAGGCATTCTTCACGGATGTGTACGAGATTGATGAGGCCGCGGCCAAGAAGAACCTGAAGGACCCCGCCTTGAAGGAATTAATGCCACTGCTGGCGTCCCGGCTCAAGGCGCATGATGTCTTCTCGTTGGAAAGCAGCGAACAGGCATTGCGGGCGCTGGCAGAAGAAAAGCAGGTGAAGGCCGGATTGCTCATCAACGCCGCCAGGGTGCTGCTGACCGGCCGGGCCGTGGGGCCGCCGCTTTTCCACATCATGGTCCAACTGGGGAGAGAACGGACGGCCACGCGTCTCGAGCGAATCTCTACCCTGACATTCCATCAATAGAAGGTGGGGGTAGTCACGACCTTGGTCGTTACACCTGTGTCCAACCTGCGGGTAACGACTGAAGTCGTTACTACAGCAGGATCACGGACTGAAGGCTCGTGATCTCGAGGCGCTTTCGGCACCGTTTGCAGGAAAGGACGTCGTCCACTCGAACGAGATAGTCGCGCGCCTTGGCGAACCGCATCCGGTCTTCTTCGCTGGCATGAGGAGGAAGCGATTTCTTTTTGGTGCGCCGCCTCCAGCGGATGTCATAGGTTTCCATCGTATGGCATGAAGGACAATTCAACTGGGCCTGCTTGACTTCGTCCTTTTCGGTGAAGAAATCGCGTTCTTCCATGAGAGAGCCTTTTCTCGAATCAGAAACCGAGATTCGTGGTTGGGGTGTGCGTGCCGGCACGGTGCTCATCCGCGGGCAGGGTCTGCCCGTTCAGCAATGCGGCAAGTTCACGCAGGTCGTCAACGTAAACGTCAGGTGGCGTCTGCATCATCTTCTCGGAACCGAGGCCGTAGGTCACGCCACACGTCGCGACCCCGGCGTTTCGTCCCGTCAGAACGTCTACATCCGAATCTCCCACCATCAGCGCGGCCCGGGCAGGAAGGCCGGTCTCATCCAGGATGGTATGGATTCCCATCGGGTCGGGCTTTTTCAGTTCAAAGCTGTTGCCTCCGTAAATATACCGGAAGAAATCAGACACCCCCAGCCCTTCAAGAATCATTCGGGAAGACCGGACGGGTTTATTGGAGAGCACCACGAAGGTGCGTCTTGCCCCGTCTGAGGAGAGGGATAATCCTTCGAGTCCTTCCAAGACTCCGGGATAAAGTACCGTGTGCTCGAGCATGTGATCCCGATAGAAGTTGAGGAAGATCTGCAATCCGCGGTCGACCACGGCATCGTCAGTGGAGTGATCCAGCAGCCGCTGGACCAGCAACCGCGCTCCGTCGCCGACATAGGAAAAAATGGTCCCGTGATCCAGAGGAAGCAGGCCCAGCGCCACCCGCATGTGGTTGGCGGTGTTTGCGAGGTCCTCCCTGGAATCAATCAGAGTGCCATCCAGGTCAAATATGAGAAGACGGGCCTGGGAAAAGTCAACTGGAGTCCTGACTGAGATCATCACATGATTCTAGCTTGCCGAAGCACGGTCGTCAACGCGCCCTATTGGAACCTCTCGGGCGCAAGCCTCCTTCAGTTTTTGTCTGCAATGAACTAGAATCCAAGCATGTCTTGGCTGGAGTCTAAGCGGGTCCCGCTGCCTGAGGTCGGGACTGCGGCGGGTGAGGCCACGGTCTTGACGGACCGGGTGGGAGGTGAATCTCGCTCCCCACGCGAAGCCGCGTGCGTCGAGCACGCGATCCAGCTGGGAATGCACCAGGGCGTGCTGCTCAATATCGGGGTCGGGGACGGAGCCATCGCCCTCGAGTTGGCAGGACGGTGTCCGGAAGTGACAGTTCTCAGCATCGATCGCTCTGCAGAGAAGATTGCGTCCGCGACCGAGGCGGCTGAGCGCGAAGGGCTTCAGGGACGTGTCTTCTTTCAGGCCACTGACCTGCGTCGCACAAAATTCAAGTCCGAATACTTTGATGGGGTCCTCTGCCTTGGAATTCTGCATCAGGTGGAAGATCCCCTGGCCCTCCTCAACGAAATAGCGCGCGTCGTGAAGAGGGATGGAGCGCTGCTGGTGCGCGATCTCCGGCGACCGTCCAGGTTTTCTTTGTGGTGGCATAGCCGATGGTTTGGAAGGAAATACCCGGGATGGATGCGAGCGGCCTTTCATGCCCGCGTTCGCGCTGCCTATTCCTATTCCGAATGGCAAAAGTTTTTCCAAGCGTCCGACTTGCACTCCTCGGCTCGGATCTTCGTGCGCGGCCTTTCCCACATGGGAATTGAGCGGCCAGCCCGGGAGACGCTCTTCGCCGCCCTCGCCGCCCATAAAGCCCGGCGTGAATACCTTGCCGAAACCGAAGCATGGAGGAAGGAATTGTGAGGGGAAGTTCAAAGTTCAAAGTTCCAAGGTCTCCAATTCCACCCTTTTCATTTCCGACCTCCGACCTCGGGTTTCTTACCTCTGGCCTCCGGCTTCAATGTCTTTCCTCTGACAACTGACCACTGGCAACTGAGAACTGACAACTGTCCTCTGGCACCTGACACATTCACGTCCTGTGATAAAAATCAGAGGTCAGATATTCCCGGTAAAAAGCCCGCAGGAAAACCGCGAAGGTTGCCATGGCGGGCACGGCGATGGCAATTCCCAGAAGGCCGAAGAGTTTCCCAAACGAGATGATGCCGACCAACATGACGAGGGGATGGAGTCCGACCTTGTTACCGAGAATCTTCGGAGTCAGCACGGAGCCATCCAGGGCCTGTGCGAACCCGAACACACCCAGGATTCCGGCGACGCGCAACCAGCTGAAACCATCAAAAGTAGAGAGGATAATGGCGAAGAATAAACCCACCACAGTGCCGAGATAAGGGACCAGGTTTGCCAGACCTGCCAGCACACCAAGAAAAAGTCCCACCTGGATGTTCAGCAAGGTCAGACCCACCGAGTAGATTGCCGCATAGATGATAGCAATCAGCAACTGACCGTGAGTGAAGCGCCGCAGCGCCTGGTCAATCTCGTAGAACCGTTCTGTGAAAAAAAGCTTTCGACGATGGGGGATGGCTTGATAAATCTTTTGACCGATATTCGGGAAATCATAGAGCAGATAGAAGGTGAAGACAGGAACAAACAAGAGTTTCAAGGCATTCAGGAATACCGAAAAGAGGTCGGTCGCACCGGCCGAAAAGATTTTGAGGGTCGGAGTCGAGAGCAGGGGGATTGAACTCTTGACGCTGGCCAACGAAGAGCCGAAGAATTGCCGGAAGAAGAGAGGATAATTAGCGCGCAGACGGTTGAGGAGAGGGTCGATTTGCGCTACCAGTTTGTTCAGGGCGACGGGGATCCGCTGAACCGTGAGAGTGAGTTGGTCGGCAAAGAGCGGAACGAGGAAGATGGCAAAGACGACTATAAACCCGACGATAATCAGCGTCATTAAGATCAAAGCAAACAGTCGCGAAGCCAGTACGCCCTCCAGTTTTTCCACGACGGGGTTCAGGACATAGGCAAGGAGCAGAGATATTACCAGCGGGGAAATAACCGGACGGACCAGCCAGAGCGTCAGGCCGAATCCCAGGATCAGCAGCAGGACGATGAGGACGCGCTGTGCCAGGGAGAGGGCTTCTGAGGGGGGTGTCGTGAGTGTCAAGGGTGGCTCATCCTTCCCGGGCTAGCTCACACGGCGATGCAATTCTACATCTTCGGGTTTCGGCGCGACCGCCGCGGCCGGGGCCTCTTCTCCCAGCCGCTGGCGCATGAGGATGACGTAGTGAAAACCGGAGAATGCTGTGGCCGCGACCGCCGCGTACACCGTGGCCCGGGCTATTAAAGAACGATACCCCAGATAACTGAATCCGATCGATGTCAGGACCGTGGCCAACTGCAGGAGCGTTGTGATTTTTCCATACACCGATGGGCGGAAGTTGCGGAATCCGGTGGCAATATAAATGATCAGAGCGCTGACAACGATGATGATGTCGCGGCTGATAAAGAGGGCGGTGGCCCACAGGGGGATATGATTCTTGATGGGGACCGATTGAATCGAGAGCGTGACAAAGGAGGCCGTCAGGAGCATCTTGTCCGCGATGGGATCAAGATAGGTGCCCAGTACCGTGCGCTGGTGCAGCCACCGCGCCAGCCATCCGTCCAGCATGTCGGTGACTCCCGCAAGCAGGAAGACGAGCAGAGCCCACCCGATCATCCCGTACATCACCAGCAGGACGAAGATCGGAACCATGGCCATACGGGCCACGGTCAGTTGATTCGAGAGGGTGAAGAGCTGATCCGTTTCCGACGCGATCAGCCTTGCTTTCATGCGGTTTGTCATTTGATATTGACCGGGATCGCGGCGTTCAGCGCCAATGGCAGAGGCCTCTTGGGGAACGCTCGCCGCCAATATACACAGGTGTAAAAATCAAAGTCAAATGATTAAGGGGCAGGGATTGAAGGCGGAACCGTCGGCGGGACTCCCCTGCCTCCAGGGGGGAAGTCCCGCGAACGTCATTTGAGGGGTCTCAGGAGCGAAGGATTCTCAATCCCAGGCAGACACGTGGGGTCATCGGGCTTGCCGTCCGATGAACCGGAGCGGCTCGATGTCAGAAATATCCGCCCTACTTTCCAGCAGGCTTCCGCTCTTGCAACCTTCGACGAGATCCCATTCGGGATCCGTTCGAAGGGCCGAGTTGTGAGAACCTGGCAAGGCGCTCTCCTTTGTCGAGGGCTGCACTCTTAGCACATTTTCCAGAAGCAAGCCAGCCTCCTCACAACTTGGGGCAAGTGATTTCGGAAGTGCCCCTCTTCATCACTTTCCACTGCTTAGACGGAGCAGAAAGTCAAGTCGTTGGAAAAAAGTGAGATTAAATGCTTAAAGAATTTGGGAGGGTCGTATATAGTCACCAGCGTGACAGTTCTCTTCCGAGACCACCGGAATATCCTGGGGGAATGGAGAATGTTTTGATGATTTTTTGATGCCTCCTTGCGACGCAGTTCTATGAAACGCTCACCCTTCACATACCTCATGGCACTGCTGATCACCTTGGCAGCTGCCTACTACCAGCGCGTGACCGGCCCCACCTATCCCGCGCGAGGCAAGGTGACCTTCGACAGGCAGACTTATTCCTACCGTTTGCCGCGGAGCTATGACGGACCAGGCGACTCCGAGATCCGTCTCAAACAGTTGGATCCTTCCATCCAGGGGCAGCTTTCCTTCCGCCGCCTCGGGGCGGGCGAACCGTGGGGGAGTGTTTCGATGCGGCGTGAAAGAGATGATCTTGTCGGCAGTCTGCCTCACCAGCCCCCGGCGGGGAGAATGGAGTACATCATTGCCCTGTCATCGCCTGCAGGGCAACAGACGATCGGAGGCGACTCTCCGATCCGGATTCGTTTCCGAGGGGTTGTGCCGCTCACGGTCTTGATTCCTCATGTGACCTGTATGTTTCTGGCGATGTGGGCGTCGACGGTCACCGCATTGAAGGCGATTCGCAGGACCGCAGGCTACAAGACGACTGCATGGTTGACGGTGGTATTCCTTATTTTGGGAGGCATGATCCTCGGACCCATCGTGCAGCACCATGCCTTCGGGGAGTATTGGACGGGCGTTCCTTTCGGATACGACCTGACCGATAACAAAACTTTGATTGCCCTGGTGGGATGGCTGCTCGCCCTGCTTGCGAACTGGAAGAAAGAGCGGACGGGAGCGATCATAGCCGCCGCGGTGTTCCTCCTGGTTGTTTATTCCATTCCACACAGTGTGCTCGGTTCGCATTTGGATTACTCTTCGATGAAGGTGAAAACCGGTTAGGAGGACCACGGGCACGATTGCCGGGGCAGGCGCGAGGGTGAGGACTCGTCTTGAGGCCGGCAAAGCCCGGCTGGTTCCTGCTCAAGCGGTCTCAGGATCCGTCGAGGGCCAAACATCAAAGTTGAATCTCCCGACCGCAATTCGCCTTGACAAAGCGCGTGCTTTCACTGAACATTTGACGCCGGTTTGGCGACGGAATTTTCCGTGAGGGCGTTGTTTCCGTATTCGATCGGTACCCGTCTTTTTTGCACGAGAGGAGAGACCTGGCTTGCGCTGGAGTGAGACTTTCATACCGACTCTGAGAGAGATGCCGGCCGAGGCAGAGACAATCAGTCATCAGCTCCTGCTGCGGGCGGGTTACATCCGTCAAGTGGCTGCGGGCATTTATTCCTATCTGCCACTGGCGCAACGGTCGGTGCTCAAAATCTCCCAAATCATCCGGGAAGAAATGAATCGCATCGGCGGTCAGGAGTTTTTTCTGCCGGTCCTCCATCCCCGGGAGTTGTGGGAGGAATCCGGGCGCTGGGAAATCATGGGAGACAATATGTTCCGCCTGAAGGATCGCGCGGGAAGGGACATGTGTCTCGGCATGACCCATGAGGAGGTCATCACCGATATTGCCCGTCATGAACTCCGGAGCTACAAGCAACTGCCGCAGACCTGGTATCAGATTCAAACCAAATTTCGCGATGAGGCCCGTCCCAAGGGCGGCCTGTTGCGCGTGCGGCAATTCACCATGAAGGATGCATACTCCTTCCATACCTCGTGGGAGTCCCTCGATGAGACCTATCAGCAGCAGTACCGTGCCTACAGCCGGATCTACGATCGCTGTGGCCTGCGTTACATTGCGGTGAAGGCCGACACGGGGGCGATGGGAGGCAAAGACTCACATGAGTTTTCAGCGCTCATCGACGTCGGCGAAGATCTGATTGTCCATTGCGAGCACTGTGGTTACGGAGCCAACCGCGAAATGGCGATCAGCAGGGCCCCCGTCGTTGATGATCAACCGGCGCCGGACCGTCCCGAGAAATTTCCAACCCCGGGCATTCGGACGATCGCGGCTCTGGAAACCTTTCCGGGCGGGGCCGAGGCCCATAGGCAGATTAAAACGCTGGTCTATATGGTGGACGAACAGCCTGTTCTGGTCTGCGTGCGCGGCGATCATACCGTCAACGAAGCGGCCCTGGCGCGATTGTTTGGTGCGGAGGCGAGATTCTATCCGGCCCATCCCGGCCAAATTGTGGCGGCCATGGGCGCCAACGCCGGTTCGCTCGGTCCCGTGGGGGTGAGCGGGCTTCGCATTGTCGTCGACGAGGCGCTCCGCGGCCGGAAGAATATGACGACGGGCGCCAACGAGGATGATTTCCACATTCGCGGAGTCGTCGTGGACCGGGACTTCAAGGGCGAATATCAGCAGGTGCGTTTGGTCGAGGAAGGGGATTTCTGCATCAACTGTGGGAAGCCCATCAGGATGTGGAAGGGGCTGGAGGTGGGACAGATTTTCAAGCTCGGCGTCCGCTATTCCCAGACCATGAAGGCCACGGTGTTGAATGAGAAAGGGGAAGCCGTCCCTATGATCATGGGCTGTTACGGGATTGGGGTCGAACGGATCCTCGCCGCGGCCATCGAACAAAATCATGATGAAAATGGAATGATCCTGCCCGTTTCCATTGCCCCGTTCTCTGTGATCGTGAATGTCGTCAACATGGGTGACCCGGAGTCAGTCCGGGCAGCGGAACGGATTACCACGGCGTTGGAAGCAGCGGGAATTGATGTTCTGCTTGATGATCGAGATGAGCGGCCCGGGGTAAAATTCAAGGACAATGACCTGATTGGAATTCCCCTGCGGGTGACTCTGGGACCCAAGAAGCTTAAAGAGGGCAAAGCCGAGATTTACATCCGGGCAAAGCGCGAATCGGTCGACGTGGCGCTGGACGAGGTCGCGGCAAGGGTGCAGGCAGCACTGGAGTCGAGTACGCCCCAAACTAAGGAATGACCCGCGGGCCGATGAGATGAAATCTGAAACCCGGTGCGGCGATTTTCGATTCGAAAGGAAAACGGGATCGATGGGACGAAGGAGCAGCCAACGAGGTGGAACAGGGTCGTTTGTTTTTTGGGTTGTCGTCCTGGCCGCAATCATTTATCTGGGAGTGAAGTTTCTCCCGCCTTACGTCTCCTCCAATGAGTTCACTGATGCCATGGATTACGAGGCCAAAGAAGCGGCCGCCGGCAACCGGGATGAAGGGAAGATCCGGTCGGCGATCTTGATTAAAGCAAGAGAACTGAAACTGCCGGTGAAGGACGCAAACATCCATGTCACGAGGACGACGGGCTTGGTCACCATAGAGGTACAGTATGCGGTCCTGGTTGATCTCCCCCTTGGCAAATCCTACCTGTGGCATTTCTCTCCGCGCGTGACAAAACCCGTTCTCCAATAGCGCCCTGACGCGGTGTTGGAAGTCACTCTCACGAAAGCGCAGGGTTATTTCCTCGAGGAGGGTGTGGCGGACTCAATCTGCTGGATCAATTGGCGAGCCTGGCGTTGCACGACATTGAAGAAGGCGTGATTGTTTGCAATTTCGGTGAGGAGAGGAATCAGAAGTTCGGCATCCACCAGCCATCGGTTGTTTAATTCAGCCTGCAGGGCATTGAGTTCGTCGGGCAGCCCGAGCCGGTCGTATTTCTTGGCGTTTTCCAGGGCCGCGAGCCGAAGTTGAGTCGTCACGAGGCCACCAAACAGGTCCGCCACGGTGGCCATGTTTTTGTCGAAGGTATAGTTGAAGCGCACCTCCCGGGACCGTCCATTCTGCTCCAACGCGATGGTCTTCATTCCCATGTCGGCCACTTTGACATGGCTCTCGTACTCTCGAGTTGATGAGAGGAATTGGGCGGACTCGAATGAATTCAGAAGCCGTCGCATCGTGTCCTGGCTTACCTGCAAATCCCTCGCGATCAACTCACCGTCGCGCGGCTTGGCCTCAAACTTTCCCCGTCCCAGCTGATCAATCGTTATCTTGAAGCGCTCATACGGTCCCTGCTGAAAGTCTTTGGAGAAGAGAATCGACGTGGGGGGAAGAGCGTCCGGTCCGTCGGGAATGGTCTTTCCGGTGGCACGGCCCATGAGAGCGGGCGTAGACGCCAGCACAAAAAGGAGCCCCATAAGCGCCAACCATGGACTTTTCTGGATCCTGGTCATGGTTCGATTTAGAGTGGTCGTCAAAACACAGACAGGGGACGCAGTTCCCGTCACGATCACGCCGGACGACTTCATTCTCCCTCACCCGTGCCGCTTGTTCTCGGCGGCAAGGCTCTCCTCTATTCGGATTTGAGTGGCACGATGATGGACGTGGCAAATGCTGATGGCCAGGGCGTCGGCAGCATCATCTGGCTGAGGGATATCCCGGAGCCGCAGCAGGACCTTCACCATTTCTTGAACTTGTCTCTTCTCCGCACGCCCATACCCCACGACGCTGGATTTAACTTCCAGGGCGGAGTATTCGCTGATGGGGATGCCGGCCTCGGTGGCGGCGAGAAGCGCAACACCGCGGACGTGCCCCAGTTTCAAGGCACTTTTCACATTGGAGGCGTAGAACACTTCCTCAACCGCGACTTCATCGGGAGAAAACTGCTGGATGAGAGAGACGAGCCCCGCATGGATTTTCTGCAGGCGTCTGGGGAATGACTGTTTGGAAGAGGTCTCGACCGCACCAAAGACAACAACCTGGTGGAGGTCCCCGTCGGAATCAATAACGCCGAAGCCGGTCCGTTCGCTGCCGCAATCGATGCCGAGAATTCGCATTTGATCAGGCTGATCATCCCGCCGGACTCTTAATCAGTTTCGTCCTATCCTTGCTCAAGGGCCCGGAATCTTGCTGGGGGATTTCCAGCGGTTGCCTTGCGGCACTGGCCCAGGAAAAAGGTTCTCAAGAACCGGGCATCTCCGGCGCGTCCATACCCGATCCTGCCCCCTACCGCCCAGTCCCGGAGATTATCCAACCACTGCCTCCAGATCTTTTTCTTCAATGTCAAAGTTCGCGAAGACCTTCTGGACATCTTCATGGTCCTCCAACTCCTCCATGAGTCGCAGCATCTGGGCCGCTTGTTTGCTGTCGAGCTTGACATAGTTCTGAGGGACCTTTGACACTTCAGCCGTCGTCGGTTCGATGCCCGCAGATTTGATGGCCTTCAATACCGATTCAAAACTCTCGGGAGCGGTCAGGACTTCAAGGTTGTCACCATCTTCCCGGATATCGTCAATTCCCGCGTCCAGCCCCACCTCCATCAAGCGGTCTTCACTGGCCTTCGCTTTTTCCACAATCAAATAGCCCTTCTTGTGGAACATCCACGCCACCGAATTGGCTTCACCGAGATTTCCACCGTGTTTGCTGAAGATGTGTCGCATCTCCGACACGGTTCGGTTCTTATTGTCGCTCATGGCATCTACGATGATGGCAACCCCACCCGGGCCGTATCCTTCGTAGGTGATTTCTTCATACTGGGCGCCGGGCAGCTCGCCGGTACCCTTCTGGATGGCGCGTTTGATGTTGTCGGCGGGCATGTTTTCCGACTTTCCCGCGAGAATGGCCGTGCGCAATCGCGGGTTGCCATCCGGGTCGCCTCCCCCTACACGGGCGGCGACAGTGATTTCCTTGATGAGCTTCGTAAATATGCGTCCGCGCTTGGCATCTGCGGCGCCCTTCTTATGCTTGATCGAATGCCACTTTGAATGCCCTGACATGACAGAAACTCCTTAATTCTTCTCTCGGTTGTTTCGCGAATTGATCGTGCTGATGATGAAAGCGAGCTCGACTGTTCCTTGCTTTGGCCTCGCTGATCCGGTGTCAACGTTGCAGAGTTGATCCGCCAATTCCGATCCGGAGAGCCCGTGCGGATCCATCGGGATGCGGGAAATGAGAACAAAAACAACGCTCAAATTACACGAAATTCTATCATGTTCCCTGAAAAATTGTAAAGAAACGGGATAGACAGCAAGGCCCGTGGGGAGGGGCCCCATTCAAAGGGTTCCCCCATCCCATCGCCACACGCGGAAAGCGGGCGGGATATTTGAATTGTACATAGAAACACAACCGATTATATTTTCCCTTCGATTCTTATGAGAACCAACCAAGAGGCGAGGGCCTCATGTGCCCCCTCCAAAGGAAGGGGGCAAGGAGAATATGTCAAGTCCCGAGATTCGGCTTAATCCCGAGCAAGAAGCGGCTGTCACCCACGAGGGCAGCCCGTTGCTGATCATCGCGGGCGCCGGCACTGGAAAGACGCGGGTGATCACGGAACGGGTCGCGTTTTTACTCCGTGGCGTGGAAGGCCTGCGTCCCGAGAACGTCGTGGCCCTGACGTTTACTGAACGGGCGACCGAAGTCATGGCCCGCCGGATACGGCAACGCCTGGGGGACTCGTGGAGCGGGGAAGTCGGGGTGCATACCTTCCACGCCTTTGCGCTGAAATTGGTTGAAGAGCAGTCAGTACGACTCCGGCCAAGTCAAAAGAGCCAACTGCTCGACAACATTGATTTCTGGATATTGTTGCGGCGTCACCTGGATAGCCTTCAGCTTGAAGTGTTCTGGAAGAACGCCGAGCCGGGAAAGTTTCTGAATAATCTCATTGAGTTCATGTCCCGGGCCCACGATGAACTGGTGAGCGTCGCAGACTATGAGGCCTATGTCGAGGGCCTCGAGGAGCAACTCCAGGGCGAAGTGGAGGCCGGCCGGGTGTCATCCGCTGATGCGGAGCTGCAGTTGAAGCGGGAGCGCGAGATCGCCCGGGTTTACCAGGTCGCTTCACAACTGCTCGCAGATGCCGGGGCCCAAACGTTCGGAGATGTCATCGCCTCGGCGGTCCGGTTGTTGCAGGAGCATCCGGAGATCCGACAGGCCTGTGAGGATCGATATCGCGCCATCCTGGTGGATGAGTTTCAGGACACCAACGTCGCCCAGATTGAACTGCTCCACCTGCTGGCGCAATCGCATCAGAACATTACCGTGGTGGGCGACGACGATCAAGGGATCTATCGATTCCGGGGCGCCTCTTCGGAAAGCTTCACTCTGTTTGCCCGGAAGTTTCCGCGGTTTCACCAGCTGAAGCTGAACCGGAACTACCGCTCGACGCGACGAATTCTGCGACGGGCCAACCAACTGATCGCGGTCAATCCCGACCGCTTCGATCCGGACAAAAATCTGTGGACGGAAAAGGGGGAAGGTGAACCAGTGCCGCTCGTCATCGCTCCGGAGCCGGATGATGAGGCGCTCGCGGTAGCCGCCGAAATTGAGCGATTGAATGCGATGGGAAGAGCCTTTCGCGACATGGCCGTGCTCTATCGCGCACACGCCCATCGGGAACTCCTGATCAGGGCATTACGGCGCCGGGCCCTTCCCTTTCGAGTCGTGGGTCTGTCGGTGCTCCTCGATCCCGCAGTCCGCGATCTCCTGGCGACCATGCGTTTCCTGGTAAAAGCGGGCGACAATATCTGCTGCGGCCGCACGCTCGCATTGCCGAAGTGGGGATTGACGGAAGAGGAGTTCATGGTCATGACGGACTGGGCTGCCCACCCTCCTTGGCTTGGTGGGAAGAGGCATTCGTCCCTGTATAAAGCGATTCAAGCGATCGTGCACAATGAGGCCTCAGGCAGATTGAAGATAAAACTTGCCCCCTTTGTTGCGTGGGTGGAATCCCTGCGGAAATCCCTGTTGAAGCGATCGGCCCTGTCGGCCGTGAGAGTCTGTGCCGCGGAACTTCAGGGAGGCGATGCGCCGCGGCAATTCCATCTGGGCGATGTCAAGGCATATCGAGAAGAAGAAGTCGGAATGCCGGTGCGGCGCGTCCTGAAGTTTGTGGAGGAATGGCAAAAAAGATATCCCGGAGACCAACTCAAGGACTTCCTGCAGTACTTTGACTTTTACCTCGAAGCCGGCGGCGACATTTCCGAGGAAGTAGACAAATCCCTGGAGGCAGACGCAGTCCGACTGATGACCGTTCATGCCGCCAAGGGATTGGAATTTCCCGTCGTGTTCGTGCTTCGCTTGACGCAGAACTATTTTCCAGCCAGGCAGCGGTCCACGTTGCTGCCTTTCCCCGAGGTTCTGAGAAAGGAAGGCCTGCTCCCGCCCGGGGCGCATATCCACGAGGAGCGGCGCCTGGGTTATGTCGCCATGACGCGGGCGCAGGAGATCCTGATCCTGACCGCGGTCACCAAGCCCCGGTGGAAGCTCTCGGAATTTGTGAGCGACATTCAGCGCGATGGGCCGGGAGCCGACGCCGATTTGAAAGTCAGTCAGATGAATCCTTCGGGGGAAGATCTGGCCAACGAACTCTCACTGGACCCGTCGGCGGCGGAGGCGTCCGTGGTGAATTCCCGGCTTCCTTTCTGGGCTCTTCGCAATGCGTCTGCGCCAACGGTCGACCCCGGCGTCCCCGGAGAAGAATTAAGGCTGAGTGCCTCTTCGATGGAGACCTACAAGACGTGTCCCATGCAATACAAATTCGGGCACGTCTACAAGCTCTCCGGGGGGCCCAGCGCCGCGCTGACCGTGGGTTCCATCCTGCATGAGTGTGTGAGGCAGTTCTTCGTCTGGAAACAGGAGGAGGGAGTGTTTCCGGCGGAAAGGATGGAGGAGTATCTCGCTCTCCGCTGGCGGCGGTCGGTGGGGTTTGAAGATAAGTACCAGGAGGACCGGTACCGAACGAGCGCGTTGGAACAACTGCGCCGGTTTTACGAAAAGAACATTCATCTGGACGTCTCCGTATGGGGGCAGGAGAAAAAGTTCCAGTTTCCGATTGACGACGTCATCGTCATGGGCCGCGTCGACCAGGTGAACAAAGACGTGGAAGGGCGCGTCGAGCTCGTTGATTACAAGACGGGCCGGCCGAAAGACCAGAAGGAAGCGGATCGGAGTTTGCAGCTCTCCGTGTATGCGCTGGCATGCCGCGAGTCCTTTCACTTGTGGCCGGCGAGTCTGTCTTTCTACAATCTCGAGAACGGGGAGAAGATCACCACCGAGCGCACCGCCGCACAGCTCGAGTTGGATCGGGACACGATCCTGCAAATCGCCCGCGAAATTCGGCGCCGTTCATTTCCGCCTCGACGGAATTTCTTCTGTCCTCAATGTGATTTCCTGCCAGTCTGTCCAGCCTTTGAAGGAGAGTGAATCGAACCCGCGCCACGCGGGAGGGAAGCCGGAAAGGGGATGCCGTGGCGCGGAGGGATCGTGGGCTGTTTCCAAAAACAGGGCTGTCCAATTAAAATTCCAAGAGATTTAATTGCTTAGGGGATGGCTCTTATTCGGGGTCATCTCAAGACTCGAAGAACCCCTGTAAAATCCGGTTTCTCGCAACTCTTGATCTCGAGAATTTTGAGAAGCTCATAGAGCGGGCCGCCAGACAAGGGCACGAAATGATCGCGACGAGGGTCCAAGCCTTCCCCTCATCGGCTGGAACGATCTGAAATTTCACATTTGAGATTGTACACTACGCGGTGACAGAGAAGACGAGCAGCGATGATTAGGGAAGCCGGCTTGACGAACGACAATAAGTGAAATCGAACACTCCCATTTCAATCCTGTGCTCTCGCTCCCCCAAATAATTAAGGCGAATTGCCTGGAGTTTTGTTGGACAGTGCTGTTCCCAAAAACAAAAATGGGGAATATCTTTCGACATTCCCCACATTCAAGTCAATAACTCTTCCGATAAGAATCTTATCTCTTCTTCTTTTTTGCTGCCTTTTTCTTCGGTGCTTTCTTGGTTGCGCTTTTCTTCATGCGATTCCCTCCAATTCTAGGATTCGTCCTGCTTGCCGCTTACAACATCTTGCGGCAAATACAGGAATTGCTTCATTGTATAGTGTCTTGGTAATTCAATGTCAAGAAAAAAATAGAGTGTTGCGAAAAAAATCAGGCGCTGCCAAACGCGAAAAAAAATTTTCTCGACGCGATTTCATCTGCGAAGCGAACGGTTGAACCGCTCAACGGTGGGGGGAACGTCCATGCGGACACGCGCCTTGGATGCGGCAAAATTGGCGCTCTTCCCGAAGTTGTGCGCGTCGTTCAAAGGGTGGCTGAGTGGCGATTGAGGAGGTTTTCAAAGGACACGCACAAAATCCGGAAGCGTCAAATCGGTATGTTGAGAGGCGCGCGAGTGGAAATCTATTTTGATTCCTGAGTCGGCGTTACGACAGATACCGAATAGTAACCCTGCCTCGCGATGACACGGACGCCGGGGCGATTCACTTTGACTTCAATCGATTTGAAGACGGAGTCATCAGTCTCCCGCTTGGGCGTGTAGGCCAGTTCGTACTGGTTGCGCACTTGCTCGGTAAGGGCGGGATAAATTTTCTCCAGGGTCTCGCGCTTCAACGAAGAGAACATGCTTCCCCCGGTATCTGCCGCGAACTTGGGCATCACATTGGTCATCTCGACATGCCGCAACAGGGGAGCCTCGTCGTTGCTGATGCCATAAACCGCGATGTCGTTATCGAGCAGCAGACGGAGCGTGCCCTGGTAACTGGCCTCGTTTTTTCCCGTGTCATTCCCGTCAGAAATTACGAGGATGACTTTTCTCCGGTCTTTAGGCTGATTCTTGCAGTCCATGGCCGCAGCAAAGATCGCGTCCGTGATCCGTTTGAGGGGAGGTTTTAAGGCGCCATAATTCGGCGGGGGGCCCACATCCATAGGGCGTCCATTGATGGAAGGGGGCCCGCCGCCGTAAATGGGCCCTCCCGGAACGGAGGAGTTGGAGCCGCTCGCTCCCACCATCTTTTTAAGTTTGGTATAAGCGATATCCCGGTTGGTTCCGAATCCCACCAGCTTATCCACGCGGTCTTCAAAGGTGTACACGGCCAGGTCATCAAACTCGCTGAACGATTCGGTGAGTGAAGTCAAGGTCTCGCCAAGAAGCCGTTCCGCGCGTCCGGACATAGCGGTGTCCACCAGGAGAATCGCACTGAGGGCCCGGGGATCAGTCGTGAAATCCGAGATCTCCTGGGACACGCCGTCCTCCAGGATTTCAAAATCTGTTTTTTTCAGATCGTTGATCAGATGTCCTTTGCCGTCCTTGACCGTGACCGGCACGACCACCTTCCTCACGGTGACCACAATCCGGGGCATCTTCGATTGGTCTGATTTCGCCTCCGGCGGAGGCGTCTTGCTCTGGGCGAGGGTCAACGTGCCACTCAGTAAGACCGCGGCCAGGATTCCGAATAGTGTTCTCATAAGAACAAGATCGCTTTGGGGTTCTAAACTCCTGAGAGAACGCATCGCCATATCAACCTCACCGTTCCCGGAGCCCATCCGCCGGAGCCCTGTTCTTCGCGGCAACGATAGATAAATAGCGAGGTCCAGTGGCATTTCCAATGGCGCGGGTGGTGTCGGAATTGGCTCTTATTATAACTTTTATGGTGCCGATTGGCAAACGGTCGTGCTAGCATAAGATCATAAGCAAACCAATTGCCCGCTGCCTCCATCTAATGGCTCGCGGAACAAAATAGTGTTCGGAAGAGGGGATCTACCTTTGAAAACCCGCCCCACCCCATGCACCTTGGGCCGCATGACCGCATCCGGGGCCATGGTCGTCGCCCTTCTCACTCTGGGATTCCTGGCCGCGGGCACGCACCTCTCCACCGCGCAGGAGAAATCCACTCCTAATCAGATGCAAGGGTCCGTCATTAAGGTTCCTGTGGATGTGGTAAATGTGTTTTTTATTGCCAAGGACAAACACGGTGGGATCGTCAGCGATTTGAATCGCAATGAGATCAAAGTTGAGGAGGACGGCAAGGCGCAGGAGATCACTTTTTTCGACAAGGAGACTACCGTCCCGCTGACCATCGCCATGATGATCGACACCAGCGGCAGCATTGCCGCCCAGGACATCCTTTCTCTTGAGCAGGAGGGGGCCATCGAGTTCATTCACGCCGTGATGCGCAAGGGGGATTTAAGCCTCGTCATCAATTTTGATCTGAGCATCGACCTGGATGAAGATCTGACGGACAACATGCCCGCCCTGGAGAGAGCCATCAAGAGCACACGCATTCGATCGGGCGGCTATCCGGGACCTATCCATACGAATGTAGGAGGAACTCACCTCTACGATGCGATCGTGCTGGCGGGCGATGAGAAGCTGCGTAGCGAGGCGGGACGCAAGGTGATGGTGCTGGTGACCGATGGCGAGGACGAAGGCAGCAAATATAAATTGAACGACGCGCTGGTCGCCGCCCAAAAGGCAAACACAATTATTTATCCCATTTACTTTCAGCCCGCGCGTTCCACGCACTTCAGCATCGGCTATGGGCAGCCGCAGTTCAGCGGCGATGCGGGAGTGCTGAACAAACTGGCGGAAGAAACCGGCGGGAAGGCGTATTACCCGCGCAGCATGGAGGATTTGAGAAAGACGTTTGAGCAGATCAAGACCGAGCTTCACCAGCAATATCGGCTTGGCTACGCCCCGGCCAACATCTCCCGGGACGGATCTTTTCGTAAAATCAACGTCCGGTGCGAGCGCCGTGAAGTGAAAATCGTCGCACGCAAGGGTTACTACGCCTCACGCGATTAGGCCCTCCTTGAAGGCCTTCCCTCTCTTCGACCGCCGCCCCCAATGCGTGCAATCCCCACCGATCGCTTCCTCCTCCTACGAGTTTCCAGGAACAATCCCCTGGCCTAAACAACTTTGCTTGGAGTTTGGATTTTGACTTTTTTTGGAATTTGGACTTTGGTATTTGGATTTTCCTCTTCGGTTTGATCCGCGTCCAACGAAATGCATACGGCACCCCCGCAAACATCCTGTTTATGGAATGTTGCAGCCTGACCCCCTTTATTTCTTGTCAGGGCTTCACGTCTATTTTATAGTCAGGCCGCCTGGGTATTCCAAGTCCGATGAGACCATCACGCTTATTCGTGTTCGTTTTGCTACTTTCAGGGATGGCAGCTGGCCAGTCGTCGCCGCCAATCGCTCCGCAAACCGTTGAGATCCGCAGCGGCACTCTTCGCCTTAAAGCCTTCCTCTGGACGCCGGCGGGTCGCGGTCCCGTTCCTGCCGTCCTGTTCAATCACGGCTCCGGCGGGGCCGACCCCGCGCATACCGCCGGGCTCACGATGACAGAAGCAGCCGAACAACTCGGCCCACTCTTCGTCAAACACGGCTACGCTTTCCTTTATCTCTTCCGCCGCGGTCAGGGCCTTTCTGCCGACCAGGGACCGTTCATGCAGGATCTCCTGCAGCGTGAGAAAGCTGTCCATGGAGACGAAGCGCGAAAACACCTGCAGTTCGTTCTACTGACCACGGATCATCTCGACGATGTGCTGGCCGCTTTGTCCTTCTTGAAAACCGTGCACGGCGTGGACCCCCGCCGGATCGCGATCGCAGGGCATTCGTTCGGTGGCCAGCTCACCCTGCTCGCCGCCGGGCGCGAACCCACCGTGCGCGCCGCTGTCACTTTCGCTGCGGCTGCGGGCTCCTGGGAAAATAACCCCGAATTGCGCGAGCGGCTGCTGACTGCCGTCCGCAAAGCAGCCGCCCCCCTCCTGCTCATTCAAGCTGCCAACGACTACAGCACGGCGCCTGGCCGCGACCTCGCCGCCGAGCTCGAACGCCTGAACAAAACTCATCTTCTGAAGATCTACCCGCCCGTCGGCCAAACACCGGAGGAGGGGCACAATCTGTTGTACAAGGCCATCCCCGACTGGGAGCCTGACGTCTTCCGATTCCTCGATGGCTATCTCAGACGATGACAGTTCGTGCTGCAGTCTAAGAAGTCTCTTAAGCGCCGGGACGCAGTTATCACCATTGTTTCCAAAGAAGCTCACTGCCAGGCAAAGGCGAGATGAGGCCCTAGTGACCCGTCACCGCCTCGTAGACGACCATGCGCGCAACGGCTTTGCCGTCAGCTTCCTGCTCGGGCGCATACACACGATGTGTTTCCGGGTCTACAGCCAGGCTGTGTACCTTCTTCTGGACCGGGAAGTCTTCCAGCTTGCGGTAGTGGTCGGGATCGTCCATGTGGAAAACCGAGATGGCGCCGCTCGAACAGGCCACGTAGATTCGTCTCAGGCCAGGATCGAATTTGATAACGTCAGGACCACCAGCCATCGGAAGGAACGCGATGGGCCGGTGAGTGTCGAGGTTGAAGACGGTCATAAGCTCGTTGCCTTCACATGAGAGGAAGGCGCGATGATGTTCCGGGTCAAGTGTCATCCCGTGGTTTCCTTCACAACGCCCCACTGGATAGCGCCCCACAACCTCATCTGTAGCCGGATCGATGACGGCGAAAAGGTTCTGATCCTGCAAGTTCACGTACACCTTCCGCGCCACCGGATCATACTGCGGCATGCCGGTCTCGCTATCGAAATGCAGAGATTTGACGATTTCGTCCCGCCTGACATCCACGACAGCCTCGGCCCTGCCCCGCTCGTCGGAAACATAAAGTTTATGGAAAGGCGCGGCATAGGCGCTTCCGTCCGGCTTGCGCTCCGTTGGCAGTTTCTTGATCACTTTCATCGTATGTAGATCCACAACGCCGATGGTGTTGTCGCCCGAGTTCGAAGTATAGACCTTTTTCAGTTCCGGGACGTATTCCACGCCTTCGACGCCCGGCGTGTCCTCCACCGTCGCCACTACCTTGTTGGTGCGCAAATTGATGATGTATGTCTGTCCCGCACCGAGATGCGCCGAGATCAAGTAATGATCGTCTGGATCAATCGTCAAATAGTCAAAGCGCTTACCTGGAGGTCCGGGCAGATCAAACGCGGCCACCTTCTTCAGTGTCGGCGGCTGTGTCTGGCCGTTGATTCTCGGAGCTGCCACGAGACTCAACAGCGCCAGCAAAACTGACAAGCAATTTCGCATCACGATTCTCCCTCCCAATATGCCGGATCCTAATTCGTTGCAACATGGCTCAAAGCCTCCGAAGCCCTCACCGGGAACTGTTTGACTCCTGCGAGACAAGCCGGGCATTGACGCGGCTTCCCGGTTGGACCTCATCGGTCCCATGCAAGGCAATCGTGTCGCCAGCATGAATATCGCCGAAAACTTCAGTGAGATTTCCGCTCGTCGCTCCTGTTTTGACATCGACCCACTCCGCGACCCCGTTATCGATGCGAACCAGGAAAGTGCGCTGCAGCGTCGAAGCGACCGCAGAGGAAGGAGCAAACAGCGTAGGTTGAGGCCGGCGCACTGGCCACTGTACATCCGTGAAGGTTCCAGGTTCGAGGCGACCCGTTGGATTCATAACATCCAACTCGACCGGCATCGTCCTGGTCTTCTCGTCCACAACATGTGAAATCCGCGCAACGGTTCCGGCAAAGGTTTGGCCGGGATAGGCGGGAACGGCAAAGCTGACCTTCGTTCCTTCGGGAATGCCCGCAACATAGTTTTCCGGAACGGGTACGACCAATCGCAAGCGGGCCAGCGTTTCAATCCGCACCAGGGGGACTAACGCACCCGGGCCTCCTGTCGGCCCTACCAGCGCGCCCGGGTGCACATTTCGCTCCGTCACGACGCCATCAAATGGCGCACGGACCTGCAAATATCCCTCAATCTCCGTGATGGATTGAAGGGAATGTTCTGCCGCGTTCACATTGCTGCTGGCCGACTTCACTTGCGCGGCGTCGGCCTGGGCGGCCTTTTCAGCAATATTGAGATCGTTCTTGGCGACGACCCCGGGTGTTGCCGCGGCTGCAGTCAGCTTTTCATAGGTGCTCTGGTCCGAGGCCAACTTGGCTTGGGAGGCGGCAAGTTGTGATTCGGCACTCTGGAGTTTGGCCTGGGCCTCTGCTCGCTGTGCGATCAGTTCAGGCGCTTCGAGCTGAGCGATCAACTCCCCGGTCTTGACCCGCGAACCGCGATCTACCTTGATCCGCTTCACGAACCCCGTCACTTTGGGATAGACCGAGACCACCTCGTAGGGCGCGAGTTCGCTCGGAAGATGGACTGTGATGTTGAGCGTCTGCAAGACTACTTTCACGGCCTCCACCGAAGAGGTCTGCGCAGCGTCCACGCTCGCGGGCGCGGGTGCAGGCGTTCCGGTGGAGCTGCAAGCAGTGTACAGGCAGCACACGGCAAGCACACTGGACAAGAAGAACGGTTTCACGGCTTTCATAGGGCTTCCTCACCGGAATTTTTGAAATCAGTGGAATTTCCTTCTGCGTGGACACTCATCGGATCGTCGGGATCGAGAGAGACTGATCGGGTGCGGGCATGTTTCTGCACAATCGAAAATACATAGGGCAGGATTGCCAGCGTCGAGAACGTAGAAGCTATCAATCCACCGATCACTGCTCTTCCGAGGGGAGCCGTTTCTTCGGCCCCTGAACCCAGGGCCATGGCCATCGGGATCATGCCCACGACCATGGCCATGCTGGTCATCAAAATGGGGCGCATGCGAGACTGGGCGGCGTGAATTGCCGCATCGATGGAGGAATTGCCCCGGGCGCGGTATTCCTCCGCAAAAACAACCAGCAGGATCGCGTTGGCCACGGACACGCCGATGGCCATGATTGCTCCCATGAAAGATTGCATGTTCAGGGTGGTTCCAGTCACAAGCAGGGCAAGAACAACCCCGACAACGACGCTGGGAACCGTCGAAAGGACCACGAGAGAAAGCCGGATCGATTGAAAGTTGGCCGCGAGGAGGAGGAAGATCACCACAATGGCGAGCAGCAAACCAATCCCGAGATTGGACAGGGTTTCATTCATAGGCGCGATCTGGCCGCGGACCGTCGCTGCGACGCCGCGCGGGGGAGTTCCCGCATGCTTGATCGCGGCGTCCACTTGCTTTGCCGCGCGTCCCATATCTTCACCCACAACATTGGCGCTGAGGGAAACCATCCTCTGTCCGTTGTAGCGGTCGTACTCTCCAACAACTGTCCCGGAGGTTACGTGGGCGACATCGCCGAGCAGTGGATGAGAATTTCCTCCCGGCATCACGGGGATGCCTTCGAGGTCCTGAATTGTTGTCATGCTTGCCTGGGGAAATTCGACTTGGACTTGATAAGCCACGCCGGAGGTTGGGTCGGCCCAGAAGACGGGAGTGATAAAGCGGCTGGAGGAAGTTGCCGCCACCAGCGCTTTTCCCGCCTGGGTTACCGTCACACCGAGTTGACCCGCCAGTTCGCGATTGAAGTTCACATTCAGACTCGGATAATCGAGTGGCTGCTCGAAGTGCAAGTCGCGCAACTGCGGTATCTTTCCAAGCTCCGTCTGTACCTTCTCAGCAAACGCCCGATCGGCAGCAAGATTAGGACCGGCGACGGCGACCTCGACCGGCGTCGGCGCTCCAAAGTTCATGATCTGACTTACAATGTCGCCCGATTCAAAGGAAAACAGGCCGTTCGGAAACTTTCCCTCCAGTGTTTTCCGCAGGCGCGCCTTCAAATCCTCGATTGAAATGGGCGAGTCGGGCCGCAGGGCGACACGCAGGATCCCTTCCTGCGGTCCACTCGTCCAGAGAAACACCGTGTTGATCGGATAGGCAGAAGGGATCGTTCCTACATAGCCCAGCGTGACATCCACATGACCGGGTCCAACTTCCTTGTTGACCTGGTCAAGTATCTGACGAGCCATCTGCTCGGTCATATCCACGCGCGTACCGGTTGGGGCACGAAAACGAAGCTGAAATTGGCCGCCCGTGACCTGCGGGAAGATTTCTCTCCCCAGCCATGGTCCGACAAGAAGGATGATTCCAAAGGCCGCTACCGCATAAACGACCACAATCAACCGGCGGTGCAGGACAAACCGGCGAAGGGTCGAGCCAAGTCGTTCACGCATCCGGATGAGAAAAGCCATCTCAAGGGATTCCTTTGCATCGGGAAGCTCACGCAAAATCCAGGTCGACAGGATCGGAACAAGCGAACTCGAAAGGAAATAGGACGCGGCCATGGCGAAACCCACAGCCAGGGAGAGGGGGACGAACAGGGCCCGGGGGACACCGGTCATGAAGAAAGAAGGAACAAATACAGCGAGAACACACAGCATCGCGAGCAGCATGGGGATGACGACCCCCTTGCTTGCCTCCACCACGGCCCGCGCACGCCGTTCACCTTGGTGGAGGTGACTGTGGATGTTCTCGATGATGACTGTAGCTTGATCCACAAGAATCCCGACAGCCAGCGCCAGACCGCCAAGCGTCATGATGTTGATCGTTTGCCCGGCGCCCCAAAGGGCAACCACCGCTGTAAGCAAAGCAAAAGGAATCGTCGTAATAACGATGATTGCGCTGCGCCAGTCTTTTAGAAAGAGCAGCACGACGAACCCGGTCAGCAACGCTCCCAGCAAACCTTCCCGGACGACAGAATTCAGCGCATTCCGAACATAAGAGGACTGGTCAAACTCCAGGCTGATGCCAATATCTTCCGGAACAACAGACTGGAAGCGGGAAAGGTTCTTTTCGACCTCGTCAATCACAGTGAGCGTGGATGCGTCGGCGCGCTTGGTGACAGGGATATAGACAGCGCGTCGTCCGTTGACCAGCGCATACCCGGCGAGGATGTCGGTCGAATCCTGGACCGTTCCGATGTCGCGCAAATACACCGCTGGGCCCGGCCCTGTTCGAAGAGGAAGAGTCAAAAGGTCTTTGATATTTGATACCACGGCATTGCTGGGAATAATCCGCCAGAGATTTCCTGTGCTGGCGTTTCCGGCGGGCAGGATTGTATTTCCCGCACTGACGGTCTGGACCACTTGATCGGGAGACATTTGGTACGCACGCAGGCGGTCGGGATCAACCGTAATGACAATGGTCCGCTGGTTCCCTCCGAAAGGGGGAGGAGCGGATACGCCGGGCAACGTGGCGAAGAGCGGACGCACGCGATTCAGGGCTAAATCCTGGATTTCACCCAGGGTCCGAGCTTTACTGGAAAAGACCAGGTAGCCGACCGGCACGCTCCCCGCGTCGAATCGAATGACAAAAGGTGGGACTGTGCCGGCCGGCATGAACGCCCGGGCACGATTGACATAGGAGATGGTTTCAGACAGGGCCTGGCTCATATCTGTGCCGGGATGGAAAGTCAGTTTCAGCAGGCCAACGTTTTGGATGGACCTGGATTCAACGCTCTCAATGCCGTTGATATAAAGGAAATGATATTCGTAATAGTAGGTAAGATATCCCTCCATCTGAGCGGGACTCATACCACCATACGGTTGCGCCACATAAATCACCGGCAAATTCAAGTTCGGAAAAATATCGATCGGCATCCGGCTGACGGCCAGGATGGAGCATAAGCCGATGCCGATCACAATGATGATTATGGTTATTGGACGTCGGAGTGCGGCACGGATCAGCCACATGGTTAGCGACCTCCTTGCGTGTTCTGGTGGAGGAACTGCAGAAAGGGCTGCAGATCTCCATGCGCGGCGGTAACCGACGCCAGATCATTCCACACGGCCAGACGGGCCAGCGCGTCGTCGGTCTCCGCTTGAACCAGGAGGCTTTGCGCGTCTGCTGCCTCTACGAGGTTTGCAAGTCCTGCGTCGTAGCGCGCCCGTGCCTGCATCTCAGCTTCACGCGCTGCCTGAAGCTCCACAGGAGTTTTTTCAGCCACAAGGCGCGCGCCATCCAGGGTGGCTTGCGCTTGCTGTAATTGCCCGGTCAGAACATCAAGTGTCAGGTCATAACGGGCATGTTCGGCGCGCTCATTCGCCGCTTCAATTTGCTTTTGCCCTCGGATGGAGAAGATGTCAAAGAGCGGGAAAGTTACCGTCAGACCGACACCCCAGTTGTAACGATCCAGGCCCAGGCCGCTTGCTCCCGTTTGAATCGTTCCGTCAGTGTTAGCCCCGCTCCCTCGTCCGTAGATTGTGGATTGAAGATTAAACCGAGGATAGTAAGATCGGTCCAGGATGTGTTCTCGTGCCTTTATCTGATCGACCCTCGCTTGTTCGGCGGCAGCGAAGGGATGCGTCGAAGGAAGTGGCGCGGTGGGGATGGATTTCGGGGGAGCGGAGAGAAGGGAGCCGACATCGATTTGAAGGTTGCTCCCGGCTATGCCCAGGATTTGTGCCAGTGCAGCGCGGCTGACGGCTTCGGCTTGCTCTGCTTGAATGAACAAGATCTGCGCCCGCGCCAATTCGGCATCCGCGCGGGAAGCATCCGCGCCGGGCCGCAGATCATTGTTCACCAACACGTGCACGGAATTTGCCAATACCTGCCGCCGGTTCACATTTGCCTTCGCCGCCGATACTCTCTGCCGGGCAGCGGCCACAGTGAAGAACGCATTTGTAACCGCCACGGCGACATCGAGCCGCGTCACCGATAGGTCGGAGTTCGCTACGTTCTGACCGGCGCGCGCCGCATCCACGGCTGCCCCGCGGCGCCCGAAGTCGAAGGGTTCCCAGGAAACCAGGAGGCCCGCGGCACTTCCCCAAACAGAATCATTCGAAGTGGAGGGGAGAACGGGGCCCGAAACGGGTGAAATGACCGACTGAGGCAGGAGAAGCCCGAAGATATTATTTCGCGTCGCGCGGTTGGATTGCCAAAGCATGTCGGCGCGGGGAAGATAACTGGTTTTTGCCAGTCCGACGCCCGCTCGCGCCGCAGACAATTGCTCGATAGATGCACGAACGGCCGGATAATTTTGGAGAGCGAAATCAACCGCGGCTTCCAGATTAAATACCTTCGTTCCGTCCCCATGGGATTGAGCAAATAGGGTCTGGCAGCTAATCAAGAGAAGAAACAGGGCGGCGGCTGCGACACCGGCGTAAAGACTGCGATTTCCTGTCACAATGGTTCACTCCTCCTCTTTCATTAAAGTGAGTGGTACATCCCTTCAATCAGTTCAATCCCGCGTTCGAGAAGCTCTTTGTCCGATACTCCCTGTCGGGCCCAGCCTTTCAACACTTCGTCGATCCCAAAGCCTTCTTTACGGCCGAATTTCTCGTCCAGCAGATCTGCATCGTGGATCATCTGTCCAATCGCATGGACCTTGCGATCGCGGATGTGGAACGATTTTTCAAGCGTTTCATATGTGCAGTCTTCGCCACAATGACCGAAGCCTCCGCGGAACATGTCAAAGGGTACTGCTTTGCGCGGAACACGCTCCTCCGGTGCAAAGGTGAACCGCGCCCTTTTATCGATGAAGCGCCGGATCAACCAGGCCGATCCCGACCGGTCGATCCCGGGCCGTGGCCGCGTGACCCAGAGCCTGCCGATGTACTCCCGTGCGTTGACCCTGGCTTGTCCCTTTGCAGGTGTCGGAGACGTATCACCGCGCACCAGCAGTTCCTCAACTCGCTTTTGGAGGGGACTATGGAAGAAATCGATCTCTACAACCTCCTGGAAGCGCATCCTGAGACGACTTAAACGACCGGGCGCACGCTTTTGGAGAGGGATTGTGGAGAGCTTCTGCAAGTCTCGAATCAATTCCTGATATTCGCGGGCACGCACCTCAGCAAACCGCCCTACCAACTGATGGGTTGATAGATTGTCGATGGACTGGACCTTGACAACAGAAGCCTCTCCCGCATACTTGCGAATCGCTGTCGCCAGCCACTCAAAGTGTTCCTGATTGGCAGGGGCGTTGGGGAGCAGGTAACCGGAGTTACCAAGCGGAACAGCGCCGTAGCGTTGCAGCTTTCGCCACACTTTCACTCTATCGCTCGCGCGCTTTGCGGGCAGCGTAAAGGTCAGCAAAAGCCAAGGAGCTTCGCTGTCGGATATAGGCATTTCGATGCTACGTTATACCCATAACCAGACAGAGTCAACCCATCAAGGGTAAATGAAAGGATTTACGGAAAATGCGGCGAACCGGCTTCCCACGACCCAACGAGGAAGCAGCCAAGAGGAAGGAAAAAGGGGGCAAACCTGGACATGGGACAGAGCCGAACTGGCTCGGCGTGTGATAGCACTGAGTTGACAATCCCACCCGGTACGCTATACAAAGCGGGGAATGACCTTGCTCACGGCGCTATAATTCTTTGATCCGTATAGATCCGAAATTTTTTAGGAGGGCAGACAATGCCTGCTTATATGAAAGCGCTTTGTTGCGGGCTGCTGTTGGCGGGAGCGATGTTGTCGTCCGGATGCAATCGCGGGCGCGAGCCCGCGATTGATCCGCCGCTCTGGTCGGAGATCCAGCAGATTCGGGCGATCGACCATCACGCCCATCCGGTGCGCGTGGTGGGGAACGGCCCGCCGGACCGCGAGTTCGACGCGCTGCCTGTGGAGAACCTGGAGCCCGCCTCCGACCCGCTCAATTTGCGACCCAACGCCCCGGCGGTGCTGGAGGCCGAGAAGCAGCTCTATGGCTCCGCGGAGCGCAAGCCTTCCTTCGTGCGCGAGAAAGGCGAATCTTATCCCACCTGGGTGTTGGACCAGATCGGGGTAGACATTATGTTCGCCAATCGCGTGGCGATGGGCACCAGCATTCAGCCCCCTCGCTTCCGCTGGGTGCCATACGCCGATGGGCTGATCTTCCCGCTAGATAATTCCCACTTGACTCAGCAAAACCCCGACCGCAAAGCGTTTTTTCCTCTGGAAGATGTCCTCCGTCAGAGGTATCTCGGTGAAGCCGGGCTGAAGGTGCTCCCGGCAACGCTCTCCGAGTACCTGACGCGCGTGGTGACGCCCACCCTCGAGCGGCAGAAGCAGGGCGGGGCCCTGGCCGAGAAGTTCGAGGCCGCCTACCTGCGTTCGCTCCAGTTTGACCGCGTGGATCGGGCGGTGGCGGAGCGCGTATATGCGCGGTTTGCCGGCCGGGGGACGCCGCCGGACACCGAATACAAGGCGCTTCAGGATTATTTGTTCCGGTACATCGCGGCGGAATGCGGAAGGCTGGGGATGGCGGTCCACCTCCATACCGCGGCGGGAGGGGGGAGTTACTTCGACGTGGCCGGGGCCAACCCGTTGCTGCTCGAATCGGTCCTGGAAGATCCGGAGCTGCGAAAGACGAGCTTTGTAATGATCCATGGGGGGTGGCCTTTCACCCGTGAAATTACGGCCCTCCTGGAGCGGCCGAATGCCTACTTGGACTTTTCGGCTGAGGATCTGCTGCTGCCCCCGACGGCAGTGGCGGCCGACATCCGCCGCTGGCTTGAGTTGGTGCCCGAGAAGGTCATGTTCGGAACCGATGCATACCCTTACAGTGACCAGTTGGGTTGGGAAGAATCAGGGTGGATCGCCGCGCGCACCGGGCGACAGGCACTGGCCATCGCGCTTACGGGGATGATGCGCGACGGCGAGATTTCGCTCGAGCGCGCCACGGAACTCGCTCGTATGGTGCTGCGCGAGAATGCACGCCGGCTTTATGGGCTGTGAGGATGCTAATATTAAACGCCTTTACTTGGAATTTGGTTTTTGGATTTTGGCTTTTATTTGGAATTTGGACCTTGTGACTTGGATCTTCTTCGCTGAAATTCAGGGCCGAGCCTCGGAATCACTCACCCCTGTTACTTTCGATGCGGCTATCCAGCCAGGTCTTGTATCAGCCGAGTGCGACCTGCTTTGAGACGAATCAGCCGCCCCACGTCGGCAAGCGCGATTACGTAGTGCCTGGTCTCAACGCTCAATTGCCGTATGCAGAGACCTGACGCTCGTCATTGATACCATTGGACAATTGCGAATTCGCTTGCGCGAGCAGCATGCAATAAAATCACTAACCAATCCGGGGCCGATTAACGGAGTTCAAAGCGAGCACGCAATTGTCCAGTGGTCCGGATCTGACCCCACCTATTCTTGTGCCCCTTCCGGAGAGCCTGATAGAATGGCCGCATGAAAGACCCGGAGAATGCATTGCCCGATTCCGAACTCGCGACTCTCGTCGCTAAGCTGTGGCCGCACAGAGAACACGAGTCCAACAGCGTGCTGGGTCTACTCTGCCGGGTTGGTCTGCACCGCTGGCGGCGCTTGGACCTTGCAACGCTCATGCCGGACAAGGACATTCTCCATTGCTTCTGGTGCTCAAAGGTCAAGGTTGATGGAATCGTCTACGACCCTTAGGCGTCAGTACAACAGCAACTAGGGTCAGGCTTCCACATTCCACAATGTGGAGACGGCCTGAGCAAAGCGGGCAGCCACGTCCGCATTCTTCTCCATCTGCTGCTGAAACCGCCGCACCGCCTTGCTGACGGTGGTAAGCCGGGGTCCCCCCGCCGCCTCGCCCAACTCCTTCAGGGTGAGGCCGCAGCACTCCCCCGCCAGATATAACACCAACAGAACGAACCACCCGCCTCCCCTGGCACCAAAGCTTCTGTGACCGATCGGCTGTAATTGTGTAATTGTGGAAGCCTGACCCCAGGAATTTGTGACCCCAGGAATTTGATTCAAATGAAAATAAAATAGATCTGACCCCGGGCACTGCTGCGACAGGCGACAAACCCGGGCAAGATCGAATGGATGGGATTGCTCTCCCTACCATGCTCTCTCGATTGTCGAATTTCGCAGCCAATCCCCTCGTGCTCGCCCCTACCCCGAAGGGGTTATATACTACAGCCCAGGGTTGCCCCGACCTTCGGGGCTACCCTGGGTCAGTGTTCATTTCCATGCAGGTCTCACCCTGAAGGGGTTACGTAATACCATGATGATTCCGAAACCCCTTCAGAGTTTCACAAAACGAACAATGGTCTCTTGACCCCGCAGGATTGCTGACTCATCTATTGATCCCGAGGGGTGGGTCATTTTTGCGTTAACACCTCGGTACACTCCTGGGCTGTCACAAACACCGGAAGGGCAACCCTCATGAGCGAGTATCAATATTATGAATTCCAAGCCATTGACCGGCCGCTCAGCGACGAGGAGATGGAGAAACTGCGATGCTTTTCCACCCGCGCGCGCATCTCCCGGACCAGTTTCGTCAACGAATACAATTGGGGAGACTTCAAGGGCGACCCAGACGCCTGGATGGAGAAGTACTTCGACGCGTTCCTCTACTTCGCCAACTGGGGTACGCACATCCTTAAACTGCGCCTGCCTTCCAGGCTCCTCGATCCCGAGACCGCACAACAATACTGCGTTGGAGACAGCGCATTCGTTCGTCAGAAGGCCGGTAGAGTCATCCTTTCCTTCGTATCCGACGACGAAGGAGGCGAATGGGATGATGAGGAAGAGCCTTCCTCGGCTTTGTTTGCGGTGCGCGCCGAATTGGCCCGCGGTGACCTGCGGGCGCTCTACCTGGGTTGGCTGCTTTGCGTCCAGAACAGGGAAGTAGATGACGAGGAATTGGAGCCGCCCGTGCCGAGGGGGCTCGGAGAACTCAGCGCCACGGCAGAGGCACTGGCCGAATTCCTGCGAATCGATCGTGACCTGTTGGACGTCGCCGCCCGGTCAAGTCCGCAATTAAGGAAGGTTGAGTATCATCCGAAAGAGGTCACGGAGTGGGTGGCCCGCCTTCCTGCCCGGGAAAAGGACGAAGTCATCGCGTCCTTGATCGTGAACGGGGATCATTCCGCGATCTCCGCACTTCTCCTGCGGTTCAACCGGGAGCGTTCGACGGGGGCCCTCATGGATCAACCACCCCGCAGAACCGTGGGCGCTCTTCTTCAATCGGCCAAGGCCTGCTTTGAGGAGAGAAGCCGACTCGAGGCCGACAAACGCGCCAAAGAGAAGGCTCGCCGCGAACATGAGGCAGCCCTCGCCAGGGAACAGCACTTGGACAGTCTGAGGGGTCAGGAGTCCAAGCTGTGGGCCAGGGTGGAAAGTTTGATCTCCACGAAACAGCCGAAGGATTATGATCGGACGGTGCAAATTCTTCTCGATCTGCGCGACCTCGATCTCCACACCCGCGGCGGCGATTTCCACCGGCATCTCAAAGCATTGCGGCAGGCACATGCCCGCAAGCCCTCTTTCCTCCTGCGACTTGAAAAAGCGGGGCTGTGACAAAAATCGTTACCGGTCTGCGTCATCCGCGAAATCTGTGGATGAAACAAATGTCGAATGTCGGTGCCTGACCCGAAATTGTTTATCCAGCCGATATCGGTAGAGGAATCGGCGACACTTTGCGTTCATTTCTGTAACGGGCTGGAGGCAAGCCAAATTCGCGCTTGAAAGCACGATTGAACGCGGCCTCTGATTCGTAGCCGACATCCGCGGCAATTTCGGCGATCCCGCGAGGGGTGGTGTTGAGCAAGCGCGCGGCGAGCTGTAGCCTCCAGCGCATTAAGTAGGTAATGGGTGGCTCCGAAAGATATCGATTGAATCGCTCCAATAGGGTCGTACGCGATAGTCCGGCTTCCTTCGCGAGGTCAGCCAGGGTCCACGGAAAATCCACTCGACTGTGTAGAATCGCCAGACACTTTCCCACCATCGGATCTCGGGCGGCAGCGATCCATCCCGATTCCAGCTCTGGAAGCGCGTCGATGTATCTCCGCAATGTGTCGACAAACAATGCCTCGGAGAGCTTTGACAGCATGGCCTCGCTGCCCGCCCGTCCTGACGCTGTTTCCTCTACAAGGTGGAGAATCGAGTTCTCCAGCCATTGGCCCGAGCGATCCGTTCTAAGGTTGACTTTGAAGATCTTGGGAAGTCCTTCCAGGATCGGTTTGGACAACAGAGGGTCAAATGCCATATACCCACAGATGAAGCGCGTGACCTCACCGCCCCCTCCCGCCTTCATCGGAGTCAGGTCGTGCCTTAGAAACTTCTGGATAATCGCCGAAACCTCCACTGCACGGCCTTTTGCTCCGCTGCCCAATTGATGCGGATCTCCATGTGGAAAAACAACGACCTCTCCTGCTTCCAGCGAAATTGCTCCGCCGTCGTTCAAGCGCGCTTGAGCCCTGCCTTCGAGAAGGAAATGATAGACGATCAGATGAGGGGCGCCGGGAGAAAGGGTGGGTGCAACGGCACTGGATGCCGGGGCTGAGATATTCCACGGCGCCGAGAACTCCGCCCTGAAAAACACGGCGCCCTTCAGTTTGACTCCGCTCAGGATTTCGGAAAACGCGTCCATCTATGAATACCCCGGATTCGCTGCAAACATTGTCGGGACCGCTGCAAAGTGAATTGCCTGGATTGGACTCCAAGTCAATAATTCCGTGCTGCTGAGCATGGTCAACGCCTGTGAAACTTCCTATGATTCTAACCGTGGCGCACCTATTGCGCAACAATTCTGGAAGTGAAAGGGAGGAATCTGACAATGAATCAATTTATCATGACTGCCGCTTTTCCGGTTCAGACTGAACAATACGCCAGCACCGTGGCAGCTTCGAAGCGCGTCCGTTGGGACATCGATCGAGACGTCATCCGCGGCCGCGATTTTGATATGGACCACAAACTCCTGCCGGACTCAATCTCCGCTGTCCAGCAATTTGAATTTCTGGATGAACAGGAAGCGCGTTTGCTGAGCCAGATCCAGGGACGCACCTATGCGAACACGTTCGGCTTGGTAGAACGTTTCATCAATTGCAAGGTTCTTGAATTAACCCACCATCACTGCACCGGCGATCAAATCGCGCTGGAGGCCCTCGTTCGCTTCAGCGACGAAGAGCTTAAGCACCAGGAGCTGTTCCGCCGCATTGAACAAATGATCGCCGCGAAGATGCCCTTGGGGTACCGCTTTGTGGCGCAACCGAACGAGGTGGCGAAGGCGGTCCTGTCGAAGTCTACTTGGTCGGTCATGGGGTTGACGCTGCTGATTGAACTCTTCTCGCAAACCCACTACCTCAAAAGCATCGAGCCCGATCAGGAAAGCTCTCCGCTGTACAAAGACGTTTTTCTGTATCACTGGAAAGAGGAATCTCAGCATGCGAGGATCGACGAGCTCGAGTGGGTTCGTGAGAATGCATCGATGTCGCCCGAAGAACGCGACCGCGCGGTAGACGACATGATCGAGCTGGTGATGGCCGTGGACGGTATCGTACGCGCCCAGGCGGCAGCCGACGTCGACTACTTCTTGAAAGTCAGCGGCGCGGCATTCCCCGAGGAGAACATCGAGCGCCTGCATGCGGGCGTGCTGGCTGCCTACCGCTGGCAGTACATTCTATCGGGTGCCGGAGAACGGCGCTTCCAAAAGGTGTTGCGAAGCATGACCACCGCCGATCAGCTCCGGCGCATCGAAGAGGCGATCGCGCCCCTCGCGGCCATTTCCGAGCCGGTCGAGAAGGCGACGAATCGTGCTCAACCCATCCATGCGTCCTGAGTTCGCACCGAAGCCCAATAAGCATCGGCAGACATGCCAGGCGGGCCGCAGCTCCCACAGTCGCGGTCCGCACGTTCTGTGATCTGCATGACCGCTACACACTTGTTTTTGCGGTTATGACCACTGTTTAAAGCCTGGTTGCCATTCCGTGGGACGAAAGGAACCTCATGCAGGCGCATCCGGAATACGCGAGTTTTCGCAAGCAAGTTCCGATGCTCGTTCCCGGTTTGCCCACCAGGGACTCCTCGGAGGCTTTGAGTGGCGCTCGCAATCGCAGGCCGCGGTCAACCGAAGGGCGTTATCAACATCAAGGTTGAAAATTCATCAAAGATTATTAGTGGAGGAAAAGATTATGCAACCTAGACAAGTCGTGCAAGCCATTGAGCAGAACGCTTCACTGCCTTCCGGGAACGGTGACCGGCTTATCGGTTATTCGGTGATCGGGCTGCCGTTCCGATCGGAGCACGTTTTGGCGCTCCGGAAGTTTCCGGCTTCCTCCGTGGGGCCTGGATACACCTCAGTATGGCATCGTAATCCGTCGGGGGAATGGACATTCTATTCGACGGTTCCACCGGACCAGGGATGCGCAAAGTATTTTGGCCGGGAAGTCCATCGAAACGTTGTAACTCCAATCGAGATTCGATGGTCGAGTCCAGTGCAGTTCTCGGTGACGGCCGGCAACGCCTTGCGCTGGGATGTCTCATTGAAGGAGTCATTGCTCTCCCGATTGCTCAATACGGTCGCAAGTCAAATACCCGAGGCCTGGTGGCAAAAAAGGAGCATGCTGCGGGTGATGGGGATCACCTCCCAATTCCTTCTTGGCACGGGCAAGATGAACTTAGTGGGTCGTACTCCAAACGGTCAAGAGTTCACTGCAATCCCACAACGAATGTGGTTGATCGATTCGAGTCAGGCCATGGTGAAGGGTCAGGATATCGGCCCCGTAGGCGCCTTGACACATCAGGCCGCTCTGCGTGATTTCTTGATCCCGCAACGGGGAATTTTCGCGGTTGGACGAACGTTTATGGGTGTCCCGAGGAACGGAACCGCCGAAGGACATGCTTGGGATAGCCCTACAGTAAACCTGGATTGAGAGCAGCGCGAAATCAAAAACTAGAAAAGGGGTCAGGCCGCGACAATCGACATAACTGGATAAGATTGAATCGACGGGATTGGTTTCTGTGGCATGGTCTCTCAATAGAATGTCGCAGCCTGACCCCTTTTGCACCTTCTTTTTTGAGGAATACATTCCGTGGCCGAGTCAGTTCCCGACTTGCCAATCGTTGAAGATTGCTATATCTTGCGATTTCATGAATCGAGCAATCTGCATCATGGCGATGTTTGTTTTGCCCGCTTTTCTGTTCGCACAGGAGAAGGCTGCTGCTCCGCAATCTGACGCCAAGTCATTTCCGGAGCCGGACTTCATACTTCGCGACAACGACTTGAAACCGCAGAAGGGCGGGCTTGTGTTGGGCCCAATGGAGAGCGACGGCAAGGGAGGAACCAAGGGATCCTTTGCAGTCTATGGAGGCTCGTCTCTGATTCATGTGGGAAGTCTCTCGTTCAGCAGCGACGGAAGGATATTGGCAGTTGGAAGTACGCCCGGGCGCGTCGACCTCTGGGACGTTGAAAAGCGAACAAAGCTTCGCTCGTTGGCGGGCGGCAGCACGCTTGCATTGAGCCCGGACGGGCGTCTTCTTGCGAACGATGGAAACGGCATCGAAATACGCGACGTGGCGACGGGCAAACTGTTCAAGAGAATTCCGTGGTCCCTCACAACCTCCACTCCGGGCGTGCAGCGAACAGTAAAAAAACTAGAGTTCAATCCTCCCGGCAGTCTATTGCATGTCTCCTCAAATGGCGAAAATGATTTAGTGTTCGATGTTTCTTCGGGGCAGCTGGTCGCCACTCTCGCAAGCACACAACAGGGGCAGTTTTCGCGCGACGGTGCGTTCTTGGTCGGTGGCAACGCCAAGCATCTGATTACATGGAGTACGAAGGATTGGACCAAGGTCAGCGATTCACCGAACGGCCCCGACTACGTGACGCGAATTGCACCTTTTCCTGAGAAGGACCTTGCGGTTGTAGGGGGCCCTAAGAATGCACGCCTCGTCCACCTTAGCTCGGGAGAGGAAATTGCAAAGGTGGGACTGGGGTATACGAACTTCGCCGCATTTAGCCTGGACGGAGCTCTAATTCTTACCTATTCGAGCGGTGGTTTCGGTGTTTGGGATACAACGGGCAGGCAGTATTGTTACAAAGAAGGCCTCGGCAACGGTACCATCGGGATCAGTGCTGATGGTCGGTGGCTGGCTGCAGCGACGGCGAACGGTGGTACGGGTGTGGCGATCTGGAATGTCCAGAGTGCCCTCGGGGTTTGTGGCGCCCGGCGGCCCCCCGCGAGAAGTCCGTGACGACAAAGTCCTTAGGTCAGCTCTGCAAAGTTGAAGGGTGAACACAGACCCACACGGAGTGTTCACCCCAAGAGATATGCCTCGCCTTCACCTACCCTTCGCGACAAAGCCCTGCTGAAGAACGGATTGCGGAGATTACGGCTGCAAAATGTCCGCGGACGAAAACCCTCGTTTGGACAGGTCTGGTCATGAGTCCGGTCTATGATCCAAGGAACAACAAGAGGCTCATTTGACCGATCGGCTCTAATTGTGTAATTGTGGAAGCCTGACCCCAAAAATTCTTAGTGCGCCGTGGATTTGGGCTCGTGCCTCATAAGCAGCAGTTGACCCTTCGCATTGATGCCGATGTCCTGAGTTGGTTTAGGTTGCAAGGCTCCGGTTACCAAACCCGCAGCAACCAGTTGTTAAGGGCCTGTATGCAAGCCCATCGTCCCCGATGACTGGAGAAACCCGGGCCCGTCTCTCATTATTCGCTCGGACTGTCCCGAATTTAGGAAATGGAGGCGATCAATTCTCGCACAACTTGTGCGAGAATCTCAGGGGCTTTGCCGAAAGCAGGGTAGACATGCTGGGGGCAGATTGGGACTTTGGACAAATGGAAATTCCGCGAACAATGCGTATCGAATTGGGATGGTTTGACAATGTGAGAAACCGGGACGATGACCGCATCTTCGGCGGGGCGACCCTCAAATCGTCCAAAGTCGCGACCTGGCCCCAGGCATTCTGCGAAGCCCTCTTATACCTCTTCCCATCGCTCCCTCTGGCCCGCCGCCAATGGCAGGGGGCAAGAGCGACTCGAAATGGGGGAAGGTGCCGGATCAGATGGAAAGGCTGAGCCTTTCCACAATAATGAGCTGTAGAGCCGCACCGCAGCCATGAAGAACAGCAACTAGGGTCAGGCTTCCACATTCCACAATGTGGAGACGGCCTGAGCAAAGCGGGCAGCCTCGTCCGCATCCTTCTCCATCTGCTGCTGAAACCGCCGCACCGCCTTGCTGACGGTGGTAAGCCGGGGTCCCCCCGCCGCCTCGCCCAACTCCTTCAGGGTGAGGCCGCAGCACTCCCCTGCCAGATATAACACCAACAGAACGAACCACCCGCCTCCCCTGGCACCAAAGCTTCTGTGACCGATCGGCTGTAATTGTGTAATTGTGGAAGCCTGACCCCAGGAATTTGTTCTGCGCGCGGCTTCCCGGCGGTAGGTATTGAAATAGGCGGTTCTTAGCTTGTCGGTGATCCGGTTGTGGACGGAATCGTCGATAAAGTCTCTGCTGGGTCCGGAATAAAGTCGCATGGGGGTATCACAGTTCAGTGTATTTCGACGCCGAGCCTTTCGCCTTCGCGACCGGGTACTTGGAGGCGTTTACGATCAGCTTATCCTGGATGGCTTTCACGAGATCGATTCCGAGATTGTCTGCGAGTTCAATCAGATAGATTCCAACGTCAGCAATCTCCGAAGCGATTTCATCGTGCTTTTCGCGACTAATGGCGGTGCTCTCCTCCGGGCTTTTCCATTGAAAGTGCTCCAGAATCTCGGCAGCCTCGATGACGATAGAACCAGCCAGGTTCTTGGGATTGTGAAACTGCATCCAGTCGCGTTCGTCTCTGAAATCCCGGATTTTCTTAGTGACTTCCTCGAGTCCTGTCATGAACATTCTGCTCCCCGAAAGTCTTGTGGTGTTCTCTTCATAGGAAAATGCTTCGAGTACGAAGGGCCCATCCCGGGATTTTAATCAGGAAGATTGAAAGGACAAAAAAGATATTTCCCGGGGGATTCCTGCTCAGCATGAACTTCTGGCGACACACCGGATGAGCAGGACCAAACGTTTTTGGATTATACAGGGAAGGCGGATTTGTGCAACGGAAATGAGGTGAAGATTGTGCGGGTTTCTGATTGGCGAAGATCAGTGCGGTCGCATCATTTGGTCAATTCGGGTCGGTCCCGGATTGATGGACTTGAAAAAATATCCCGTTGTTAATTATGGATGCATCACCTGGAAATGGCCTGAATAATCTTTCGCCCCTGACGGGGCTTGTCGCCCTTGTTGATAAGCGTTCCCACGGCTGGCGCCGTGGGCTAAAGATCCAGCGCCCCGCATGCGGGGCTGAGGGTCATGCGGATAAACTAGGGACAGCCCTATTTCTCACAAGGTTCAAGGTAGAACAATAGGTCGGGTGGCGCACATATCCCGCTCTCTGGGATTTCTGGGGGAGTCTTTGAGAGCCGCTTCACATCAGCATGGGCGCTCATGCGTGGACGTCGGCCAGGGGATGAAATCTCCGTACCCGAATTCGCTTCTCACGCTTGCGGGTTTGGGCAATGTCGTAAGCGGCTTGCATTCGCATCAGCGTGTCCATCTTCACGCCAAAGGCTTTCTCAATGCGGAGCGCCATGTTACCCGAAAGGTCAGCCCTACCGTTAAGCAGGCTGGATAGCGCTGGCCGGGACACCTGAAGCGCGGCGGCAGCTGCCGTTACCGATAGCCCGGCGGGCTCGATAATCTCAGTCCGAATGAAATCTCCGGGATGGGGCGGGTTCTTCATAGGCATGTCGCTGCCTCCTTTCATCTTAGTGGTAGTCTTCCAAGTTAAGGTCACAGATTTCGCCCTCTGCGATGACGATACGGAACGTCAACCGGCGGTTACGGGTGACGGTGAGGCTCCATGTGTCCCTGCGGTCGCCGGTCAGTGTGTGTGCTTTCCACGCCGGGAGCGACCGCAATTCCTCGGGGCCCTGCATATCATCAAGAAATGCCAGCATCTTGCGAAGCTTGTCCACCGTATCGGGCGGAACACCTTTCGCATTATCTTCCGCGTAGAGTCTCTTCAGGCCCTTATGGGCAAAGTTCCGTATTTTCACCTCACAGACTGTAGCCCGTTACGTAACACTTGTCAAGTGAGGCTTTCGTTAGAAGCACAATCCCAATTCCAAGGAAACGACGAGGCGGACGGCTGGAAGCCTCGATTCATCGAATCCTGATTCTCGGGGAGGATTATATCCCAGCGCCCCGTTAACGGGACGCTGCAGCAGAATCAACCCCGATGAATCGGGGTAGCTGCTCTCGAGATATCCGTCCCCGCCGGTGAACCGGCGGGCTGTACAAAGGCAAGTCCGCTGAAGCGGACTTACTCCCAATGTCCAAACTCCAGAAGGCGCCTGATGGAAATTGGAAGGTCTGACCCGAAAAATCCTGACCTGGGGTGCCGCAGGCATGTGTTCTGTGCATGCCTGCGTCTGCCAGAGTCCTGAAGACCGTCGGTGGGTGTGGGCCTATGAGGATTCTGCGGATTGCTCCTTCACTAGGGGGAGGAGCGGCGGCATGAGCTGCTCTTCGCAGACATGTCCGCCACGGCAGACAAAATCATAACTAATAGGGAATAGGTGTTAGGTGATAGCGGGGAGTGTGACGGCGTTGGGGTTGACGTCAGTGGGCGCGAGACTTGGGGTGGAGGTTTGCGCGCACCTCACCGAGGGGTCCGGTGAATCACGCCGGAGTCGACGGTGACGCCGGTGCGCGAGACGGTCTGAAAAGACATCTCATCGCCTGCGACTTCGATGAGAACAAATTCGGGACAGGTACGAGTTTATCTGAGCAGAATTTTGAGGATGTTGAAGCATTGCCTCGCAGCACTGGTGCCGGCAATCTTCGGGCTCTCTTCAGTGGAACTTGCTTTGCGATTCTGTCCTGGAAATATCCTCCCATTGCGATCTGGGAATTACTCTATTATCTCGCACCCAACCTTCTCTTCCGTTTTCAAAGCGAATCTTCGTTGCCCCGGATTCCATTTTGAGCACAATGACTCTGTCACCGCTTTTCGCTTTCCAAATTCGGCCATTGCTCGAGAGGTCCTTGTACTTCGTATTCTTCTCATAATTGAGATCGGTCTGCAAAACCCCCAGCCTCATGTAGTCATCGCGTGTCGACGCAACCTGGATATTGGTTTCATCGGGATCATTTAGAAGATAGCTGTATCTCTGAGAAGAGGCCGCCGATTCAGGTTCGTCGGCAATCGTTTGAGTCTCGCTCTCGGGAAGACCCGTGTTCGGTGTACTGTCCGAAACCGTTCTGTTAGATGTGGTCGATTCTCCCTGCGCTTGTGATGTGACTGTAATCCAGGTCTCTGGCACCCAACCTACTTTTCCGTCAGACAGATGAACCCTTGCTAAACGGGTCGTTCCGTGCGTCAGCTCCAGTACCTTCACCTTACTGTGTGGAGTTGCGAACCACATTCGTCGCCCCTCACTCAGCATTTGGTCATATTTCTTGGTGTTGTATGCTACTGCGTAAGACGCCTCGGCGTAGTCTTCCTTTGTTGCAAATACTAGACAATTGTTTTGATCAGTGAGGTGGCCCTCCGACCCCACGAGTACAGGTAGGTCCTCCTTTTCCGCTGAAACGACTGTCTCTCGTTTTCCCTCATTGTCGTTTCTTCCGAAGACCCCCATTGAGATCAGGATAATTGCGACCAGAGCTAAAACGCCGAGAGTGAATTTCAATGCAGTGTTGCTATCGGTCTTGGCATTGCTCTTTTCAATCGGAACTGACGCAAGGTTTGATTTACTGAGGACTTCTTGGGTCATTGGTGATGGCAAGACGCCCGGGGGAAGGTCCTTTCCACAATATCGACAGACAATCGCCTCCTGCTTTATTAGCTCTGCGCAGTAAGGGCACTTCTTTGATTGACCCGTTTGAACACTACTTTCTTCGACCTTCTTTAGATCAGGCTTTGCAACCGCTGCGCAAATAAGTCCCACGAGAGGGCCAATGATCGATACATAGCCTAGCCCAAAAATCAAAGTAAAGATGAAAATCGGAATCCCGATTCCTACAGAAAGAAAGAAGAAGCCGACTCCAGACCGGCCTTTCTTACTTGCAATGTGCCACGCTAGCCCACTGAGAAAGAAAAAGATAAAGATGCAAATAAGATCGAAGAACATTCAATCCCCCTCCTAACAATGCATTTTGTCCGTCATGGATATTTCCCCCAAAACACTGCCTATCTTTTGGAGGATCTGAAATGATTGAATTCACTGGCCTTCTGGATCAGTTAGAGGCTGCGATTGGAAATCATGTGGTACGGGACTTAATGGTCGTTAAGTGCGAATCCAGGGAATTCACCTTTCGAGGAAGATGCGGCTCCAGATTCAACTGGGCGAATGGCCAATTTGGAGCGGCTGCCGCAATAAGCAAAGGACTTCATCGAGTGCCGTCAATTGACGGATTATTCCTTCTCAGCGCTTCACGTTTTTCTAAGTAAATGAGGCGTTTCTGTTCTGTCCAAAATGAATCAGACTGACGCTTTTTCTCTGCCCAGTATTCTCCTGGCGAAGCCGAAACTGGTGATGGAGACACTGGCGCAGGAAAATCCCTCCCACAATATCGGCACACTATGGCCTCTCTCTTTATAATCTCGGCGCAGTAAGGGCACTTCTTCATGTCGCCTGATGCGATCTTATTGAGCTCCACATTCTGCGCTATTGGGCTGGCAATCAATGCGAATATGCCGGCCAAAAGGGGGCTAATTAAGAGGGATAGAAAGAACCAGCCGACCCCGCTGCGTCCTTTATTGTTGGCAATGACTGCCACACCGATGGAAAACATGATCCAGAAGAAAAAGAAAATCATGAAGCCTCTCCTTAATATGATTATCTGAAAGCCCTTGATCTCACTTTACTTCCGCCCCCAAGAGGCTTCACGCACAGCTCACCTGCGAAACCCATCGATGGCAATGCGTATACTCCTCTCCAATACTTACAAAATCTTTGCGGTAATGTTATTGGCCGGGGCAAGGCGTGTGAGTTTAAAGGAGAGGTAAACCTCCCCTCCTTACCTGCGGCTACGACGCCTTTGAGCACTCGCAGCGCTCTATTCTCATCGTCACAAGACGGGTTTCGGATTAACAATCTTTGGCTCCTATGGGGGAAATTGTTGAGAGTCCGAGCGGTGGGATAAACCGGTAGGAAGTTGCAGATGCAAGAGTCCGCCGCGGCGGAGAAACGAATAGGGAACCATCCGGACCCCAAGTCTTGCCTGGGTCTCCGCGAGAAGACCTTGCTGAAGCGTAGACAAGGGCACTAGTGGGCCCCACAAATCCACCCAGTCACGAATGGCACTAAGTTAAGGGTTTTCGCCACGCGGCACACGCATCCGCCTGGGTACCCCCACCGTGGTACGTTGTAAGATGGTTCGTGACAGGTTCAGCATTTTCTTGAGAATGCGATTGACCCGGCGCTGATTGTGGATCGCCTTTTGAAACGCCCCGGCTTGGGTCTTGGTCAGGTTGATCGTGACCGTTTTCCCTTCCCGTTTGTAGGTCCATTGATAATAGGGTCCGTAGGTTTTCGTTCTTCTCTTGTCTTCCGGA
>JAIQFY010000017.1 GCA_020072965.1 Terriglobia bacterium | reverse complement strand
CAAGAACCCTGAAGGGGTTCTCTAAGAATCGAAGAATCTAGGTGACCCCGCCCGGCGGGGTCAGACAACACGCTATGTCTTGTGGAACCCTTTCAGGGTTCGGGGGATTCAACAAGGGTGTTGAACCCAGGGCGTTGCCTTGGGCTAATGAATGAATCCCTTTCAGGGATTTGGCTAACTCAGATTGTCAGGCCCTTAACTTAGTGCCATTCGGGACAGTCCTCGAGTGGCGCCAAATTTTCAGCCCAAAGAACTCCATGGACAGCCACGAGTGGCACGAAGTTAATGTTTTCTTTGGTTTTGTTTCGAGTTAAGAATTTCTTTGAACAATCCCTGTGGTGCTGTTAACAGCGGATAATCCTCGGGGCGCCGCGCGGTGAGAATCCTTAACGTAGTGTCATTCAGGGCATTCTCCAAGACGCAAGGGACCGTCTCTATTCATTCAGTCAACTTAGGCGCCGGAAACAGCCTCATTTTAATTCCAGAGCGGCAAGGTACTTCTCGAGATCCGCCTGTGCACCGTCCTGAGCGCGGATCGCAATGAATGTCAGCGAGGGCTTGCGAGTGTAGATATACGCATGGACCCAAAGTGTTCGCTGGTCACGGGTGAGTTTCACCAGGGTGTGTTTGACCTTGACTGCGCCGAGCATTCGGTCTCGAAAAACAAGGTTGTTGATTTTGAAACCAGCGTTGGCGGTAAATCCGGACAGAAAGCCCTTTACCAGTCCCATCTCAAACACCCCGTCGGGGGGCTCAGCTTTCCGGTCCCTTGCGACGAACAGTTCAATCTCGGGTGACTCGCCGGTAGCCATAAAGACGAAATGGCGAGTTTCATAACGGTCGGAGGTGTTCCCCTTGAGCTCGGTCCATTTGCCAGCCTTTGGGAGAGGAGGGATAACGGTTCCGCCTGCGATCAACACCTTCCCCGCGGGCGTAATGGCCGCTATGGGGCGCCCTTCGGACGATCCAACTGCCCCATCCGAAAAATAGAGGCCGGCCGTCGGAATCAATGGAATCTGCATCTCTTCCCCTGAGTCAGGGGACTGTCCCTTTGCTTCACCCCCTGCTGGCGCGAGTACGAGGAGGAGTGAGAGAACAACCAACGCGGAAACGCATGGACGAACCGGGCGGGAGGGGTCCGAGGTCGCACAAGATAAAACTCGGATCAACAAATGCTCGCTTCGCGGTCTGTGTCCCATTGATCGGGCAAACTGCGCGAAAGGGTCATTGACACTAGCGTCTCTTGTGTTTTTGTCCATATTGAATCCGGGCGTACGTCAGGGTGTGATGGGTTAGCAGTTGACCCGCCTCATTGCTGCATTCGGCCACTCCGTAAATCCGGCTCTGGCCCAGCTTCAGGATCCTCGCGGTGCAATGGACATTTTCCTGGCGGGCGGGATTAAGAAACGCCGTTGTCATTTCGGAGGTGACAGAGACGGCTTTTCTCCCGAGCCGGGTCATGATGGCTAACCACATGGCGACGTCCGCGGCGGTCATGAAGATCGCGCCCGCGATGATCCCGCCGGGCCGCTCCATGGATTTCATGAACGGGACAAGCAGCGTGCATGTACCGCTGGAAAACGAGTGTAGTTTGAAACGGTAGATCCTGGCGAACGGCGAGTCCTGCAGAATCTGCCGGAGTTCCTTTTCTGTCACACAAACGTCAGATTGCACCGCGGTTGATTTCATTGCCTTCCGTTATTCCCTGTACGTGGGATCGATCCGGTCCAGTTTCCGGAGCAGCCCCGGCCACGCCAGTTGAGCCCCGACTCCCACGGTGGCGGCTTCGAGCTGCGATGAGACACGCCTCAGGATCGGCTCCCGCACTGAGATCAGTTCTCCCCCGCCGGACTGGGCAAGAATTTGAATTTTGCATGCCCTCTCCAGCATGAACATCGCAAGAAAGGCGTCCGCAGGAGTCCGACCGACTGTCAACAAACCATGGTTTCTCAGGATCATGTAAGTCCGGGTTCCAAGGTCCGCGACCAGCCGCGGCTTTTCGTCTTCATCCAGTGCCAGCCCCTCGTAATCGTGATAGGCCAGTGAGGTGAGACAGATGAGAGATGGTTGCGAAATCGGGAGCAGTCCGTCCTTCTGTGCGGAAACACCGATGCCGTAATGGGTGTGCAGATGAATGACACAAAGGGCGTCTTCTCTCGCGGCGTGCACAGCACTGTGAATCGTGAAACCTGCCGGGTTGATGAAGTAGGGAGACTCCATCACGATCTTGCCGTCCAGGCCGACTTTCACCAGGCTGGATGCGGTGATTTCGTCGAACAGCATTCCATAGGGGTTAATCAGGAAGTGGTGCTCCGGGCCAGGGACCCGGACTGAAATATGTGTGAAGATGAGATCGTCCCAGCCATAGTGAGCCACCAGTCGATAGGCGGCCGCCAGGTCGACGCGCGCCTGCCACTCCTCGGACGACACCTGTTCGCGGACGGATGCTGCCTTCTGTGTCGTACTCATACACTCCTCCAGTCTTTGGGAACAGCCTTCTCTATACGGCACCTCGGGCTCGTCGTCAAGGGTTGACGATGCGTAGAATGAATTGGACAGTGGCTAAGATCACTCGTTCCGGCTGGTCGCGATGCGGCGAGTGACCGCAGTCGGCCATCACGAGCGATTCCACTGGACCGCGCGCCTGAGTCACTATGGCATCGACCTGCTTGAGGGTCCCGTATTCGTCCTGTTCTCCCTGAATGACCAGGATGGGGGCTTGTACCCGGGGCAAATAGTCTTCGATGTTCCACTGTCGAAACTCCGGGTTCAGCCATACTTCCGTCCAGGTCTTGAACATCGACTCGGTGTTGTCGCCATGATACCGCTCGAGCTTATTGCGCAGGCCGGCCATTTCGTCTTTGCGGGCATCACATTTCTGCAATGTCGTGCGTTCGATGCGGGGACCTTGCGAGGAGGGCTCTTGATCCCGGGTCTGCCCGGCTGCTCTGTGGTTTGAGCAGAACTGCTTTGCGACTCGAGAGATGCTTTCGATGCAGACAGGTTCGACGAACACGTGGGGCGCCTCAAGGACGAGTCCGCAAACGGAGTCCGGATGGATCCCGGCGTAGATGATTGCTATCGACGCGCCGTCGCTGTGGCCAAACAGGATAACCTCACTCAATTCAAAGCGCTCGATGACGAGGGGAAGGATTTGGATCGCTTCATCGTGCATAAATCGGACCGGACGTGATCCGCGGACCGCATCAGACGCCCCATAGCCTCTCCGGCTGTACACGAGCGCCCCACAGCCGGTCTCGCGGGCCACACGATCAGGGAAGTTGCGCCACATCCCCGCGCAGCCGAGGCCTTCGTGCAGGAACACGATCGTTGGAGCTTCGGCGGGCCTCGGGCCGATCCAACGGTATTCGAGGCGCTGGCCTGCAACCTCGAAGGACGCCGGTGCTCTCTCGGCTCCTTCCTGCGTTTCAGGATGAACTGCCATGGTGTCCCCTGGATCCGCTTGCAGCGGAGGGCTTGACTACTCCCTAATCAGATCCCGCAAAAAAGGCCGGGTGAAAAAGGCTGTGACGAGACATCTGTGAGTCGGAGTCTGTTGCCGGTTTATACTAACGCAGTTCCACTCGACCCCGCGGGCAGCTAACGGTCGCGAGGATCGCAGGGGCGGGACCGGGTTGCAAGGGAAGTGGAAGTCCAAGTTGGCCGAGCATCTCTCGGACTCGCCCCGAATCAGGGTGTTCCGCGCGGAGTCCGATCAGTGAGACACCCGCAACTGCGCTGCTGGCCGGATGGGGCGTCTTCCCCCAGTCGATGAAGAATGGGACAATGCCGCCCGCCACGCTCGTGTGAGGATCCGTGTATCGCCAGGACAGGACGACTCCGTCCGGCCGTTGCCGGCTCCCGGAAAGGACCTCTCCCAGCTTCACCCCCCGACGTCCCGCTTCGGAAACCAACTGCTCCAGATCCTTGCCCTTTGCCGCCCACGCCACGAGCTTGGGTGCACTGAGAGTATCAATACCAAACGGCCGGGGACTGTTGGGGTTCGGTTGTTGGGGATCGGGCCCAATGATCTCGAGGTAGCAAGCCGGACCCAGTGCGATCAGGGCGTTGCGGGTTCCCCGGCCCGGGTGTTGTCCTCCCGGCGTTGCCCGCACGCCCAGCAGGTTCGCGAGCCGCTCAATCCCTGCATCAAGGTCCGGTGTTCCATACACAAGGTGGTCGACTTTGACCAGTAGCTCGTCCGGCGCCTTCGGTTTTGAGTTCCTTTCTCCTGCCATCATGCCGAATATCATCCCGATCAGTGCAATCCACCATTTGTTCATCATGGCTTCCTCAAGCTTCGAGATAATGACTATCTTGCCAATGCCGAAGTCGCATGTCAGCGCCATCCAGCCCGGTTCGATCCCTTCACCGGAGTCAATTAGTTCACTTTGCGGTATCCCGCCGGCACCTGGAATGTTTCGGTGGAAAATTCTTTGTCCTTGATCGAAGCGGCCGCCGCTTCAAAATGGCTGTCCCCCGCAGCCTCGATCTTCAAAGGAACGCCATAGAACCCAATCAAATCCACGATTCCCGGATTGCCATTTACCCGGCTCCAATAGTCGGCAGGAAGGATCGATCGGATCTTTTCCGCAAAGGCCCGCAATGGGAGCGGCGTGAGTTCTTTGCACACCCAGAGTTCGCCTTCCGGTTTGCCTCTCCTGAGTTTAATGACTTCCTTCACCTTAAAGCCGGATATTGTGGCCACATTGTCAGTCAGCTTGATTTCAAGCTCTGATCGTGCGCTCCCAAGCTCTTTCCCATATTTTGCAATGGCAGCTAAAAGTTCATCGTAGCTCTGGGCGCGATAAGTCTTATCCTTGTGATTGATGGTGATCAGGGCGTCGGGGCCAAAAAGCGCGCTATCTGTCCGGTCATTAAATTCAATCAAGAGGTTCTTCTCATTTAGACGCAGGACCGCAAGCCTGGATCCGCCGTCCTTCATTACGAGTTCGATTTCCTTGGCCTGTCCAGCCTGAGCAGTCCCAACTCCCCATCCCAGAGCCAGAGCGGCAACAAACAAAACACGCACAAAAAATCGAGGTTTCATGAATTCTCCTTAACGATTGGATCAACTTCTTCGGTTCTACACCCGGCTATGCCATTGCGCGTAGTGGAGTACTCAAGCGCTTAGGGCATACGCCTCTTTTAGCCAGGCCATCAATTCCCTGTCCACATCTTCGGGCGATAAAAGCTTGATTTCATGGTGAAACCGGTTCGCAGAGACCTGTTGCGTCTTGTGAATGCGAGGGCTGGCGAGAGGGCGGTTGCTTTTAATCGTTAGAACCAGACATGTCTTGCGGGTCGCCACACCTGCCAGGGCGGTCTCATTCACGAGGTGAATCGAAGTTTTTTTGGGTTCTTCGACAATGGGCCCAAGCCTCTTCAATCTCCTCATCAGACGGTCGTAAATCTGGTGAACAACAGGGTCCTTGCCCTCAAAGTGATTGTTGACGGCAAATCCGACCTTGGTTTGGTTCATAACCACCCCTTGAGACAATCAGACGCCAGGCGACTAAACAAGCCGCTCAACGACCCGTTCTGCTTTCCGCCTCCCAGGTGAGTGGCCCTGATCAGGTTAAAGCAAAGCACTTCCGTGTAAGAGGCGACGGCTTCATCATAATCCCGGACCACGAGAGCGGTGTAGCCAATCTTTTGCTTTATGACAATCCTGCTTCCCGGCGGCTTCCTGCAAACTTCACGCCGACGTGGATTATCCCCGACGTGCCGGCAAAAGAAGCACGGCGTGCTACTTAGGTCTTCTTAGAAGTCCTTTGTTCAAGACTTATGAAGTCAGCTAAAGCGCTGAGAGGTGACCCGATCACCAGTCAGCTGGATCCTTCAGAGTGTGAGCACGCTTTCGCAGAGATAAGTGCGCAACAGTCACGGCAATCACACCGACAATGCCGATGGCACTGACGCCCACAAGCTCTCCCACGTGCCGCAGATCGTCAGCGACCGTGAGAAAGCCTATTCCTGAGAGGACGATAAGAAGGATGCCCGCAAGACGAAGTGTTTTCATGGTCTCTTTATCCCAAGAGGAATCGAGGAATCGAGGGTCAGATCTTTTCAATTTTCATTTTTCTTTTGAAATTATCCATCCACAAATTTGGGTTCAACATCATGTCGGAATTGAAAATTGAGAAGGTCTGACCCCCAATCGCCCGATGCATTGATGCGGGGCTTTGCTCACGGGCCGCACAAGCCCGAGATCTCCGCCACGGCGGAGGTGGAGCCCGGCTACAAAACCGAGCCGCAAACTTCAAGAGTGGTCAGTTGTCCTCATTACCGAGGATTTTAGAATATAGGGACTCAAGCAACTCGGCGAAGACTGGCTCGCTTGAACTTTGGTAACCGGGATTCCGTTATTGGGAATCCCGGGCTTTTCGCTGCCGATCGCACGAGCCCACCCTGATGGCCTTTGGCGGTCCCCCTCCGAGCCACTTCGCGAGAGACTGTCAAGGGTCAGCATAATCTATTCACCTCATCAGTACGGAATGGACTCGTGGTAGAAGGACTTCCAGTCGAGAATCCATCCGGGCGTGCCGACCCGACCGTATTCAATGAAGTAGATGTTACCGTTGTCGTCGGTGGCGAAGATGACTGGCGATGTGGTCCCCGCAGGATCCTCCATCCACCTTGAGGCGGTAATGCTCAGCAGGTTCGGGGCGTTCTGAGAAGCAGCGCCGGGTGCCCACAGGTGGGTATCGAAGAAGCGCCACTCCGACCAGGGTTGATTGCCGTACATCGGCGTGAACCACAACTTGTTTCCACCACTGGTCGGAACCGCGAGCATGAAGCCGCGCGCGGCTTCGTCCCAGGTCATGTCGATGTCACGCCAGGCACTGACTCCCGGTGGACGGGTGAGCTTTATGGGCGCGGTCCATCCCGCCTGCCCCAGAGAGGTTCTCCAGATCTCACCCGAGGTATCCACCATGGCCGCCCATACGGCTCCGTTGTAGTTGAGTGCAGAGATCGACCTGAACGCTCCGCTGGCGACGGTGAACCAGTTCCCCCAGGTGGTATCGGAGATCTTTGACCGAACGAAGGCTCCTCCCTCAGTGGTCACGAAGAGAAGGCATCGACCCTGCAAATCGGTGGAGGCGTCGATGTCGACCACGGTGTTGGCGATTCCCTGGAGACCAAAGTCGGTCCACAAGCTCCAGCCCCCGTTCGAGAGAACCCATCGAGTAAAGATTCTCTGGTTGTTTACCACAACGAATACTTGGGGTTTGGCCGTAGCGTCAACGGAACAGGCTGCAACCTTTGTGAGTCTCACTCCTTGCTGAGGTGTGTCGAGACTCTTCCAGAAGCTGAAGCCGCTGTTGTAAGTGGGGGCGGCACCTGAACGCGATCGATAGACGACCTGATTCAGGTCGTTGTCCACCCCGAAGACAGCCGTAGCCGACGCATTGTCGGGACGGCGATGGACCGCGACATTCGAGGCGAACCGGGGGGCGTCCCGGAATCGTTCCACGCTGGCTCCACCGTTGTCCTGGTGATCCGGGGTGTCGTTGGTGCAGACCGGGGCCAGTTGGGAGAAGTCGGCCGGTCCTCCCCCGTGCCCGACTCCGACGACGCTCCAATTGCCCTGGGCGTTCTGATAGATGATGGGCGATCCCGATGAACCTCCAACCGTGTCGCAGTCATGAATCACGACGTCGTTGGGGACACTCGTGAGGGTGCAATTCGCGTGAATCATTCCCGCCGCCCAACGGGAATTGCAGCCCACCGTATCGCGGTTCGTGCCGTCGAAGATGGGCGCCGTGTGCATTTGGATCGCCCACATGCCATGATTGCTGCCCACCCAGCCGCAGTTCGTCGTGTCCCATTGCATGTTGTCCCAGGTCACCGCGTCGCTGTCGTTGTACGGAAAGTGATGGCGCGTGTAGGCGGGGTTGACGAGCGCTGTGCCCAGAGACGGCACGGAGGGGGCCAATGCCAGCGGGGTCAAATCCAGGCCGGTCGTGTCCCTCCAATTGTCAATCCGCGCGATGCCCCAGTCCATTCCAGTGCCCAGTACCGACTCCCCGGCGCGGGAGCCGACCACGATATGCGTCACGTCGCCCCGTGGAACATGTTTCTCGTCGGTCACGACACGGTCCGGGTGAAAGTTGGGATAGAACCGAAGCCCTGTTTGCCAGGCGCCCGTCGTTGTGTCCTCGAAACAATGCGCCGCAGCCACGATGTGGTTGGAGTCGATGAGGAAGGCCGTGCACCCGTTGTTCAGGAAGCCCACGGCATTGTAAGGCCGGCCGGGGTTTTGAGTGAGTTGCGAATAGGATCGATTGCAGTAGAGCGTTGCGGAAGTCTGACTGGCCCACACAACCAGGAGCAAGAGGGGGAATAACAACTTGATGATTTTTGCTTTCACAAGACCTCCTTTTTTTATCTAACGGATGGGACTTGATAAGGTGGTGCGGGTGCGTCTTCGTCCTCTTCATCGGTGGGCGCCTCCCTGAGAGGCGATTAAGTGACAACCGAGGTTGTCCGTGAAATGAAAAGTGTGAAGATAAGGACCTTGTTTTAGCGGCTGGCCAAGTAGAAGTGTAAAGCTAGCACAGCGCGAATTCAAGAGGGACGTCTTTATGGAAGATGATAGGGGATAAGTTTTAGGTCTTAGAGAAAACCAGTGGGCTGCGGCGTGGGGGCGGATCAGAAAATATCAGGAGAATATTTAATGGGAACCCAAAGAGACCCATCAACGTATTGGTATGAAAGGCGGAAAATCCCAGCATTCCTCGAATACGGCGCCGCTTGAGGCGACGCTGGATTCTAAAAGAAAGGACTGCCATAAATGATGGAATCCCTTCTTCAAGACATCAGGTTTGGAGTGAGGCTGTTATGGAAGGACAAGGGCTTCGCGATTACGGCCATCGCCACCTTGACGCTGTGCATTGCCGCCAATGCGGCGATCTTCAGTGTCATTCAGCCGGTGATATTGAAACCGCTCCCGGCTGCGGAATCGGATCGCCTCCTGCTCCTTTACAACAGCTATCCCAATGTGGGCGTGAAGAAATCGAGCAACGGGGCGGCCGACTACTATGATCGCCTCCGCGATGTCACCGTGTTTGAAGAAATTGCCATGTACAACGATTCCGGGGTGACCCTGGGTGAAAAGGGCTCGGTCCAACGGGCCAAGTGCCTGAACGTGACCCCGTCGTTCTTCCGCTTGTTGCGTTCGAAGCCGGCGCTGGGCCGCATTTTTGCCCCCGAGGAGGGCGAGATCGGTAACGAGCGCCGAGTCATCCTGAGTTATCCCTTATGGCAGGAACTCTACGGGGGCGACCGATCTATCCTGGGCAGAGATCTGCGAATTTACGGCAATCCGTACACCATCGTGGGTGTTATGCCGAAGGATTTCCGGTATTTGGATCCTGAAGTTCGTCTGTGGAGGCCGCTGGCTTTTACGGCCGAGGTGAAAGAGGGGCGGCACAGCAACAGTTGGAACATGGTCGGCCGTTTGAAGCCGGGGGCGACCCTCGAACAGGCACAAGCCCAAGTCAATGCCCTGAACACTGCGAACCTCGATCGCTTTCCTGAATTCAAACAACTTCTTATTAACGCGGGGTTCCATACCGTGGTCGTGCCTCTTCGGGACGACGTTGTCGGGGACATCAAAAGTACGCTCTTTCTGCTCTGGGGCGGCGTGCTCTTTGTGCTGTTGATCGGGGCCGTCAACATCGCGAACCTTGCGCTGGCACGGTCCAGCGCCCGCGTGAAGGAACTGGCCACGCGGTTTGCCATGGGGGCGGGGCCCTGGCGTGTGGCACGACAACTGATGACCGAAAGTGTGTTGATGACCACGATCAGCGCGCTGTTTGGATTGACTTTGGGGTACTGGGCACTGCGCGTTTTTGCTACCCTGGGACTCAATCGTATTCCCCGGGGGAGCGAGATCACCATGGACGGGAGGGTGGTGCTCTTCATCATCGGTTTGACCCTTCTGGTGGGCCTCGCGGTTGGCGTTATTCCCATTACGCATGCCTTCCGGGCGGATCTGAACACGCTTTTTCGGGGAGAAGGCCGGACGGGCACAAGCAGCCGTGGCACCCGCCTTTTGCGCAAAACACTGGTGGTGGCGCAGGTAGCCTTTGCGCTCCTCCTGCTCATCGGCGCTGGTCTGCTTCTTGCCAGCTTCCGGCAGGTTCTCGCCGTCAAACCCGGCTTTGTTCCTCAAGGCGTATTGACCGCTTCGATTGGAATGCCGAAGGCGCGATACAAAGGCGATAACGAGCTTCGGGCCTTCACCGGTCAGGCGCTTGAAAAAATACGCGCGTTGCCGGGGGTGTCGGCGGCCGGCGCCACCGATTCGATTCCTTTTGGAGACAACTATAACGACAGTGTCATCCTGGCCGAGGGGTATTCGATGAAGCCAGGGGAGTCGTTGGTCTCCCCCAGCCAGATCGAGGTGACGCCCGGTTACTTCGAGGCGATGCGGATTCCTTTGCTAGACGGGCGCTACTTCGACGAGCGGGATAATGAAAAATCCCTCCGCGTCGTCATCGTTGACGACCGGCTGGCCCACAAGTTTTGGCCCTACAGCAGTCCCATCGGGAAGCGGATGTGGCAACCTTCGAGAGCCGAAGACCTCGTGCAGCCAGGCAAAGATGTCAAGTGGTATACCGTGGTGGGTGTCGTAAAGAGCTCCAAACAACGGGCCTTGGTTGATCCGGATGAACGCGTGGGTGCTTACTTCTTCCCCGACTCACAAGCCCCGCAGTCAGTGATGACCCTTGCGATCCTCACCGCGGGCAACCCCAACAGCCTGATCTCCGCTCTTCGCAACGCCATCTTCGGACTGGATGCTGAGATTCCCATTTACGATGTGCACACCATGGATGAACGCCTCGAGGAATCCCTGGTTACCCGAAAGTCTCCCATGCTGCTGTCGATGGGGTTCGGCTTCGTCGCCCTGGTGCTTGCCGCCGTCGGGATTTATGGCATGCTCGCTTATACAGTCACCCTCCGCACGAAAGAGATCGGGATTCGCATGGCCTTGGGAGGGACGACCGAGCGAATCTTCAAGCTGGTTCTTCAGGAGGGAATTTTCATTCTTCTCATTGGCTTCGTGCTGGGATTCGCGGGAACGCTGGTGCTGGGACGGTACGTGCAAAGCGTGCTTTATGGCGTGCGGCCACTAAATCCAGTCGTGCTGGCGTCAGTGACCGGGATCCTTGCAGCGGTGGGAATTATCGCCTGCCTAATCCCCTCAGTTCGGGCCGCGCAAATTGATCCTGTCATCGCTTTAAGAGAGGAGTGAGGGCTTGGAGCAAACTTCACCGCTGAAGCGCGGAAAACGCAGAGGGGATGGTGAATTGCACCGCCAACAAGAACCCTTGATGACCGAGCTTGGACTCGAGCTCTTCGAGTTTCCCGTGTTACTTCCTTTTGGCTGCCGCCACCCTCTTGATTAGACTGGCTGCCTTCCTTGCGTCCGCCTCGCTCTCAAAGGCAAGCACTGCTGAGTATCTTCTGCCGATCACTTGGGCCACCAGAAAGCTGAGGTTTATCCCCGCATCCGCCATGGCTTGAGCGAAGGCTTGGCCCAGGCCGGGCTTGTTGTCGCCCTCGACCAACAGGGTTGGAATCGACGAGGCGCTTAGCCCTGTCCCCTGTGCTGCCGCCAGGGACTTCTTGCCGGAAACCGGATAGATTTCAAGGGCGGCCCTGCTTTCATTTCCGGGATACCGATAGCCCATCACCACCTGCAGGTCTACCCCTGCCTTGGCCAGGGGTTCAAGGGTTGCGGCCAACAGCCCCGGCTTGTTTTCGACTTCGCTCCGCCATAGCACGATGCTCTTAACATTGATAGCCATGGGTTATGCTCCTTTCGTTCCAGCTCGAAGCATTGATGGTATACAAAAGTCTAATCCTAAATGACCTCCAATGCCACCAGGTTACTATAGGAGGATCGGCGGTGGGGTGCTTTTTAGAGAACGCAGAGGTTTGGCCCCCTGCGTGGATGGATGTCGGCGAATGCCTGATCTGGTAGCCCTCCGCCTCGGTGAACCCGGGGTTAGAATAACCCGCCTCTTCAATCCCAGGCAAAGGCGGCCATCGACAGGATCCCATAGGTAAAGGCCCGATGCAACAGCCGGCCCTGCGCACCCCCCGCGGCGCCCAGGGGGACGAATAGTGGGAGAAAATGCTCAGGAGTGGGGTGATTCCTCCGGGCGCTTGGTCCATTAATCTGATAATTAATCAAGGCGTCCTCGCGGCCTTCCGTCACAGCTTGACATAACCAGGTCTCAAAATCTTTGACGTAGTCCGGAGGCGGAACATCGATGGCCTGTCCCTGAAATTCCCGCAAGTTGTGTGTGGCCCCTCCACTGCCTAGAATCAATACACCTGCCTTCCGAAGCGGCTGTAAGGCCTTTCCCATTCGAAGGTGGTGATCCGCTCCAAGCCCAGACTGAACAGACAACTGCACGACGGGGACATCGGCCTCCGGGAACATTAATTTCAGTGGTACCCAGGCACCATGGTCAAGTCCTCGTTCAGAATCTTCTTTTCCCGCGAATCCATCAGCCTTGAGCATTTCAATGATCCCCTGGGCGAGCTGACGATCGCCCGGTGCTGGATAACTGACTTCGTACAATTCCGGCGGGAAACCAAAGAAGTCGTGAATCGTCTTTGGATTCGGTCCCAGGGTGACGGTCGGAGTCGATGCCTCCCAATGAGCGGAGACACAAAGGATACCTCGGGGACGTCCCAATGTCTCGCCCAACTCCTTCAAAAAATCGCGGGTCGGTCCCGGATCAATCAACAAAGTCGGAGCACCATGAGAAACAAAGAGGGTCGGAAGGGGTGTTTTCAATCAGAACCTCCTGGCGAGCTTCCGAGGTACATGGGACTTCGGAACGTGCCCGAAACTTGTCAGCTAGCGCGCGTCACTGCGGGTTTGGACTCGGACAGAGACAAGCGGTCGCGGACCGTCACCTTCGGAAATGAGAGGTGAAGAGCCAGCAGGCCCTCAACTCATTTCCGGAAACCTCCCGTCGTCATCTTCCAATCGCTCAAGATCGGCTTCACCCAAATGAGAGTTGCCCTGATGCGCGATTGGTCATCCTTAGTGCAGGCTGTTCAGAAATTCGCCGATAGCAGCGTTCACAGCCCCGGGTTCTTCAATGCTCGAGCTGTGACCCGCGCCCGGGATAATCCGAAGCTTTGAGCCGCGGATGCGCGCATGCATCCGTTCCGCCTTGGCGGGCCCTGTCGCGACGTCCTGATCGCCGACCACGATGAGGGTTGGGGTCTTGATTTGGTCCAGTTGTTCGTAGATGCCCTGGCGCGTGATGACACCCGTTACGGCGCGGGAGATTCCAACCCGATGATTGCTGAGGACACGCTGCCGCAGGCTGGCCCGGAGGGCATCACGGGAGGGATCCTCCAGGAACTTCCTCCCGAACATAATCTTCATAACCGGTGTTGCCACCAGCGAAAGACTAATCCATCGAGCCACAAGATTCATCCGGCGATAATTCCCGACGTTCTCTTTCGGCTCGGGATCAGCGGTCGTCTCAAGAAGCATCAACGACCTGAGGAGCTCGGGAGAATGAATCGCCAGCCGCATTCCGACGAATCCGCCCATCGACAGGCCCACAAAATGACAGGGCGCGCAACCGAACGCACGAATGAGTGCGGCCGCATCCGTGGTTAGCGTGTCCATGTCATACCCGTCTGCCGTAACTTCACTCTGACCCTGTCCGCGAAAATCAAAGGTGATGCACCCGTATCGGTCCTTCAAGGCTTCGACCTGGTTGTCGAACATCCTCCCGCTCATGAGAAGGCCGTGCGCGAAAAGGATTGTTTCAGAACCCGCGCCCTGCTGCTCGTAATACAGCCGGGCGCCATTGACGTTGATGTGCGGCATGAGCAGTCTTTCGGTCTTGTCGGTGGATGGCCCCCCCTGGGGCGTTCCACCAACACGCGATTTATTGCTTCCCCCGCAGAGGATGCGCTCCCGGCGGCGAGCCCCGTTTTGCCTTGGATGAGCTACGCGGCCACACTATGGACTCTTCCGCGCAACCTTCGGAATTCAAGTTAGACGCGGCATCAGTGCAATTCAAAGTTGAGTTGTGGATTGATGCGGACTTCAGAGATCCTCTGGAACTCCCCCATACTCATCCTTCAAATGCTCGACATCATCCTCGCCCAGGTAGGGGCCGCGTTGGGTTTCTATAAAGACCAGTAGCTGGTCTCCAAAATTTTCCATGCTGTGGCCTGCGCCGATCGGGACATTGATCTTCTGGCCGACGCGAACAAGCCGGTCATCCCCATCGATCCTCACTTTTCCAAGACCCTGTACGATCGTCCACTGCTCGGAACGCTGAGCATGCCTCCGGTAACTCAATCGCTTGCCGGGAAGCAATTCGATGCGCCTGACCTTGTACCCGGATCCTTCATCGATAACGGCGAAACTGCCCGAAGAAGATTGATCCTGAGTGGAGGGTGTCGGAGCAAATGCTGGGTTGGTAAGAAACCGGGGTGGCTCAGCGGCGACCTCCTCTTCTCCCGCAACAGGATCGTCCTTTACGGCGGGAGGATCGTCCTTCACCGTAATCGCCCTGGCTGGACCCGTGGCCGGCTTGCCTTCCTCGTTGACCATTCCCATATAGACACGAATGTATTCATCGACCATCCGGTCCCGACTGAAATTCTGTTCGACGTGAAGACGGACCTGTTCCCGGTCCAACTTGCGGACTGATTCCAGGGCGCCAACGGCCTCTTGGATGGAGTTAACGATGAAACCGGTCTCTTCGTGGAGAATCAATTCTGGAACCGAACCCCGGCCATAGGCAATCACCGGAGTGCCACATGCCATGGCCTCAATCACGCTGAACCCATAGGGTTCGTCGAAGTTGATCAAGTGGAGCAGGGCACACGCGCCACCGAGCAGTTCATTGCGGCGGTCCGGTCCCACGGCGCCGAGATATTGAACGTGCTCTCCATCCACGTGGGGCGCAACGACCTGCTTAAAGTACTCCATATCACTAATCACCCCCGCGATGATTAGTCGCTGCCTGGCGCGCCGGGCCACCTGAATCGCTTCGGCAGTCCCCTTTTCGGGGTGGATGCGCCCGAAACACAAGAGGTAATCGCCCGGTTCACGCTGGAAGGTGAAATCCTCCGGAGCGATGCCATGATAGATCGTGGCAAGGTAATTGAGCTGAGGTTTCAGATCGGCCTTGCTGATGGCGATGTAGCGGGTGCGGCCATTGTATTTTTCAAGGATCGGCAGAGTCTGTTTTGACGCCGACTTGTACAGTGTGGTCAGGATGGGAGTCTTAACCAGGCTGCAATAAGCAAGGGGGACGAAATCTGCGTAATTGTGAATCAGGTCGAACTCCGAAGCCCGTTCGAAGACTGCCGCCATGTGCAAGGTTTCCCATACCCGGGGGTCAAGGGTGGAATCCTCGGAAAGTGGATGAGGGCAGACGCTGTGGAGCTGGGCACGGGTAAGGGAATCCGAGGTCGCGAACAAGGTTACATCCAGTCCGTATTCAACCAACCCCTCCGTCAGAAGAGAAATGGCGCGTTCCCACGGGCCCGATTGCCGGGGAGGGATCCGATTTGAGATAGGAGCCAGCATTCCGATGCGCATAGGGCCTACATGATGCTATGGCTCTTCGGTCGCTGCAACCAAAATTTGCATTGGGGCAGGGGATAGGTGATAGGTGGTAGGGATTAGGTAATGGGGGATAGATGACAGAAAAAAGATGGCAGGTGCCGGAATCAGGAGATCCGTGTATAGTGAGAGAGCGCATTTTTTCCGAATGAACCTTCCCCCTCTATGAAAGGCCCATATGAGTGTCAGCACCTATAGGGACCTTCTGGTATGGCAGAAGGCAATGGATGTTGTTGTTGAGAGTTACCGATTGGCAAAGCTTCTCCCGAAAAGTAAGGCTTACGGATTGGCGAGTCAAATGCAGCGAGCTGCAGTATCCATTCCAGCAAACATTGCAGAGGGCCAGGGTCGCAAACACCTGGGAGATTATCTGTACCATCTCTCGGTTGCCAATGGCTCTTTGACAGAGCTAGAGACACACATGCTACTCGCGTCCCGACTCTCATTTCTTTCTGGAAGAACAATTGAACCATTGCTCGCCCTCACTGACGAGGTTGGGCGGATGCTAACGGGACTCCGCACAAGTCTGAAGAAAACGAAAACCTGATACCTTTCACCTCCCCCCCTATCCCCTATAACCTATTCCCTATAACCTGATACCTGACCCCTGATACCTGACCCCTATCCCTCAGCTCTTTCGATGAACCCGGACTCCTCCATTGGTGGTCATGGCGCGGATCACCGGGCCGCCAGAGCCCAGCGTCACCGAAAGCTCCTTGTTCAACTCTCCTTGCACCGTGACCGGAAATCCAATGTCCAGGCCTCCGTTCACAGTACCCGTTTCCAACCGGGCTGAATAGTTCTCTGGAATAGACATGGAGACCCCGCCATTGGTGGTCTTCACATCAAGTCCTTCGCCTTCCCAACGAGACCCGGCAAGGTCAATGGAGAGGCCCCCGTTGGTGGTGCTGCCTTTGACCTTCCCGCCCAGGCGCTTCAAAGAAACGCTGCCGTTGAGCGCGGAGAAATCGATGTGACCGTTGACCTCGACAATGCTGATGCCGCCATTATGAGTCTTGAGGGAGAGATCGGACTGTCGGGGAACAAAAATCTCATAGCTGACGGACCAATTCTGGTTATGGTTTTGTGAAGGACCCTCGGCCTGAATCTGTCCACTCCCCGTTTCAATCCGAACCTGCCTGGCCAGCTCTCGAGCTTCTGAGTCGGTTGAAGCGGATGTCTGGACCTGGGCACGGACAAGAATTTCATTCCGGTCCCATCCCTTGATTCCAATGCCGCCGTTCATCCGGCCATCAACGGAAAGCGTCCCTCGAGCTGTTGGAATGGTCTGTTCCCTCATTTCGCAGAAGGACGCCAGCCGGCCGTTTTTCCATTGGTCGTTGCAATTCAGTCTCCGGTCTTGCGGGTCTGATTCCAAAGCCAGGGCTTGGATTGTCGCGAGAATGAGCGATACAGTGACGAGAAGCAGGGTCTTAAGTGAATGGGTTGCTATCATGGTTTTTCTCCTTCCTTAAGAGGCGATAGGTGTTAGGTGATAGGTGATAGGTTGCAGACGTCGGGAAATTGTTGCCAGAAGTTACGAGTCACGGACCTGGAAAGCATGCGAAAACGCGTCTCTTCTCTCTTATAAGGGCCAGCCTCCGACTTCGGCGGCAGATATCTTGGGTTCCCCAAAATCCCGCGCATTGACCCTATCACCTATGACCTATTCTCTATTACCTCATACCTCTTCCTTACTCGTATCTCAATGCCACCACGTTGAGAAAATGGGTCCGCCGGTCAGTCTTGGCGACATCCAATCCCAGTGGGGTGAAGACCTCGGCCGAGGTCAGGAACGCGGACATGGGAGGAATTATGCTGATGACGATGTAGCTCTTCCCATTGAGGCTGATTGTTTTTCCCAGGATAGCCGGATCGCCTCCAAGGCGACGTCTCCAGAGATGGGTGCTGAGAGGGACAACCTGGTCGTTACCTAGTTCGGCTTCTTCCGGCAGAAACGAGCGCGCCGGTTCCGCATTGATTTCCACCATCTGGAAGAAATTGGCGGTCACACTGTACCCCGGAAGACGCTCGGGATCACCGGTTTCTGTCAGGTTGAAGCTGGCTCCACGGCCTGAGGACATTTGTTCAAAAACCTGGTTCATGTTCCGCCAGTCCACGAACTCCGGATAAGAGGCGGGCGCCTGCTTGGGCTGCGGTTGAACATCCCAGACCCAGATCAGACGATCCGGATCCTGAAATGGGAGAGTTCGGATAAATATGGCGTTGACGACGCTAAAGATGGCGCAATTGGCACCGATGCCGAGGGCGAGCGTGATCACCGCGATGGCCGTGAATCCTGGGCTCTTGAGCAGTCCGCGAATGCCGAAGCGAAGATCTTTGAAGAATGCATCCATGATTTCTAGACTGAAGTTGCCAGTTGCCAGAATTCAGTTCCCAGTTGCCAGTTCTCAGTTGTCAGTTGCGAGATGTTAGAGTTGAACTTCAGCCTGTCAGCTTTCAGCCATCAGCCATCAGCTTTGAAAAACGCGCAAGAAGAGTCATGGTTTTTATGACGTTGGTTCAATTACAGCGGCCGTAAATAGAATCGAATGAGTGCGGCGGCTCCTCACTGACAACTGAGAACTGACAACTGACAACTCTTCTCAATGCAACAGAATTTCTTCAAAAAACGCCAGTGCCCTTGGGTCTTTCGACTGGCCCAGCCAGAAGATCGCCTGTTTGCGAACCGCAGGATTGCGATTCGTCCGAGCGACTTCAATCAGTTTGGGTACCCCCTCATCCTTGGGAAGCTGGCTGAGGGCAAAGACCGCGCGCCGTTTCACATCGGTTTCCGGGTCTTTTTCAATGGCTTCAGTGATGGCCCCGACCGCCTTATGCCCCGCCTTCTGCGCCAGCCAGAACAACGCCTGTCCCCGGACATGGGAATTGCTGTCGTGTTGCGCCACTTCGATCATGGTGTCCACAGCTTGAGACTCCTTGCTGACCGACAATGCAAACACGGCATGCTCTCGGACCTTCTCACTCGGGTCTTCATGAACGACGCGTCGGAGGACTTCGTAACCATGCTTTCCTCGAGTACTTCCCAGCCAGAACACGGCGTCCCTTCGAAGGGACTCCGGCTGATTGGGTGCAGTAAATTCACTGAGGGCCTTATCTGCCGTCTCATCGGCATGATGTGCGATGGCGGCAACCGCCGAATTCCGGAGATGTCTGGATTGCTCCTGCTCCTTGGATGACGGGTCCGCTGCAAGAGAGGATAGCCATGCAACGCTTTCAGAGGGCTGAACCTCAGTCAACCAGTAAACCGGCAATCCGCCCGCGTCTACCTCACACTCTTGTGAGAAAAACCGAATCTTCTGAATGGTCCTGTCCGCTAGACGAAACAGAACGATTAAAAGTTCCGGAGATTCCAACTTGACACCTTTAGCAACCTCGCCCCGAGTGCCATCGCTTCCCGCATGATCCTCAAGCTGGCACCGGCCACATGTCCCCTCGGTGCGGAAATCCGAGGTGGACTCATAACAACACATCGTTCCGCCGCCTGTGATCCTCGGGACGATGTAACCCGCCCACGCAGGTTCTGCCTGCCGGCTGAGGAGCATATGAAATTCGCTTTCCAAACCGGCGCTCGCGGATAGATTTTGAACCCGGGCATTGGTGAACCGGGGGGCCTGGGCGAGGGAGGTCGAAGTGATCGCAAGAGACAACAAGCAAATCAATCTGGAAAGGAGTCTTTTCTTTTTCAAGTGTTACCTCCATATATGGCCCTGACTAGGCGGGTAGCTCCACCTTTTGAGGACTCGCCGTGGCCGGATCTCGAGCCGTGCTTCTTACCGGAGAGCGATCGTGGCGCGCCGGTTCGCCAGACCCATTAGAGCCCCGCTTGCGGGGCGTTATACCTTTGGCCCATGGCGGAAGCCATGGGAGCAGCACTCTACAACGGAAATGGAGCTCCGTCAGGAGCGAAAGATGATCCGCTGTTCAGTTTCCTTTGAGGCTAGCCTCTCTCAGCTCCCTCAAGTGCCGTGTCTGCAGAATCTGTCGCCCCAAACGGGGCTCTTCCTCGCACAACCATCCCGGTCCCACGGCTCCTGCCGTGGGCCAAAGGTCTGTCGCCTTGCAAGCAAGGCTTCCGCTTTCGCTCACTTGTTGATAATTTCAATCAAATAATCAGTGGCATCCTTTGAACCCATGACTGAAAGCTGTTGAACGATCTGTTTTTTTATGGCTGGGTCCGTTTCTTTGCGGGCCAGATCGACCAACGCCTTAGCGTTGCCTTGCACAAACAATCCCTGGATCACCGCTTTTCGTATTTCGGGATCCCGCTCGCTGGTATAGATTGCCACTAATGCCTCACCGGTCTTCTTTCCGCCCATAAGTCCCAGGCTGCGGATGGCGGCCCGGCGGAGTTTCGGGTCTTTCTCATTTCGGGCCACTTCGAGCAGCTTGTCCGAACTTCCTCCGACAAACATGGAGTGCAGGATCTGCTCTTTGATCTCTACTGAAAGCTCGGCCTGATAGATCTCCCACAGTTCAATCTGGCCCCCCATCACGCCCAGTTGGCGTATGGCTTCGAGGCGCAACTCCGGATTCTTCTCGCCCTTGGCTGCTTCTAATACAAACCCGCGTTCCCCCGAGGTCATGAAGCTGCGGAGGATCGTTTTCTTTAACGCGACATCTGAACTGGAGGCATAAATTTCTGACAGCAGCTTGTGGCTCTCTTTTCCGCCAAACAATCCCAGGTACTGGACCGCTTTTCGCTGCAAATCGGGATTGGACTGACCCCGGGCGACCTGCCCGATGATTTCCCGCGCCTTGGGGGAACCGCTCTGGCTCAGCACAAACAGGGCTCGTTCTTTGATCTTGGGGGGTTGGCTGCCGGTGAGAATCTTCTCCAGAAGCGGAATGGCCTGGTCCGGGTTGCTGTTCAACAACCCGTTGATGGCCATGAGTTTGAGGTCTTCATCTCCCTCGTTGGCGGGGGAGACAGGCCGGCCCGCCTGCGATCGGATTTCCACTTCCAGGGCCTTGGCATCGTTAATCCAGCGGCTTTGCGGAAAAGACTTGTTTAACTCAGCCAGCGCAGCCAGGGCTTCCGTGCGTTGTCCCAGTTTATTTTGGGCGTAAGCCTTCCAATAAAGCGCGCCATCGGTACGCCGGACATGGAGCTCGACCACTTGACCGAAGAGCTCAACGGCTCGATCCCAGCGGCCCTGGTCCAGGGCCTGTGTCCCGCGGTCATAGAGGGCTTCCTCTTTGTCCCGGCCGCGCGCACTTTCAGCTTGGGCCTTTTCCGCCTGTCTCTGCGCTTCCCTCTGTGCGTCTCGTTCCTGCCCGCCTTGCAGACTTGCCCGCTGGGCCTCTCTTTGTGCCTCTCTTTCCTGTTCAGCACGCAGACTTACGTTCTGGCCTTCCTCTTGTGCTCCCCTTTCCTCTTTGGCGCGAATGCGTTCAATCTCAGCCTGTTTCCTTGCTTCCCGTTCCTGCTCGGCGCCCGGACTCTCTTGAGGCTCCTCGTTGTCAGGTGCATCAACAAAAGTCTCCAGCGTCATTGCAGTGGCAGTTGAAAAGGCCAACCTCGAGAGGACGTTGGCGGAGCCCGGTTCAGCCAGAGAAGCAATGATTAAGGGCAAGCTTACATTGGGGCGCCCCATACCTCCCGGTGAGGCATTCATTGTTGAAGCGAACAACATGATTGCGATGCTTACCAGAACTCCAAAGATCTTTTTCATGTGGGCTCCCGTGACAAACTCTAAATTGTTAAATCAGTGCAGAACCGTTCCAACCCTTGGTGACGCTGTTCCCGATGCCACCTCCGCACTCCGACTTCTGACATCCGACTTCTGATTTCCGACTTCCGGCTTCTTGCTTCCGACTTCAGTATCCAGAGCGACAGATCTTCGACTGAACCAGAAACCAGCTGAATTTCACGGATCCCAGGCTAAATCTTCCCGGTGACCGATCCCGGCACGCCTTCCCGTTCCCGCTCGTGCACGGTCGAGTCCGTCACCCGTACTTTAAAAAGAATTCCCTGATTTTCGATCCGTTGCCGGACTTCCTCAAGATCCGCGGCCGACAGCTCCGAGGGACCGCGGGCCACTTCAAGCAGGACTCGCTCGAGGTCATCCAGGACATTTGCGATTCCCGGCTCTCCCGCACGTGTCGCCGTCTGGCGGTAGATGCGGTTCGCGGCGACCAGGTCTTCAGCCCGCTGCTGTTCGGAAGAGATATCGACGGGTCCTCCCGATGGGGTATTTAACAATTCCAGCAGCACGCTTTGAGAACGGTCCAGGTGCTCCCCGACTGCAAGAAGGAAAATCCGGTCCTGCGCCTGCGCCGAGATCGCCAGAGGCGGGGACACTTCTGGTCTTGGCCAATATCGGCCGGTCAGAAATGCCACGACTAAGAGGGCGGCGACGGTTGCAAGGGCGGCCAATCGGCGTGGCTGAATAAGTGCCATCCAGTCCATGCGGGGAGGCCTCTCCAGGCGGGGTCGAAGGCGTGTCCACACTTCAGCGCCGTAGTTTTCCGCCCGGTCCGGAACGGTCGAAGACCCCACGGTATCCAGCGTGGCCCGCACGTCCTCGAGTTGGCGACGACATTCACCACACAGGGCCAGGTGCGCCTCAACGGTCGCCTTCCCGGCGAGGTCGCGGTAGTAATAAAGGATGATTTGTTCTTCCGTCAGATGTTTCATGGAGTCAAATGAACCACAGGCTGTAATTCGCGCCGCAGTTTCTGCACGGCGCGGAAGATGCTGTTCTTAATTGCGCTCGGGCGTACCCCCAACACCACCCCTATTTCCTCAATGCTCATCCCGTCATAGTGCCTCAGCGAAAACGCGGCCCTTTCTTTGGGGCCCAGGGTTGAGAGCACGGTGTCCACTTTCTTCTGTATTTCAGCGCCCAAAACCATTCGATCCGGCGTGGGGCGTTCGTCCCTCAGTTGATACATGGTTTCTTCCTCGGAGGATGGCTCCGTCGGAGGCTCGTCGTGCCGCCGTCGCTTTCGGATAAGATCCAGCGAACAATTCACCGCGATGCGATACAGCCAGGTGCCGAAATTGGACCGCGATTCAAACCGCTTCAGTTGCCGGTAGGCGCGAAGGAACGTTTCCTGCACCACATCCTCGGCGTCTTGTTCATTGGCCGTCATGCGATATGCCAGGCGGAAGATACTGCGGCTGTGCCGCTCGACGAGGATGCGGTAGGCATCCTCATCGCCAGCCAACACCTGAGCCACGGCAGCCGCATCATTCCCTTCCATCCGATTCATTAGACTGGAGTCGATGGCCATCGGTTAGGGGAGAAACCGGAAATGTTTATAGGTCAACGAAGCTTTGAGGACAACCACAGTAAGGTACAGATGAGTTTGGCATCGCTGCCACGCGGATTTCAGCCGACGGTTGCGATTCCCAGGGCCTTGGTAGCCACGGCGGGTGCTCTGTGCCCGGTGGGGGCTCTTCCCTGAATTCACACAGGACCGTCGATTCCGCGCTCGCCGCAACCAGATGCCCCGAACCACACAGTCCGTGGGGGGAGGCTGGCAGAAAGGGAAGTCTGAGGGTCAGAGCTCCGCATTCTTTAATTCCGTATCAAGTCGGGAGAAGTTTTCACTCATGCCGAATGCAGTACTTTGACACGCTCTGGTTCCTTCGTCACAGAAGGCTCATGTGTTGTTTCCTCTCGTATCGGGCTGCCGTCCTTTCATGCGCCACATGATGTTCCTCTCAATTTGAATCCTGACGCCGAGAGAGTCCTATCGCGCCAGCACGATGACGTAACTCCTTCAGAGTTAATTTGGTCCAATAAACGGTCCCATACCCAGGGTTGCACACAACGCAACCCTGGGCTTTTGAAGGCATCCCTTTCAGGGATGGGGCGGGGGGTCCATTTTGGGTGATCAAAGTGGGCCCATCCGATCGTCAGAAGTAACTTAGATCGTAGCGCCGTTTCCATCCTTACATCAGGACGCCCACTTGAGAGTGAGTTTCTTTCCCGAGTGCGCGCATTCCTTGAGGTAGAGATTGATCAAGTTCTGGTAGGGAACGCCTGTCTCCTGAGCCAGCACTTTGAAGTACTCAATCACGTCCACCCCCAGGCGAAGCGTGACCTGTTTTTTCAGGTGTTTGGCATAGGGGTTTTTGACAGATTTTGAAAAGTCGTATTCCTTTCTCATAAAAAACTCCCGTGTTGTTTCCGCTCATAAAAGTTGTCAGTTCTCAGTGGTCAGTTGCCAGAGGAATGGTTAAATACCCGCGATCATGCTTTACAATCGGTTCGGAAGTTCATGCACGACCAACCCGCCCCTTCGAATGGGACCTTGTGCTTGCGCAGGTTCTCCCTCCCCTTCGCCTCATCCCAAGAGAAGGTGATCGCGTCCATAATGATATTATAACGCTGATAGCATTATGATACAAGCGGAATACCAGTATCTACAATAAATCCGTAGGAGGAGGTAGGGGATTATCGGGGCGGGGCTAGCAGAGCGTGTTTGAACAGGGTTCCAGCGCAGGCATTGCCAGGAGCGCGATGCCTGCGGCACCCCAGCTGTCGTTTCAGGGACATTGCGGGAACAGCCACTGATCTCATCGGGAACCCGGCGCAGGCATCGTAAAGAGCACGATGCCTGCGGCACCCCCACCAGAAACCCTAATCATTCACGACCCATCCGTCGCGGAGATTGATGATGCGGCTGCCGTAAGAGGCGTTCCTTTCGGAGTGAGTGACTTGGATGATAGTGGTTCCCTCGGAATTCAGCTTCTTGAAAAGTTCCATGATCTCCTCGCCCTGGCTGGAGTGAAGGTTTCCCGTGGGCTCGTCGGCGAGAATGACTTTGGGATTGGCAATCACCGCCCGGGCGACGGCAACCAGTTGCTGCTGTCCGCCGGAAAGTTGATTGGGGAACAGATCCTTCTTTCCGACAATTTGAAACCGGTCCAGAACATCGCAGACGATGCTCTCTCGTTGACTCTTCTTGACGTCCCGGTAAGACAGGGGAATTTCGAGATTTTCATAGACCGTCAGGTTATCGAGCAGGTGATAGCTTTGAAAAACGAAGCCGACATACTTCTTGTTGAATTCCGCCCGCTTCTTCTTGTCGAGCTTGTGAATCGGCTGATCCAGAAAATAGAATTCGCCGCTCCAGTCGCTGTCGTACATCCCCAGGATATGGAGCACCGTGGATTTGCCCGCGCCCGACGGGCCCATGATCGAGACGAACTCTCCCTCCTGAACTTCAAAACTCACGCGCCGCAGCACGAACGTCTTTGATACGCCATGAGCATAGAACTTCTCTAAATCAACGAGTTTGATCATCATTCCCCCGGGGGTGAAGTTGGAAATACAGTTGTCAGTTCTCAGTTGTCAGCAACTAGCCGTCAGCTATCTGCTATCAGCAGTCAGCTATGATTAGAGTGAGACATATCAAGAGACTCGAGCACTTCGTTGTTTCCAGTCATTTGAATCCGATTCCAGCTGATGGCTAATAGCTGAATGCTGACAGCTCCTCACTGACAACTGAGAACTGACAACTGACAACTGTTACCTACCCTGCCGCAGTCGATCCAGGGAATATCCATTACTTTCCAAGGCCCAGAAAAGAATAAAAATGACGAGGACGTAGGTGAGGTTTTGCGCGACAACGGGAGCCTGCCCCGTGAGCGCCATCCCAAACGTTAGCGCAATCATCAGCAGCCCGGCCAGGATGAGTGCGAGGGAAGTGAAGAGCCCGAGGGTCAGCAGGACACCGACCAGCAGTTCAGCGAAAGGGAGAATGTAACCAAACGGGGAGACCAGGACCATCGGGAGTTTGCCGGTGAACTCTTTTTCTATCACGCCGGCGAAGTTGCCGATCCCCATCCGGAATTTTCCGATTCCATAAGTCGCAAACAAGACACCCAGGGTCACCCGCAGCAATGCATATCCGATCTCGCGAGAGGTTCGCATGGAGGAATCTCCGATCTGAAAGACAGTTGCCGGAAATCAGTTCTCAGTTGTCAGTTCTCAGTTGCCAGTGAAGAGCCCCCACTCCTGGCTGATTCCCTTGACGACGGTGGTAATCGATTCGGAAGAGTCAGAAGCAAGCTCTAACTCACCTTGCGTGGTTCTCATCGCTGAACGCTGATAGCTCAACACTAACACCTCCCGGCTGTCAACTGAGAAATGGCAACTGGAAACTGCTTTCAGTCAACTGACAACTGAGAACTGACAACTGAGAACTCTTCACTCATGTCGCAGCGCGACCACCGGGTCCACCCGGGTGGCGCGTCGTGCAGGCAGATAGCTGGCCAGCATGGCCACCAGCGCGAGCGTCAAAGAAAGACTTCCGAAAGTGAGCCAATCCATCGCCTCGATTCCAAAAATCAGGCTGGCGAGCAGCCGTGCGAGTCCGATCGAGAAAATGAGACCAATTCCCAAACCCGTGAATGTCAACCAGGCCCCCCGGGCAACAACCATCCCCAATACATCGCGCGGGTTGGCGCCGAGGGCCATGCGGATTCCAATTTCATGGATTCGCTCCGTCACCTGATAAGACACCACCCCAAAGACCCCCACGGTTGAAAGAATTAACGCGATGACTGCAAGGACGCTCATGATGACGGCGACATAGGCAATGCCGACCGTGGAATCTGAAATCACCTTGTCCAACGGTTTAATGTCGGAGAGGGGTTGTTGGGAATCGACCCGCGCAATCGCAGCCCGCACCGCCGAAATGAATTGCCTGGGATCCCCCTGGGAGCGGATCGCCACGTACGAGTTCAGTACAGGAGCTTGTTGAAAAGGATAATAGAGCGTGGGTCTCGGATCCCGCTCACTCCACTCATACTTGACGTCGCCGACCACACCCACCACGGTCATCCAGGGGTGAATGCTGTTCTCGAGCCCCAACTTCACTCGTTTCCCGATCGGGTTTTGATTGGGCCAGTACCTGCGTGCCAGCAACTCGCTCACGAGCGCGACGGGAGGAGAATCTGTCCCATCCTGGCCGGTGAACTCACGGCCTGCTTGAAGCGGGATGTGCATCAATCGAAAATAGTCTGCACCAATGACCTGGTTCGTGGCCAACTGAAGGTCTGAGGCATTAACTGACACCCTCCCTTCCACGCTGATAAGCGCGTTGCTCCCGTAATTCCCATAGGGAATATTGGTGGCGGTGGCGGCAGCCTCGACTCCGGGGATCATCTTCAGATTTTGCAGCACCTGTTCATAGAAGGCCGCCCTTTGCGGCGGGGTCTTGTATTTGGCCGGAGGAAGATCGATGCGCAGGGTGAGGGCACCATTCGGATCGAGTCCCTGATTCATGTTCAGCAGGGCTTTAAAGCTCTTCACCATCAACCCCGATCCCACCAGGAGAATCAGGGCCAACGCCACTTCGGCCATGACCAGGAAACTTCGCAGACGATGTTTCGATTGGCCTGCTGTTGCACTGCGTCCGCCTTCCTTCAAGGCTTCGTTGAGATCCGGCTTTGAGCTCTGAAAAGCTGGGAGAAGGCCGGACAGGATGCCGGTAAGCAGGGCCACGGTCAAAGTGTACAAAAAGGCCCGGTAATCAAGGCTGATGTGATTCCACGCGGCGATAAACTTGGCGGTCTCGGGAGGCATGTGTGCCAGGATAAGTTCGATGCCCCACTGGGCCAGGAGCAAGCTGAGTGCCGCACCCAGCAGAGACACCGCGACGCTTTCTGTCAAAAGTTGCCGCATGATCCGCCATCGACCTGCGCCGAGGGACACCCGCACGGCCATCTCTCTCTGGCGGCTTGTGGCCCGGGCGAACTGAAGATTGGCGACGTTGGCGCAAGCGATCAGGAGCACAAAGGCGACGGCGACGACTGACATCAGGGTATACTGCCGCGTTAAGTCCTCGGTCACAAAATCCCGCATGGACATGACACGGACTGACCAACCCTTGTTTGTGGTCGGGTAAGCCTGTGCCAACTGCGCCGCAATCGTCTTCAACTCGGCTCGTGCGGAGGAGGTAGACATTCCGGGTTTGAGCAGGCCCAGCGCAAACAGGTAGTGTGCATTTCGAACGCTCCGGGCCTTCGAGTCGAGTGCGAGCGGCATCCACAACTCCACGGTGGTGGGGAAGTTGAACCCTGCAGGCATGACTCCGATGACCGCGTAAGTCCTTCCGTCAATCGTCACGTTCTTTCCAACGATGCTGGGGTCAGAAGCGTACCGGCGCTGCCAGAGCCCATGACTGAGAATCGCCACCTGTTCATGCCCGGGATTTTCCTCCTCGGGTAAGAAAACTCGACCCAGGGCTGGCTGCATTCCCACGACCCCGAAGAAATTAGGGGAGACCTCGAATCCTTGGACCTTCTCGGGCTCTCCCTGACCCGTCAGATTGACATTCGCCCAAGCATAAGCAGCCATGGCGTCGTAGGTCTTGGCTTGACTCTTCCAGTCTTCAAAGTTGGCAGGAGAGACACTTGAGGTGTCATCGCCCCTCTGATTGGGCCCCACTTCGAGGGCGACCACCATGCGATTCTCGTTGGGGATCGAAAGCGGCTTCAGCAGGAATGCATCCGCGACACTGAAGATTGCCGTGTTGGCGCCAATTCCGAGCGCCAGGGTCAAAATGCCCACAGCGGTGAACCCGGGATTCTTCAGCAGCATCCGGAAGCCGTAGCGAAGATCCTGGAACAAGGTTTCCATCGTAACCTCCGAAGAGTTGTCAGAAGCAGTTGTCAGTTGCCAGTTCTCAGTGAAGTACCGACACACAGTCAGATTCTCTTGGCCGTCTCCGTAATCAAACAAGAGTCAGAGCGTAGTCATGACTCATCATGCGCCCTTTCCAAAGCTGAAGGCTGATCGCTGATAGCTGAACACTAGCATTTTGCGACTTTCAACTGAGAACTGAGAACTGGCAACTGACAACTGGTTTACTCGCATCTCAATGCCACCATGGGATCCACCCGCGTTGCCCGATGTGCCGGCAGATAGCCGGCCAAAAGAGCCACCGCCGCAAGCAGCACTGCCGCCAGGACGAAGACCAAAGGGTCGCTGGCCCGGATGCCAAACAACTGCGACTCAATCAACCGGCCGAGGGCGAACGCTGCTGCCAGGCCGATCGTGAGTCCCACGCCCGTCATGCGTGCGACTTCCCGCAAAATCAACCAGGCCACATTTTCGCGGGTGGCGCCGAGTGCGACGCGCATGCCGATCTCGCGCGTACGGCGTGTTACCGTGTAGGTCATCACCCCGTACAGCCCCACGGCCGCCAGTAGAGCAGCCAGTACCCCAAAGCACAAAGAAAGAAACGTCAACAGCCGGTCGCTGAAGAGCGACTCGTCCACCTTATTTTGAAGGGTCTTGAGATCATACAGCGGCAGATTCGGGTCGAAGCGTTCGACGGTGTGGCGCAGTGTTTCGAGCATTGCAGCCGGCTCCATCGCCGTCCGCACATAAAACGTGATCCCTCCCAGCTTTGTGTCCTGCTCATAAGGAAGGCACACGAACGGATGGATTTCGCTCCGCAGGCTGGTGTGTTTGCTGTCTTTCACCAGACCGACAATTTCGATGTCCGGAAGTGTGTTGTGGCCGGCCCCGAAAGCGAATCGGCCGCCGATGGGGTTGCGGCCCGCAAAAAAACGACGAGCCATCGTCTCATTTATGATAGCAACCTTCGGGGCTTCCGCCCTGTCGCCTTCATTGAACTCACGGCCCGCAATCAAGGGGGTGCCCATGGTCGAGAAATAATCGGGTCCCACCCAGTTCTTGAACACATGCATGTCTTCCTCTTCATGGGGCGCATATCCTTGCACCGTGATATTGGACCCCATATCGCTGTTATCGAACACGGGAACCTCCGCAGTGCTGACCGAACGCACGCCGGGCAAAGCGCCGATGCCTGCTCTCATGCGGTCAAACAGAGACAGGGTCTGCGGTGGGGTATAGCGATTCAATTCGGGCGCGATGGAAAACTGGATCACGTGATCGATGCGCACACCCAGGGATAATCGTTTCAAGTTGTCAAGACTCCGGGCAAATAATCCGGCCACGATGAGCAGCACCGCCGTGAGCGCCACCTGTGAAACGATCAATCCTTTCCGCAAGCGCACGTGGGACAAGCTGTTCGAGACAGCGGCCCCTTGTCCCTGGAGCGTGCTTTGCAAATCGATTCGTGTCGCCCGCAGGGCGGGGATTAAACCGAACAGGATAGCTGTCCCAACCGAAAGGCCCAGGGTGAATCCTATTACCCGAGGATCCAGTCGGGCCTCAAGCCCCACCGCTCCCAGTCCCTGGGGAATCGCTCCAATGAAGGTTTCGAGCATCCACGAAGCAACCAGCAGACCGGTGGCGCCTCCGGCAAGCGCCAGCAGCACACTCTCTGTCAACAGCTGACGGACCATGCGGAGGCGTCCAGCGCCCAGTGCGGCCCGCACGGCGACCTCGCGCTGCCTCGCCAGCCCGTGCGCCAACTGGAGGTTTGCGAGGTTGGCGCAAGCGATCAGCAGCACCAGTCCCACCATCGCCATCAGGACCAGCAAGGGCCGCTGAGCGTCATTCTGTAGAACGGGTCTGCCGTGGGATCCCTCGCCCAGTAGGATTTGCTTTTGGAGAAACCGACTTTTCGTTGTCGCAGACAGGCCCATCAGGGGCAACTCGGATTCAAGAATGGATCGATAAACCGGCAACAAACCCGCTTCCGCTTGAGGTCGCGTCATACCCGGCCTCAGTCGACCGAGGATCGCGACCCAATGATCCTTGAGATCATTCAGCCCGTCCCAATTGGGCGTCATCATCGGTTTCATCGTGATGGGAACAAAGATATCCGGCAACTGACCGATCTGAATTCCAGCAAAACCGGGGCGAGACACACCGACCACGGTGAGCGGCGTTCCATTGACATTCAGGACTTTGTTCAGAATGCCGGGATCCCCGCCAAACCGGCGTGTCCAGTAACCATAACTCAACACTGCCACCGGATTTGCCCCGGGCGCGCTCTCGTCCGCCGGAGTCAGGACGCGGCCCAGAGCCGGGCGCACTCCTAGCAATTCGAAGTAATTTCCGGACACCAGCTCGCCGCTTGCACGTTCCGTTTGTCCATCTCCCGCCACGTTCAACGAAGTCGGGAAGCGGGCCAGAACACCGGCAAGCACCGTATTGCGTTCTCGCAGGTCCTTGTATAACGGGTAAGAGAAGGAGGCCGTATCATCGCTATCGCTCCAGGTGTGCCCCGGATTCGGCCCGGGCGAGCGCAGGATCACGAGTTCCCCCGGACGCACGACCGGGAGAAGCCGGAAAAGAACCTGATCGGTGAGAGAAAAGATCGCCGTATTGGCGCCGATCCCGAGCGACAGGGTCAATACGGCCACCGCAGTGAAGCCGGGGTTCTTGAACAGCATCCGGAGGGCGTAGCGAAGATCCTGGAATAACGATTCCATCATTGTCTCCAAAAAGTTGTCAGTGGCCAGTGGTCGGTTGCGAGTAAGCAGCTGTCAGCATTCGACTATCAGATGGAATCGGATTGAGATGATCAGAATCAACGAAGTGCTTAAGTCTTTTGATATGTTCTATTCATGCCTAACAGCCGATAGCTGATCGGTTACTGCCAGTTGCTGACCACTGACCACTGACCACTGATAACTTCTTTTCATCCTACCGCCAGCACGAGCATGGTGGCATCGTCCTGAAATTCTCCCCCGCTGAATTCCACGATGGCATTCATCACCTTCTGCTGCAGTTCACTTGCACCCAGATGATGGTTTCCACGCAACAGTTCAATGAGGCGGTTCTCCCCGAATTCGTCACCGTCCGGGTTGGTCAATTCGGTCACCCCATCCGTGAAGAGCAGGAGGCGATCGCCGGGGGTCAACTCGACCTCGCCCTCCTGGTAGTGGCCGTCGCGAAACACGCCCAGCACCGCGCCTCCTTTTGTCAGGCGAAGAAGAGTCCCGTCCCGGTGCAGCAGTATCGGGGCGTTGTGTCCGGCGTTGGTATAAACAAGTTTCTTTGAGCGGGCATAAAGGACGCAGTAAAAGGAGGTGATAAACCTCTCGGGGGCAATGTTGCCGCTGATCACGCGATTCACCTTGGCGCACAATTCCTTGGGTGAAACCAAATCTGACGCGAAGGCTTTGACTGCGGCCTGGACATTAGACATCAGTAGGGCCGCAGGCATGCCCTTGCCCACCACGTCCGCGATGCACAGCGCGATTTGCGTCTCGCTAAGTTTGAGAACATCAAAATAATCCCCACCCACAGCGCGCGCGGGTTGCCACGCCCCGGATATTTCAAATCCGGCGATCTGTGGAATCTCCTTGGGCAACAAACCTTGCTGGATCTCCCGGGCTTCCTTGAACTCCCTCTCCTGCTCCTGCCAGCGCAAATGATTGACGGCGGCGGCGATCTGCCCTGCGATGGTGGATAAAAATTTACTGTCCTGCTCATCATATTTCTGGCCCGTTCTCTTACACCCCACGGCAAGGAAACCCACCAGGGCCCCTTCCATGAGGACCGGGACAAGCAGGGCAGCCTTGATCTCTTCCAACTTGGATTTCTCGTGGGAAGGGAAGTCCCGTCCTTCAACATGGACCAGATTTTCCAGGAGTTCAAAGATGGGGCTACTGAGTTCAAATTTCAAGCGGCCGACATCGTCCTCGGGAAAGCCGACCGAGGAGGCCACTGTGAAGGCGGGTTCATGGGGTGCCCGTGTGAACACCACCACGGATTCGCACTCCAAAGCACTTTGCAAGTGGGCCGAGACAATCTCCATTAACGGTTTGAGCTCGGACACTTCCCGGATTTTTTCGCTTAGGCTCTTGGTTGCAGTCTTCAGGTGAACTAACTTGCGCCGTGACCGTCCGAGATCAACCTGGGTGCGGAGGATGCTCATCAAGCGCTCGTTTTCCCAGGGCTTCTGGACAAAATCCTGAACCCCCTGATGCATGGCTTCAACCGCCAACTCGATGGTTCCCCAGGCGGTCATTACCACGACCGGAAGGGTGGCATCCAGTTCGCGGATTTGAGAGAGGAGGTTCAATCCCTCCTGTCCGGAGGTCGTGTCCCGGGCATAATTGAGGTCCATCAGAAGGATGTCAAAATTCTGGTCTCTAAGAGCCGTCATGACCGCCGCGGGAGAGGTGACAGTTTCAGTGTGAAACCCTTCTCCCTTTAATAACAGCCGCAACGCTTCCAGAACATCGGTCTGGTCATCGGCAATCAAGGCTTTAGGTTTGGTGAGGTTGGGAATCATTGTCGTCGAGATGTTCATTTTTCCTTTTTTCAAAGAGGTGCCAGGTGTCAGGTGATAGGAGTTAGAAAAACCCATTTGCATGCCGCATTTGTATTTCCAGCCCAGACAGGTCTTCCGGGATACCCAAGGCCTTCAGCTATCTCCAATTCCCAATAACCTAGAACCTATTACCTATTACCTATTTTCTATCACCTACTACCTATTACCTATTCGCACCTTAGCACCGCCATCGGATCGACGCGCGTTGCCCGGCGCGCCGGCAAATAACATCCCAGGAAGGCAACTCCCGCCAGAAGTGCTGACACGGCTGCGATTGTTGACAGGTCGGTGGGGGTCACCTCGAACAACAATCCCGCCATCAATCGTGTCAAGCTAAGTGCGCCGAGGAGTCCGATCCCCAACCCGGCAAGAACCAGTTGCATCCCATCCCGGATCACCAGGCGAAGGACGTCTCCGGTTTGGGCGCCCAACGCCATCCGCACGCCGATTTCCTGGAAACGCTGGTTCACCGCGTAAGAAAGGACTCCGTAGATTCCCAGCGTCGCCAGGCCCAGTGCCAGGGCTGCGTAGATACTGAGCAAAAACATCAGATACCGTCGCGCACCCAGGGAATGGTCGAGCATCGATTCGAGCGACCGCACTTTCCACATGGGCTGGTCCTTGTCCACTGACCAGACTGCCCGGCGAACTGTGTTGGCAAACAGCATGGGATCGGCTTGGGTCCGGACCGTCAGAGTGGCGAATATGTTTGGGTTCTGCTTGAAGGCAAAATAGATCTGGGCGCTCGCAGGGTCTTCCAGGTTCTGTTGTTTGACGTTATCGACTATGCCGATGATGGTAGCTGGTTCCTTACTAAAGAGGGAGAGTTCATCGCGCAGCTGGATTTGCTGACCGACAGGGTCCCGTCCTGGCCAATAACGTCTTGCCATGTTCTGGTTGATAACCGCGACGTGGGGGGCTCCTGCTTCGTCATGCTCAAAGAACCAGCGACCTTTGATGAGTGGAATTCCCATGGTTTCAAAGTAATGTGTGTCGGCCAGATTAGTTTCGGCGATTGGCTCCTCTCCAGGAGGAGGCTCCGGTCGATCCAGCAATACGACCGGATTCGAGCCAAAGTTCCCGCTAAAGGGAATTCCCAGGGAGACGGCCGCCGATTGCACGCCCCGCAGAGCGCTCACGCGCTCCACCACCTCGCGGTGGAAATTCCATTGTTCCGCCGCCTTGGGATACTTGGTTTCAGGCAGGCGATACTCCAGAGTCAGAAGATTTTCCGGGTGGAACCCCGGATCGGTCCTTGAGAGCCGGATCACTGTCTTCAACATCAGTCCAGCGCCAACCAGAAGCACTAACGAAAGCGCCACTTGGGATACCAGGAGCAATTTCTGCGACCATTTCCGGCTCGATCCTTCATCTGAGACTCTCCCGCCTTCTTTGAGCGTGTGGTTCAAGTCCGGACGGGAGAATTGAAAAGCCGGCACAAGCCCTGAGAGGATCCCCGTGAGGACTGCCACCAACCAGGTAAAACCGAAGACCAGACCGTCCAGGTGAGGAACAATGCCCGGGGGAAAATCCAAGGGGGCAGTCATCTGAATAGCGTGCAGGCCCCAATTGCCAGCTAGAAGACCGAGTGCCCCTCCCACCAGCCACAACAGGACGCTCTCCGTGAGCATCTGGAGGATCAACCTCCCCCGGCTTGCCCCCAGAGCGGAACGCAATGCCATTTCTTTTCGTCTCCCGGCCGCACGGGCAAGCATCAGATTCGACACGTTGGCACACGCGATCAGCAGGACGAACCCCACGGCTGCGAACAGAACCAGGAGGGAAGTCCGCACCTCTTCGACGGCCACTTCGTGCAGGAGGGCGACCACTACATGGCGCTGCCCGTCGGTGTCTGGGTACTCCTCGGCGAGTCGTTGCGAGATGGTATTCATCTCCACTTGTGCCTGGCTGAGGGTGGCGTCCGGCCCTAGGCGGCCGATCCCCACGAGGTTGTAGGTACTGCGCTCTCGAGAAAAATTGGGATAGCTGGATACGGGCATCCAGATTTCATCCCGATCCTTGTCCAGTGGGAACTCGAATGTCTGCGGGAGGATGCCAATCACCGTGAACACCGCACCGTTGAGAATGAGTTGTTTTCCGACTAACCCGGGATCGGCCCCGAAACGCGTTTGCCACAGGCTGTAATTCACGACCGCCACTCGATCCCTCCCCGGCTGATCCTCTCCCTTGAGGAAAGCGCGACCTTGCGCCGGCCTGATGCCAAGCAGATCAAAAAAATTGGCGGAGACAAATCCGCCGCGCACGCGCTGGGGCTCATCGACGCCCGTCAGATTCACACTCTGTGTCATCCACGTGGAAAGGGCCGAGAAGGACCGGCTCTGTCTCCGCCAATCCTCGAATTCCGGGTAGGAGATTCCGGTCCGCTTCTCCTGGTGGGTCTGGCCGGTGAGGACCACCAGTTGACTTTCCCGGGGGAATGCAAGGGGGTTCAGGAGGACTGCATTGACAAGGCTGAAAATGGCCGTGTTCGCGCCGATACCCAGCGCGAGTGTCAGCACGGCGACCACGGTGAACCCGGGCGATTTGGCGAGCAATCGCAGGCCGTGCCGGAGATCTTGCAGTAGATGGTCCATCATCGTTTCAAAAAAGAGTTGTCAGTTCTCAGTTTTCAGAATCCAGCCGTTAGCGATCAGCATTCAGCCCTCAGCTAGGATTAGAGTGAAACATATCAAAAAACTCGAGTATTTCTTTTATTCTGGTCATGTGCATCCGATTACGGCTGATAGCTGAACGCTGACAGCTTTTTACTGGCAACTGAGAACTGACAACTGATTCATTCATACCTCAACGCCACCATGGGATCCACCCGGCTTGCCCGGTGGGCGGGGAGGTAGCCGGCCAAGGCGGCAACTGAAACCATCGCTATTGTGGCCATGAATATTGTTGCAGGGTCGACCGGCGCCAGCCCAAAGAGCAATCCTGAAAGCAGGCGCGTGGAGGCAAATACCACCGGCAGTCCGATGCCGATGCCGAGCAGAGCTAGCACCAATGTCTCCCGCATGACGATCCCCAGCACGTTTCGACCCTGTGCCCCCAGGGCCATGCGAATACCGATCTCATTCGTTCTTCGAGCCACCGCGAATGCCATGACGCCATAAAGACCAATGCAGGCAAGCAACACCGCAAGGGCCCCAAACAAGCCTGATAGACTGGTGATCAAACGCTCCCGGGCCAACGATTGATCAACCAGCTCCGTCATCGTATGGACATGCAGTGTGGGGAGGGATCGATCCATCGATTTCACGACTTCGCGGAGGGAAGCGGCCACCGCAGCAGGTTCCGCCCGGGTGCGAATCTCGAAATTGGCGGCGGCCACCTCGGTGATCGGATTGAAGAAGGGGACATAGAATCGTCGCGGTGTCGTTTCCCGGAGGCTGTTGTACTTGGCATCGGAGACGACCCCCACGATTTCAAATTCCCCGGGGTTGTCGGGGTACTCATCACGGATGTGTTTCCCCAGCGGATTCGAGTTTGGAAAATAGAATCGGGCCATGGTCTGATTGATCCAGCCGACCCGCGGACCATTTCCGCCATCGTGCGAATCAACGTCACGACCCATTAACACAGGGATGCCCACCGTCGAGAAATATTGTGGGCCCACCTGGTCAAATCGCGCATGCTTGTCTGGGCCTGTTTTTGGCGTGTAGCCCTCTACCCAGATGGGGTCCGCGGATTCGGTGTGGCTGAACAGACCATTTTCGGAAAGGGTTACCCCCTGCACGCCGGGAATCGCTGCGATTCTTTCCAGCAGGGTCTGATGAAATTGGAGCAGGGCGGCGCCTTTATAACCACTTTGAAGCGGGTTGATTCGGAACAACAAGAACTTGTCAGGTTTATAACCGAGATCGACGTCCACGAGTTTTTGAAAACTCCTCACGAAGAGTCCCGCGACCACCAGAAGAAGCAGGGAAATGGAAACCTGGGCCACAACGAGAATTTTTCCGACGGGCAATCTGGACACAGCACTGCGACCGCGGTCGGCTGTGACACCCCGGCCGCTGGCTTTGAGGATGGAGCTCAAGTCGAACCGTGTCGAGTGGAGAGAGGGCATCAATCCGAACAAAATGCCAGTGAGGGTGGAGAGGGCAAGGGTAAATCCGAGGATACGAGCATCGGGATGAAGATCAATCGCGATCAGGTCCGGCCCGCTGGACGCCAGGCGAACCAGCAAACTGTTGGTCCATTGCGCAAGAACAAGGCCGACGCCTCCGCCGACCAGCGCGAGCAGGATACTTTCGGTCAGAAGCTGTCGCACCAGGCGGGAGCGCCGCGCACCCAATGCCAGCCTCATCGCAATTTCCTTCTGGCGCATGGTCGAGCGCGAGAACAGGAGGTTGGCTACATTGGCACAGGCAATCAGCAGAACAAGTCCGACCAATCCCATCAAGACCCGGAGGGGATGGGTAAAACGTCCCCTCAAAGTCGAGGCGCCCTTTCTGGCGCTCGTCAGGGCAATTCGCTGATCCATCCATTCCTTGCGCTGGTCCGCTGTTAGGCTCGAACTGGCATTAGTTTGGAGCACCTGTTGAAACGTCACATTGATGCTAGCCCGGGCTTGTTCCATACTCACGCCGGGTTTTAGTCGCCCCATGATTTGTATCCACGTGGTCCTCTCCATAATGCTGTTTGGATCGACCAGGAGATTTTTTCCAGGGATCACGGCCATTTGCATGGACAAGGGCACCCACAGATCCGGCGATTCACCGACCGTTTCACCAAAAAATCCGGGGCCCGTGACTCCGATGATCTCAAAAGTGGTTTGACGAAGTCGGACGGAGCGCCCCAAGACAGAGGGATCCCGGTTAAACCGCCGGTTCCAAAAATCGTAGCTGATCAGTGCTACGGCATTCACGCCCGGAACCTCATCGACTTCCTGTGTAAAGGTTCGGCCGAGAATGGGCTTCGCCCCCAGAACGGAGAAAAAAGCGCCACTAACAAGGCTGGGCTTAACAGGCTCAGCATGGTCGCTCAACCCCGTCCCGTCGATATAGCCGTCCATGGAGTCCACGAAGCTGGCTGCCGCGAAGATATTCGTAAATACCTGGTTCTGATCGCGAAGCTGCTCGAATTCATGGTAGGAAAAAAGATCTTGTTCTCCACTGTTGCTCCCAGTGGCCATCCCATGCGCATCCGGGTTTCCGAGGACTACCAGTTCCTGGGGATGGGGGATGGGCAGAGTTCGGAGCAACACCGCGTTGAGAATGCTGAATATGGCGGTGTTCGCTCCGATACCAAGTGCCAAGGTCATCACCGCCACCAGGGTGAAGCCGGGATTCTTCAGCAGCATTCGAAGACTGAAGCGAAGATCCTGAAGCAAGGTTTCCATTCTTCATTCCTGTCTAAATAGTTATCAGTTGTCGGTTCTCAGTTGTCAGTGAAGAGCGGTCAGCCATCAAATCTAAAACTCAGTGACCGGCCCGCAGTAGTGTGCCAAGTTTTGAGCTACGTCGCCCCGGAACTCTTGCAGTAACGGATACCCTATTTAAACGTTTGAAATCAGAAAATAGCCTCCACCTTCTGAGTTGACCAGATTTGTCCGTAGTTGGTGGCTGATCGCTCTTCACTGACAACTGAGAACCGACAACTGACAACTTTTCCACTTCTTAACTCCCTGTCGTGATGGGCACGACGATCGGGGCGCTCAACCGAAGTGTGCCCCATGCAATCTTGAGAGTGACGTTTTGAATATCGGGCCGCTTGAAAACCAGGTCGATGGTTAGCTTATCCTTCAGATCGCCGGCAGGGTCCATGGTCACTGGAACGGTAAATTCAGCGGGCGCCCGTTCGATTTCCGAAGCGTCCACGTGTTCACGCCGAGCCTTGACCGGGTCAATGAAGGCAAGGCTCCATTGCTTCCCGTCCTCGGATCGATGGAGCCCGAGATACCAGAGCCCCGCCGGGACGGTCTTCCCGGAGATCTTGAGGGGCATGTCCGTGTCAAGCACCGTCCAGAAGTTGCTTCCCATTCGCCACGTCTTGCCTTTGGTCATGGGATCGAACTTCGCGGGATCCTCATAATCCTTATTCCACACGGGACGGCCGTAATTAATGGCAAACTGGCCGGCGCCCATGTTTTTCACTCTATTCCAATATCCCACGCGTGTGGTCCCGCGTTCCGGGGAGTCGCTTCCAAAGGCGACAATAGTAGGCTGGGTCGGCTGCGTCGGCTGGGCCTGAATGAGACGCGGGAGCGAAAGGAAAAGTGTCAGGATTGACACCCCGAGGATGATGAGCTTGGATTTCATTACATTCTCCTTGTTAGGTTTGGAGTGCAGGCATCCTGCCTGTCTCCGGGTTTTGGCATAGGGATTCAGAGTGGAAGGCGCGTCTGCCAGGCGCTCCACGTTCCAATCCAATTTCGGATTGTGGATTTCGGATTGCGGAAGCTGAGCCAAGGGAAACTGCTCTCCATTCCGCAATCGGAAAACTGCAATCCGCAATTCATTCGTATCGTAGCGCCACCATTGGATCGACTCTTGCAGCACGTCGCGCGGGAAGGTAATTCGCCAATGCGGCCACTGCCGCCAGAACCACCGACACGATGGCAAACGTCACCACATCAACGGCGCTCAATCCGTAAAGGAATTTTGCAAGCAAGTTCGTCGCCGCAATGGAAATCACCAGACCGGCCGCGATGCCCGTGATGACCGGCCTCATGCCATCCCGCAAGACCAGGTGAAGCACATCGCGCCGCTCCGCACCCAGCGCCATGCGAATGCCAATCTCATGAGTCCTCTGGCTGACCGCGTAAGCGGTCACGCCGTAAATGCCCACCGAGGCCAGCAGTATTGCCAGAACTCCCAAAGCCGCCGAGAGCAGCGCTCCCATGCGGGAGGGCCACAACCACGCCTGGAGGTTATCTTCCAGCGTTTTGACATTAGTCTGTACGCTGCCGTCGATCTTTCCGACAATCCCCGGAAGTGTTGTCGCGAGATAGTTTGAGCCGCCGTCAGTTCGAACGAAGAATTTCATGTCGGGCTGGAAGTCGGGTTCAACTGGCCGATAGACGATAGGCTCACTCGACGACCAGAGATGAACGCTACGGGTGTCTTTCACGACCCCGACGATTTCAATCCCGTAATTAAATCGTTTTCCGATGGGATCGACACCCGGCCAAAAGCGTCGTGCAAACGATTCATTGATAAGGGCGACCTTCGCGTTATTCGCCACCTCCTGCTCAGTGAAGGTACGGCCGCGAACTATCGGAATGTTCAGGGCGTCAAAATATTTTTCGGAAACAAAATTGAGACTGGCAAAAGGCGATTTTTTCCCAGGGGGAGTCTCGTGGCCTTCAATCTCCACGTTGGTATCGGACATTGATGAGCCCAGGGGGATGACCCACGCCATCCCCACGGACTTTACTCCTGGCAAGTATTGGAGCTTGTCCAAAAGTTCCCGGTCAAATTCGGCGGCGCGGGTCGGCGTGTAGCCATGCAATCGCAGATCAGGGGACAGGACGAGGACATCCTTCATGGCAAATCCGGGGTCAGTGGTTTGCGCATTATGAAGTGCCCGGACCAGCAATCCGGCGCCGATCAACAGGACCAATGAGACCGCCACCTGCCCCCCCACCAACAGACTTCGTAGTCGAGAGCGGCTTACGCCTTGACCGAAGGGGGTGCCCTCATCCTTCAAGGCCGACGTGAGAGTCAGCTTCGTTGATTGCATGGAGGGGAGCAGGCCAAATGCAACTCCCGCCATAAGCGAGATCACCAGGGCATATACGAAGACATTAACATCGGGACTCACATTGATTGCGAGCGGCAGCTCCCCGGGAGGATGAATGAACCTGATGAGCAGGTCCGTAATCCAGAAAGTAAGGAGGAGTCCCGTGATTCCCCCTCCCAGAGAAAGCAGTGTGCTCTCGGTCAGAAGTTGTCTGATCAACCGGCCCCGGGTGGCTCCCAAGGAAAGCCGGATTCCGATCTCTCTTTGCCGCGAGGCGGCCCGCGATAGCAACAGATTGGCGAGATTGGCACAGGCGATGAGGAGGACGAGGCCGACCCCAGCCATCATAAGGAAGGCGACCGGAATAACGTTTCCATTCTCGTTGGGGTCAAGGAATGAGCCCGGGGCCAGGGTTGCGCTAACCTTCCTCTTTTTGGCAACAGGCTGGTTGTAGGTCTGATCGAGTTGGTCTGCCAGGGTAGAAATTTGAGCCTCGGCCTGCTCTAGAGTTACTCCCGGCTTCAGCCGGCCCACCAGTTTCAGCCGGTGGGAATTGCGATTATTGAGGAAGTTGCGGCCGGGCACCGCCTCCGCTTCCATCATCATGGGTACCCAGAGATCCGTGGCCGTCGGTTCCAAGCCGGTGAACCATTTGGGCGCCACCCCGACCACGGTGTACGGATGGAAATTCAGGGTCAGCGTTTTTCCCACTACACCGGGGTCTGAACCGAATCGCCTTACCCATAAGCCATAACTCAGAACGGCCACGGGATGCGAACCGGGTGTCTTATCTTCTTCAGGAATGAAAGTCCGTCCAACAATAGCGTCAACTCCGAGCACGGAAAAGAAGTTTCCTGAAACGAGCGTTCCCTGGAACGTTTCGCTGGAGGCATTGGGTTCACTGCTTTCGCCCAATCGCAGCGCCGCTCCAGTGTAGGCGACCAGGCCCGAGAAAACGTTGTTTTGGTCTCTGAAATCCACGTAATCCGGGTAGGAGGCTGATCCGTAACGGCTTCCATCCTCGAACGACTCATAGACTCTCACCACACTGCCGGGGTCCTTCGCTGGGAGCGGTCGCAGCGCAAGGGCATTGAAAACGGTGAAGATGCTGGTGTTGATTCCGATGCCCAGCGCCAGCGTGGCAATCGCAACCGCCATGAAGCCAGGGTGTTTGAACAACAGCCGCAGGCTGTAACGGATGTCGTGGAGGAATGAATCCATCAGTCTTACCTCGAGAAGTTGTCGGACCTCAGTTCTCAGTGGCCAGTTCTCAGTTGCCAGTAAACCCTTGTAAGTTGCGAGTCGACTTTATGTCGTGAAATGAGGAACGCACTTCCAAACATCCTTTTGCTGTTGCATTTGTCAGAGTCATTACTTCCCGGTCAACGGTTTTTACTGGCAACTGAGAACTGACAGCTGAGAACTTATTTCCGACAACTGCCATAACCTTTAACTCGACCTTGGCAAATGTCATTCCGCAATCCGCAATCCGAATTCCGCATTTCAAACCGGTTCGGCTTCCGTGCTTTCTTCCACCACACGGCCGTCAAACAGGTGTACCGAGCGGTCGGCGTGTGCGGCAAAACGCGCATCGTGTGTCACCATGCAGATGGTCGCCCCGTCCCGATGCAGCTGCCGCAGCAACTCCATGACGGCCTCGCCATTCTTAGAATCCAGGTTTCCCGTTGGTTCGTCCGCCAGCAGGATGGAGGGGCGGCCCACCAGCGCTCGCGCCACCGCCACGCGCTGCTGCTGCCCGCCCGATAACTGGCTCGGCAGGTGCTTGGAGCGATGGCCCATTCCCACCTTCTCGAGGGCTTCCTTGGCCCGCTCGCGCCGCTCCACTGCCCGCATCCCCCGATAGGTCAGAGGCAACTCCACGTTTTCGTACACGGTCAAGTCGCCAATCAAATTGAAACTCTGGAAGATGAAACCCACTTCCTGATTGCGGATGCGGGCCCGCTCCGAAGGCTTCAGCGCTTCGACCGGTGTGGCGTTCAAGGTGTAGTGGCCTTCCGTGGGAGTGTCGAGCAACCCCAGGATCGATAGCAAGGTGGACTTGCCACATCCCGACGGGCCGGCTATTGCGACGTATTCGCCCGAGTGGATATCGAGATGAATTCCGGACAGCGCATGCGTCTCCACCTCGTCGGTGAAGAAGACCTTCGTGACACCTTCCAGCTTGATCAGCACATTGTTGTCGCTCATGTATTCTCCTCGGGAAAAAGTTCTCAGTTGTCGAAAGCAGTTGCCAGTGACCAGTTCCCAGTTGTCAGAAAACTGTTACCAGTAAAGGGCAGAAAGCTAACTGCTTTTCACTGGCAACTGACAACTGAGAACTGACAACTGCTTTCTCAATTCAATCGGATCCGGTCCGACCGGTCCTGCGCTGACATGTCGGAGAGGATTACCTGGTCACCCACCTGCAATCCCTCAACGATCTCGATCGTGTTGACCGAACTGCGGCCCAGTTTGACCGGGACGCGAATAGCGTCTTTGCCATCTTCAACCAGTTTGAAGAGTCCGACGGTGCTGAAGGCTTGCCCCTGTACTGGCCGGCCGACATAAACGACATCAGTGAGTCGTTCGAGCTCAATCGTTCCTTCCACGCTCAAGTCCGGCCGCGCTCCGTCAGGCAGAGCTCCTTCCAGTTTTACATCCACCGTGACCGTTCCCGCCACAACGGCCGGATCGATTCTCACAACGTGACCGGAAATAATCCCGTTGCGCGTATCGATCGAAGCGACCTGCCCGATCTGCACATCCTTGGCCTGAGTCTCCGCAATCTTCAGTTCCGCCTTCAACTTCCGGGGCTCCGCCACTCGGGCGAGGTTTGTCCCCGCGGTGACTTGTTGTCCGATTTCCACGGGAACCTGCTGCAACACACCCTCCAGGCCGGCTCGCACGTGCAACTGATCGACTTGTTGTCGCTTCAAGTCGGCCAACGCCCGGAGCCGCTCCACCTCCGCTTGCTGGACGGCGAGCTGAGCCTTGATCGAATCACCGCTGATGGCCAATCGCTCCTTCTCAATACGATTGCGGTTCCCGAGTTGTTCCGCGGCCAGCGCCGACAACTGACGGTTCAAATCGGCGGTCAGTCCTTGTCGTGCCAACTCGGCGTCTGTGTCAGCCCTCAACTGCGCCTGCTTGTATTCGGCCTCCACTTGAGCAGCCCCCGCCTTCTGAGTCAACTGCTGGCTCTGCAGCGTTACTCGCAAATCGGCCAATCGTGCCTCTGCACCCTTCACCTGCATTTCGGCATCGAGTGCTACTTGGACGAGGGTGGGATTGCTGAGCTCCAACAGAACCGAGTTGGGTCTGACTTGAGTGCCCGGGTCGATCAGCCGCCGCTCCACTCTCCCTTCGGTGGTTGCTGGGATCCAGCGGATTTCCTCGGGTACAAGCGTCCCCAGACCTCGAACCTGGCGTAACATGGGTCCCCGCTTCACGGTATCGATCCAGACAGTGGCGCGTTCAACAGTTGGTGCAGCTGGCTTCAAACGCGACAAAACCACAGTCGTAGCGGAAATCAGAATAATGGCGATAGTAATGTAGATGATCCGCTTGATCAGACGCTGCCGTGCTGCCGACTTCCTTGGTATGTCCATGGGTCTCCTCCACCACTATATGGGCAACTTTGTTGCCGAGTGGGGCTTTCTTTCTATCACTATGAAACGGATGGTTTTAACATGTACTTGGATAATCCACAAATCCTCTCCACTTGCCCGTTATTGGGATTGTTTTGTCGCAAAACCGGACACCCATCGCGCCCTTTCTCCAAAGCACGCGAGTTGAGACTACATCTCTGGAAACTCGAACTCAAATCAGAGAATCGAACTGATGCTTAGGTGCGGCAGAAGCGCACCGACAACTCGAAGGGAGAAAGAGAACGGGGAAGGTGTTACGTCTTCGTAGTAACGACTTAAGTCGTTACTACGTTCAACAGTGCTGATTTCAGATTCCGGATTGCGGATAGATCGATTTGACCTGCTCTTAATCCGCAATCCGCAATTCCTGCGGGTACCTTCTGCTTCTCAAGATTCAAAGAATAGTAACGACTTAAGTCGTTACTACGTTCAATCCGAAATTTCCGCCCGTTCCCTGGGCTTCTCGAAAATCAAGAAGTAAAAATCCTTCTTGTTCGCCGGATTTGTGAAGCCCGGCTCCTTGCGGAGAAATTGAAACCCGGCATGGGCAACGTCCTCTCGAACCAATTCCTCCGGAATTCTGTGGCGAGGGTAATAATCGGAGCGGGAATTACCCGGAGGTGTAGGAGAGTCGATGATGGCGAGTATTCCTTCGGGCTTCAGCGCATTGAAAATGGCTTGAAGCATGGCTTCGTAGGATTGAAATTCGTGGTATGCATTCATAACGAGGACGACATCCAGGGAGCTTTCGGGCAGCTTGGGGTCACCCGGTTCGCCGTGCAAGGCCTCAATCTGCGAAAGATGCTTCTCCTTAGCCAGCCGACGGATCTCCTCCACGTCGTCGTTCTTAATATCCTCCGCATAGACCTTGCCCTGGGGTCCTACGCGCTCGGCCAGGTGAAAAGTGAAATAACCGTCTCCGGCCCCCACATCGGCGACCATGCTGCCGGGATGGATGTGCAACGCATCCATCACCACTTGCGGGTGCTGCCACTGATCCCTCCTCGGCCCGCTATCCTGCGAAAAGAGGCCGCAAGAGACGGAGAACGCGACGATCAGCAGAAGTAGATGGTAGCGGTATCTCCAGGCGTTCTTGCCGTGACAATTCATGACAGGGTAAGTCCCTTGATCGATCCAAAATGGTCGAGATTGTGGATGAGTTATGCCGATACAAATTGCAGAAGGATGAGGACAACGATCAGCAGAACAATTGCTTTGACCATATTCCCTTCACCTCAGGAGGTCGTTTTTGCAGTTTCCTGTCGCTTGACTGGACCTCAATGTTACCACGAGAACGACTCCCGTGGGGCAGACGTCCTCGTCTGCCGTCTTTAACGCAACCTTCCGCATTCCGAAATCAGAAATCCGCAATCGAATCATTCATATCTCAGCGCCACGACCGGATCCACCTTCGTCGCACGGCGAGCAGGGATGTAACAGGCAACGAGCGCCGCAGCAATCAGGAGAAGTGAGACGAAGATGAAGGTCAGCGGATCGCTGGGTGTGACGCCAAATAAAAAACTGGCAATGACGCGGCTCAGGCCCAGCGCGACCGTAAGACCAAAGAGGAGTCCTATCGCTGCTAGCATCATCCCTTCGCGGACCACGAGCCAAAGTACATCCCCGGGCAGGGCACCAAGTGCCTGGCGAACGCCAAGTTCATGCGTGCGCTGCGTCACCTGGTAGCCAACGAGTCCATAGACCCCGACGTCTGCGAGGACAAGGGCCAACCCGGCAAAAAAGGTCAACAAAAGCATGTGTGACCACTGCGATGAGACCGAGTTGAGAATGACCCGATCCATGGTCATGATCCTCGACACAGGTTGATCTTTATCGACCGCCAAAACTTGACCCCGGATGGCAGAGATCATTGGGGTAGGATCACCCGAAGTCTGAATGACGAGGCTCATCGCAGGTGATGGGCTTTGCTGCATCGAGACGTATAACAAGGGCCCCCCAGAATCTTGAAGGTCGTAATCTCTGACGCCCCCGACCTCTCCAATAACTTCGTATTCATCCATGAGTTTAATATGTGTTCCAATCGGATCTTCACCCGGCCATAAGCGACGTGCCAGGGCATTGTTCACGATCGCGAGCTTCGTTTCGCTTTGAGCATCCTGGGCGTCGAAAAAACGTCCTCGCAGCAGTGGAATACCCAGGGTTGAAAAATAAGCCGGGGTCACAGTGCGATAGGGGGCATAAGTTTCGACCGGTTCGGAACGTCCTTCCGGGCGGACTGGAAAAAGAGCATCATCACGGCCTGCCAGGGGTAGATAACTGACCGCCCCAACGGAGAGCACTGCGGGCAAGGCTTCAATCCGGGTGAGCACTTGTTCATAATAAGAACTGATCTGAGAAGGGTGGCTATATTTCGAAGTAGGCAGTGAAATGTCCATGGTCAGAACTTGTTTTGGCTGAAAGCCCGGATCGACGCTGAGCAGACGCCGTAAGGTCCGGATCATCAGCCCAGCGCCGATCAGCAGAACGAATGCCAGCCCCACCTCAGAAACCAAAAGGGCGCCCCTGAGCCGTCGATGTGGGCGGTTTGTGGGCGCTTGTGAGCCTTCTTTCAAAGACTGGATGAGGTCAGGTTTGGAGGCTATGATCGATGGAGCAAGCCCGAACAAGAACCCGACAGTCACAGCGAGCAGTGTCGTTGCCCCTAGCACCCAACGATCGATCTCAATTGGATTTATCTTGGGCAGGTCGATTGGAAGGAACGAAACCATGAGGTCGACGCCCCACTCCGCGATGATAACCCCCAGTGTTCCCCCTGCCAGAGAAAGCAAAACGCTCTCCGTGAGCAATTGCATGATCAACTGAAGGCGGCTCGCCCCAAGGGCAGTTCGAATTGCATATTCCCGGGTTCGTTGCGCCCCGCGGGCCAGCAGTAAATTGGCCAGGTTGGCACAAGCGATTAATAGTACGAATCCAACGACTCCCAGCAGAACGAACAGCGCGGTCCGACTGCCGCTCGCCAGGCTGACCTGCAAAGGGGTGAGCAGGATTCCAGGCTTGGTCTTGAGGCGCGTATCGTCGGCCTGCCCCCGGGCTGTGATCGCGTCCATTTGTGCTTGGGCCTGGGCCAGAGACAGCCCTCGTTTGAGTCGGGCAATCGGGCGAGGGAGTATGACCCTTGGGATGATCGTGTCGCTGCCCGTTCCTGGGAGGACCCAAGCCTCAACCCCTTCCGGAAACTCAAAGCGCGGCGGCATAATACCCAGCACCGTAACTACCTTGGCATTGAGCATCACCGACTTGCCGATGAGATTCGGGTCCACTCCATATTGGCGTCGCCACAATCCATCACTGATCACGATGACCGGCGCGCCGCCGATTTGTTCGGAAGAAAAATCCCGGCCCAGGGAGGCTCTCACCTCGAGGACACGAAAGAAATCCCGCGTCACCTGAGCCGTCCGCACACGTTCCGGCTCGTCACCTCCCGCCAGGTTCACCTCGCCGACTTGATACGATGCCACACTTTCAAACGACTGAACGTGGTCCTTCCAACTCAAATGATCGGAACTGGATTCTGAGAGACGAGACAGGTAATCCAGGCCGTCCCAATTGATGGTGACAATCCTGTCAGGCTCCGGGTACGGCAGCGGGCGCAAGAGCACGGCGTTAACCACGCTGAAGATAGCCGTATTCGCGCCGATGCCCAGCGCCAGGGTAAAGACCGCCACAAGAGTGAACCCCCGATTTTTAGAGAGCATCCGCAAGCCGTAACGAAGGTCCTGGAGCAGAGCTCTCATCTCGTTAACCGCCTATGATTGCGGATTGTGGATTTCGGATTGAAAAGCACTGCCCGTGAACATTGGACAGAAGATGAAATCATAGGTCCTGAATTTGAATTTCGCATTCCGAAATCAGAAATCCGCAATCGAATCATTCATATCTCAGTGCCACGACCGGATCCACCTTCGTCGCCCGGCGTGAGGGAATGTAAATTGCCGCCGCGATAACGCATACGAGCCCAAGCGATCCGACTACAAAGGTCAGTGTATCATTGGGGCGGACTCCGTAAAGAAGACTCGACATAAACCGGGTCAAGGCCAAGGCGCCCGCCAGACCCACGGTGACTCCGATCAGAGTGAGCACGAGTCCTTGTCGCAGCAAATGCTTCAGCAGATCCTCCCGCGTAGCGCCCAGGGCCATGCGGATACCCATCTCCTGTGTGCGAAGGCTCACCGAATAGGCAATCACACCATACACGCCGACGGCCGAGAGGAGCAGGGCAAGCAATCCGAAGAGGCTCATCAGGACCGACTGGAATCGTGGAAACGAAACGGAGCTCGCGATGATCTGATCCATCGTTGAAACACCGAAGATAGCAAGATCCTTGTCGAGCTCCGAAATCCTGGCGCGGGCGGCGAGGGTGAGCGCGGTGGGATCCCCCTCGCTTCGAATCACCAGATTCATGGCCTTGCTTGGCTTCTGCGACTGAGGGAAGTAAGCCTCGGCGATGGGTTCGTTGGCCAGCCCCCATTCCCGGACATCCTGGACGATTCCCACGACCTCACACCATACCGGAGAATCGCTCGACCAGCTCAGTCGCTTTCCGAGGGGATTTTCGTTCGGCCAGAACTGGCGTGCCAGCTTCTCATTGATAATAGCCACGTGGGGAGCATTGGGGCTGTCAGCAGAGGCGAAGGAACGGCCCTTCAACAGGCGGATGCCCATGGCCTTGAGATAATCGAGCGTGACCGACGTCGGCTGGACCAGCGGACCACTGAACACGGGGTCCCGCGGACGCCCTTCAATCAGGATCCAACCATTGGGGCCTCCGCCAAGGGGGAGTTGCGATGTGGCGGCCACAGACTGGACGCCCGGCAAGGGGCGAATCTTCTCCAGGAGTTTCTGATAGAAATTGACTTGTTGGTCTTCCTTGGGGTAACGGAGATCCGGAAGTTCTGTTTTCATCGTGAGGATGTTTTTCGGGTCGAATCCCGGGTCCACCTTAAGGAGAGCATGCAGGCTTCGAACCATCAGGCCGGCGCCAATCAGAAGCACCAGGGTCAGGGAGACTTCCGCGACAATCAGTGCACTTCGAAAGCGACGGCCGCGCGTGCCCGACGATAACCTGCTTCCTCCCTCCTTCAGTGTCTCGTTGAACCGTATGCGCGAGGCCTGTAAGGCAGGCACCAGACCGAATGCCACTCCAGTCAGCAAAGAGAGGGTCAGCGTAAAGGCAAGGACCCCAGGATTGAGATTCATTCTCCCGGCGCGAGTGATGAAATCGGCGGGGCCCAGGGCCAGCAGAGCATCTTTCGCCCAGACCGCCAACAGTATGCCGGCCAGGCCGCCGAACAATGAAAGGATGATGCTCTCCGTGAGTAACTGCCGGATCACCCGCCCGCGCCTGGCCCCAAGTGCGGCCCGGATAGCAATCTCCCTCTCCCGCGCCGTGGCCCGAGCCAGAGACAGGTTTGCCATGTTTGTGCACGCAATCAGCAAAACAAACCCTACCACGCCAAAGAGAATCAGGAGGGGACGCCTAACGTCACCTGTGAATTGCTCGCGGAGAGTCTTTAGGTTGACCCCGATGTGGGCATTCGAGGATGGATACTGCGTGGCCAGTCGCGCGGCAATGGCTTCCATTCCAGAGCGGGCCTTTTCAACCGTCACGCCCGATCTCAAGTGCGCCATCACCCACAAGATATGAGAGCCGCGTAGCGTTTCATCCCGGGCCAGTCCCAAGGGCATAAAGAACGCGGGCCGATTCCCCCAAATGGGTGGAAATTGAAATTCTGCGGGCAAGACGCCGACCACCTCACAGGGATACCCGTCCAAAGTGACCTTCCTTCCAATGACGGCAGGATCTGCGCCAAACTTGCGACGCCACAAGGCATGACTCAGGATCACGACAAGGTTCTTACCGGGCTGATCTTCCTCCACCCGGAACGGTCTCCCTAACATCGGCTGGGTCCCGAGCATCTCAAAAAAGTTTGCAGAAACGGACGCCAGCTCCAGACGCTCCGGCTCGCCTGCTCCCGTGAGATTAGCGGAATCCTCCGTTCCGGCAGCCATGCTCTCAAAGACATCGTTCTGCTCCTTCCAATCGAAGTAATCCGGCGGTGTTACCGGAGCTGTGGTCAACTCCGGCTCGGTCTCGAATACCATGACCACCCGGTCGGCGCTTCTGTATGGAAGTGGCCGAAGAAGCGTGGCGTCGATGACAGTGAAGATCGCCGTGTTGGCCCCGATGCCGAGCGCCAGCGTTAGCACGCCTACCGCCGTAAGCCCGGGGTTCTTTAAGAGAGCTCGAAAACCTTGTCGAAGGTCTTGAAGGAAGGTGTCCATATGTGGGAAAGTTGTCCTTTTACTGTTTTCCGTTGCCAGTTCTCCCCGACTGCATAAGATTCGGAATCGTGGGGATCTGAAACCTAAGGACCGCTCCGTTTCGTCGATTACTTGAAACCCGTCTTCATTGAGCCTCTTCCCACTGAAGGTTGAAAACTCATCACTTCACAGTCGCAATTCCTGAGCCAACTGATTTGTCCTAACATTTAATGTATTTTGAAGAAGTTAAAGGTTATTTGCCCCCGGGGGTTCAATTCCCCTTGTTCGGTTTTGGGATTGAACGTCCCAGAATCGTGACTGCGTTTTTGACCTCAACGCGAGCTTTGTGATTGAGGTTGAACCTTTGCGGTTATAGATGTTCAAGGGATCATTGACATGCTTCGAGGTCACCTCTTTCCAGGTCACTTCAAGAGGTCGCGAGCGATTTGTGCTCGGTGATTCTCCTGCGACGGCGGCGATCCTCCCATATGGATTCTGTTTTCAATCGGCCGGGCTCTTTGGAGTAATTCCTCCCATTACTTCAGAAGCTTGGTAAGATGGCAAAGCGAGATGCGGAGTCGTTGCCTTTTCGAATGGATGCCATCATTTCACTTCACGGGAGGATGTCGAAATCGTCCTTGCACAAATAGGCACCCCAATGATTGTGCCTATTTCGCGATTTCCCGTTGTGTACCTGCGTCTTGATTTCGTATTCTCGTTCCACATCTGTCTGGACAGAAAACGTCAGTGTTCTAGACAGAACCCAATCCAGTCCTTGAGTGCGGAAAGATGAATGAAGTAGGTGAGCGCGGTACACCATGGGGAGTCCTGCTCCTGTGCCTCGGATTATCGGTAGTGTCCGTGATGCCTTTTTACTTCCTGGGTGAGAGCGAGCCCGGCGACAGCTTTTGGAGCCTCCGGATGCCGGATACCCATGACCTGGGTTTGCACCTCGACCAGATGAAATCGTTTTATGCCGGTCTTTCGGCTGGTGAGTTCTATCCCCGTTGGGAGGAAGATACAAACCAGGGTTACGGAGCGCCCACGACAAGTTTCTATCCTCCCGGAATTTACTATCTCACTTCAGCCCTTTACGTCTTCCTTCGTAACTGGATCTGGGTGATCTTGGCGGTGCAACTCCTGATCAGGGTGGCGTCCGCTTGCGCCATCTACATTTATGCTCGCCGCCTGATGTCGCGCCCCGCGGCCTGTGTTGCCATGTCTGCTTATGTCTTCTTCCCCTACTATTTTCTGGACCAGTATCAGCGGGGTGCAATAGCCGAGCTGCTGGCCTTCGTTTGGATGCCCCTGGTCCTGCTTTTCACCGAACGATTATTCAGGGAAGGGAAGGGGACTGCATGGAATCGAGATGGAGAAATCGAAGAGACAATTATTGGTACGCCGAGTCAGGGAAGTACTGGCCGGGCCAATAATGTTCTATTCAACGTGATTGGACTGACCTTGAGTTATGGCGCCTTTCTCTGGACTCACCCGCCGACTGCGTTTCAGTTCACGCTCGCGCTCGGCTTGTTTGTGCTTGTCTTGACAATTTATCACCAGGACTGGAGAGGCGCGGTGGGAGTCGCTGGGGCAATGATCCTCGCACTGGGATTGTCGGCCGCTTATCTCTACCCGGCCGCGGTGGAACAGAATCTTATCCGCCACGAGATCATTGAGCAGGATTGGCCTTATCACGAGACCCATGTGTTTGCCCGCGCAGAGTACACGAAGGACAATCCCGACTTCTTCAAGCGGATCGATGAAATTTGGATCTTTGGAACGGCGGCGATGGGGGCGGGAGCTATTGCGTTGTTTTCCCTGAAGACCCGCGGTCAGGGTGTGTCCCGCTGGTTCAGGGAGCATATCGTGCTGTGGACCGTGTTAGGAGGATTTACGTGTTTCATGATGACGCGGGCTTCAGCTCCTCTCGGCCGCAGAATCCCTGAGATTGAGGTGGGGGTGTTTTCATGGCGGATGCTTACGATCACGACGTTGGTTGTGGCTCTGCTGGCAGGGGCTGCGATCGAGGCCGCTCTGGATGCCCGTCGTGAAAAGCACAAATTGAAGCTCACCATATTTTTCGCTCTTGCAGTCCTGATGACGCTGGGAAGTGCGGCATTCAGTATCCGAACAGTAGTGGCTCCCATGTGGGGGGCGGTGAGATTCGAGCCTGAATCCCAGCACCTCAACGATGTGATCATTCCGAGCACAGCGCCCGCAAATATCGAAGATCTTCCTCCGCTCGACCGCGCGACCGTGGCCCATGGGAACGGTCGCGTGTCGATCGAGCAATGGAAACCCGAGCATCGCGTCTTGCGCGTCACCTTGAGTAAAAGCGATGAGGTAAGGATCCGGACCTTCAATTATCGTGGCTGGGTCGCCTCAGTGGACGGCCGTCCTGCAGTCATCGCTACGGACAAGAAGCTGGGTATCATAGTGCTCGAATTGCCCGTTGGCGCTCATCACGTGGAGCTTGATTATAATGACACCCCGCCCCGGGGACTGGGGAGGAAGATTTCATGGGGCGCATTTTTGTTGATGGCTGTGGTTACGGCGGCGGCATTTCTTACCCCGAAGCGCCGGATCTCTCGTGCGATCTGACATCGAGGGCGGAGCAGTGGAGCTGTTTCCTGCGATCCATTGAGGCCAAGGCTCTGTGAGGTCGCGTCCAATCAATTGCATTGCCCACTACAGGCTTTATTGAATAAGCAGGACCCTCTCCCGCTCTAAGGGGGCTGGGGAATATTCCCGGGCAATACAGATGGGTCCCAAGCAATCGCCTTATTGCTTCGACTGCTTCTTCTCCCACTCTTCCTTAGTCATCACCCGGATGGGATCCAATTTCCTTTTTTCGAGGATGGCATTCACTACCGGCAGTTCCTTCTTCGTGAATGTGTCAAACTCGGCGACCACGACGTCAAATTCTTTTTTTAAAGCCTCCATGCGGAGAATCTGGGATTGCGTAGGCCGTCCTTCGTATCCGTTGACGGCGCCGTAAAGTGTGCCCATCTGCTCGCGGATCTTCTCTTCTCCGGTGATCCCGCCCCCTTCTTTGGTCGCGACCAGTTTGGAACGGACAACTTCAAGGGACCTGGCCAGATCTTCGACCCGCTTTCGGTTGACATCGCCGGCGGGAAGCTTTGTGGCCCGATCTCGGCTTTGATCACGCGCATCCGCAATCGTGTCGACCTGGTATGTCAGTTCCCCCAGCATGTCGTAAAGCTTCATCACCGTCTCATATTGCCGTAAGCGATCTTCCCTCGTGTGTTTGGAACGGGGGTCGGGGATTACTTTCAATTCCTCGGTGTAAGTGTTCTTGCCCTTTATCATTTTCACCGTGTAGGTGCCTTCCAGGACACGCGGCCCGATGAAGGAGAAAAAATTGGGCACCAGACCGGCGGCTGGAGGCACCTTGGGTGCTTTCATTCGCATCGACCACTCGATGCGGTTCAACCCCCGGCGCATGCTCCCGGGAACTGTTGAAACAAGCTTGCCGGAAGAATCATAGATCTCAAACTTGAGGTCACCGAAGATATGGCGCTTCCTCTGATAGTAGGTGATGGGAGCACCTTCGCTCGCAGAGCGGCCGACATACTCTGCATCCCCATTAAATCCGAATTCCGAGGCGGGGATGGTCTGGACTGCGGGCCTGGACTCCACAAATGTCGCTTCCATGGCCAGAACCTGGGGGGTCAGGGCCCTCAGCGGAGTGATGTCGTCAACAATCCAGATACCTCGTCCGTGCGTGGCTAGAATCAGGTCGGATTCACGGGGGTGAATGGCAATGTCCCGCACCGCCACAGCAGGGAAATTGCCGCCCTTGAACTGCGCCCACTGGCGGCCTCCATCCACCGAGATAAACAACCCGAGTTCCGTCCCAAGGAAGAGCAGGTTCTTATTGACGGTGTCCTCCTTGATGACGTGGGCGTATCCGGTGATGTCCGGGGTGGCGAGCGATTGCCATGTCTTTCCATAATCGGTGGTCTTGTACACGTAGGTCTTCATGTCGCCGCCGGCGTGACCATCGAAAGTGGCAAAGGCCGTCGCCTCTTCGAAACGGCTGGCCTCCACCGTGGACACCCAGGTATTGGACGGGAGTCCCGCCACGTTGCCGACCACGTTGGTCCAGGTCTTTCCCCCATTGCGCGTTATCTGAAGATTACCGTCGTCAGTCCCAGCCCAGATAATGTCCCCATTCCTGGGCGATTCGCAGATGGTGTAGATGGTGGTGTGAGCTTCCGCATCTGAATTGTCTACCGTCAAGCCGCCGGATTCTTCTTGTCGTTGCTTGTTGGGATCGTTTGTAGTCAGGTCCGGTGAAATTCGCTCCCAGGAATCGCCGTGGTCATGGGAGCGGAAGAGAAATTGGGAACCAAAGTAGATAGTTCCCTTTGAGTTTGGGCTGATTTGGATCGGCGAGTTCCAGTTGAAGCGGAATTTCTTTTCACCCGCATCCGGGAATGGCTTGATGTCTTTGGTCTCCAGGGTCTTCCGGTTGATTCGGCCAAGATTTCCGCCCTGATACTCGGCATAAATGTATTCCGCATCCGAAGGATCTTCAAAGACCCAAAAACCGTCTCCCCCATAGACACTTTTCCAGTGGCGGTTTTGAATGCCGCTGGTGGCGCGCGAAGGCCCGAACCATGAACTGTTGTCCTGGAGACCGCCATACACGTTGTAAGGTTGTTCCATGTCGTAGCTCACATGGTAGAACTGTGAAAGCGGCAGATTGGCGATGAACCGCCAGGTGTTGCCCCGGTCTTCGGAGGTGTAGAGACCGCCATCGGTACCGACAAACATTTGGTCGGGATTTGCAGGATTAATCCACATGGCGTGAAAATCGCTGTGCACACTCCCGGCAATCCCGCTGAAGGCCTTTCCACCATTGTCGCTCACCACCAGTCCGGTTCCGGGCTTGTAGACACGGTCATAGTCCCTGGGATCCACAAACAAGTGCGCGAAATAGAAGGGCCGGCCCACAATCGCAGCGCCTGAGTTCATCTCGGTCCAGGATTCCCCGAGGTCATCAGAGCGAAAGAGGGCGCTATGTTTTGCTTCCACCACGGCGTAGACCACGCTCGGCCGGGACGGAGCCACAGCAATCCCAATCCTGCCCAAGTCCCCCTCAGGCATACCCTGGGTCATCCTCTTCCAGGTCACACCGGCATCGGTACTTTTGAAGAGGCCGCTTCCTGGTCCTCCAGACGTGAACAAGTAAGGCTTCCGGCGGAACTGCCACATTGCGGCGTAGAGGATTTTTGTATCCTGCGGATCCATGGCAATCATGGCGCAGCCCGTGTCATTATTTACAAACAGCGATTTCTGCCAGGTTTTCCCCCCGTCGACCGTCTTAAAAACGCCGCGCTCAGCACTGGCATCCCAGAGATGACCTGTCGCGCAGGCGTAAACTGTGTCACCGTGGTTCGGGTCTACGAGAATGCGCGAAATGCGCTCTGAGTCTGCCAGTCCCAGATGTTGCCAGTTCTCACCGCCATCCATCGTCTTATAAATCCCGGTGCCCACGGATACACTGTTTCGCACCCAGGTTTCGCCGGTTCCCACCCAGACCGTCTTTGGGTTGGAGGGGTCAATCGTGACGGCGCCGATCGATTGGGTGTACTTGTCGAACACCGGCTTGAACGTGGTCCCGCCGTTCACGGATTTCCAGACGCCTCCACTGGCGGAGCCGACATAGAGCGTCAGTCGCCCCTTCTCGATCGCGCCGTCAATCGACGCGATTCGGCCGCTCATGGTAGCTGGTCCAATCGGCCGGGCGTCCAGGCCGGAAAAAGTGTCTGAATCCACCTTGACCACCTCAGTCTTCGGGGTCTCTGTTTGTGCGAGAGTGGGAAGCGCAAACAGAAGCAACAGACTCAAGCCAGAAATCAATATCCTCATCGGGCGGAATGGCATGACTGGGATCCTCTCAAAACTTCTGAATGTGGATGGGCACCTTGGGGGGCATGGTACGCATGTAACACCATGCGTCCCCAAAAGTCTTGACGCGAGTGAAATTGGGTTCTAATGAGACAATTACAAGAATAACAGCGCGGGTGAGATTTCCGGTTTCACGAATCGAAATCCGTCACTTCTTTTCTTCAGGCGGTTTCTTCTCCTCGGGCTTCTTTTCTTCCGGCTTGGGCTCCACCTTCTTCACTTCGGGCATCTTGAAACGCATGTCCTCAACAGCCGGATTCAATTCGACTTTATCAATGACGATCTTCTGTTTTTGGGGCACTCCTTTTAGCCCCATTTCGTAAGAGAAAGGAAGCATGAGGCCTTCAACCTCCTTGTAGTCGCCGAGGTTGACTTCCGATTCACGTTCCGCTCCCCGAACGGTTCGCTTGCTCTCTTGCTTCAACTGAAGATAGGAATCAGTGTCCAGATACAAGTAATCCACGTCTCCGTTCTTCAGAGTCACTTTGAGTTTGTAGGCGTCAGTACCCTCCACCGGTTCTTTGCCCACTAATTCGACCTTGTTGCCTTTCTCCTTGTAATCGACCAGGGGGCCGTCGAAATCGGCTTCTTCTGAGATGGACTTGAGTTCTTCCTCCCCCATGAGTTCGGGATCTTTCTTGCCCCCGAATGGCATGAGCGACCAGCCCGTCTTGCCATCGTATGCCTGGACGGCTGTGAGTCCCTGGACGGTGAACTCCATCCGCATGCTGTTTGGGCGTTTCTGCTCCATAATAGCAGGGGCTTCCAGCCCCTGGCCCATCTGCATCTTGCCCGAATAGCGGATCGTCTTCACCGCTTTGAGCTTTTCCAGCCCGCCTCGCGCTTGGATGTGTTTGTTGACGATCTCATCCACGGTCTGGGCGCTTACAGGCAGCGCCAGGATTGTTAAACAGGTTAGACTCAGAAAAAATCTTCGAAACATGGGACGCTCTCCTTATTATGAACGTGATTGGTGTTCGATGGATGCGATGCGCCGGGTGCCGGACTTCGGAGGGTTGGCTTGATGATCACATCGTTAAAACCTCAGTCCGGCACTTCGATCGAGGCAGGGCCTGCCTGCAATATACGGATCGGACTATCAAGCATTACGTATGAGCGCCGTCCTGAGTTTCAGCACGCAAGAGAAGACTCACACGCAGGGATGTTCACTCATCGAGCCCTTAGTCGCTTATCAACAGAATGTGTTCCAGCGAGGGCAAGAAGGAAATTTATCATTAGGAGGCCAGGAATACAGGAAGTTAAAAACCTTACATCGGGACAGGACTCGATAATCCCGCCGCGGCGGCTCATTCACCGCCATCCGATCTCCAGGTTTCCTGGTCTCCTAATAAAATCTGGCTTTGCTTCCAGCTTGCCGGGATTAACGGCGCGCCTCAAAGACGCGGTTAAATGGCGTTTCAGTAGCCCGGCGGAACCGGGTGAAACCGGCGGCGGTGACCACCATCCGGAGCTGTTCTTCCGTGGCGATCGTGCCCAACGCCGTCTGTCCCGAGGCAATAGCGTTGGGAGTACAGCAAAGCACAGAAGCACCCGAATACACCCGTCCCACAGGATTGAAATTGCCTTCCACACTCTCCGCCGCCATTGGCTCCACAATGAGCACCGTCCCCTCCGGCGTCAAGGTTTCAAGGGCCCTCTTCAGGGATCCGCCGGGTTCGCCAAGGTCATGGAGGCAATCAAAGAATGCAATGAGGTCGTAACCGGAGCCCGGGAAATTGGTCGCTCCCGCAATGTCAAAGGTCAACCGATCAGCTACTCCCGCCGTGAAGGCTGCCTTGCGGGCATGGATGATGGACGGGGCGTGATTGTCGAAGCCGAAAAATCGGGAATTTGGAAAGGCCTGCGCCATGATGAGGGTGGATGCGCCATGACCGCAACCAATGTCCGCTACCCTGGCGCCCGCTTCCAGCTTCGCCTTGACACCGTCCAGCGCCGGGATCCAGCTTGAAATGAGATTCGCGGCATAACCGGGGCGGAAGAATCGTTCTGTGCCTTCAAAAAGGTCACTGTCATGCTCGCCCCAGAACATGCCCTTTCCGGTCTGAAAGGCCTCGGCGATGCGCCCGCTGGACTTCATCATGGCAGTGATCACCTGGAAGCCGCCACAAACAAAAAACGGGCTGCGGTCGTCGGCCAGGGCCAGGGCGTGCTCGGGAGGCATCGAATAGCGCCCGGTTGCCGGGTTGTAATCGACATAGCCGCTCGCCGCTTGATTGACAAGCCAGTCACGAATATAACGCTCGTCTGTTCCGGTTCGTTGGGCGAGTTCTCCCGGGGTCATGGGTGGAGCTCCAGCCATCGCCTTGTAGAGTCCAAGTTTATCGCCAATGACCACCAGGGCAGCGCTCACCGCAGCGCCAAAGTCATTGACGGCTTTGCCCAAAAAAGTTTCAACTCTTGATTGATTGAAGGCCCGCTGAGTTGCTGTCATTTTCATGTACCTCCTGGGGTGGTTTTAATATGGCTGAATTGATTCGATGAATTCAGCCGGCCCATACATAAAGGTCTGCTGTAATGTTGCGACGTCCCTTCCAGAATGGAGTGTCCATCCTGCTTTTCAAATGTTGTGCCCACCGCAGCACTCGAGGCACGTGCTTCCTTGAGCACCCTCAACTGCTCAAGCAGCAGCCCCGCTTAACCACAGCCCCTGGCCGGCCTGCGAATCCCCGTGGATTCGCCATAATCTGAATTTGAGGTTTGAAAGCCTTGCAGCGTGGAGAATTTTATGGTGCAGGGCTATTTGTGTCAAGAAATACTGAACTCGATAACTCACCCAGGTCGTCCCGAATGACGGTGGTTTCCACTTGATTCATCCTGACGAAGACGTCCTTGATGACTGAAGTGAGACTCGAAAGTCTCGAGGAGCTATTCGGAGACCAGTCCTTCCGGGTTGGGCACCCTTGGATTAGTCATACCACCTGTGCGCAGATGCAGGTAGCCAGTCACTCCCATCACGACCAGGAACACCGCGATGATGTCATAAAGATTTCGCACCCCGGTCCAATTCGCCACCTTTCCTGAAATGGAGACCCCGACAATCTGGAAAACTGTCATCAGCGAAATGCCGGCACTGCTCACGCGGCCCAGCATCTCCTGCGGTGTTTCCTCCTGCACCAGGGTCTGCGACGGGATCATCACCGCGCTGACGGCAAGCCCCAGGGCAAGGCTTGAGGCCAACGCGATCGGAGCTGTCGCAGCCACGGCAAGCAGAAAAATGCCTATGCCACATCCAATGATGCCTAATGAAACCATCATCGCCCGGGACCACTTCTGTGCAAACCTGCCAATGAGAAGGGCGCCAACGATCGTGCCCAGCCCGACCAGGGCGACTAGGGCTCCGAATACCTGGGATTGGGAATGCAGGATGTCGCGCACATAAACGACGATCAAGGCATCGAAGGCTCCCGCCGCCAGGAGCGTCACGGCCATCGCCCCAGTCACAAAGCGGACGGAGGGATGGGTCCAAATGAAATGGAAGCCTTCCCGCATCTGTTCAAGCAGGGCCCGGACCCCGCTGGCGGATTCCTTCGGGACTCGATTCAGAAGGAGCGTCGAAAGAAGGGCCGCCGAAATCACGAACGACAGGGCATCGAGGTAAAAACAGGCTTTCTCTCCTGCCCAAGCCACAAGGAATCCTGCAATCGCCGGGCTAATGATTTTGTTGAAGTGGATGGATTGCGTGTTGGCGGCATTGGCCACCAGTAACTCATCCTTGCCGACCAGCACCGGAATCGCGGAGGTTTGAGCGGGCATGAAAAAACAGGACACCGCACTGAGGCCGAAAAAGAGAAGGTAAAGCAGTGGCAGGTCGTGCACAAACACGAGCATGACCGCCAGACATGCACGGATCAGGTCGCTCGAAATCATCGTCCATTTGAGATTCCACCGGTCCACAAAAACACCTGCAACCGGCCCGAGAAAAGCCCAGGGGATCCCGTAGGCGAGGAAAATTCCTCCCACTTGATACGGCGTTCCGTGCATTCGAAAAGCTACCAGACTGAACAGCGCCAGCACAGCCAGCCAGTCTCCAAAGTTGCTGATGTACTGTGCCAGCCAGAGCGCAAAAAACTGTTTGTTCTTTAGCACCTGTCGAAATGTGACCGGTCCCGCTTTCTCTTCCATGGATTGGTTGTATCCTCGATCCTTCCCTGAAAGTCTTACCGCTCTGTGGGGGTCAGATTCTGGAGCGCCCCGCGACCCCCTCTACCCCGCGATTCGAAATCCGCAATCCGAAAACGTCCGCCCTCATCCCGGGGGTCTGCAGTCTTCATGCATCGAGTTCGTAAGCGATCTTCAGCCAATGCTTCACCTCGTCATCGATCTCCTCCAGCTTGGCGATCGGGATGCGGTGCGTGATTCGATCCTTCTTGGCCAATCCACCGGTATCAATCAATCGCCCCCGTGCCTTCAGGTCGCGCAAGGCAAACCCAAGATCGATGCGCGTCCGTGTGGCCGGCTTTATTTCCGCAAATACATGGTTCCGATAGAGCGGTACGATGGTCTTGCTGGGGGAGGCTTTCACATCCTCTCCCTGACCGAGGGCGAGACGGGAATTGTCTTGCTAACACTGATTTCATATCCCCCCGGCTTTTGATGGAGTTCACGCATTCCGCGGGCCTGCTCGTATCCCACCGTAACCATTTGCCGCCACCAGGACCCCACCTTATGCTTGCTGCTGAGATAGGCCACAATCTCCTTGTGGTTCATCTTACGGGCACCAGCAGCATCCAGGATCGAGAACCATTCCTTCCAAGTTCTTCCCGCCTTTCCTTGCACCGCTTCATCACTCATCCGGGAACCTGTTCTCATTGACCCTCCTCAATGTTGTTTTCATGGTTCTTTTGGGTCATCTCCAAATTAAAAACTGGAATCACAGGTTGATGCGTTGGCAAAGGGACAGCATTTCCCTTTTACATTTCTGATCAAGGGCAACCGCCGGGAGACCGAGCGTTCCGAACCGCACATGAGTTCAAGCAGGGCACGGCGCGCCGGGTCCGCGACGGCCCTGAAGACATCTGCACTGGCGGCAATACCACCCATGCGTGCACACCTTGAAAGGAATGAACGCGCACTCTAATAAGCGATTTCTCATTTGTCAAGGGGTGCTTTCAGGATGAATCCAAGCCTTGGGGCCCTATGCTTAATCATGCCCCTTGAAAAAACGCGAAGGGCGCGACAAGTTCAGTCTTCATGGAGCCCATCCAGGGCCCCGGAAAATGATTCAGCCTGTTCGTGTTCTTGCGATTTGGTTTTTGAAGAGTCTGATGGCACGGCGAGGCAATGATGCTGGACTGGGCACTCAAGGAAGGAGGATCATCCCCTCTTCGCCAAACAGCCTTAAAAAATCTAGCGCGGTGAAACGGGTCGCTTCAGGGAATCCAACGTCGAACTTCCCCAGTCTTCCTCGTGTCGCCTGCTTTTCAATGGGGATATGCGTTCGGGAACTTCTCAGTATCGCCACTCAACCGCACAGCCAGTGCGGGCCCGAATGGGAATCCTTATTCGTGCCCGCTCCGCTGCATTTCCTGTCATAACCTTTTTCATCCAGGTCACGCGGGAATTGAACCTCCCAGATGATCCCCCCAATAGAGCTCTCCCTCTTTTGCGGGAAATTTTCCACGATATTTCATCGCTAGGGTGAACACACTTTCATCAATACTCTGATGAAGTCCCATTGTCGACCTTCTCAGAGCACAACTGGGACATCCCGATCTACCTCATTGCCCTGTTACTGCCAGCCACCGTGGAGCACCAGGACCAGGGGTAGTAACAAAGACAATGGGAGCGAAGCATGGGCTCGGGATGTCGATATGCGCTCTAATTTCGGCATCTCCCTCTGGCATAGTGGCTGGAAAATTGTCCGTGCTGACGGTAACGATAGTGGGGTTGCCACTGTTGATGCTCTGACAACTCAGCACTGCCCGGAAATTTGCCAACGGATTTTTCCCCGCGTTCGCTCCAGCTGCCAACACCAGCCCCCTGACGCGTACCTCAAGGTCCCCATTCGATTTAAGTTCTCCCTGGGCTTCAGAGATCATCCAGGCAAGTCCGGCTCCATTGACGCCCTGGATGGGAGTCTGGGGAGTCACGCTTCCCACAAAAGGCCCTGTCACAGCGATCATCGTCTTGAACTTTAGAAGCGCTGTGCCATCATCAGCCCATGCGACGCTGGCAAAGAGTATCACTAACAACAACACTACTGCTTTCTTCATGGATTACCTCCAATTGAGTTTTTTAGAATAGAAAAATCTTAGCAACTTTGTGGCCAATGTTCAACCACGCATAAGCACCAAGTGTGTCTTGTTGATATCCATGAAGAAAAGAAGCCAATTGATCCGCCCACTGAACGGTCCGTTTTTGGCCCTTTCTTCCAAAATCTGTATTAGTCCATTGATCCCCTCCGTATTTACGGAACAGCCCGGAGATAAAAGGTATTGGGTTAACAAAAAGGGAAGGCTTTACATCATCAATTGAGCACTGTGAGGTGTACCAAGACTTTGCCGTCTTGGCGGAGGGTCTGGCACCCCGGACCGCGATAGAGGAGGCAGTCGGACCTCCTAGTCCAGGGCTTGCGACGTGTGCAGAGATCCGGTGACCTGTTATATTGGGGGCTCGAAATGTAGCACGGAGGTTACTCTGCTCCCAAAGCAGGCTCCCTGGGCGGGGTCTTCGTCCTGAGACCCGAACGCGCTCGAGGCCGGCTGAATCCTGGAGGGTCTAGAAATACACCTTCAAAGTGACCACAGCATTCTTTCTCGAATTCAGGGTTACAGTGTTCCTTTTGAATGGAACCGTCTCTCCATCCGCTTCCAGGAAATTTGATTGAACCACCCTTTTGGGAATTCGCGGCAACGTCACGACGGCTTTTGTGTCTTCCCCTCTTGTGTCGTACCACTGGAACATCCATGCCTCGGAATCCTCTGCTTGCTTGATCGTGGTGAGAACGAGTGAAGCGGGAGTGATCTGAACAAAGGAATGTACGGGTGGCAACTCGCCTGGGTGTAAACCCGTTTGGTAAGCGATCAAAGGATTGTTGTACTCGTAGCCACGCTCGACCGTTCGCCCATCGTTCACACGGCCGGGGTGGGGATAGAGGGCATATTCAATGATATGTTTGCCGCGGTCGGCGGTGGGGTCGGGCCATTTGGGAGAGCGAAGCAGGGAGAGCCGGATCGTGTTCCCCTTGATGTCGTATCCATACTTGGACCGGTTGAGCAGGCTCACTCCAAAATCATCTTGAGACAAGTCCCCCCATCTCTCCGCGGGCACCTCCACACGGGCTTTCTCCCACCTGTCATTCATCCCGGTGGAGCGCCGGATCTGACCATAGGGAATCTCGAAGGTGGCGATCCTGTCCTGGACCGCCAGTGGAAACGCAACCTTGAGCATGGTTCTGTCCTCCCACCAGTCCACGCGGGTTTGGAATTCGATTCGATCCAGGCCTGAATACAGGACCACGTCCTGGGTGAAAAAGGAACTCGGGAAGCCTTCGGCTGGAAACTCCCGCTTGAAACCTGGACCCAGGACATCCCGGTGGATCCTGATGATGGAACGCACCGGTCCCTTTTCAATGACCTCGACCTTTCGCAAGATGGAAGGATACACGGTCCCGGTCAGACCGATATTCCAGGCATCCCATTGTTTTGGCTTGTCCTCAAGGATCTGCAATTCATTCCCGGGACCACTGAGAAGCTCTTTCCCAAGCCTTTTGTCAAAAGCGCTTTGGACCCATCCTGTCACAGCATTTACACTGACCCGGAAAAATTCATTCTCAAGGGTCAGAGGTGAAGTAAAGGAGAGTGCCGTGGACGGGTTGCCGGATTTCTGCTTTCTCAGTGCATAGACCTTGTAGCCCAGGGAGGGAACCTTTTCCGCGACAAAGAGCAAGCCGCGATGATAGCGATCCTTCTGAACAATCTGGGAAGCCACCTCCCCTCCGTTGACCTCAAAGAGGGCATAGTCTCCTTCGTCTCCTTCGGGCAGTGCCGCTTCAACCAGGTCGGTTCTTTCCCACGAAAGAGGATTGAAGATGACCAGCGCGCTGCTGCCGCTTACAGCGGACGTGTTGACTTTCTGCGCAATGGTTCCAAGGGCAGTCCGCAGCTCGTGATCCCCGATGCTTTCAGCTGCTCTGTGTCGTCCGGTGGCGTCTAGGTATACTTCGCGGATTCCCGATCCCGGCAGGATGTCATGGAACTGGTTAAACAGGAGATTCCGCCACGCCTCCTGCAGAACATCCTGGTGAACATTGCCTCCGAGCAGGGTTGAGAGCGTGGAAAATTTCTCCGCGTTGACCAGAAGACTTTCGTTATGACGATTCAATTCCTTCATCTTTGCCTGGGTTGTAAAAGTCCCCTGGTGGTATTCAAGGTACAGCTCATCCTTCCATGTTGGAATCTTCGCGGGATCCTGGTTTTTCAGCCAGGTCAGGTATTCCCTCGCCGTGCCGTATTCGATCTTCGGATAGATGTCCAGGGACTTGAAGTGCTCGATCCGATCCAGCATTTCATCAGTTGGCCCTCCTCCGTGGTCTCCAACCCCGAAGAGGATCAAAAATCGCGTGAAGCCGGTATTGGCCTCGAATTGGCGGAGCCAATCGACCAGGCTGTAAGGGTCAGCAACGTCGCTGACGTAGTCGAAAGGGAAGTAACAGAGAACGCGGGAGCCATCAGGACCCTCCCACCAGAAGACGTGGTAGGGAAAAACATTGGATTCATTCCATCCGATCTTTTGTGTAATAAAGGCATCGATGCCGGCGTTGCGATACATCATGGGCATGTTCCAGTTATAGCCGAAGGAGTCCGGATTCCACCCGACCGTCACATCAGCCCCCAGGTGCTGTTTGAAATACCGCTTGGCATAGAGCAGGTGATGCGCCCACGATTCCCCGCTGGGGAGATTGCAGTCCGGTTCCACCCACATCCCACCGACGACTTCCCATCGTCCTTCTTTGACGCGCTGTTGAATGCTGGAGAACACATCCGGGTATAACTGTTCCATCCAATCGTAGTAGGCGGCGGAGCTCTGCGTATAGGTGAAGTCCGGCCGCGCCTGCATCATTTTGAGGACCGAGCTGAAAGTGTTCTTGCACACTTCAACCGTCTCTTTTTCGCGCCACAGCCAGGCGGCATCGATGTGGGCATTGGCGGTCAAGACCAGCGTGAATCTCTTGGCGAACGCATCGAAGGGTTTCAACTGTGCGCGCACGACCTCCATCGAGTGAAGAAACTTATCCACGGACCCGCCCTTCAAGGCGTCGACATCGACCTGTTCTGCGAGGGTTTGCAGAGATCCGGAGAGACGCTTCTTTTCCTCCTTATCCATGCTCGATCTATCAATACCTGGATCTTCGCGTTTCGTGGCGTTGGTCTGATAGGTATCAAAGCTCAACAATTTCTGTCCGATCCTTAGACTTAAAGCGAAGTCCCGGATCCTCTCGCGAAGCTGTTTTGTGGCGGCGGATTCATCCTCCATTTGGATTCGAGATCGAAGCAGTCTCAGAGGGCCGCCTGTGTTGATGGCCTTGATCGCGATCAGGAACTTGTCCCCGGGATGGCCATCCTCAGTCAAGACAAACTCCCCATCCCAATCAAACCGTCCCTTTTCCCGGCCGTTAACCCAAAGAAATCCATAGTCGTCCACCGTGATGAGGAACTTGATTTTCCCTCTGATGGGCTGCCCCAGAATGCGATCGGGCAGAACAATCTCTTTTCGCAGCCAGCAGGAGTCGACATCCAAGGACTTGCCGAGGGGCAGGGTTTCCCATTGGGAGTCGTCGAATTCACCACGAACCGGATCGCCTTGAATTACAGGGGCGGCCTTGAGATCGGGGCTCATTTTCCAGTCATTGAAGGAGGCCAGAGTGAGAGAATCGAGCGCCTCAGAGAGTTTATCGACGCTGGTTTGAGCGCTGAGTGGAGAGCACACGATAAGAAGCGTCAGCAGGGTTCTTAATGTTTTCATGAGATGGATCCCTCGGGGTTTCAAGATCTGGAAATCACAAAGGGGCACAAGATTCATAACGGTTGAGGCGGTGTCGGAAGGTTGAGAGGCGTGAGTGGACAGGGGGAGTAAGGGGCGGCTCCTGAAGATCGCTGAACCTTGGATCACACCTCAGATCCTTGAGCATTTCTGTGCCTCGCGGGTTACCTTTTTCTCATCTGGTCCAACATTACCGCCACCAGGATCACCAATCCGACAATGATTTGTTGAATGTAAGAATTGACATTGAGTAGATTCAGTCCGTTGCGCGACACGCCGATCAGCATGGCTCCTACAAAGGTCCCGACAATGGAGCCGCGGCCGCCAAAGAGGCTGGCGCCTCCCACGACCACGGCGGCAATCACATCGAGTTCGTACATCAGCCCCGCATTCGGTTGCCCGGAATTCATCCGCGAGGCGAGAAGCATCCCGCTCAGGGCGGACAGCACTCCACAGAGGATATAAACCTGTCTGAGAACCCGCTTTGTATTGATCCCTGCCAACCGGGCGGCCTCCTGGTTTCCTCCGACGGCATAGACGTGTCGCCCGAACCGGGTGTACTGCAACACAATGTACGCGGCTGCGTAAACCGCAAGCATGATCAGGGTCGGCAAGGGAATGCCTGCCACCCTGCCGCCTCCCAGCATGCTGAAGGCATGAGGCAGACCCCAGACGGGTCGGCCGCCGGTATAAAGGTACGCCCCCCCGCGCCAGATGCTCATCAGAGCGAGGGTCACGATAAAAGGGGTGACATTGAATCGCGTGATGAAGAATGCCGACAGCCATCCGGAGAAAACGCCGACGAGGATCCCGGTGGCGAGGAATAGAGGGAAGGAATAAATCAACGGGATCGGCAATTTCAACACGCTGGTGGCGAGAACGCCACTGAGAGCCACCAGGGCGCCCACCGAGAGGTCAATGCCGGCGGTCAGGATGACAAAGGTCATTCCCGCCGCGATGATGGCCGTGATTGAAATCTGGAGCGTGACATTGAGGATGTTTTCGGTGGTAAAAAAGAACGGGGAGAGGCGCGAGAACAGAATGATCTCGATCAACAGGGCGAGACTGATGCCGTATTGGCTCAGGATCCTGGAGAGAATGTTTTTCCGCGAAGTCATGAAATCAACCCCAACCACAGAAGAAACCATGGAACAATAAGTTCAATTAGGAAGCCAGGAATACAGGAGAGTTAAAAACCTGGCTCGTTACCTGGGACTTGGGAATCGCTGAAAGTCTGGGAGAAGGGAATTGGGTCAGTTCTCCTTCGCACATCCCTACCAACAGCGAGGTGATCCATACCGGCGAGTCTCGTAACTTTTCTTGGGCTTATCTCTCTTGACTTGGCTCTACGCTTAGCTCTTAGTCCTCCTGTATTCCTGGCTTCCTCATAAACTGTTCTCATTTTTACGCTTCTCGATCGTCTCTGTGCCCCCTCATATCAACAACGCTTGTTGCCAGCAGCATGATTTTTTCTTCGGTCGCCTCCTCGCGCGACAGTTCTCCCGTGATTCGTCCTTCGCACAACACCACAATGCGGTCACAAAGACCCAGCAGTTCCGGCAGGTCAGAGGAAATGATGACCACGCCTTTCCCGTTCAGTGCGAGCTGGTTGAGGAGGTTGTAGATTTCATACTTCACGCCCACGTCGATCCCTGCCGTGGGTTCGTCAAATAGGAGCAGACGGGAACGGGTAAAAAGCCAGCGGGCGAGCACGACCTTCTGACGGTTGCCGCCGCTGAGGGTGGAGACCTCGCGATCGAGCGAGGGGGTCTTGATACGCAATTCTTCAGCAAACTGCTGCGCGGCGCCTCGCTCCTTCTCTCCCTGAATGAACCCTCCCCGGCTGACGGCCTTGAGATTGGACAGCGTGATGTTTTTCTCAATGCTCATTTCCATGATCAGACCATAGCGGTTGCGGTCTTCGGTCAGCAGCCCGATGCCGGCATCGATGGCGTCGCGCGGGGAGTGCGGGTGAATTTCCTTTCCATCGAGGAGGATCCTTCCGTTCTCCAAACGGTCGGCCCCAAAAATGAGCCTTGCCAATTCAGTCCGGCCAGCTCCCACCAGGCCCGCCAGCCCGAGGATCTCTCCCTGGTAGACTGCGAGATGGATATTCCGGAGCTTGCCTCCGTTCAGGTTCTCCAGCCTGAGGATTTCCTTTCCCCTCTGCAGCCTGACTTTCGGATACTCCTGATCCATCTCGCGGCCGACCATCCAGCTCACCAGGCCCCTGCGATCAGCCTCGGAGGTCTTGCAGGTGTGAACATGCTTCCCGTCGCGCAGGACCGTGACGCGAGTTCCAATTTCGAAAATTTCATCGATCCGGTGGGAGATGTAAATGATGCCGACTCCTTCTTCCTGCATGCGCCGGATCACGGCAAAGAGGTTTTTCAATTCCTTTCCCGTCAATGCAGCAGAGGGTTCATCCATGGCCAGGATGCGGTTCTTTCCCGACAAAGATTTGGCAATTTCGACGACCTGTCGCTGGGCCACGCTGAGAGTACCGATGCGGGCCCGGGGATCGAGGGATTCGCCGAGTTGTGCGAGTACGGCCCGTGCGCCTTCGCGCATCTTTTCGAAATCAATAAAGGGAGAGCGTCCCCTGCACGGTTCCCGGCCGAGAAAGATGTTTTCCGCCACGGTGAGTTCGGGCACGAGCTTGAAATCCTGGTGGATGATCCCGATGCCGGCCTCGAAGGCGTCGGCCGGGGAATGCAGGAAGACCGGTTTTCCATTCACCCGAAGTTCGCCTACATCCTTCGGAAGCGCCCCCGAGAGAATTTTGATCAACGTGGTTTTCCCGGCGCCGTTTTCCCCCACCAGGCAGTGAACTTCTCCGGCATACAGATCAAACGTCACATCATCCAGCGCCAGCACGCCGGGATACTGTTTCGTGATGTGAAGCATTTCGAGCAGCGGCGATGAGCTCATCGGGTCTGCGTTCTGGAAAGAGAATCCCGGTCCACGATTCCGACCTCAACCGGGACAACTTTTTGGGGAGGCACGCCGGAGAAGTATTCTCTGATCTTTTGGATGGTGGTTTCCCCGATCCTCCTCGGATACTGGACGACATCCGCCTTCAGGGCGGTGTTCTTGAGGATCGCATCCACCGCCGGGGGCGTGGCATCGTACCCCACGATGGAAATGCCTGATCGCTTGAACTGCTGGACAGCGTCCAGCGCCCCGAGCGCCGAGTCGTCATTGATACCGAAGATGCCGTTCAGTTCCGGATGCGCCTGGAGGATGTCGGAGGCCACCTGCATGGCCTTGTCACGGACCCCTTCGCCATTCACGTCCGCGACAATCCGCATATCGGGATACAGCGCCACCGCATCCTTAAATCCTTGCACCCGGTCAAGGACCGAGGTGAGGGTGGGCTGATCGATGATGGCGATGTTGCCTTTTCCCTTCAGGGTTCGGGCAAGATATTCTCCCGCCTGTCGGCCCCCGGCGATGTTGTCGGAGGCAACATGACAGACAACCTCCCCTTCCTGCGAAGCGATGTCAGCCGTGAAGACCGGGATCTTTGCCTGGTTGGCCTTGGCGATGGCCGGACCCACGCCCCGCGAATCGGCGGGACACACAATGATGGCGTCCACCCGGCGTGCCACAAAATCTTCGATCTGGCCGGATTGTCTTCCCAAGTCGAACTCGGCGGCGGTGATGATCAATTCGTAGTTGTTTCGGGCAGCGGCTGAGAGCAATCCCTCTTCGAGGTCCTTATAAAACAGATGGGCGCGGGTCAACAGGGTCACACCAATGATTTTTGATGATTTTCTTGTCTCTTTTTTTCCGCAGCCGGTAAGAACAAGGAAGGGGATGATGACAGCGAGTATGAATGACTTGGGTATTCTCACGGAAACCCTTTGATTGAACGTCATCGGAGATTTGTCAGCGCAGCGACGATGTGCCAGTAGGCAGATTTGTTCCGGACCTGGTTTGCGTGGAGAAGTGCGGCAGCGCAACGGCTATTAGAATTGAGGGAAGACGAGCTGCCAAAAAGCACGAAATGGCCGCAACATGGGACAAGAGGCCCACGACAGTCGCGGCGTGCGGGACCGCTTCGTGGCCTTCACACCTCGGGGTCCAGGTCTTGTCTGACCTCCCACTTCCGGCTTCCGGCCTCTGACTTCTGACTTCCGACTTCTGTCTTCCGGCCTCTGACTTCCGATTTCTGACTTCAATTTCCAGAACAACAGTTTTTCGACTGCGCCAGAGACCATGTAAATTTCAATTATCTTCGACTAGAAATTAAACGTCTCTTCCTCCGCCACCAAAATCACCGGCGGCCCTCCCGTGGAAATTGTGAAGGCGTGCGCCAGGGTTTCCTTGGCTCCCTGGGAAGCCGCGCAGGCTTCCAGGTCTTTCATCGTGGGGAAATGGATCTCTGCAATACGGTAGTAGAGCGGCGTCCCCTGGGGAGACCCCACGGCCTTCGTGGCCACGATCTTTGTCTTGCCAATCATTTTTTCAACAGCCATCTGAACGTGCTCTTTTAGATAGCGCTTCTCAAAGGCATCAATATCGGTCGGACGCGGATACATCACAACGAGTTTTACGGCTGCCATTCTTCTCTCCTTTTGTTCAAATCAGATGCACTAAATGAGGGTCCTTGAAGAAACCGGTCCGGTTGGCAACAAGCGACTCAGCCGGAATTGGATTCGCTCCCTCCTCAACTCAATCGACGGTTGATTGGAGCAAATTCTATTGACCGCAGAGTATTGGACCGAACGTCCTGAGTCTATGGGTTGTGTTGGGCGAAGTCAACGACAACCGCATTCCTCCGCAAAGAAAAAGAACCTTTTCCTCCTGAGATTTGGGATACGGTCTTTGACCTCGATTTCGAAATTGAGCGCGCCTAATCGGCGGCAAGTTCCGAGGGCATCAGAGAGGATCTTGAATCGTAGTGGCAATGTCAATTGCTCCAACTTCCCCCCCAACTTTTAATTGCTATCCCCTATGACCTATCCCCTATTCCCGCCCCTCGCTTGCTATTGCCAATCAATCCATGCAAAACTCATTGGAAGCTCGACTGCGCCCGGGGAGGCCTTTTGTTCGGAACTTTTCTTCTTGTAGCCTGCACCGTACTGCAACTCTACGTTTTCTGGCGCGCCGCTTCTGTGCCTCTGATCGAGCGCCATGCCCCCCGAATACTTATTATTGGATTGGGTGTGGTCCTATGGTTGAGTTTTCTACTCAGCCACGTCTTCGAGCACTCCATCGGCGGGATCCTGGCCGAGACGCTGGGCTTTATCGGCATGACGTGGTTGGCCGCGTTGTTCTTAACTTCTGTTTGCCTACTCACGATAGAGATCTTCACCGGATTCGGTTTTCTACTGCCCAGAATGGCCCCTTCGCTGCGCGGCTGGGCCTTGATTGCGGGCGCGGGGCTTTGTGTGATTGCACTCGTCCAGGGATTGCGGCCGCCAGTGATTCGGGACTACGAGGTGCGCCTCGCCGGGCTGCCTCCCGAAAGGGATGGCTTGGTACTTGTTGCGGTTTCGGATTTGCACCTGGGATCGTCGCTGGGCGAGCAATGGCTGGCTGGGCGCGTCGCTCAAATCCAGGCACAACGGCCCGACGTTGTGGTCCTTCTCGGCGATATCTTTGAGGGTCATGGACCGCCTCGGGAAGGGATGCTTTCAACCCTGGGCCGCATCTCCGCTCCACTTGGTGTTTGGGCGGTCAACGGCAATCATGAGTCTTACGGCCGTCGTCCGGACAATCCGAACATGCTCAAGAAATCCGGCATCGAGGTGTTGAGTAACCGCTGGGTGGAGGTGCGGCCGGGCTTGGTTCTGGCTGGGGTCGATGACCTCACTCGCCGCCGCCGCTCCGGTCAGGGCGGCGACCCCATCGGCCAGGCGCTCAAAGGTCGGCCCCCCGGTGCCACCATTCTTCTCTCACACACGCCGTGGCAGGCGGAGACGGCAGCAAGCGTCGGAGCGGGCTTGATGCTCTCCGGCCACACCCACGCCGGGCAGATCTGGCCGTTCAGCTATTTAGTGTGGCTCAGGTATCCGCTGCTGGAGGGGAGGTACGAGGTGGGCGGAATGCCGGTGATCGTCTGCCGCGGCACAGGCACATGGGGACCGCGCATGAGGCTCTGGCGCCCCAGTGAGATCCTCCGGATCACATTGCGCTCCGGTTGAGCGATGATTGCCGACAGGTTGAACTTTATGGAATTTGAATTCATGAAAGCGCTTCAAGAAGATTGGAAGCCCGTTTCCCGTCCCGCCCTTTTTGGATGGCTGGCATTCTATGTCTTTTTTTTGATGTACGCCTTCTCGAAGCATGGAGACGGCCTTTTCATTGATCTTGTATTCTTGCCCATTCATGAAGGCGGCCACCTCTTGTTCTCCTGGCTGGGTCAGACGATGGGAGTTGCAGGTGGCACGCTTCTTCAGTTGGGAGTGCCGTTGGCCATTGCAAGTTACTTTCTATTCGAACGCCAACTACTGGGAACTGCCTTTGCCGCTTTCTTCTTCTTTGAAAACTTTCTTCAGATCTCCACCTACATGGCCGACGCACGAAAGTTGGAACTGCCCCTTGTGACGGTGGGGAATGCTGATGACGTCGGACACGACTGGAACATCCTGTTCAGCCAGATAGGGATCCTCAAGTACGACACCCGGATTGCCGCCCTGGTTTACCTGCTCGGGTGGCTCGGCATGATTGGCGTCGTCGTATGGCTGTATTATCAAGGCAAAAAACATCACCCCGCGAGGACTCTCCCCTCAGCCTGACCTGCCCGACACGAACGTACTGATGGCGACGCGATCCTCCCTTCTCTTCCAATTGCCTAATACCTATTACCTATCGCCTACCCACCTCTCCCCCGACACCTGACACCCGGCACCTGACACCCGACACCTGATTTTGACCGCACGAAACGGATAGTCCCCCGATTTCTTTCGCTCTATAATCCTCGCCTGCGAAAGAGTTCTTATGAATTTGCTGGAGGTCAACTGATGGAACCCACCACCTGCTATCGCCCCGTGCTGGAGCGGGCCCTCGCACACGCAGTCACCTATCTTGAGAATCTAAGGCATACTTCCGTATCGCCTACCGCGACCCTCGCGGAATTGCGTTCCCGCCTGGCACGTCCTCTGGCCGAGCGCGGAGTTCGCGCCTCGCAGGTCATTGACGACCTCGTGGGTGATGTGGCGGGGGGTCTCGTGGGAAGCTCGGGGGGTCGGTTTTTTGCCTGGGTGATTGGTGGCTCAACGCCGGCCGCCCTCGCGGCCGACTGGCTCACCTCGGCTTGGGACCAGAATGCCACCCTGTATGCCAGCGGGCCCGCCGAGGCCGTGATTGAAGAGATCTGTGGTGATTGGCTGAAAGATCTGCTCGGTTTACCCCCAAAGGCCAGCTTTGCGCTGGTCACTGGTTGTCAAATGGCGCACGTCACGTGTCTTGCAGCCGCACGGAACGCCCTTCTTTCGAGGCAGGGATGGGACGTGGAACGGAAAGGTCTGGCGGGCGCACCTTCAATTCGCATCCTCAGCAGCGACCAGCGCCACGGATCCTTCGAACGTGCCGTGCGCCTGCTGGGGCTGGGCATTGACAATGTCGTTTACTTGCCGGTCGATGATGAAGGCCGCCTGCCGGTGGATGTCCTCGCCTCGGCACTACAAGCGCAACCGGAACGACCCACCCTTGTCCTTCTTCAGGCCGGCGACATAAACATCGGGAGCTACGATCCCTTCGATCAACTCATTCCCCTGGCGCATCGCCAGGGCGCCTGGGTTCACGTCGATGGAGCATTCGGTCTGTGGGCCGCTGCCAGCCCCACGCACCGCCATTTTCTTCGGGGTTGTGAACTGGCAGACTCCTGGGCGACCGACGGCCACAAATGGCTGAACGTGCCTTATGATTGTGGCTATGCCTTCGTTGCTGACCCGAAGGCCCATCACGCTTCCATGTCGCATCGCGCCAGCTATCTCACGCACGCCGCGGACGCCCGCGACCCAATGGACTGGAACCCGGAGTGGTCACGGCGCGGACGCGGGGTAGCCACCTATGCGGCCCTTCGCGAACTTGGTCGACAGGGAATAGCGGACCTGGTGGAACGAACCTGCCGACATGCCCACACCCTGGTTATGCGCCTCGGTGCATTGAGGGGTGCCGAACTTATGTGGGAGCCTAAAATCAATCAAGGCCTCGTGCGATTTCTCGATCCCGGATCGGACGCCACCGGCGCCGATCATGACCGGCGCACCGATGCCGTCATTGCCGGAATTCTCAAGACTGGTGAGACCTTCTTCGGCGGGACCACCTGGCGCGGCAAACGCTGCATGCGCGTCTCTGTGTGCAACTGGCAAACCAACGAGGCCGATGTCGACCGCGCTGTTGAAGCCGTGAATCGGGTCTTGGAGGAAACACGCGCTTAGTGCTCCCATTGGGATTACAATCTCGGGGTCATCCGCCTTGGCGGTTTGTTGTGACGGTAGATTTTCTCTGGATCAACTAAGATCGTTGATCCAGAGTTTTTTTGACAAATCCCCAGTGCTTTCGGTTGCCTCACGGATTCTCAAGAATCCCTTCAGATGTGATGCCCGCTCGCAAGTGCCCCCGGCGGGAAGAACGCCCGCCGGGGCTACCAATGCCCCCGACACCCGACATCCGCCAAAAAGCCGGCGGACCTTCGGCTTGACACCTAATCCCTAACCCCTATCACCGATTACCCATCACCTATCACCTATCACCTATCACCTATTACCTATTCCCTTGCTTCTTCCCTCCATCCCCCCTATATTTGGCCTTCCGCACACCGACGAAGCTTGCCAAGGGAGGCAACAATGTACTTCAAGCAATTCTACCTCGGCTGTCTCGCACACGCGTCATACCTGATGGGCTCCGAGGGCGAAGCGGTTGTCGTCGACCCACAGCGGGATGTTGACCAATACCTGCAGGAAGCTTCGGCCCAGGGTCTGAAGATCAAATACGTGATCGAGACCCACCTGCATGCCGATTTTGTAAGTGGACACCGCGAACTGGCCGCACGGACCGGGGCTGAAATTGTTTTTGGAGAAAAGGCCGGCGCCGCGTTTGCGTACCGGCCCGTGAAAGATGGCGATGAAATCCGGATTGGAAAAGTCACCTTACGAATCCTGGAGACGCCCGGGCATACGCCGGAGAGCATTTGCATCTGTGTCCTGGACAAGGAAATTTCGGACACGCCTGTAAAAGTTCTGACGGGCGACACGCTCTTCATCGGGGATGTGGGGCGTCCTGACCTGGTGGGATCGAAAGGTTACACGGCGCCACAGATGGCCGGACTGCTTTACGACAGTCTGCACGAAAAACTCCTGACGCTGGAGGACAGCGTCGAGGTTTATCCTGCCCATGGCGCCGGGTCGATGTGCGGGCGCAACATTTCAAAAGACACCTCCTCCACCCTCGGCGAGCAGCGCCGCTTCAACTATGCGTTACGACCGATGTCGCGTGAAGATTTCATCGCGATGATGACGACCGACCTGCCTGAAGCCCCCGCCTACTTTTCGAGGGACGCGGAAATCAACCGCACTGGCGCGGAAGCCCTTCAACAATTACCTCGTCCCAAGGGATTATCTCCGGCGGAGGTGAATGCGCACAGCGGGCACGGCCATCTTGTTCTCGATGTCCGCAACGAGGCTGCCTTTGGAGCCGGTCACGTGCCGGGGGCGCTTCAGATCGGACTGGGTGGCCAGTTCGCCTCCTGGGCCGGATGCCTGATCCCTGCCGGGACACCTCTCATCCTGGTCGCCGAAGAATCGGCCAAGGTCGACGAGGCCGTCCTCCGGCTCGCGCGGGTTGGGGTCGAGAGTGTCAAAGGGTTTCTGGAAGGGGGAGTGTACGCCTGGGACAAAGCCGGATTTCCCCTGGCGAAGGTTCCGCAGATTCCCGTGGATGAACTTCGCCACCGCCTCGAAGAACAACCGCAACTGCAGGTGCTCGACGTCCGCCGCCCGGGCGAATATCAGAACGGCCACGTGCCTTGCGCCGTGAATGTGCCCCTCTCAAACCTCTCCGAGAGGATTTCACGAACCAGTGTGAAAGAAATGGAGACAGTCCCTGCAACACAAAACCGTCCCGGTTCCTCGGGAATTGACACGGGTCTGGCGGTCTATCCAAATCGGCCACTTGCGGTGATTTGCCAGGGCGGATACCGATCCAGCGCCGCCACCAGCATTCTCTCACCGCACGGATTTGAGAATCTCTTCAATGTGGTGGGGGGCACCAGTGCATGGATCGCCGCCGGTTTCCCTGTTGAGAAATCAGGGAGCCATTGAGACTGTAAGTCAGACTTCTCGAAAAATCCTCGAACTAACCACAGAGTCCGCCAGGGAGGCGCAAAGGACGCCAAGGATTCTAAGGTTTGGTAGTCTCGCCGAGCGTTTTTCTCGGCGGGGGCTTGTGTCAGACTTCTCGAAAAATCCCCGAACTAACCACAGAGTCCGCCAGGGAGGCGCAAAGGACGCAATGAGCTAAGTATTGGTCGTGAACCTATTCGCATTCTCTGCGTCCTTTGCGCCTTCTCTGCGCCCTTTGCGGTGAACCCAATAGTAATACCCTTCAGAGTGTACCGATTTACCCCGGCAGAAATTCAAAAATGTCGAACTTTTCTCCAGTCGGCGGCGTATCATCAAATTCAAGTTGAGGCCCGACAAGGGGTCTCTGACGGTATGGAGCCGTGGCGAATAACATGGTTTGAGAGCCGGGGTGAAATTCTCTGACCCCGTCATTCCACCCTTTGAGCAGGGACGCCGAGTAAGAATGCGCAGCTCGATTGTCGGTTACAGACAATGGATGAGGCTAAACGTCTGCGGCACCCGATGAGACGGTGACTTTTGGATCTTCATCGCAGGCATTGTGGGGGAGCCAATGCCTGCGGCACCCGAGTTCTAGCGGCCGACAAGAAACTCAATAAGAGGAATGTTTATGCAATCGCTTGGAATCAAGCTTCGATTGTTGATGCGGCGGTTCGGACGCACGCCCCTGTTCACCCTCGTGGTGGTGATGACCCTTGCAGTGGGCATTGGCGCCAACAGCGCCATCTTCAGCGTGGTGAATGGGGTCCTTTTGAAGCCTCTTCCTTTCAAAGATCCGGAACGGCTGGTGGCGATCTGGCACAAGGCGCCCGGTCTTGGATTCAGCGTGTTGAACCAGGGACCGGCTTTCCATCTCACCTATCGGGAAGAAAACAGGGTTTTCGAAGATATCGGCATGTGGCGTAACGAATCGGTCACTGTAACCGGGGTCGCTGAGCCCGAGCGGGTTGACGCCTTGATGGTGACAGATGGCATTCTCCATGTTCTTCGGGTCCAACCGATGTTCGGACGGACGTTCACGGCCGCGGATGATTCTCCCGGTACCCCGGAAACGGTCCTACTGACTTATCCATACTGGCAGCGGAAGTTTGGGGGCGATCGCAGCGTGATTGGCCGCGGGATCATCATCGAGGGACGGCCTCATGAAGTGATCGGGGTTCTGCCTCAGAGCTTCCGGTTTTTGCGTTCCCGTCCGTCCCTGATCCTTGCTTATCGGCTCAACCGCAGCGAAGTGTTCGTGGGTAACTTCAGCCACTATGCGATCGCGCGGCTCAAACCCGGTGTCACCCTGGAACAGGCGAATGCCGATGTGGCCCGCATGATCCCCCTCACGTTGCAGAAATTCCCCCTTCCTCCGGGGTTTTCAATGAAGATGGTCGAAGAGGCAAAGCTGGGCCCGAACCTTCGCCCCCTCAAGCAGGATGCCGTGGGCGACGTCGGCAAAATTCTCTGGGTGTTGCTGGGGACCGTTGGGCTGGTGCTCCTCATTGCATGTGCCAATGTGGCAAATCTCTTTCTGGTCCGTGCAGAGGGCCGTCATCGGGAACTCGCCATCCGTACGGCCCTGGGTGCCAGTTGGGGTCGGATTGCGCGGGAACTTCTTTTCGAGAGTGTTTCACTGGGATTTATGGGCGGCGTTTTCGGATTGTTTCTGGCCTACGCGGGAGTCCGGCTGCTGGTGGCCAAGGGGCCGGAAAGCATCCCGCGTCTGGATGAGATTTCCATCGATCCCACGGTTCTCCTGTTTACGCTTGGGATCTCACTGCTGGCGGGGGTGCTCTTTGGCCTCATCCCGGTTCTCAAATACGCGAGGCCGGATCTCGCGGCGGCACTGAAGGAGGGGGGCCGGTCGTTCAGCGACGGACGGGAACACCACCGGGCGCGCAATGTGCTGGTCGTTTTTCAAATCGCCACGGCCCTGGTCCTTTTAGTCAGCTCCGGACTGATGATCCGGACCTTCCAGGCCTTGAGAAAAGTCCAGCCCGGGTTCGTCCGTCCCGAAGAGGTCCTGACCGTGCGCGTCTCGATTCCGAAGGCAGAGATTTCTGACGAGGAGAAAGTGGTTCGAACCCACGAGCAAATCCTGCGCCGAATTGAGCAGATCCCGGGAGTCAATTCCGTCGGCCTTTCCAGTTCAGTCACGATGGATGGCAACGACGACAACGATCCCATCTTCGTCGAAGAATTTCCCGCGCCGGAGGGCCAGATTCCACCCATTCGCCGCTTCAAATGGATCTCGCCGAATTACTTCGCCACGATGGGGAATCCCATTCTCGTTGGACGCGATATCACCTGGGCCGACATTTACAACAAGGCCCCGGTGGCTGTCATCACCGATAACCTGGCAAGGGAATATTGGAAGGATCCGACCAAAGCCATAGGCAGGCGCATCCGGGAGACTCCGAAGAACCCGTGGCGGGAAATCGTCGGAATCGTGGGGAATGAGCATGACGATGGTGTCAATCAAAAGGCGACTCCCGAGGTGTATTGGCCGATGCTGATGGAGAATTTCTGGGGGGAAAAGCTGATTGCTCAGCGGAATATGGCTTACGCCATCCGCAGCGAGAGAGTCGGCTCTCCCACGTTTTTCAAGGAAATTCAACAGGCGGTGTGGGCGGCCAGCCCCAACCTTCCCCTGGCGAATGTCCGGACCCTGCGGGAGATCCTTGAGGAGTCGATGACGCAGACCTCCTTTACCCTGCTCATGCTCGGCATCGCGGCCGGCGTGGCACTGCTGCTCGGGGTGGTGGGAATCTACGGCGTCATCGCTTATGCCGTGTCCCAGCGAACACGGGAGATTGGCATCCGCATGGCCCTGGGGGCTCAACAGGAACAGGTCCGCCTGATGTTCGTGCGGCAAGGCCTCCTGTTGATCTGCATCGGGATCGCGCTGGGGCAGGGTGCAGCGATGGGGCTGACCCGCCTTATGACAGCGCTTCTATTTGGCGTCAGTGCGCTGGATCCGGTGACATATAATGCGGTGACGATCGTTCTCGGCGTGGTCGCATTGCTTGCAAGCTACTTCCCGGCACGCCGCGCCTCCAGCGTGGACCCTGTGGAGGCCTTGAGATGGGAGTGAGGGATTGAGGTGATCACTCACACACTCCGACTATTGGGGAACTGACCCCTCTCATCACGGCGTCTCCCGCAGTGATCACCACAACACTTTCGAATCATTCGATTGTTATTAAGGGGGCAATGCAAGGGAGAGTTCACACCCGCAGTGGTTATTTCGGCATTTTCGCATACGCGGCGTCGAACAACGCTTCCAGTTGCGGGTTGGTTCCTCGGATCTGATCCACCACCTCTTTCGCCCAATCAAAATATTCCTTCTGCTCTTTGAGGCCCCACCGTTCGGGTGGATCCTCGACAAGATCCCGCATGTTGCAGATCTTGTCAGCCAGTTTGACCAGCTTCGCCTGGTGGCTGCTGTGCGCGGCACGTTCAATTTGAAGGCGTTTGCGTTCGGCCTTGGGAAGACTCTTGTCGTCGGTGACTTCCGCGACGATATGGCGGATCTCGGCGCCAAAATGCTCCTCCAATTCCTGGGGCGTGGTTTGAGTGTCCTCGACCGTGTCGTGCAACAAGGCGGCACAGAGGACCCGGACATCACTCACGCCGCCTTCATTACACAGGACGGTGGCCAATGCGATGGGGTGGTTAATGTAAGGCGAAGCGCTTTCTCCTTTGCGGCGCTGATCGCGGTGCTTATGGGCAGCAAAGGATAGCGCCCGAAGAATCAGGCTGAGATCATTACGAAAGATTTGATCATCTTTCATGCGGACCCTTTTCTTGCGCTCACAGAACGATTCTGCTTTTCTGGGGGGATAAAATCAAACCGCCAAGCTCGCAAAGTAGGCGCTAAGGTCGCTAAGACGATATTTCTTGAAAACTAAACTGGAGTTTCTTGCGCTCTTTCCGCCTTCTTAGCGGGCTTTGCGGTTGGATTCTTAGTTCTTCCTAACTCCACGACCTCCCCCGTGATCTGTCTGATCCCTCTTCCTCTTCAAGTTCTCGCAACAGACTCCAGATCTCCTCGTAGGTCCGTTCCCGCTGGGCGCCCATCTCCTTTTCCACCTCGTTCTTGAAGTTGCCATAATGGATGTCGCGCGCCATCCGGGCAAGGCCCTTAGCAAAGTCGTCATGGCTGACGGTGGCGCGGTAAGGGTAGTCGCCTTTTTTTGTGACGATCGACCTCAGGCAAATACTCATATCAGAGGCCCAGCGGGCCGTCAGAGAGTAGCCCCGTCCGAGCCCCGCGTGTTTCTTTTGCGGGGCAAGGGCGGGGTAGGGATCCGATAGTGATTTGAGCCCCGGAGGGGTGAAAGAATCCCTTCATTTTCCAAAATCTCGACGGTTCACATAAGCAGCATTTCGTCCTAAGAAGTGCCCAATCGATTGTACAATCTTAGCGGGCTGTTGCTCAACCCCGAGAGCGCCCGGTGAGGCCCCGATGACTCATCGGGGAGGCCTACAACATAACTACATGATTCTGCGCTGTAGGCCGGGTCCCCTGACCCGGCAAATTGATTTGAGCAACAGCCCGTTAGGGACAGACACCTTACGCTCCTTAACCTCCGAGGTTCTTTATTGTCGGTGTCTATCCTTTCCCCTCCACGAAACCCCTTCCTACTTTGATCCATGCCAGACAATGCTCGCCACCAGATCTTTCCAGTCCTTGCCGGCTTTGTTCACAGCAGGCAACGCCACGGCCATGTCTTCGATGGCCGTCCGAAGTTTCAGCACCCATTGCGCGTAGTCCCGCTTTTCCCAAAACCGTTGTTGTGAAGCCTGGGCCATGAATTCTTTGATCCAGGGAAGGATGACACCGGGAGGCACCGCGGACAGGTCCAGATAGAGATAATCGTCGACGAGGATGTCGACCTTCGACAGCGGTGTAAGGGTGGAAATGAGGTAAGGGCCGCCGGGGTGCAGCCCGCCTGGAACCTTCAGGAGCAAGGCTTCCGAGCGCGCATAATTGTAGGAATCAAGCACCCATTCCGGCGTGGGATTTGCGCCCGTGGGCTCCCGGGTCAAGGGCAGGTAAGTCACGTTGAGCCGTTGAGGAGGAATATATTCCTGGACACTCTTGACATCCTGAATCTCTCCGAGATAGGCCCTGATCGCTTCCTGATACCGGTTGCGGATGATTTCACTGGGTGGAGTTCCGAAGAGAAGATAGCTGTACAGCCCGTATCCGTCCTTCTCCACATCCTTTCCCACAAGAAACGAACGAGCGGTGACCCGAGGCTGATCGCCGCCTGTCGGGGTGAGGGTTGTCGGGGGAGGCGGCATTGTTGGAGTTGCGGGGGGAGGAGCGGCTTTGGTGGGGTGCGGCTTCTCCAGGTCAGGACGAGATGAAGCCTTCAACACGAAATCCAACGCGGCAGGCTTTCCCGATCGAATGGCAATTCCTTTCCGGGTGAATCTCTCGTACCGATCCTTCTCAGCCTTCACATCATACGTGCCATCGCTCAACTCAAGAAACGAATACTGCCCGGCTGGGTCCGTGAATGCAGTGTAGGCCCTTCCCGTTGATCTGTTTGTGGCCGTTACCTTAACTTCCGCAAGCGCTTTGCCCTGGGAGAAGACGTTGCCACGGAGAGGCGGCTCGGTCTGTTGAGCGAACAGACAGCAAGGGGGGTTGGCTGCGACCATCAGCAGGACGGCCAACAAAGAAATTCCCAGCAGACCGTGACGCCGGGACTCACTGCTGTCTTTAAGTCTTCTGGTCACTCTTCTCTTCTCGTTTCTGGATTTTGGTCCAGATCCATTTCACAATGAGAGCACCTATGAACCATCCGCCAAAGACGATCGTGGTTGCCGAAGGGCCCAGTGGGGCATCGGGCAGCTTGATATAAAAGAACACCCAGGTTCCCAGGGTCAAAACGAACGCCGCTCCAAAGGCCACTTTAAACATTGCTCTTCGGCCTCCCCCGAACAATCCGCGCCCTTCATCGAAGCTCAGGGACAGACACCCTGCGCTCCTTAACCTCGAAGGTCCTTCAGTGTCGATGTCTGTCCCCACCCTTTCGAGGGCATGCTGGACCAATTCCCATCCGTTCATCTTGAAGATGAGCGAAAGAACCAACGAATAATGACTGGAATCAACTCGGGCAGGATTCTCCAACTTTAGTGGCCGGAGTGTCAATGATTTAGTGGCGATCTGAAGGGCGCGGGGCAGGGCCCATATCAATTGCGGAATGAGGGTTTTTGAATTGCGGAATGGAAAAAGGCGGAGCGAAAATGCTTGATCGCTCGAAATGAATTACAGTTACTCATTTTAAAGTCCGCCATCCGAAATCCACAATCCTCATTCCGCAATCGGAAGATCCGCAGTTTCCTATGGTGGCGAATTGTTAATCCTTGTCCCGGTATTCGAGGGGAACATCATCCTCGGAAACCTCTTTCGTCGTGACTTCCGCCTCGTCGGCCTCGGGCGCATTTTCCATGCCGTCGACCACCCCCGCCTCGAAGGCCTGTCCCTCTTCGACCAACTCCTCCACGCTCTCCGAATCCCCTTCCGGGATATGGGACAGCCCCTGGATATCGCCTGACTGCCCGGCAGTGACCGAACTGTACCTTTCCTTTTCGGCCTCGGCTTCGCTGACGAATAGGATTTTCCGAAGGGTGGACTTCTTGCGGCGGGTCACCACCTTGCGGCTCGTTGTCTTTTTCCGTGTAAGAGTCTTCTTGCGGCGGGTCACCTTCTCCTTGCGGCTCGTTGTCCTTTTTCGGGTAAGGTTTTTCTTCCGGCTCTTTGGCTTCTTTCGACTGGCAGTCTTCTTGGTCCGAATGGGCTTCTTTTTCCGCATTGGGAAAGTCTACCACTTGCGGATGGGGTGGACAAGACCAAGTGTGGAAACACGTGAAGACAGCATTCGTTCTTCCTATCGGCAGGAGAATTCTTCGTCTGTGCGCTGTTGTTGGTCTGTCTTGCGCCGCGGTCAGAAGGGTTTGGCGGCACAGTTATTCGGTACAGTTGCCAGGCCCATCGGATTGTCGATCGCAGAGAGGTCCGCAGGCTTTTCCTTCCACGCGCAGCGCCCTTTCGCGAGATCCTCTCGCTTCCGCTTGAATGCCTCCACCCATTGCTGCATGACGGAAGCCTCATCCACGCCGGCCTTGAAGCTGCCATCACTGTTGTGATACTCGGGCATCTCCGCCGCGCGCGAGGCCTTGAAGAGATCTTCGATTTGGTGATCGGAGAGTTGGCACATCAAACCGGCGTCGAAGCGCCGCCCCTCTTCGCTGATTATCGGATCGCTCAAGCCATCGTGTGCGCTCAAACTTTTGTGCAACACGGCTTTGCATTGTTTTGGTGCGCCGTCGGTCCCCACCTGGTTCCAGAGCTTCAAGCCGGACCATCCCTTGAGATTCATTTTGGCCGAGGAGTTGCTGGTAAACGCCCCGCCCGTACCGAAGGTCGCGCCGACGTCTTGCACCATCATGACGGACTCATCACAGGTCGCGGTGGGGGGCTTGGTCTTCTCGTCCATATCTACCTTGTGACAGACCAAGCGCTGCTGGGGAGGTTTGTTGTCACTGTGTTGCATGAATGCGGCCAGCAGTTTGAGGCCGTCCCGTTCATAAGTTGGGCGACCATTGGCGGCATCGAGTTCCTTCCAGCTCCAGCCCTCATCGTCCTTGCCGTCTTCGGTCATCTTGTGCCCGGGAAACTTCCGAACAATGGTAGCGGGGTCGAAGGTACGGGTGCCGGTCGGTCCTGAACCAGTCTCGGGGTTTTCCGGACAATTGTGGCATTCCACACGAACTGGGAACCACGAGTCGGCATAGTATCCCAACGCCCACATCAGTCGTGTCGCAACGATTTCGGCGTAAACTTCGTTATCGTTGGCGCCGAACTTCACCTTCACGGGCTCTTCTTCGATGTCCGGGGTCAAGGTCTGAACCTGGCCATTAGTGCTCTCGACTCCGGTGATCTTGCAGGCAAACTTGACCGTCTTGCCGCCCATCTTCGAGCCGGGCGTATCAAAGTCACAGATCACTTTATCGTTGAAGTGAAGTTGGAACTGCTTTTTGTCCTGGTCTGGACCCTGCATGATATCGGCTTCGGCGACTGCCCTCGGATTATACAGGAGAGCTACCTTCATGGCCGCCAAGCGGTCTCTCGCGGAATAGAACGCCTTCTTTACCTTCTGGTCGTCGGGTTTAGACCCCTGGTCCTGGGCCTGCACGGCGCTGCCAAGCGCCCCAAACAGGATCACAACGAGCAGCGGAATTCGCCAGACGACGGTGTTCACTGAAAACGAGGAAAACCGCCGATCCGAACTGTCCATACGAACATCTTGAGTGTCCGGGGGTGGGCACAAAAGGCCATCATGTTCGCTTGATTCTAGGGTTCGCGGTATTGAAATCGATGCAAGAATGGGTTTCACAGGAGACCTCCTTTGTGTTGTCCGAGGGGCTAGCTGCCCTTTACGGGATCAAATGTCCCAGACGGAACAGCGCCGAGTGAGACTCTGCCAAGCAGTCTACTCAATCGATCTGTATTCTAGGTCTTGATTCAGGCCTGACCTTAGCCGAAAACCATCCTTAGTTCAACAATAACGATGAATCCCGACGAAACGTATCATGCTATGAGTGAAACTATTCACCAAGCCCGCCAAGAAATCCAGGAGAAATCCTGGGCAATCCCTGCGGGAGTGGCGTTAGAATCATAAAACAAACTCCACCAGGGAGGAGGGATGACCATGCTTTTCGTTACCCTTCATGGCGGCAAGCCACAGAAAGACCCACACAAGAACAATGTGCATGCCTACGACACACGCGGCAAGAAGATCACTCCTTCCGTGCTGGACGACACAGAAGGGGTGATACTGGATGAGCTGCGCGGCATCCAGCTCTTCGGCAAGTATCTATATGTTGTCAACGCCAACCGAATGCAAAATGGTTTGCTTTGCTATCAAGGATCGGATTCGAGTTATCGATTCGTAGGCAAGTTTGTGTCGCGGGAAACCTGCAAGGGCATTCTACATCCGTTTGATTTCGCGTTCGACAGTGCGGGGTACTGCTATGTATCGAGCCAGGATACGAACCTGGTCACACGTTTGAAGGTTTCGGCGGATGGCAGAACTGGGACGCCTGCGCCCGTGTCTTCAGCTCTTCCCGCGAACGGGAAGTTTCTGCCAGGGACATTTGTAGCCTCGAGTGTTGGCAATTTGAGTGAGCCGTCGACCACAGCAGTTCCGCCTCCCATGGGGCTTCAGTACTCCGCGGAGGGCAAGAAGACGCATTCAGTTCGCGGGCTTGTGTGGGTCAATAATGCGCTTTACGTCGCCGACCAACCCGCGGGCAGAGTGAAAGTTTACGACTCCACCGGGAAGTTTCTGGGAGAGAGCAACCAGGTCGAGTCGCCCGTGCATATCGTTGCTCACGAGGGGAGCTTGTACGTCAGCGGTGCCAACGAAGTGCTTACAGCCCAGCTATCGAAGCCTGCCGGTGATTTCACGCTGGTGGCAATCCGAGGCCTGCAAATCAAGAACGGATGCGGGATGGCGTTCACCGGCTCAGGTCACTTTTATATTGGGAGTCGTACGAAGAACTTCATCTGGAAGTTTGATGCCAACTTCAAGCCGATGGAGTTTGAATGCACGCTGCCTGACAATCCGGAATTTCTGCTGCACATCTAGAAAGCACACGGAGCGACTCGCAGAAAATTGAGTGTCAGATCTCTGCATATTGCAATTGGTCATGAAAAGACGGCTGCGATGAGACACCATTTCACAATTGCAGAGGATCTGACCCCACCCATTTCCGCGCCTGTGGCTGGGCCGTTGCGGATAATGGCAGGGTGTTGGTATCACATGACCACTCCTGGGAATGAATTGAAAATCGTGATCCGCCCTTAGATTAAATGCCACAAGAGGATAGTGTAGAATCACTCCCAGGGTGCTTGTTGAAAATGCCGGTCATTCCTTAGAATGAATACTAAAAGTGGATAGTGGAAATGCGACCTCGCAGAATGCAAATAGGAGGGAGGGATCTTTATGGGCTACATTTACTTTACCTTACCGTATGTAAATGCGCTTGAAAGCGAACAGGGTTGGAAGCGTGATCCTGACGCTGAGCATACCTATTCAATCATCAGGGGGCATTACGCACTTCGAGAGCATCAGCTAAATGAGCCGACGAAAAAAGGAGAAGTTGTCGGCGCGCTCACATCGCTTCGGGGTGTGACACAAAAAAAGACTGAAGCTGTTGAATATGAATATACGGCGGTAGAAATGGTGGAATCCATTAAAGAATCACTCCGTGAAGAAGAGATAACCAGCGAGGTCATTTCATTAATATCCTCCAGCCTCGGTGCAGATAAGATTGTGAAGCTTTCTGGCGAGCTGAAAAGTGCTTTGAAAGTTCAATTGAAAGAATCTTTCAAGAATTCTTTCAGGGTACAGACTACAGAAACCTTGCGGGAAAAGAAGACCAGAACCTGGGAGTACACTATCGACCCTGAAAAATTTGAACCTAATGCTACTATTGCCGCAGTGAAAGCCTACAAGAGATATTCACTTGATTTATATCTTGTATTCCTGGATTACCTGTTTATCGAATATCGAAGGCCGCCTTTCGGAGTTCGACTAAGAAGAAACAAGGCACCTTCGGTGAAAGGCACAGTTCATCCAAATCTCATAAGGCTCGACTTGCCTTTGAGTTCGATTGTGTTCTGGAAACAAGTGCCTGATTCCTTGCTTCTGGTAAACGAAAAAGATTACCGGATAGAGGTTGACGACCCGTTTGAGACCAATACCCAGGAATTAAATGTCAGCAAGACATTTCCCGTCCAGCTTCCCCCTAAACCTACTTTGTACGATTTGTCAGAAAAAACTTTCCCAATGAAAAGATGGGTATGAAAAGCGTGGCGCTCGTCGCCCAATCCTGTTATCAATACCTTGCCCACCTCCATTGCTTGAGTCAAAGTCGCCCTTCGGCCACAACCCCACCGGGGTTGTAAAACCAGGGCGGTCCGGGTTCCCAACATAGGCCGCAAGGCGGCCAACGTTGGGCTGTGAGACGTTGCGACGTTGGCGCAACCGTTTCCGCATGCCTCCGCGGAGCTCTGGATTTGAGCGGGGGGCCGTCTGCATATTGCCATTGGTCATGAAAAATTGGCTGTATTGAAAATGATGAGGCACCATTTCATGATTGCAGAGACCTGCCATGAATCATTAGGTGAATGGGCTGCGTTATTGCCTCAATCTCTTGGGGGCAGACACGGGGACAGGACCGGGGATTCAGGGAGCCGGGAGAGAGCGTCACCCCTCATCACTCATAACGAAGGGTGACGATAGGATCCACGCGGGTGGCGCGGCGCGCGGGGAGGTAGCACGCCGCCAGGGCCACGATAACCAGAAGCAGGGCAGCGCCTGCAAAGGTGACCGGATCATACGCGCCCACGCCGTAGATCTGACTTCTCAGGAACTGCGCCAGCGCCAATGCGGCGATGGTCCCGGCGCCCAGCCCGGCTGCGGCGAGCCTCAACCCCTCCAGCAGAACCATTTTTCGAATGCCATGCGATGACGCGCCCAGCGCGACACGAATCCCGAATTCGTGTGTCCGGCAGGACACGGAATACGAAATGACCCCGAAAATCCCCGTGGCGGCGAGTACCAGCGCCAAAATGCCAAACAAGCCGAGCAGGCCGGCGCGAAACCGCGGCTGGGCGACGGAAGAGTCGAGAACGCCGGGCATCGCGGCGACACCCGTGACTGGAAGATTTTTGTCGATCCTTTGCACCACCTGCCGGATTGCCGCGATGACGCTGGAAGGGGCCAGGCTACTCTTGACGACCACTTCGCCGCCCCAGAACGGCGCTTGCGCGAAGGGCACGTACATCATCGGACCCGGCTCCTGGCTCAGCGCGACGTCACGTACATCGCCGACGACTCCGACAATCTCCCGCGAGACGTTGCTATCGGGGGGAAATCCAAAAACGAGGCGCTGGCCGAGCGCCTCCTCCTGGGGAAAATAAAACCGGGCGAGCGCTTCGTTGATGATGGCGACGCGCGGAGCAGAAAGGGAATCCTCAGCGCTAAACGTGCGCCCGCGCAACAAGGGAATCCCCATAACACGGAAATAAGCGGGGCTGGCGGAAACGTAATCGGCCGAGCTGAGCGTGCCGGGCGACAACGCAGCATGGCCCGCAATTGAGAAACCCAGATTGACACAGCTGTCGGCAACCGGTAGCGGTACGGCGATGGCCGATTGCTCCAGGCCGGGTTGCGACTGGATCTGCTCGATCAGAGCGTCAGAGAAAGCGGTCCATTGTTGCGGCGTGGAGTATTGGAATTGGGGAAGAGAGATCTCCGCCTTCAGGACATGCTCAGCGCGGAAGCCCGGGTTCACGGACGTCATCGCCATGAAGCTGCGCACGAACAATCCTGCAGTCACGACCAGGACCAGCGCCAGGGCGACCTCCAACCCGGCCAGGAAGCCGCGGGCCCGTCGCGGGCGTCGGCCTTCCCCTGAAGGCGCAGCCCCTTCCTTTAAATTGGTCTGCAAATCAGAGTTGGCGCCGAGAAGCGCCGGAGCCAACCCAAAGGCGAGGCTGGCCGCGACTGAAAGCAACAATGCAAAACCCAGCACCCACCCGTCCACGCGGATTGCTTGAGTCCCAGGCAGGTCCGGGGGCAGGAGAGAATTCAGCGACTGCGCACCCCAGTAAGCGAGAATGATGCCGGCGGTGGCGCCGAGCAAACCGAGCACGGCGCTCTCGGTCAGCAGTTGACGAAGGATGCGGTTTCGGGCTGCACCCAGGGCCAGCCGCAAGGCCATCTCCCTGGCGCGCGAATGGGCGCGCGTCAGGAGCAGGTTCGCAATATTGGCGCAGGCGATGAGCAGCACGAGACCGACTGCGCCGAACAGCACAAACAGGGGGGATCTAACGTTGCCCACCAACTCTTGCTGAAGCGGCGCCAGGCGGGCCGTCCAGCCGGCGTTTTCCGCCGGAAATTTCCTGGCGAGGCGGTCGCTGATGGCGTCCATTTCCGCTTGAGCCTTCGCCATGGAGACACCCGGCGTGAGACGCCCCACGACGGTCAACCAGTGCCCACCACGTCGCGTCATCCATCCGCCGAAGAGAGGGTCCTGGACGAGGGGGATCCAGATGTCCTGGTTCTCGGTGAAGACGGGAACATGAAAGCTCGCCGGCATGATGCCGACGACCGTGAAGGGACGCTGATCCAGGGTGATGGAGTTTCCCAGGATTATTGGATTCGCACCAAACCGGCTGCGCCACAGGGTTTCGCTCAGGATGACGACCGGGGCTGCACCTGGCTTCCCGTCCTCGGCGACGAACGTGCGCCCCGCGAGAGGCTTCGCTTGCAGAAGAGAGAAAATCTCCGAGGTCACGGGCACGGTATCGAGCACAGAAGGGTCGTCATACCCCGTCAGGGTCAAGTCGTGCCTCTGGGCCCCCGCGATCGCGCTGAAAACGTGGTTTTGCTCCTGCCACTCTGCGAAATCCACATAGGAGGCGCCCGTCTTCTTGATGCCATCCTGAAGCTTGGCCTCGAACAGGAGAACGAGCTGGTCGGGTTGGTCGAAGGGCAGAGGCCGCAGAAGGACGGCATACACGACGCTGAAAATCGCGGTGTTGGCGCCGATGCCGAGGGCGAGGGTGAGGACGGCGGCGGCGGTAAAGACCGGAGACTTGCGCAGCATGCGGAGGGCGAAACGAAAGTCCTGGAAGAGAGATTCGAGGAAGCTGGTGCCGCGGATGTCACGGCAGGCCTCCTTTGCACTCTCGATCCCGCCAAATTCCATGCGGGCGCGGCGTTGCGCTTCTTCACGAGGAACGCCACGGCGAATCAGGTCTTCGGCGAAAGCATCAATATGGAAGCGCAGTTCGGCGTCCATTTCGCGCTCCGTGCGGGCGCGGTAAAGGATCGCGCGAGACCACGAACGGATTCGGGACCAGAGGGTCATACTTCCTCCGGCTTGGAATGCAGGATTGCCGCAATGACATCGGTCATGCGGTTCCATTTTTCGGTTTCAGATTGCAGGCGGCGCCTGCCCGCTGCCGTGAGGCGGTAAAACTTGGCCTTGCGTTTATTTTCCGATTCGCCCCACTCGCTGGTGAGCCAACCCTGGTGCTCCAGGCGATAAAGAGCGGGATAGAGGGAGCCCTGCTGGATTTCCAGGCAGTTTCCGGAAATCTGCTGGATCCGCAGAAGAACGCCGTAGCCGTGCAAGGGACCCAGGGAGACGGCCTTGAGGATCAACATGTCGAGGGTGCCCTGCAGGAGATCAAGTTGCTTGTCCATGAGTCTCTCCTAGAGAGGCTAGGAATATAGCTCCCGTCTCCTAGACTGTCAAGGAGAACTTGGCCTGTTCCCGAAAATAATTAGGGGATCCGGAACGGGTGGTTTCGCAAGAGCGAACCCGAGAGCGCCCGGTGTGGCATCGATGACTCATCGGGCGGCCCCATGATTTTGCGCGGTGGACTGGGTCCCAGGATCCGGCGAGTTGATTGGAGCAATAGCCCGACCGGACCTGACTGGGATCATTCATTTTTGATCTTTTACGCGTCTGTTCTACAATTGTCCTCGACCGGCGCATAGAGCCCCAGTGGAGGCGCTAATCGGTAATTGGACGAAACTCATGCCACGAGATGATAAGGTCGACTCAGCAGACAGAATCGCGAGTGAGATTCTGAGCTATTTCAATAGTAATCCAGATGCCGAGGATACCCTTGATGGCATTTCGAAGTGGCTCGACACTGAGTCTAGAGGCCCACTTGACAAGGCCCTGAGAACGCTTGTCGAGAAGGGCTTGCTAAAAAAACGTCTCCGGCCTGACGGCCAGGTGGCCTACCGAAGGAAGTAGTCGTCAGGATAGTCGGTTGGAGTCGAAGCTTTACATTCCGCATTTCAGCGGGATGATATGATTTCGGCGGATTTTTTCCTCTGAGTACGATCAACCGGTCCCCCATGACGGATTGTCGATGGTGAGCAGGCTGCCTGTCGTCGGGGGAGGGGCAAGGTATCCCATCACCGCACCGCGTGTCCTTGCAGGCGGGACGGGGACAGACACGAATGGCACTAAGTTAAGATCGGTGTTGGAAGAGGGGACCCCATCCCGCCGCGGCGGGATGTCTATACCAGCCCAGGGCGATGCCCTGGGTATGTGTCCCATTTTGGATTGGTCAGGAACCCTGAAGGGGTTCTCTAAAATCGAGGATTCCAGGGGACCCCGCAAACGCCGTCTCAACGTCCTGCTTGGGCGGATGGCCTAGGGGTTATGTAGCCCGCTGATTTGTGCTGACCCCACCCCGGCGAGATCAGACAATAGGCTGTGTCTTGGGGAACCCTTTCAGGGTTCGCCGGAGTCAACACGGATTTCAAACCCAGGGCGATGCCCTGGGCTGATGAATGAATCCCTTTCAGGGATTTGGCTAATTCAGATTGTCAACCCCTTAACTTAGTGCCATTCGGGACAGACACCTCTTTCCAAACATATTTCAAATTTCCACAAAAAGAGACGTCTGTCCTCATCAGATCCGTTAGGATGAGGGATCCTTCGTCGGGGTGAAGGCGGCACAGCTGGCAGCACCAGAAGAAGATCGACATCACAACTAACGCACAAGGCGAGCGACAGACGGCCATGCAAGAACGTCGCATTTATCTAGACTTCAATGCCACGACGCCCATTGCGCCGGAAGTGGCAGCGGCGATGAGCCGCGTACTGACTGAGCCTTTCGGGAATCCGTCCAGCGAGCACTGGGCAGGAGGGCCGGCACGCCAGGCAGTTGACCAGGCGCGCTCCCAGGTCGCGGATTTGCTCAACTGCACACCCGGCGAGATCGTGTTCACCAGCGGCGGCAGTGAGGCCAATAATCATGCGTTGAAGGGTGTCTTCTTTGCGCATGGCGGTGGCGGTCACATCGTCACCACGCAGATTGAACATCCGGCCATTCTCAATCCCTGCCGTTTTCTCGAACGCCTGGGAGCCTCGGTCACTTATCTCCCGGTCGATCGTTATGGCAGGGTCGATCCGGACGACTTGCGGCGTGTCCTCACACCCCGCACGATCCTTATCTCTGTGATGCACGCCAACAATGAAGTCGGGACGTTGCAGCCCATTTCGGAGTTGGCGCGAATCGCGCGTGAGCATGGCGTCCTCTTCCACACCGACGCGGCGCAGTCGGCGGGTAAGATTCCGACGCGCGTTGACGAACTCGGCGTGGATCTGTTGTCGATAGCCGGGCACAAGCTCTATGCGCCCAAGGGCGTTGGCGCCCTCTACGTTCGCAAAGGGGTTCGACTGGAACCGCTGATTCATGGTGCCGGTCATGAAGCAGGCCGTCGCGCCGGAACCGAAAACATCGTGCTTGACGTCGCTCTGGGCGAAGCTTGCGAACTGGCAAAATCCTGGGTTGGAATGGAAGCGGCGCGGCAACTGCGCGATCTCTTCTGGCAGTTGCTCGAAGCACGGTTCGGCAAGGGAGTCGTTCTGAATGGCCATCCCACCGAGAGACTGCCGAATACGCTGAACGTCAGCTTCGTAGGCCGGACGGGTTCGACAATCCTGAATCGAATGAACAGCGTTGCCGCTTCAACGGGCTCCGCCTGCCATTCCGGGTCAGTAGAGCTTTCGCCGGTACTGAAGGCCATGGGAATTCCACCCGAGATCGGCATGGGAGCCATTCGATTCAGCCTTGGGCGCACGACGACGCAGGATGAGATCGAGCAGGTTGTTTCTTTACTGGCGGAGTCCGTGGGTTCACTTTAGGTCTTCAAACCATCGGAAGGGTCCACTGAGCGCCGCCGCTAGCCTCCGTGTTGTCCCCCTCTCTTGAAATAGACGTGGTACGTGACGGCGTCCCACGCGTTATGAATGCCGATGAAGAGCAGCAACAGCGCCGCCGCGCCAACGCCGAAAAGGGCCCCGCCAACATTCAACCGAGCCGCATAGGCCGATCCGGCCAGCGTTGCATAGGCCGCGAACGGCAGCAGAACATGAAACAGCCGGTCCTCGAACTGGGGTGAGTAGGCGGTTTGTACTCGCATACGTCGAGCCACGATGAGCACGTATATCACCCCAACCAGGCCCATCACTCCCCAAAGAATTGCGGCGGCGGCGATTCCGTGCCACGGGACGCTGATAACCGCTGATAGCAGCAGCACAGCTCCGAAATGAACGATGGTCGGCGTTGCAAACGCGCTGCTGGCGCGTTCCACATCTCTTACGATCGGAATCTCGGCGATGAGAGTGATGACAACGAACTGCAATCCGATCAACGCACCCGCAGATGATCCGACGATAACGTAGAAGTTCTCCCATCCGGTGAGTGCTGGCATGTTGTCACCTCTCTTTCCTGCGCGCAAAATATGCAGACCCCGAGCCGAGTTCCTTCCGCAACTTGCAACGTCAAGGCGAGCTTGAAACTCCTGTCCCGTAGGCCGGTACAGGATCTCGTTTATGTCAACGTCCTCCTTCTGAACTCCTTCAGTGGCAACTTGGTCTTCCTATCTTCCAAACCGCTCGAACCGATAGGCTAGTTCTGGACCGCCTTCGCCCTCATATGCAAGCTGGGCAACGAGCAGCGCGAACGGCTCTGTGTACCGAGCGATCTGAAGGGGGCCGGCATCGACCGGATCAAAACCCGCGTCATCGATCAGCTTGGCGGCCACCTCTTTGGCGCGTTTATCATCGCCGCAATAGACCAGGCTGGGTCGCGTCGACTTGCGCCGGGCTCCGTACACTCCAAACAGGACCTCACTGGGAACGCTATTGAAAGCACAGACGACATGAGCCCGTGGAACTTTCTTCGCAAGCTCTTCCGCGCCCGACGAGGTGTTGGCGACGATGAGTTTCGTGTTGCCGGTATCCATCGGCAGTGAACAGGTCACGATCACCTTGCCCTTCAAATCGCCGGCCTGCTTCAGCACATCGTCGATTCGAGACCAATGCACGGCCAACAGAAGAGCGTCTGCGTCCGTCGCAGCCTCGCTCGGCGTCCCGGCGCGCGCATTCCCTTCAGCCTCTCGAGCCAGCTTCTTAAGCTTCTCGCTGCTCCGCGCGTAGCTGAATACGACGTCATGTCCAGCTCGCGCGAAGATTGTTCCGAGCTTGCCGCCCATCAACCCCGAACCCAAGATGCCGACGCGCATACCGCTTTTACCTCGCCTTTCGTTATCTGTTGTTGCTCAGCGGCCCACTAATTTCTGCAGCTCTTCGGGGTACCGAGCGCCTTGCACCGGGATCTTTGAAGCTGCGGTTTCCAACTGCCGAAGATCTTCCGGCGTAAGTTCGACGGCAGCAGCTCCGATGTTCTCTTCGAGTCGATGCAGCTTGGTCGTGCCCGGGATCGGAACGATCCACGGCTTCTGCGCCAGCAACCAGGCGAGAGCAATCTGGGCAGGCGTCGCCTTTTTCTGTTGCGCGAACCTGCCAGTCAGATCAACCAACTCCTGATTCGCTTTCCGGTTCTCCGGCGTAAAGCGGGGAACGATGTTGCGGAAGTCGGTCTTGTCGAACTGCGTCTCTTCGCTGATCTTGCCGGTGAGGAAACCCTTGCCGAGTGGGCTGAATGGAACGAAGCCGATGCCGAGTTCCTCGAGCGTCGGGATTACTTCCGCTTCAGGTTCTCTCCACCAAAGCGAGTATTCGCTCTGGAGTGCCGCGACGGGCTGAACTTTGTGTGCGCGACGGATGGTCTCGACGCCTGCTTCCGAGAGTCCGAAGTGCTTCACCTTTCCTTGCTCGATGAGGTCTTTCACGGCGCCGGCGACCTCTTCGATCGGCACGTTGGGATCGACGCGGTGCTGATAGAACAAGTCGATGACATCGGTCTTGAGCCGCTTGAGCGAGGCCTCGGCGACCTACTTAATGTGTTCCGGACGACTGTCCAGGCTGCTCCAACGCGATCCACCATGGGGATCAGGCCTGAACCCGAATTTGGTGGCGATCACCACTTGGTTACGAAGTGGAGCGAGCGCTTCGCCCACGAGCTCTTCGTTGGTGAAAGGACCGTACACTTCAGCGGTGTCGAAGAATGTGACGCCGCGTTCGACTGCCGTCCGAATCAGCGAAATCATTTCCTTCTTGTCTGCGGCCGGACCGTACCCAAAGCTCATTCCCATGCAGCCGAGTCCGAGGGCAGAGACTTCCAGATTGCTTTTTCCAAGTTTGCGTTTTTGCATTGTTTCTCCTTTTACAGATGGAGCGCGGCTAAGACGCTGCTCTTGCCCGCTGTTTTTCGCGCCAGCGAGCAGGTGGAACTCCTTCCCAAGTGCGGAAAGCGCGAACGAAGGAGCTTGAGTCCTCGTATCCGAGTAGATAGGCAGCTTCATTCAACTCGAGGACAGAATTGTTGAGATAGTGCCTGGCAAGCTGGCGACGAGCTTCTTCGAGAACGCGTTGAAAGCCAGATCCTTCTTCCTGTAAGCGGCGCTGCAGAGTACGAGAGCTGATATGTAGCGCATCAGCAATGTCCTCGATCGTCGGACGCCGGCCGGTGAGTCTTTGCTGTATGGCTATGCGGATGCGCTCGACGAAGTTTTCATCCCCATGCTCCTGCTTTAGCTCTTCCTCAAACTGCGGCGCGAGCATTCCCAGAAGCTCGGCATTGCGGGTGACGAACGGCCGCTGGGCGTCGGCGGCGCGAAACACGATCGCATTGCGAGGGGCTCCGCAGACCACTCGACAGCCAAAGTGACGTTCAATGGTTTTCACGTGCTGCCGAGGTTCCACGAACTCCACGCGCAGCGGCGAGAGGCGGGTGCCGGTGCCGTGGCGACCGATCGAGAGCACCCAGGCGAAGCAGCATTCGATAAGCACACGAGGCTCGACCTCATCAGCGAGAAGCCAGCGGAACTGGATTCTCCACTCTTCATCATCCGTCTCCTCGAGGATCTCTTCCGGGCAGGTGAGCTGTTTGTAGCGAGCCATTTGCCGCACGGCTGCACCGAAGTTCTCGGTCGAGAGAGCGGCGAGACCGATGGGGTGGAATCGTTCGGTCTTAGTCTCCGTTCCGAGCAGAAGACCAATCGCGGGGTTGGTGCTGACTTCACCCACGGCACGCCACAGGGCAAAAAGTTCCTCAGTGTTGAGGAGCACGCGCGGTTCGTCGATGAATCCCTGGGGTAGCCCGGCTCTGCGCAGGACCGCAGAGGCCGGGACTCCCAGTTCTTCCAACTTGAGAAAGTTGCTGCCGGAGAAGCGGAAGTGCTTATTCATCGGTTCACTCGGATTTGAGAGAAGCCATGTCAATAGAGAAGCGGTATTTCACCTCCGACTTGAGCAGTCTCTCGTAGGCTTCGTTGACCTTCTGGATGGGAATGACTTCGACGTCGGCGGTGATGTTGTGCTGCCCACAAAAATCGAGCATTTCCTGAGTTTCAGCGATACCGCCGATGGGAGAACCGGAGAGGCTGCGGCGACCCATGATCAACCCAAACGCCGCAACGGCGAGAGGTTTCTCCGGCGCGCCGACGAGCGTGATGTTGCCATCGCGCCGCAACAGATTAATGTAAGCGTTGATGTCGTGATCGGCGGAGACAGCGTCGAGGATGAAATCGAAGCTGCCGGCGTGCTTTTGCATCTCGTTCGCGTTCCGCGAGATGACGACCTCGTCTGCTCCGAGGCGGAGTGCGTCTTCCTTCTTGCTCGGTGAAGTCGTGAAGACCACAACGTGAGCACCAAGCGCATGCGCGAACTTTACGCCCATGTGACCGAGGCCGCCGAGACCGACTACGCCAACTTTCTTGCCCTTGGTGACGCCCCAGTGGTCCATCGGCGAGTAAGTCGTGATTCCGGCGCAAAGCAAAGGAGCCGCTCCGGCGAGAGTCAGATTCGAGGGGACGTGCAGGACGAACCTCTGCTCGACGACGATGCTTTCGGAGTAGCCGCCATAGGTGACGCCTCCGAGATGCTTGTCGGGAAAGTTGTAAGTGTAGGTCGTATTCGGGCAGAACTGCTGGAGGCCCGCCTGGCACTCGGGGCAGGTGCCGTCCGAGTCCACCATGCAGCCGACCGCCGCGAGGTCGCCGGGCTTGAACTTGGATACTGCGGAGCCGACCCTGCTGACACGGCCCACGATCTCATGTCCTGGAACACATGGGTAAACGGTGGGCATGAATCCGCTCCACTCGTTGCGAACTTGGTGGAGATCGGAGTGGCAGATGCCGCAGAAGAGGATTTCGATCTGGACGTCGTGCTCGGTCGGGTCACGCCGCATAATCTTGGTTGGGGCCAGCGGTGAGGTCGCACTGGCCGCCGAGTAAGCTTTTGCGTTTTTCATGTTCGCTAGTTTAGATGTTCGCCGAGTGTTGCGTTATGCAAAAGACGCCATTGTACATGCAAAATACGCCAATCGCTAATCGGGAGGTTAGTCACAAACGGGCGACCGGACGTGCTAATCGTGTAAAAGAGCGAAACGTGCAGCAATCGATGATGCCGGGAGGGTCGCCAAACCAGAAGTAAGCGTCGTAGTACAGGCTCACCTGTTTGGTTCTGTTTTGAACCCTCAACGATTAATTGAAGGGTCAGCGCAGGATGGCACCGGTGGAATTCGCGGGGTGGCGCATACATCGCGTCTGGTGCGATGTGTGCGAGTCATTTAAGGAAATGGGAAGCACCGCACACACGCCAAGAGCGCGTGTATGCGCCACCCGTCGAGTGAGGTTTACTCGTATCACAACGCCACCATTGTGATCAGCCTTCCTTGGTCGCCATGTCAGTAGGAGATTCGCTGGTGCTGGAACGTCGAGGGATGTTCAGAAATCCAGTAACTCACCAGTTGGCGACGAACTCATTCACAACATGCAAAAGGGCGATTTGGGCGACAGCCCGCAAAGATGCGACGCCAACCATTCTGATGATCATTCTGATCACTCACCTCATCACGATTTTAGGGTCAGGCTTACGATTTTAGGGTCAGGCTTACGCATTCCACAATGTGGAGACGGCCAGCGCGAAGCGGGCGGCCAAGTCCCCATTCTTCTGCATCTGTCGCTGAAACCGACGCACCGCCTCGCTGACCGTGGTCAGCCGCAGTCCCCCCGCCGCCTCCCCCAACTCCTTCAGAGTGAGTCCGCAGTATGAATGGGGTCTGGTATGAATGGGGTCTGGTCTTTCCAATCTCCATTTCGGCGCTACGACATATTTGGACCCAGTCACGGTGTCCAGCGCTATCCGTGGGTTCGATGACAAGGTGGAGAAAGATCAGCACTTAGCCGAGACCTTCCAGGATGCCAAATCTAAATTGGAGATTGGAAAGACCCCAATTTTCCATGGACTCTACTAGGGATTCCCCCAGTTGTTTGAAAATGAGACTTCGTTTAAAATTAGGCCCTCGTCATATTTGGGGTGGGTCTGTGCAACTCGGCCCACCTGTTTACATACGACATACGGAGGAACGCTCTGATGAAATTAAAGATGATCGCATCGATTCTTGCCCTGGTCTTGCTATCCGCAAGCGCGTCCAGCGCCGCGGATAAGAACGAGGAAAAAAGGGAGAAATCCCGCAAGATGGCAGCCCAAACCCTGAAGGACCTGTACAAGCTGCAACCCACATCTGAGGCTGCGATACAGAAGTCGGCCGGATATGCCGTCTTCAATAACATGGGGACAAATCTTCTCCTGCTGAGCACGGCGCGCGGCGCAGGAATCGCCGTTGACACCAAGACGAAGAAGGAAACCTTCATGAAAATGATTTCTGCCGGCGCGGGGCTGGGCGTGGGAGTGAAGGACTATCGAGTCATCTTCATGTTCGCAAACAATAAGGCGCTCACACAATTTCTCGATTCCGGCTGGTCCGGCTCGGCGCAAACAGACGCAGCGGCCAAAGCAGGGAGCTCAGGCGCAGCTTACTCAGGAGCGGTTGAGGTGGCGCAGGGGGTATGGGTCTACCAAATAACGAAGAATGGGCTTGCACTACAAGTGACCTTGCAGGGCACGAAGTACTACAAGGACGACAACCTAAACAAGAAGTAGCTGTGAAGGATTTTAGGGTCAGGCTTACACATTCCACAATGTGGAGACGGCCTGCGCGAAGCGGGCAGCCAAGTTCCCATCCTTCTGCATCTGTCGCTGAAACCGGCGGACCGCCTCGTTGATGGGGGTCGGCCGGAATTTTCGGGTCAGGTCTAAATTTTCAATGGTTCTCCTGCACAGGTATCAAGATTGAAAATTTAGATCTGACCCTCTCTGCTATTCTTATCATGGATGTCCCCAGGTTTCTCCATGCACTTAGCTTCCGAGTTGGCCGACGATTCGCCCAGAACTGTTTCCGGGAGCCCCCGCTGCCGAGGCGGCATCTCGTGGGAATTGGAGTCAACCCCGGGGTGACAACGCGTACCATGTTCGTACCTCGCAAAGTATTGCGCGTGCTGCATCATCTTTCGTAGAAATGGTTATGGCGAAAGAATCCCAAAGTACTTTCGATTCCAGTCCCAATCCGCAGCATGCCCCTGAGAGAAGGCATCGACAGGCAAAGCCTCGGGGCTTTCCAGTACTTGTCCTACTGGTAATTGCTTCTGTCTTGCCTTCATACCTAACAGCTTCACAGCGGCAGCCGATTTCGCTCTATGTGGACGCCAGCGACAGCGTGCGCAAGCTATTTCATTCCGAACTCGCCATCCCAGTCCATCCCGGTCCCCTTACTTTGGTCTATCCACGATGGGGCATTCCGACGTACGAGTTCCCCGCCGCACTGCTCAACAATATCGTTCGTCTGAAGATGAACGGTAACGGCCAGACGCTTGAGTGGAAACGCGACCTCGTGGACAAGTTTTCCTTTCATGTCGTGGTTCCAGACAACGTGAAGATTCTGAATGTCACAATGGATGTCATCGCCCCTGCCAATCGCTCCGACCTCAATGCTGCGACCGCGCAACTGTTCGTACTGGACTGGTACACACTTGTTCTTTACCCACAGGGAGCAGCGGCTGATGGAACCGCCATCGCAGCGCGGCTTAGACTTCCTGCAGGATGGAAACATGCTTGTGCAATCGCGCCAGTCAGAACCGTGGATGGTGTCATTGAATTCCCGCAAACTTCACTCACAGTATTAGTGGATTCGCCGGTTCTCTCCGGAAGAAATTTCAAAACGGTAGAGCTGCGATTGCCTTCTGCGCCGCCGGTCTTCGTTGACATTGCCGCAGAAACACCCGAGGCCGCGGACCTTCCCTTGGAGTGGCAAGATAGGCTTCGCCGGGTGATAGCGGAGACTGGTGAGCTGTTCGGCGGATATCCTTATCAGCAGTACCACTTTCTGCTCGCACTCAGCGATGACGTTGGCAACGACGGGCTCGAACACCGCGAATCCAGCGACCTTCGCATGAGCCTTCATTCTTTTTCAAACGAGGCAAACCGTCTCGCGTACGGCTATTTGCTGCCACACGAGTATGTCCATTCTTGGAACGGCAAGTACAGGATTCCGGCTGGCATCGTCAGGCGCAACTTCGAGGAACCACAAACCACCGAAATGTTGTGGGTTTATGAAGGGCTCACGCGATATTTGAATTGGGTCTTGGCGGCTCGATCGAGGATCCTGAGTCCGCAGGAAGCACGCGATTATGTCGCCTTGCTCGCTGCACAAACGGCTCACCGCTCGGGGCGTGAATGGCGATCTCTGCAGGACACCGCTGTCTCGACGAACATGATGATCGAGTCCGCCGACCAGTGGCAGTCCTTGCGCCGCGGAGCGGATTACTACGACGAGTCGCTCTTCATCTGGCTGGAAGCGGACACGATCATCCGGCGCGCGACGCAGGGAAAGCGTTCGCTTGACGAGTTTTGCCGTGTTTTTTTTGGCTCGTCGAAGAATCCTCCTGACATCAGGCCCTATACGTTCGAGGAACTTGTTCAGGTCATGAATGGCGTCGCTCCCTACGATTGGAAAGCATTTTTTGAGAACCGGTTGAACGCCACCGGTGTGGACCGCGCCCCGCTCGACGGACTGCTTGCAAGCGGATGGAGCCTGGCATATAGGAACACCCCTGGCTCCGTTCAGGCGGCGAGAGACAAGATTCACCACACCGTCGAAGAGCGGTTTTCCCTAGGATTCCTCTTGCAAGAGGATGGCACGGTTATTGATGTTGTCCGCGACTCCGCAGCGTGGAATGCCGGACTGGGGCCAGACATGAAAGTGCTGACCGTAAACCGGCGTCCCTGGTCTCCGCAAGTATTGCGAGATGCCATCGCCGCTAATGGCACCTCGACGGCACCCGTAAATCTCTCTGTGCAAAACGGATCGCAGAGATTCCAAGGGGATGTGGACGATCACCGAGGAGCGAGGTATCCACAATTGGAGCGAAACACAGAGCAGGACCTTATGGGAGATATTCTCAAGTCCAGGAGCTCGCTCCCGCAAACCCCCTAATCATGCTTCGAACCCAAGATATTCCCGAACAACGCGCAAACCGGAAGTAACAGAGCGGAGTCTCCAGTAAACAAGTCAGCGACGCTCACCTACCTTCGCTAGCACGTGGTGGACGGGCCGGGAGTCAAACCCGGATTTGCAGCTTCGAAAAACTGGGGACAGAAAAACTGGGGACAGACGGAACGTTCCCCAGTTTTTCGACGAATGGAGATCGGTGAACGTCCGGCCTGTCCCCCAGTTTTTTTCTACCAACTTTCGGCGAAGTATTTGTCCGAAATCGCAGTCAGGGCCTCGTTCGGTTTGTTGTGGTGCAGTATGTACATTGCGTCGATAAGCAGTGTAATTCATTGAGGTCGTATCTTCGCAATCTACATTTCAGCGGTAGCATAGGTAGGGTTTGCTGCACAATTTATGACATACCCGGCTGTGGAGAACAGTCGGATGTGCGGGGGGTTGTGAAACTTCAAAGCGGTTTCGGAGCCGTCATGGTTTACGCAACCCCTTCAGGGTAAAACCTCCATGGGAAACAACCATGACCCGGGGTAGGCCGCAAGGCGGCCAACCCTGGGCTATAGAATATGACCCCTTCGGGGTAGCATGATGTTGGCAGGTGATGTTCGCCGCGGCGGCGCCAAGGTTTCAGGTAGGTTATGGGTGATAGGGAAGAGCAGTTCAAGATTCCAGGTTCAAAGTCTTAGAGCCAAGAGTCCTCCAAGAAATTCGGGTCAGGCACACATTCGACATTTGTTTGATCCACAGATTTCGCGGATGACGCAGAAAATTCGGGACTGTCCCGAATTTGAAGATACGACCCCTTTTGGACTGCACCCTTACTCTGAGACAGAGAAAACAGGGACAGAAGAGT
>JAIQFY010000106.1 GCA_020072965.1 Terriglobia bacterium | reverse complement strand
GTCTCGATGGAGAAACAACGGAGTGGCGTCCGAAGACAATCGACTCACTCGCGACCGGGCGGAAACACAGGAAATACTCGGCTGGGCATGGGGTGTAGTGTTGCCTCTTGACACAACTTTGAGATGTGTGACCCCTTTTTCTTCTCAAGTGCTGGCCGATGTTCGTAAGAATCTTGGACACGATATCAACTTCGCAAACCAGAAGGATCGTGAAGCACTCGGCAACGCGCTCGTCAATCATGTCCGGCAGTCGGGAGGTTGCGATGTAGCCGGAGACAAGGCGGCGGGATGCGCACACTAAAGCGGCTGTTTGTTTTGCTTCCTGAGCTTGCGGCCGAGGCCTTCCTACTCGGTGTCCTCCTAGGAGGCTTGCTTTTTCCACACCTTACCCGGCTGATTTCCGGCGTCTGGGCTCTTGCATTTGCTGTCGGAGTCGTATTGTTCTTGCACGGATACTACCTGACTAGGGCGTTCATTGGACTGTTTTGGAGGGGACACAAGTGGTTGTACCCGGCGATCGCAGCCGCGCTTTTTGTGATGCACATGCACATTGCAATCGCCAGGTCGAAAAATGACTTGACTCCATTTGCTCAAGCCACCGAATTTCCGTTCCTCGCAGGCGGTGCCTGCATCGTGTTTGCTTGCGCTTTTCTCGGCGACAGGTTCCTGCGAAAGTGGATGCAAGCAGTAAAATAGGTCGGTGTCGGACCAAGTCAACTCATAATGAAGAGGGTCACATCTTCGCATTTGATTCTGCTGCAAACCCCCCTGTTTTTCGGCAGCGAGTTTTGGCGCCAGAGGAAATCCGTCCTAACCAAGCGAGGATTTCCTCAAGATTCATGTTTTTTCAGCTCTTTGTTTTGTTCTGGCCCGGCATTGTTCCGTGCCGGGCCGTTCTAATGGCGAGGGTCAGGTCTCCGCAGGCTGTTGCCCAAATACCCCTCTTGTGTTCGATGATATACTCTTGTTGAAAGTTCAGCGCTCAAAATTTGGAGGCCCATCCTATGATGGGATTCGAAGACGCCCCGCAGGAGAAGCTCTTCTATGTCAATGTGAGTTTGGACAAACGGGTGCGCGCCAATCATCCGTTGCGGCAAGTGGCCCGGGCCATCGATTTCGATTTTATCTATAAAGAAGTCCACGACTGCTACGGAACCAATGGGCATGTTTCGGTTCCTCCCCCCATCATTTTAAAACTCATGTTGCTGCTCGTTTTCTACAACGTGCGCTCAGAGCGAGAGTTGATGGACACGGTGCCGGAGCGACTCGATTGGTTGTGGTTTCTGGGTTACGACCTGGACTCCGAGATTCCCGATCACAGTGTCCTGTCGAAAGCCCCCAAGCGTTGGGGTGTCGAGGTGTTCCAACGTTTTTTCGAGCGCATCGTGTGCCAGTGCGTGGAAGCGGGACTGGTCGACGGCCGGAAGGTGTTTTTGGATAGTAGTCTGATCGAAGCCCATGCCTCCAAGAGTTCCGTGATCGATACCCACTCGCTGCAAGCGCAGCTCCACGAGAAGTACGCGGAGTTGGAAGCGCGGTTGGAGGAAATCGCCGAGGAGCGCTCCGCGCGGCCCGATTACCGCACTGTCAATCAGCAGTTGCGCTCGACCACCGATCCGGATGCGGCCGTGGTCCGGCGCGGGAAACCGAAGCTGGCCTATCAGGTGCACCGGGCCGCAAATCTACGGGGTCAGGTCGGGACATTGGACAATTTCAGCATTGAGCAGACGATGACGCAATCATCGTTGCGGTTCTTGACGTCCTCACACCATCCAAGTTCGATAGGCGTTGTTCCGGGAATGTCCATTTGTCCAAAGTCCCGATCTGACCCCGCAATCCTCGACCAATCCCGCCTCCGTGACGGTGCGGTCAACGCCCTTGCAGCATCGCTTGAGATGGCCGATCCCGATGTGGAGGCTCGTGTCGCGGCGTTTGAGGCGCTTGGCGCCGTGGGGCACCGCGCGATCGAGAACCGGTCAGTCCAATCACAACTCGATCTTAGCCGTCCTCTTACCTTTCGAGAGAATGCGGAGGGTCAGGTCTCCGCAATCTGCATTTGAAGAGGCAACTCCGCATTTTTTTCATTCGCGATCTTCAGCTAACCACCGCGCTGGCGCTCGCCCGTCAGCAATTGAAGAATGCGGAGACCTGACCCTCGCGATTCATTCCACCTCCCGCCGTTTCTCCCAAACCTATGACCTGCTCTTGAAGTATCTCGCGCAGCAGCTTGTCCTCCACCGGCCCGATCGTGTTGAGCCTCGCGCCCGCAAACGGCGCCCCAAAAACTTTCCGCTGTTAACCGCACCACGAAAACTGTATAAAGAAATCTGCCACCGGAATCAGTACCGAAAAAATCCTTAACTTAGTGCCATTCGTGGCTGTCCCTATTTTACTATTTTTAGAAGACAACTGCATGGTGAGGAATCTTAGGAGGAATGTCATGATCAGACGGTCGATGCACTTCACAGTGAGGTCAAAGATGGTGAGCTTATTGGTTGGGTTGATGCTTTTGACTGCAGGCGTGGGGGGATCCGTCGGTGCTCCTAAGCAGCGAGGGCCCATCAACGTTGGGATGATACCTTTGCTTGCTTCTCCTCAGAAGTACAATGGCAAGATTATTCAGACGATTGGATTTCTCAACATTGGTTCCATGCGTGAGAATGATGATCTCTGGCTTTACGAAGACGATGGCAAGTTCTCTCTGTATAAAAACTCGTTCGCGCTCGATCTGTCTGATGATCAACGAACGCAATTTATCGATCTAAATCACACATATGTTCTGATCGAAGGTACTCTTCATTCGAAAGGGCCAGAGGGAACGAATATGAACAGTGGAATAATCGTACACATAACACGGCTGGCTGGTTGGCATCCTTATCGCCCATTCTTGCCTGCAACACCAAAATGAATCCCCTGAAAACTTTAAAACCAAACCCGGGACGGCGACGAATGGCACTAAGTTAAGGGTTCTTTCGGTACAATATTTTGGGGTCACACATCTGTGCGCCAAGGAAGCCTGGCGTCAGCTTGCCGGGTAGAAATGAAAGGGTCGCGGTAGGGATGCCCGTCACCGGGCACCCCCCGCACAGATCCGTACGAGCGCAACTAGCGCATACGGCTCCTATCTTGGATGAATGGCGTCGAAGCGCGCGTGAGGGTAGGGATGAAGAATGCGGAGGGTCAGGTCTCCGCAATCTGCATTTGAAGAGGCAACTCCGCATTTTTTTCATCCGCGATCTTCAGCTAACCACCGCGCTGGCGCTCGCCCGCCGGCAATTGAAGAATGCGGAGACCCTCGCGATTCCGAAGTCCAAAATCCTAAGTTCAAGTAAAACCGAAGCTGTGAAATGAGCGCCGTCCCTCGCAGGCATGCAAAGAACGCATGCCCGCGGCACCCAGCCATGAACGCATACCTGGGCACCCGGCAGTTCAAAAAATCCTTCCACGCCTTTCCCTTCAAGGCTTCAAGCATGGCGATGACCTGCGAAAACTCCGGCCGTCGGACCCAATGGCGCAGACTTCCTTGTTCCTCCGGCAGAAGTGTTCACCCTCGCGGGATTCGGAATTCTCCCTCACGGGATTTCAACCGGCCAGTTGTCGATCAGTCGCGTTGTTCCGAGGTAGGCGGCGACGGCAATCAAAGTCCCGTTGCGGACAGGGTCGGCCGGGCGCAGGGTGGTGGGGTCGACCAGTTCGATGTAATCAACCTTGACCAGCGGCTCGCTGTCAAAAATCTCCTTCATGGCTTCCCGGATCACGGCTGCATTCGATTCGCCTCTCTCGATCAGGGTCTGCGCACGCAAAAGACTGCGGTGAAGGACTAAAGCTGCCTGGCGCTGGGCGGGGTTCAAATAGCGATTTCGTGAACTCATGGCCAGCCCATCGGGTTCGCGAACAATGGGACAGGTCACGATCCGGACATCGAATTTCAAGTCGCGGGTCATCCGTTCGATGAGAATCGCCTGCTGTGCATCCTTCCGTCCGAACACCGCAAAGTCGGGCATGACAATGTTAAACAGTTTCGCGACCACGGTCGTTACACCGCGAAAATGGCCGGGACG
>JAIQFY010000071.1 GCA_020072965.1 Terriglobia bacterium | reverse complement strand
AATCTGATCCTGACCCTGATTACGATTTTAATGGGAACACTCATTCTGGGGGCGGAGCTTCGGACGTCGATTGGTGGATACGACGCGGCTTCTTTGACTCCTATCGACCAGCTGCTCGGGACCAATGGCGCCCGATTGACGACTTCCCCTGCTGTGGGCTGGCCACTCTTCTGCCTGATGTTTTGGGTACACCAGGCTGTTGTCCTTTTCTTTGTTGCCTACCTGCCCTACTCGAAACACATGCATCTGCTGGCTTCGCCCTTCAATGTGTTCTTCAGCCCGCTGAATCCGAAGGGTGATTTGAGCTCGAGGGAAACGAGTGAGAGGACGATGGAGGGAGCTTCCCGATGGGACGAGTTCACCTGGAAACAGTTGCTTAACGGCCTGGCGTGCGCTGAGTGTGGCCGATGCGACCGGGCCTGCCCCGCTCTGACCTCGGGCTCAACACTCTCTCCGAGGATGATCGTGCACCACCTGAAGGAGCACGTCCTGGAAGCGGGGCTGGGAGCCCGGACCAATGGGTCATCCCCCAGCCCTGGAGGCCGAGCTCTTGTGGGAGACCTCATTTCCGAGGAAGAGCTGTGGTCGTGCACGAGTTGCCATTCCTGTATGGAGCGATGTCCGGTCATGAATGAGCATTTTCCATTGATCCTCGAAATGCGCCGCCATCTCATCACCCATGGCTCAGTGGGCCGGTCCTTGCAGGAGGCGTTGACGAATCTCACCCGGTATGGAAATTCATTTGGAAAGTCGGACCGCATGCGAGCGAACTGGACTCGAGATCTCGATTTCAAGATCAAAGACGCCCGCAAGGTACCGGTGGATTACCTTTGGTTCGTGGGAGACTATGCTTCCTTTGATCCCCGGGTACAAGAGATCACCAAGACAACTGCCCGAATCTTTCATGAGTCCGGCCTCGACTTCGGGATTCTCTATGACGGCGAGCACAACGCAGGAAATGATGTGCGCCGCATCGGGGAAGAGGGTCTGTTTGAATCCCTCAAGGACAAGAACCTGGAGACACTCTCAAAGGCCAAGTTCCAAAAAATTGTAACCACCGATCCCCATACTTACAACACCCTGAAGAACGAGTACTTCGGCAATGGGGCGTCGGGAAAACACAAAGGCCATCACTCTAACGGCGCCCCTGAAGTACGCCATTACACGGAGGTGTTTGCTGAGTTGATTCAAGCGGGTCAACTTCGGCTCAAGAGACGACTGCACTACGGTGTCACATACCAGGACCCCTGCTATTTGGGGAGGTACAACGGCATTTATGATGCCCCACGCAGAGTTCTTCGCTCACTGGGGAACCGGCTGGTCGAGATGCCCCGAAATGGCTCCCACAGTTTTTGCTGTGGTGCGGGAGGTGGGCGGATTTGGATGGAAGACGCCCCTGGTATCAAGGAGAGACCGGCCGAAAACCGCATTCGGGAAGCAGCTGTGCTTCCCGGGGTTCAAGCCCTGGTTGTCACCTGCCCCAAGGATATCGCAATGTTTCGCGATGCCGCCAAGACTACCGGGACCGAGACGGAAATCGAGGTGAGAGATCTGTCGGAACTCGTGTGGCAAGCCGCACAACCGTAGGAATGGAGGAACCGATGCTTACAGCGCAAGAGGCAGCGAAGGCTTTGTCTGATCTCACTCTGGATTCTCTCTATGAGATTCCTGAAGGAAGGCAGGTCCTCTCCTGTATCCAATGCGGAATGTGTGCCGGGACCTGTCCATATGGGGAATTTATGGAGTATCCCCCCCGGCGGATTATCGCCATGCTGCGCGATGGCCTGATTGAAGAGGTCTTTCATTCTGAAAGTCTACTGAATTGTGTCGCGTGCTATGCCTGCATGTCAAAATGCCCGAGGGGGATTCATCTGACCGAAGTTCTTCTCCCTCTAATCAAACAGGAGATGTTCGCCAACCTCTCCGAAGTTCCCGCGGAGCTGCAGGCCGCCTTGCAGAACACCTTGCGCTATGGAAACCCGCAGGGACTTTCGCCGCGAAAAAGAGCCGACTGGGTCAAGAGCCTTGATTTTCCCATTCGCATTCTCCCGGATGATCCGCGACCCGCAGATGTACTGTGGTTCGTGGAGTGTTATACCTCTTACCATCCCCGGGGTCAGGACAACAGCCGCGCCGTGGCGAAACTGCTGCATGCCCTGGGGGTGGACTTCGCCATCCTTGGGAATGAGGAGCGTTGCGCGGGGGAATGTGCCCGTCTCGTGGGGGAAGCCGGTCTGTTTGACACCCTCCGGGAGCGAAATGTGGGGGTGCTACGAAAGTACCAGTTCAAGACATTTCTGACAGCCGGGGCTCACGCCTATGACGCCTTTAAATATCTCTACCCTGCTTACGGGTTTGATTATCCGCTCGAGCACACCACCACATTTCTTGCCGGCCGTCTCGAAGCATTGAAACCCCGATTGGCCCGAAAACTGAATCATCTTGTCGCTTTCCATGATCCCTGCTGCCTCGGCCGGCATAATGGCTTTTACGAGGAGCCCCGGGCCCTTTTGCGAGCCATCCCCGGGATCAAGCTCGTGGAGATGGATCACCATCACATTAACTCCCTCTGCTGCGGGGGCGGCGGCGGGGGGATGTGGCTGGATACCTATTACAAGAGCAAAGGCATGGAGCGATTGTCGGAACGAAGGGTCAGGGAGGCCATCAAAACGGGAGCCGATGTCCTCGCGGTGGCTTGCCCGCTTGAGGTCTCCCGGTTTGAGGACGCGGTCAAGGTCATGGGCTATGAGAATAAGATGGTTGTAAGAGATGTTGTCGAGCTGTTAGCCGAAGCGTTGGGAGGTGACTGATATGCAGGGCGGCAACGGACACAAAGCGGACCAAATCCGAATCGGGTTTTACATCTGTCATTGCGGACACAACATCGCAAGCGTGGTTGATGTAAAGGCGGTTGCGGTTTTCGCCACTTCGCTGCCGGGGGTGGTTGTGTCTCGAGATTACAAGTACATGTGCTCGGACCCGGGGCAGGCACTGATTCAGCAGGATATCCGTGACTATCACTTGAACCGCATTGTGGTGGCCTCCTGTTCTCCCCTCCTGCACGAACACACCTTCAGGACCGCCACCGCTAAGGGAGGCCTCAATCCCTTCTTTTTCCAGATGGTGAACATCCGCGAGGATGTGTCCTGGGTTCACGAGGACCGGGTCGCTGCGACGCAGAAGTCGATGGACCTCGTTCGTGCGGCCGTTCGACGGGTATCGCTGCACAAAGCACTGGAACCGAAAAGGGTCGCCATCCGCCCGGAGGTGATGGTGGTGGGGGGCGGCATTGCCGGGATTCATGCCGCGCTGACCCTGGCGGACTCCGGCAAGCGGGTTTACTTGATCGAGAGAGAACCCACCATCGGCGGTCACATGGCCATGTTCGACAAGACCTTCCCCACGCTGGATTGTGCCGCCTGCATCCTCACTCCGAAAATGTCTGCTGTGAAGAATCATCCGAACATTACCTTGTGGACTTATTCGGAGGTCACCCGTGTCAGCGGATTTGTGGGCAATTACACGGTGCAGATAAAGCGCAAACCCCGATACGTGAGAGAAGACCTCTGCGTGGGATGCCTGGAATGCATTGAGGCCTGCGTGTACAAAGACGCCCGCTTCGCAGACGAATTCAATCAAGGACTGAGCAAGCGTAAGCCCGTGTATCTCCCCTTCCCCCAGGCCACGCCGCAGGTGGTTCTCATTGATCCGGAGACCTGTATCCAGTTCAAATCGGGAAAATGCAAGAAGACGTGCATCGAGAGTTGTGACCGCAATGCGATTGATCTGGAGCAGAAGGAAGAGATTCGAGAGATTGAAGTCGGGACCATCGTGCTTGCCACGGGGTTCCAGCCCTTTGACGCGCGCCGGGTGCCCTACTACGGCTATGGACACTACCCTAATGTTTACACGGCCCTGGAGATTGAGCGCCTGGTGAATGCCGCGGGGCCTACCGGAGGTGAGCTGATCCTCAAGGATGGCCGCAAGCCAAAATCCGTGGGAATCATTCACTGCGTCGGTTCGCGGGACGCCGCCACCAACCGGTGGTGCTCGCGCGTGTGTTGCATGTACTCCCTCAAATTGGCTCACCTGATCAAGGAGCGGACGCAGGCGGAAATCTATGAGTTCTACATCGACATCCGATCCGCGGGAAAGAGCATGGAGGAGTTTTATAACCGCGTGGCCGAAGAAGGGGTACATCTGATTCGCGGAAAAGTCGGCGATGTCTATCCGGACCCCTCCGAGGAAGGCAAGGGACGCTTAGTCCTTCAAGCCGAAGATACGCTTCTCTCGAGGGTCCTGAAAATTCCGGTGGACCTGTTGGTCCTGGCGACCGGACTCGAGCCGCGGTCCGATGCCGCGGATGTCCGCCGCCTCTTCAATATCAGTTGTTCGACCGAAGGTTTTTTCATGGAGCGCCATCCGAAACTGGCTCCGGTGGACACGTTTACCGAGGGGATTTTTATTGCCGGCACCTGCCAGGGACCCAAAGACATCCCCGACACGGTGGCCCAGGCGGGCGCGGCGGCGGCTCAGGCCCTGCGCCTGGTGGATGCCCAGTCTTACGAGCTCGAGCCGAACACGGCTTACATCGTGGAGGAACTCTGTTCCGGATGCAAGTCGTGCATCCCGCTTTGTCCTTACAGTGCCCTCTCTTATGTGGAGGAGAAGAAGAAGGCCTTCCTCAACGAAGCCTTGTGCAAGGGATGTGGAACCTGTGTTGCAGCGTGCCCCTCCGGCTCGATCCGGCAGAACCTTTTTGAAGATGAGCAGATCTACGGCGAAATCGATGGATTGCTTGGAACCGAATTCGGAACGATCCTGGATGAGTCGCCCACCCATGCGTTGACCGGAAGGTGATAACGCATCGATTCACCCTCCTTCGGCGCTGGCCACGGCGACGTGTCTCCGAAGGGCGTATTTCCTTGTGGTCGAGATTGTGAAAAATTTCGCTTGCTACCGGGAAATGTTGTATACTCAGCAAGCATTCCGAGGATTGCTCCTGGTAACAGCTAAAGCCTGATCCCCGAAACCTGTGAAGGAGCAATCCGTCGCAAAAATCCAACGCCGTTATGATTTTCCGCAGGTCCACCATGACACTCCCCCGTGATCTTTTTTCCCGACTCAAGCTGAATTCCACATCACCCGGAAAGGCGTGGATCTGTCGTCACAGGATGCCAGGGAGAGGGACGCTATGACGTCTAAGGATTTGCCGGTCATTGGTGATATCGTAATCATCGGCTACGGCGATGCCATGCGCGGAGACGGCGCGGTCGGGCATAAAATCGCACAACGGATTGTCCAGTGGGGTTTGCCGGACGTCCGGGTCATTGCAACACCTCGTTTGACCCCTGAGATCTCCGAGGAATTAAGCCAGTCTCATCTCGCCATATTCGTCCATGCTATCCCTCCCTCCCGTGGCGAAGAAGTCACAGCGCAGGCGCTGGACCCTTGCCCTTCCAAAATCACCTCATCTCGCATCGAAGACCCCTGCGTTCTCCTGTCGATTACTCAGGCCACTTACGGGCGCTATCCTTATGCTTGGTGTATTGAAGTCCCTGGGGTAAACTTTGACTTCGGCCCGAACCTCTCACCCGAGGCCGAACACGGGATCGGGGTTGCGCTCGAACGCATCAACCATCTTATCGAAGAGAGTTGCTATCTTCCCGTGTGAACCGGGCCCTCCCGTAACATCTATTTTGAAGGAATGGGGGCAGGATTGAATCGCACCCTCGAATCCTGTCATTCACCGGAACCGACAGAGGCCATCCTTGTCATCGGCGTCGGTAACACCGATCGTGGCGACGATGGGGTGGGACTGCTGGTCGGGCGCGAGGTCGCGAGACTGGGCTTGGCCGGTGTTGACGTTGTGGAGAGCCAGGGGGACGTCTCACAACTCCTTGAACTCTTCCAGCGCTATCGCACAGTTTTCGTGATCGACGCCATCTGTTCCGGCAATCCCGGGGGCACCATCCTCTGCTTCGAGGCGAATGCGGTTCCCCTGCCTCAGAATTTTTCTTCCGGCTCAACACATGCCCTGGGATTGGCTGTCGCGATCGATCTCGCACAGACCTTGAAGCAGCTTCCTCCACGACTCATGGTCTTTGGAGTGGTTGGACAAGACTTTGCCGTCGGGTCTCGACAATCGGCAGCTGTCGAAAAAGCCATTCCCGAAGTAGTGGCCCGCATTTCAAAGGAGATTCAGTCTTTCGGAAAGACTCAAACAGATCGAACGCGATGAAATTCCGCTGAAATGGAAGCATTATGGTGACGATAAGAGGATAGAATTTGAGACGATGATCGCGGTTCTAAACACAGGAGTCAGCATGACCTGGACAATCCGAAATCCGCCATCCGAAATCCGAAATACTCGGACACTCCGAAATCCACAATCCGCAATCCGAAATCGCCATGTCCCCCGCATACCTTGACCGGCTTTCACTCCCTGAGCTGAGGCGCCGCGCGGCGGAACTCCGCGGGATGCTTCAAGAGTGCGTCGTCTGCCCGCGCGAGTGCGGGGCGCGGCGCAGCGAAGGGGGAGTTGGAGTTTGCCGATCGACCGATGAAGTCGTCATATCTCAGGTCGGCGCCCATTTTGGAGAAGAGCCTCCGCTCGTGGGCTGGGGTGGTTCCGGAACTATCTTCTTCACGCGTTGCAACCTGTGGTGTCTCTTCTGCCAGAATTATGACATCAGCCATCTGGACATTGGACGGCCCATTTCCGCCACGGATCTGGCCGACGCCATGCTTTCACTCGAGCGCCGCGGCTGTCATAACATCAATGTTGTCACCCCGACCCACTTCACTCCTCAGATCATCGAAGCCCTCGTGATTGCCCTCGAGCGCGGGCTTCAGGTTCCTCTTGTGTATAACTGCGGCGGCTACGAATCGGTCAAGACCCTGCGTTTGCTGGACGGAATCGTCGACATTTACATGCCCGACCTCAAGTATTCGAACAACGACCATGCCCGCAAGTATTCCGGGATTAAGGATTACTGGGATGTAGCGCAGCCCGCAATCCGGGAAATGCACCGTCAGGTCGGCGACCTGGTCATGAATCGCCGGGGCGTGGCGCAACGCGGGGTTTTGGTACGGCATCTCGTTCTGCCGAATGGCCTGGCGGGATCACGACCTGTTCTCGACTTTGTTGCGCGGGAAATCTCCCTCAATACTTATATCAACATCATGGACCAATACCATCCCGAGTTTAAGGCCGCCAATTATCGCGAGTTGAATCGCGGCATCAGCTCGAGAGAATTCACCGAAGTCGTGGAATACGCCCGCCAAATAGGGTTGCATCGGGGATTTGAGTAAGCCGTCGTCTGCCGGTTTGACTCCCACAAGCTGAAAAGGTATATTGCCGATTTATGGCGCACGCTCAACCCTTGCGCACCGACGCAAGCCTCATGGTGCACTCACTTTCATTAATCACCCGCAACGAAACGCTGCGCTCGATTCTTGCGCGCGTCGACACCATTGCCGCCTCCGACAGTTCGGTCCTGCTCATTGGTGAAACCGGGGTGGGAAAGGAGCTTTTCGCGGAATACATTCACCGCACCAGTAGTCGCGCCGAGCGCCCGTTGGTCAAGGTCGGGCTGGCAGCACTTCCGCACGAGCTGCTGGAGACCGAGCTTTTCGGGCACGAGAGAGGGGCTTTCACGAGCGCTCTCAATGAGAAGAAGGGGCTGTTTGAACTCTCCGACCGCGGGACCATCTTCCTCGACGACATTGATGACTTTCCGCTGGCTTTGCAGTCCAAGCTGTTACGTGTGCTCGAGTCACATGAAGTCATGCGCGTCGGAGGGACCACTCCGATTCCGGTCGACATTCGCCTGATCACGGCGACCAAGGTCGATTTGAAGGAACTGGTCGACCGGGGAATCTTCCGCGCCGATCTGTACTACCGCATCAATGTGGTGCCCATCTCCATCCCCCCGCTGCGGGAGCGCCGTGACGACATTCCCTTGCTGATCGAGCACTTCCTGCGTCGTTTCGCGCCCGACAAACAGCTTGTTCCCGCGGAGGAGGCCTTGCGCGCGATGGTGAGCTACTCGTGGCCTGGAAACGTGCGCGAGTTGCGGAATGTTGTGCAGCGAATGGCGCTTTTCGCCTCGGATACAATCCAATTGAAAGATCTCCCGCCGGAGATTCGGACGGAAGACCCGCTCCAGCTTCTGGTCAAGAGCTGTCACCAATGCCTCGTGGATGACCACATGTCGTACGACCAAGTGATTGCCTGCCTGGAAACCAATCTTCTCCGCCAGGCGCTCGAAAACGCCGACGGCAATCGCGCCCAGGCCGCCAAGACGTTGGGGATGAGCTTGTCAACTTTTCGAGATAAATTAAAGAAATATCGTATAGACGACACGGAGAGGACCTAGACAGCTGTAGTTCCCTCCTGATTTTCCCCCAGCGGCGGCTCTCAATTTCCGAGTACTGGGGGCGGCCGCGACAGGATTGCAGCCCGCCCCGGCGGGCTTGGATGCGTACAGCCCGCCGGTTTACCGGCGGGGAAAACAATACCCTCTCGGTTTTCACCCCGATTCATCGCGGTTGACCTCCCACCCGGGTCGGCCGTTAACGGCCGACCGGTTCCCCACCAACCCCGATGAATCGGGGTAAGGCTTTAAGCTCCCCCTGTTCTTGCCGCTAAAGCGGCGGGCTGTACGAAACCAAGTCCCCTCAAAGGGGACTCGAACGCCTCGGCATCAACTCTCAATTTCAAAACCCAGACCAACTGGAGCCAAACAGGATACAAGGGGTCAAACCCGGACATGCCGCGGTGTTGCTCCCAACCTTGACAACCCCTTGGACAAGCAAGAGAATGGCCGGTGTTATTCAATGCTTCGAACCTGAAATAGGCTCGACAGCTTACTCAATCGTTAGGCTGCCTCACAAATGAAGGACGTCCGAAAAGCTGATCCCGCCGTCCGGCGGCAAGTTGTACTCGTCCTCGTCATCACTACGTGTGTCGAAGCTCTATTGATTGTCGGATTGCGTCTGTATCACGACCCATTACGCGACTGGATCCTGTCCGGGCCAGGAACATCGGCGCAACGAGTCAAGTTGGTCTTCTTGCTTCTCGCCTCGGCCATCATATCGCCGCTGCTCGCCCTCGCGGTTTATCTATGGTCGCTCGGTGGAAGGATTCTCCGGGCACGAGAGTTTCCACCCCCGGGAGTCCGGGTTATTCGCGATACTCCGGTCATCACGGGCGAGCGGGCAGTGTTTCGAGGACGTCTGCTCCAGGGACTCGCGCTCTCCTGCGGTATTGCGTCGGTGGTGTTAGGTCTTCTAGTCTGGCGTCTTGCGTCGTATTTCAGCCGCCATGCAACCTAGCCACGCGCTGAACCGGACTGCCCAACAGATTCGCTGCTGGATGCCCTCAGGGCCTCAGCGGTGCAGCTGAACCTGAGCGTTAGCCGTCTTAGGAGGACTCATTGCATGAAACGATTTGAAGGCAAGAACGTGCTCGTCACGGGAGGCAATAGCGGGATCGGCCGGGCGGCGGCGCTCGCCTTTGCGAAAGAGGGAGCGCGCGTCGTGATCACGGGACGAGATCAATCGACCTTGAACCAGGCAGCAGCCCAACTCGGCGAAAAGGCCATCGCAGTGCAAAACGACGCCAGCAACGTCGCGGATGGGATCCGGCTGACCACCCTGCTCGAACACCTGAGCTTAAGGCTCGACGCCGCTTTTATCAACGCAGGGGTGACCAAGCTCGCTCCGTTTGATGAGGTCGGCGAAGCGATGTGGGATGTCACCTTCAACACCAACGTGAAGGGTCCTTATTTCCTGATCAAGGCGCTCGTCCCGCTGCTGAACCCGGGAGCCGCCATCGTACTCAACGGCTCCATCAACGCCCACATCGGCATGCCCAGTTCGAGCGTGTATGCCGCCAGCAAGGCCGCATTAATCTCGCTGGCGAAGACGCTGTCCTCCGAACTGTTGAGCCGGGGCATCCGTGTCAATGTCGTAAGCCCTGGCCCGATCAGCACACCCCTCTATGACCGCCTGGGTCTCCCTGCGGAGCAGCTCTCCGAAGTCGCGAAGAGTCTCGAGGCCCAGATCCCGCTCAAGCGCTTTGGCACACCCGAGGAGATTGCGAGTGCGGTGCTCTACCTTGCCTCAGCAGAGTCAGCGTTTATCGTGGGAACCGAGTTGGTGGCGGACGGCGGCATGAGCCAGCTGTGATTTCAGATGATAAGGAGTCAGATCTGTAAGAAGTAAAAGGAGTCAGACCTGGACATAGGACAAACCGAAGCTGGCGTTAGGTATGGAGGCATGGGCTTACTGACGCCTCCTGACTCGCTCTCAACAACGGCTACCGTCTTGCGGATTGGAGTGGATTTCTGTCGCGTGACCGCAGGGCCCGTTCGCCTCAATGTCCCATGTCCAGGTCTGACCCGTTTTATTGAATTTTGACTCGCTCCCAACAATGGTTGATCGCTTTGCTGACTGGACTGAATTTCTGTCGTGCGACCCTCTTGACCCACTTGTTCTAATGTCCTATGTCCAGGTCTGACCCAGCTCGTTTCCTCCAGCTCGTTTCCTCCCCCGCCATTTCGTTCTTCGTCAACTGTGAGACCCAGGAAGAGGTCGATGAGTTATGGGAAAAGCTCTCCGCAGACGGACAGAAAGAAAGATGCGGATGGCTGAAAGACAAATTTGGGGTGTCGTGGCAGATCATTCCCTCAGGTTTGGGCGAACTGCTGAATGACCCCGATCCAGTAAAATCGAAGAGAGTGATGCAGGCCATGCTTCAAATGAATAAGATCGATATTAATGTGTTAAAGACAGCATATGAACAGGGATGAAATCGTTCCATAGTAGGTTCTCACTTGGCGAAAAACGAGAAAGGCAAAAGGAAGCTGAATGAAGAAGTAGACAATCTAACAACAGGATTGAGACGGACGAAGGAGACAAGCCTGCTCGCGGCTGATCCGAGTGCGAGCCGAACAACAATATGCGTTTCTTGGCTCGAAGTGTGGTGCTTGCGGCGTTCATTTTGGCGGAGTTCGGGTGTGGGTACTTCAGAAGTGGAACCCGGCTTGATGATCCCGGGAACTGGCAACGTGCCTTCCGGTCGACCAAGCCTGCGGATGTCGTGGTGGTGCACTCGAGGTATTGGAGATCTCCTCATTGGACTTTCGAGTTCGAGTATTTTTTCGAGATTGCTCCCCATGAGAAGCTGCGGGAGCAACTCTTCAGAGAGAACAAGCTCAGGAGGCTCTCAATAAACGAGGCGGCTCGAAGCAGGGACAAGGGCTACGGCAGCATTCCTGCCTGGTTCGCACCGAAGCCGCCAGACAATTACGACATTTGGGTCCACGCCGAAGAACCTCGAGGAGACTTCCAGGTGATCATCGACAGGGAAACTGGAACCATCTTCTTGTCCGACCGCCAAGTATGAATCAAAGGGGAGGCCGGCCATCCGGCCCTACAGGCGGAAGTCCACAACACGGGCCACGCACTCACGGTAGTACGTTGGGATGCTGAAGATCGTGGACGTGGTGACCGGCGCGTTCGGGTACATCGGGAAGTACATTACAAAAGCCCTTCTGGGACGTGAAAGGAGTCAGACCTGGACATAGGACATACCGGAGCTAGCGTTGATTAGCAAGGCATGGAGTTATTGACGCCTCCTGACCCGCTCTCAACAATGATGATCGCCTTGCTGACTGGACTGTTTTTTTATTTTTTCATCCCTTCGAGGGGGCCGGCTAATTTCTTTCGTTAGAAGCTCCCTGGTAAAAATGGTATCCTGATTCTGAGGATTGAATATGAAGAACTATACGGCTGTTGTTGAGAAATGCCCCGACACGGGATTGTATGTTGGGTACGTGCCCGGCTTTCCTGGCGCTCATACTCAAGCTAAGACGCTGGACGAATTAAACCGGAATCTCAAAGAGGTCATCGAAATGCTGCTGGAAGATGGCGAGCCGAAAATAGAAGCGGAATTCGTTGGCATCCAAACCGTCAAGGTGGCTTGAAAGATGGGGAAATATCCCGTCCTGAAGCCCCGAGAGGTCGTATCAATCCTGGAAAAGCTGGGGTTTGTAGAAGTCCGTCAACGAGGCTCTCACAAGCAGTATCGGCATCCGGATGGACGTACTACAACAGTACCGTTTCATGCCGGTAGAGACATCTCGCCAATCCTTGTTCGGCAGATTGCCAAGGATATTGGTCTGAATATTGAGGAATTGCTCAAACAAAGATGACGGCGTCTAACGAATTAAGGATTCTTGTCGCGAGCCGCCGTGACACACTCGAACCATCACATGCAGCGGAGGCGCGAAACCACTCTCTTATTTACCCCTGATTGCCGTGTGCGGTCCCGCTGATGCAAGCCGTTAGGAGGCTGAAGAATCGTGGACGTGGTGACCGGCGCTTTCGGGTATATCGGGAAGTACATTGCGAAAGCCCTCCTCGGACGCGGAAGAGAAGTCCGGACGATCACCACGCATCTCAACAAACCCAATCCGTTCGGCCCGGCCGTTCAAGCGTTCTCTTACAGTTTCGATGACCCGCACCGCTTAACACAGGCGCTCGAAGGGGCGGACACCTTATACAATACCTATTGGATTCGCTTCCCCTTCGACGGTCAGACCTACGAATCCGCTTTAACAAACACGCGGACTCTTTTTCAATGTGCGCGGGAAGCAAAGGTAAAGAGAATTGTCCACATCGGCGTCACTCAGGCTTCCGTCAATTCCCCACTGCCCTACTACCGTGGCAAGGCACTCCAGGAAGTGATGTTGCGCGAATCGGGCGTTCCTTCTTCAATTGTGCGACCCACGTTGGTGTTTGGGAAAGAAGATATTCTGGTCAACAATATCGCCTGGGTGATCCGGACATGCCCGGTGTTTCCCATTTTTGGATCGGGACTCTATCGCGTGCAGCCGGTCTTCGTAGAGGATTTGGCGGAAATCGCTGTCCAACAGTCCACCGCATCGCCAGGGACAACGGTGGACGCCATTGGCCCTGAAACCTTTACCTTTGAACAGTTGGTCAGGGTAATGGCAGACAAACTGGGACGGAAAATCAAAATCCTTAGAGTTCCTCCGGCGATAGGCATTTTTTGTGGGCAGGTCCTGGGCTTGTTCCTGCGCGATGTTCTTCTCACTCGAAATGAACTGGAAGGGCTGATGTCGGAGCTGTTGACGTCACCACAACCTCCGAACGCGCCCACCCGGTTTTCCGACTGGTTGAAGGAAAACAACTCCACCGTCGGCCGCCATTATTCATCAGAGGTGGCCCGGCATTTTCGGTGGTCAGCGCCCTAACTCTGACGACCCAGAACCAAAACCAGAGTTATTTAGGAAGCCAGGGAACCTAGGGATCGGTGTTCCATGGAAAGCCCGCCCCGGCGGAATCATCAGATCCTGTTCTAATTGATGGTTTTTAACTTCCTGTATTCCTGGCCTCCTAATAAAGATCGAAAGGGTTTGAACGGGTTCCAAAGCATGATCTATGCTGTCCCTTGTCACACTTCTAGCGGAAATCCGCCGATGATCTAGCGGAAATCCGCTCCCATCGAAATCCTTGAAACGACCCTCCTATTCATTTTCTTGCGCTTAGCCCCCGCTTTGAATTGGCATTCGTCTTGCAGCCCTAATCCCCGAGTCAATAAATGGGTGTATCAGGATTCTCCATCATGATGGAAATCTCAAAATCGCAAGACATCAAATTGAAAGGAGAAATCGCTGAGATATTTGACAAGAACGGACAACGCCTTGTGAAGGTCTCATTGAATCCCTGCTTGATTGAGTTGACTTTGCACGGTTCTCCCGAAATGCAATTGGGTGACACCGTAGTTCTGAGCGCCAACATGGTGATTGAAGGCATAGAAATTTTATTCAGCAACCCATCGCCATCTTTCAAGTCATAAGCTTTCCACTCATTTTGTATCTGCTTTCTTTCACCCTTTGTGGTCCAACTCGTCAAGGAGGATGTAATGACCGACAAGCGTCTCACCATTTGGGAACAGGCCCGGCTCCACGGCTATTCCCGGCGGGATTTCATTCAATTTTGCGGCTGGATCGCCGCGGCTGCCGGGATTGAAGCCACCGGAGTACCGCAGGTGATTGCTGCGCTCGACACCAAGCCGCGGCTCCCCGTCGTTTGGTTCCACTTCCAGGAATGCACGTGCTGTAGTGAATCCTTCATTCGTTCCTCCCACCCCATTGTTTCCGACATCGTCTTAGACAAACTCTCGCTGGATTACACTGAGACCCTCCAGGCAGCCGCCGGCAAACAGGCCGAAGAGGCGCTTCACCAGACCATGACCAAGTACAAAGGTGAATACCTGATGCTGGTGGAAGGCTCGGTCCCCACCGAGGAAGACGGGGTTTACTGCTGTATCGGTGGACGCACGGCCCTCGACATCGTCAAAGAGGCCGCTGCCAATGCCAAGGCGATCGTCTGCTGGGGCAGTTGCGCTTCGAACGGCTGCATCCAGGCCGCCAAGCCGAATCCCACCGGGGCCACGCCCATTCACAAACTCATTTCGGGCAAACCGATCATCAACGTGCCCGGATGCCCGCCCATCGCCGAAGTGATGGCCGGAACGATTGTCCACCTGCTCGCATTTGACCGCATCCCCCAGCTGGATGGACTGGGCCGTCCAAAGGCCTTTTACTCCCGGCGCATCCATGACACCTGCTATCGTCGTCCGAACTACGATGCGGGCTTGTTTGTCGAAACCTTTGACGACGAGAATGCCCGCCGCGGGTACTGCCTCTACAAGGTCGGGTGCCGCGGCCCGGTCACCTACAACTCCTGTGGCGTGATGCGATGGAACAATGGCGTCAGCTACCCCATCCAGTCCGGACACGGATGCATCGGCTGCACCGAGGCGAATTTCTGGGACAACGGACCGTTCTACCAGCATCTCGCGTCGTTCCCGGGCTTTGGGATTGAATCCACCGCCGACACGGTCGGGGTGACGGTGGGGGCGATCACCGCCGTCGGAATCGCCGCCCATGCCATCACCACAAACATCAAGAAACGTCGCCAGCTTCGTCAGGAAATCAAGAACAGTGATTCCCCGGCTGAAGAAAAGAAAGGCGGTGAATAATGGCCAGCCGAATCGTTATCGATCCTATCACTCGCATTGAAGGCCACCTTCGGGTGGAAGTGGAAGTCCAGAACGGCAAGGTGGTGGATGCCTACAGCTCCGGCACAATGGTCCGCGGCTTCGAAATCATCTTGAAAGGCCGCGACCCGCGTGACGCCTGGGCTTTTACCGAACGCGCCTGCGGCGTGTGCACAACGGTTCACGCCCTAGCCTCAGTCCGCACCGTCGAGGATGCCCTCGGGATTACGGTCCCACCGAATGCGGAGCTGGTGCGCAATCTCATGTTCTGCACGCAGTATATGCAGGACCACGTCGTTCACTTTTACCATCTTCATGCGCTCGACTGGGTGGACATCGTGAGCGCGCTGAAGGCCGACCCCAAGAAGACCTCTGAACTCGCCCAAAGCATTTCGAACTGGCCCAAGAGCTCTCCGGCCTACTTTTCGGACCTCCAGAAGCGCCTCACCGCCTTTGTCAATAGCGGACAGTTGGGCATTTTCGCGAATGGATACTGGGGACATGGCGCCTACAAGTTGCCCCCGGAAGTGAATCTCATCGGCACGGCGCATTATCTGGAAGCCCTGGAATGGCAAAAGGAAATCGTCAAGATTCACACCATCTTTGGAGGAAAGAATCCACACCCCAATTACCTGGTCGGCGGCGCGCCCTGTGCCGTCAACCTGGATGATTCCAACGCCTTGAACGCGGAACGGCTCGCTTATGTGGGAACTCTTCTCAACCAAGCGAAGGATTTCATCGAGCAGGTTTACATCCCCGATCTGCTGGCGGTCGCTTCTTTCTATAAGGACTGGGGGGCCATTGGAGGTGGGTTGCCGAACTACCTGGTGTACGGCGACTTACCAACTAACGGTTACGCGGATCTTTCCAAGTTCAAATTCCCGCGCGGGGCCATTCTCAACCGCAATCTGAATGAAGTCCATGAGGTGGACGGGAAGAATGCGGAACAAGTTCAGGAATCCATCGCTCATTCCTGGTACGAATATTCCGATGGCGACAACGCGGCCAAACATCCCTGGGTGGGTGAAACCAAGCTGAAGTACACCGGACCTAAACCGCCGTATGAGTACCTCGATGTCAAACAAAAATACAGCTGGTTGAAGACCCCCCGATGGAAAGGGAACGCGATGGAGGTGGGTCCCCTGGCGCGGTTGCTGGTGGCATATGCCTCCGGGCGCGAAGAGGTAAAGGAGATCGTCAATGCGACCCTGAAGAAGCTGGATGTTCCCGTGACGGCCCTGTTCTCGACCTTGGGACGCACCGCGGCCCGAGGTCTCGAAACCATGCTGATCGCCGGTTGGGCGAAGGAGTTCTACCAGCAGTTGCTCACCAACATCAAGAACGGCGATTCGCGCATGTTCAACAATGAAAAATGGGATCCTGACACCTGGCCCAGCGAAGCCAAGGGAGTCGGACTGAGCGAAGCGCCTCGCGGCGCCCTGGCACACTGGATTGTGATCAAGAACAAGAAGATCGAGAACTACCAGTTGGTCGTGCCCAGCACCTGGAACGCCTCACCGCGCGACAGCAAGGGTCAGTTGTCGGCCTACGAGGCAGCATTGATCGGCACACCGGTATTAAATCCCGAACAGCCGCTGGAGGTGATCCGGACGATCCATTCCTTCGATCCCTGCATTGCCTGTGCCGTTCACCTCTATGATGAAAAAGGGACGTACATTCACACGATCAACACTTACTAGGAGGCGCGCATGGAAAGAAACTCCATCCGACGAGTTTATGTGTGGCAGCTTCCGGTGAGGTTTTATCACTGGCTGAATGCCCTGACGGTCACCACCTCGGTCATCACCGGGTATCTGATCGGAAAACCGTTGGCCATTCAGTTGGGACGAGAAGCTTCCTTTGGCTACTGGTTCGGGACGGTGAGGTTCATCCATTTCCTGGCCGCGTTTGTGTTCTTCTTCAACTTCCTCTTCCGCATTTACTGGGGATTTGCCGGCAACCGATACGCCGACTGGAAGAACTTTATCCCGACCCGAAGAAAACAGTGGAAGGAAGTGGGGCAGATCCTGAAAGTCGATGTGCTGCAGGCTGAAGGAAAACCCATTGAATCGGTCGGGCACAACAGCCTGGCCGGCCTCACCTATTTTCTCACGTTCCTGGCCTTCCTGTTCCAGTCCGTCACCGGTTTCGGGATGTACTCCGCGATGAGCAACGCCTGGCTGCCCCGCTTGTTCGCCTGGATCGTCCCTCTGATGGGCGGGGACTTTGCCGTCCGCCAATGGCACCATATGATGATGTGGTTCTTCATCATCTTCTCAATGGTCCATGTCTACCTGGTTTTCTATCACGATTACGTGGAAGGCCGCGGAATCCTTTCGTCTATGGCGGGTGGATGGAAATTCATTGAAAAGGAAGTTCAACCCAAGGCGGAGTAGCTCGGGATATTTAGGACGATGCGCCAAAGCGGATCGCTCTACCCGAAGTAGCACAACGTAGCAGGGGGCTGTTGGAGGTAAGTACAAAGAAGCCCAGGGCACTTTGCAGATTAAAGAGTCCTGGGCTTTTTTCTCTCTCAATCTGAAAGATTTCCCTTCCTTAATTGAGGATGATAGACAAATGTGACGATAGTACGGTTTGGTAGCCGTGATCCCGCCTTGCGCATAGGCGTCAACCTAAAGAGGATTGATTTTAAAGGGGGAGGGGGACGGTTCTGTCGAATCCCCCCAACGGAAGCTGGGGGAAAGTTCAAGTACGGCCCACAAACACAGGCTCCAAAAACAGACCACATCCCCCCCATCCCGCTTCGCGGGATGGGGGGGAGATAATGAAGATGGGGTCGCTGCTGTAGGCTGTACCTGAATCATCCCCCGGCTTCCGCCAGGGGGATTATGGACCGCTCATTCCTCCGGTCTTAGGTTGACGCGCATGCGCCTTGCGGGATCGCGGGTTTTCCCTGCCGGTCGCAAAAGAACGTGATCTCAGCCGCGACGGACGGGATCACGGCCCTCCTCGGTGGTCTTGCATAACTCCACATTCATGGGACGAAGGTTGTCACTACATTTGATCATCACATCAGTTGACCTCCTCCCTTTCTTCCTTAATAATCCTTAATTACGAAAGAAGGTAGTGAGCGTCCAACAATGGCCGAAGATTCGGTTCTCATCCTGGGCATTGGAAACTATTTGATGGGCGACGAAGGCGTCGGCGTGCATGCCATCCGTCACCTTGAAAAGTGGCCCTTCCCTGCGAACATCCACCTGTTGGACGGCGGCACCGGCGGATTTCATCTGATCTCCCACCTTGAGAGCTACCCTTTTATCATCATGATCGATGCAACAATGGATGGAAATCCTCCGGGCACCCTTCGAGTCATCAAGCCCCGCTTTGCCAGCGATTTTCCAAGATCCCTCACCGCCCATGATATCGGACTGCGCGACCTGGTGGAGTCCATGGTCCTGCTCGGGCGATTCCCTCAAATCACCCTCATCACCGTGTCCATTCGAGATCTCCAAGGGATGTCGACGGAGTTGTCAGCGCCCATTAGAGATTCTCTTCCCAAGATTGCCGAGACTGTCTCCCAAATTCTCAATTCGAAGGATTAATGACCGGAAAGTCTTATTAATGTTAATTGAACTTAGTGACGTTTTTCAAAAGTCCTGAGATAGAGCAGCTTTGCCGTTTCCGCCGTGGCGGAGCCGCAAAGTGAATTGGCCCCCTTCGACCCACTTTGACCTCATCATATGTCCTCCATCTTATTGGAATCGGTAGCACCAGGTAAACCCAACACAAGGAACTCCTGGATTCAAAGGGCGCAGCAGGATTCGTGGGCACAAGAGAGGGATATACCTGTCCTCATGCCCTGAAAGGGCAATCTTCAAAAGCACAGGGCATCGCCCTGGGGAGGATCGCCTTTCTTCACATTTGGCTTGCCCTGAAAGGGCAATCTGGTCCATGGGGATTGCAGGGTGAATCTCGGCATTCCGGGCGGTTGGCCTGAATCTGGAGCGGGGCCTTGTCGCATTCAAGTTTCTGGAGGATCTCGCGGATGCAGATCCACCATGGCGGACACATATATCTTGCCACCGTAAGTAGAACTTATCGGTTTAACGGGCCATCCACCATGTGCGGAGAAGGAAACCCGCCAAGGCGGGTTCCCTTGGTTTGGGTGACACATTGTCCCAGGGCGTCGCCCTGGGCTGTTGAAGGTTGCCCTTTCAGGGCAGGGGCGCTGGCTGAATCATGCGCGCGGTTGGGAATCCAATGCACACGCCGTTGGTATTTTTGGAGCCAAAACCGCGGACGCATGTCACCTGTGTGCAACGCCCCGCCCCGATGAATCAGGGCAGCTACCAAGGCGCAAGTCTGTCACGATTCCTGTGACCACCGGAAATCTACTTGCCTCGATCGACCCCCTGCCGGGACAACATCTCGATTGATTACATTTCGCCAAAAGAATAGAGTTAGCGCGCTAATGCTACAGACCTGCAATGAGCGGATCGCGGCGAGCTGATCACAGCCTGATCTTGGCTGAATCTTGTAGAGTCGCTCCCCGGGGCAATGCTCGCTTCGTCGGGTTAAAAATTCTGACCAAATGGAGGTTCGACTCTTGTCAAGATCAAAACTCAAAGGGGCTCGACTATTCCTTTTCGCGGCCTGCTTGTTTCTCCCTTTGTGTATATACTGCGGCGCGCAGCCTCCCGCACTTCGAGTGGCTTCCGCAGTGGCCCGACCTGTTCCCGCATGGGTTCGTGACGGAGTCATTTATGAGGTCTTTCCGCGAGACTTCTCGCCTGAGGGCAATTTCAACGGCATTACAACACGGTTGGACGACCTGAAAAATCTTGGGGTGACGATCGTGTGGCTGATGCCAATCCATCCGGTCGGACAAGAGGGCAAGAAAGGGACTCTTGGCAGCCCCTACGCGGTGCGCGACTATTACTCCATCGATCCTGCATACGGCACCAAAGAAGATCTCCACCGGCTGATCGCGGAAGCTCATCACCGCGGGCTCAAAGTCATCCTGGATATGGTGGCGAATCACACGGCCTGGGACAGCGTGCTGATGAAGAACCCGGATTTTTACCGGCATGATGCCGGCGGCAAGATCGTTTCACCTGTGCCGGACTGGTCCGACGTGGCGGCGTTGAACTACGACAACCCGCGGCTGCGAGAATACATGGTGGACATGCTGAAGTACTGGCTTCGCGAGTTCAATTTGGACGGTTTCCGATGCGATGTGGCCGGAATGATTCCGACCGACTTTTGGGAGCACGCCAGACAAGAACCTGTGACTTTGTTGATCCCGAGCGTAATCTCAGCATCATCGTCACACGGCAAAAGAAACCGTCTAAAGCCTTGATTCGCTCCGCTTTTGAAAACTGTTTGCGTGATGACAAACCCTAGCCGCCCGGCATCCCT